>ONKG01000145.1 GCA_900318375.1 uncultured Lachnospiraceae bacterium
CAAAACTGCTGGTTAATCAACTTTATCTGCAGATATATTCCACTCAAACAGTGGGCCTTTGATGATTCCCATTCTCCCAAATACCAGAAGTTTAAAATAGATCAGCTTCCCAAAATTATCTATCATCACCAGGACTGGGACTGGAAAGATCTTAACAGCTACTATGTCTGGAAATACGGCAGACCTGTCAGACCTATTCATCGCCGCTCTTCATGTGACATTCCGGAAGCATGCACATGCCCTGCCTGCAAAGCACCCCATTCTTACCTGTACCGTAACAATGGCAAGGCCGGGCAGCTTATGTGTAAGATCTGTGGCACCCGATTCTCACCGGATGAGAATCGTTTTGCCAGGGTGCTTTCCCTTAAATGCCCTTACTGTTCCCACACACTGACGCGTAAGAAAGATCGCAAACATTTCATCATCCATAAGTGTGTGAATCCCAAGTGCCCTTACTACCTTCACAACCTCAAGAAGGTTGACAAAGCAGATCTGGATGAGGATTACGGCAAAAACAAATATAAGCTGCATTACATCTACCGGGAATTCACGATCGACTTCTTCAAAATGGATATCACCACCCTGCCGAAGAATGCCTCCTCGCTGAAATTCACGAAACACAACGCTCACATCATGTCTCTTTGCCTTACCTACCGGGTCAACCTCGGTCTGTCGCTCCGGAAGACCGCTCAGGCGTTGAAGGACATTCACGGCATCTCCATATCCCACCAGATGGTCGCCAACTACTGTAAAACTGCCGCCATCTGCATCAAACCTTTTGTTGATACCTACCCTTACGAGAAGGGATCCGCCTTTGCTGCCGATGAGACGTACATCAAAGTCCGCGGCATCAAGGGCTATGTCTGGTTGATCATCAATGCGGCAACCCGTGCTGTGATTGGATATCAGGTCTCTGATAACCGCGGAGTCGGTCCATGCATTATGGCTATGCGCATGGCCTTCCAGCATCTGAAAGAACTGCCCAAAGACTTCCGCTTCATCGCCGACGGCTTCAGCGCCTATCCGCTTGCCGCCCAGCAGTTCTTCCATGAATTCGGCGAGAAGTTCAAGTTCGAGATCACTCAGGTCATCGGCTTGACAAATGATGATGCCGTTTCCACGAAATTCCGTCCTTATAAGCAGATGATTGAACGTCTCAACCGTACATACAAGGCTTCCTACCGCCCCACGAACGGGTTTGATAACTATGACGGTGCAAACTACGACCTTGCGCTCTGGGTTGCTTACTACAACTTTCTCCGGCCCCACAAGCTGCACCAATTCCGGCCACCGGTCGAAGATGATACTATCAAAAATGGCGATAACATGCCGGGCAAATGGCAGCTCTTAATCTTCCTGGGCCAACAAGCCATTAAAGAAATGCAGGAACAAACCGCATAAAGAGAGGAGCGGAACCGTTGTCAAGGGAACCGTGGAATACCGGAGCGGCTTTAGCCGCGAGGATATGCCGCGCAAAGTCCCTTGACAAAAGGTTCACGGATTATCCTCTCAAGTGGGAAAGGGGCAACTGCGCCTTTCCCTGCTTCCGGCGAGGACGGGTCCGGGCGGAGCCCGGGATCGGGGTCAAGGGGATCATCCCCTTGCGGGTTCTTAGGGCAGCGCCCTAAGCCCTCGGAGAGCCTTCAGCTGACATAATCTACAGATTTTCAAGGTTCATTTGAGCCTATTTTTTCGGCCATCGTTTTTCATAGCCCACTTTACACTACCAATCCCGATCCGTCAAGTTGGAGCAACAGACAGAAACTATCTTTATATATCTTTATTTAACGTCGCCTTCTTTTGTAAACACAACCAACCCGACCTCTGTCGGATGGTCCAGATATAAGCCCGATTGCCTGTTTTTACTACTGAGAATCATTTTGGAAATGAGCAAATCTCCTCCGGCACCCATAATCATAATGACACCCATTAATAAGACCCAGATGTTTTGATTGAACCACGATATAATGCACGGAAGAATCCCCAGTATAAGGCACGGCATCAATGATCCTACGATATACTGGTTTTTTTTCAGCGGTTCCTTGCATGTGCAGTAGGGCGTGAGCATTTTCCATATGACCCCGAACTCTATCGATTTGAAGCGCTCTTTCGCAAACAATCCCCATGTAAGTCCGTGAATCAATTCATGTACAACAGTCAGGAAAAGCGCTGCCACTAAAAGTATGGTCCACTTAACATAGAAGTGATCACCAAAATCCATCGCAAAATCTCTGTTGACAAGAAAGAAGATCACAGCAAACGGTACCGCCAATATAAGACCATAAATTATACCCACTATATTTGCTTTGGCCACCGATGTTGTCAGATCCGTTTTGGTATACCCTTCCTGTTCCAATTCGTTCGATATCCGATTGAATATCTGTAATCTCTTCTCTTCCGCTTTCGTCAGCGTTCTTTCTTCTTTTTTCATCTAATACCTCGTTTTTTCCAAATCTATGGAGCGAAGCAGCAACGTACCACATCCATAGGAACCGCCGCACCGCATGGGGTGCAGGTTCATAATCTGAAAGCTGATCCGCTTTGTCTGATCCCGATTGAACAGGACCCGACTCAGATCCATTTCAGCGAACTCATTCATCAAGCAGCCGGCGCAGCAGCTGCTCCCTGTTGTTGATAAACAGAGACGTCACCTGATAACTGTCCGTCTCCTCATAGGTGCACGGATGGATCCGCCCGTCGTCAAAGCTCAGGATCTCCGCCCCCGGCAGCCCCAGAAGGATCGGCGAATGCGTGACAATTATGAACTGCGCCCCCTCCTTCACGCACCGGTCGATCTCCATCAGCAGTGTCAGCTGCCGCTGGGGCGAGAGCGCAGCTTCCGGTTCGTCAAGCAGATACAGGCCGTTTGCCCGAAAGCTGTTCTGCGCAAGAGCCAGAAAGCTTTCTCCATGTGATTTTTCATGAAAATGCTGCGGTCTCCCGCCCTGTCCCCTGCTGTACTCCTCCTCCTTCGTAGCCACGTTGTAAAAGCTCTCTGCCCGCAGGAAATATCCATAAGAGGCACGGCGGACTCCCCTGGACAAGCGGATCGCCTGACAGAGTTCCGAATGCGAATCATAGGTGGAAAAGCTGTAGTTCCTGGTCCCTCCCTCCGGATTGAAGCCGTAAGCAACGGCAACCGCTTCCAGCAGAGTGGATTTTCCGCTGCCGTTCTCCCCCGCAAAGAAGGTGACCGGATGCGTAAAAGAAATATACTCTGCGCTGCGGATCGCCGGGATCTCCCGCAGATAGCTGTCGCTGCGGATTTTCTCCCAGTCGATCTTCACGCCATTAATCAGCTGTGTGTTCATCATGGATTCATTAAGTCCCTTCTATATATTACAGATTCCGGAGTTCACATTCCTGCCGTCTGTATAATTCACAGCTCTAAATATCCAGCGAATTGTAATAGGCCGAATCGATCTCTAACTTCGGCGTGCCAGAATATTGATCCATCGCTCCTCCCCTCTCCCGGGACGAACGTCTCCGGTGATCCACAGCTCTGTTATCTGAAGCGCCGGCACACTGTCGAAAAGCACTTTCACCGTATCCTCTGTAAAATTCGTAAAATAACGGCCGCCCCGCATCCCCTCAAAATCCCCGTATTTGAAAGACGTGTAGAGCATGCCCTTCTTCTTCAGCGCATCCGCAATCTTCCGGAGCACTGCGGCAAGCTCCTCCTTTGGCAGGTGAAGGATCGACGCGCAGGCCCAAATCCCGTCATAGACATCCGTTTCATTCAGGTCCTGAAAAAACATATGTCTTACCGGTATCCCGGTCACCTCACTTGCGATCCGACAGAGCTCCTCGGAGCCAGAAAGGCTTTCGTATCCCGCCCTGAGCCGCAGCCAAAATCGAGGATCCGTGCAGATTCCGGAAGGCACTGCAGAAAATGCTGTCTGGCTTCAGACATATCGGCTGACAGAGTTCCCTTTACGAAATCCTGCGCATGATCTTTATAAAATTGCAATGTGGTCTCTTTTGAACTCATGTCTTTCATACTCTCCTGCCAGCCATCCGCTGACCCTGATCTTCATATGATGATTCCTTCCAGATGGTCACACTCATGCTGGATGATCTGCGCGATCCACCCTGAATAGGCCTGCCTGTGCTTCTTCCAACTGCCATCCAGATACTCTACCTCAATATTCTGGCAGCGGGTCGTCTTCCGCACACCATCCAAAGACAGGCAGCCCTCCTCCGTCTCATACGGTGTGTCCTTCT
>ONKG01000010.1 GCA_900318375.1 uncultured Lachnospiraceae bacterium
TACCGCTGCCAGCGAGGGTAGAGCGAGAGCGTGCCCAAGGCGTTTGTGCAACTTGACGAGACGGTGTTCCCTTAACCACCTTTTGACCTCAACATCATTCTATGCCTGTTATACTAAATATACCTTACTACGGGACATTTCCGGAACTTGATTGTTATTTCCGTTTTTTCCGACTGAGCAAGATGGCAGCCCCGGTGATAATGGTTATTCTCCTGTCTGTTTGAGTGATCTGACGAAGGGACAGCCCCGCTCGTCCGCGTACAGTCTGTAGAAATAGCGCACGAGTCGGTCCGTGGACCGGCTCGTTTTTACGTATTTAAACCAGGTGAAGGTGGGCAGGACATCTTCGCCTTCCGTGATCACAACGGTGTCACGGTCATTCAGTCTGGTGTAAGCGGGAAGCTGGGTCGCGTTGCCGTTCAGGCGGGCGTATTTGAAATGCAGACCCAGGCTGGTGTGGATATGGAAGGCAAAATCGAGTACGGTCGCCCCTTTATCGATCATCATGGCTGTCCCGTCTTTACGGAAGACCTTGATTTTGGGCTTATAGGCGTCGCGGGGCTCGACCTCGTCGACGATTCCCTGAAAGAATGTGTCTTCGTCAATCCTGCTGCCGGTCCTGTAGCGGTCATTCTCTTCCTCTGTCCGTATAAAGAGGCGGTAGAGGTTGTCCCGCTCATCCGCCAGCAGGAAATAGGTTGAATCCTTGTGGGTGGTGCGTCTGTAATCAACGATGTAAAAACCCTCTCTGGAAAGGACCAGGTCAAAGTATTTGAAAAAGAGGTCATGGGGGCGGATGGGAGTCCCCTCCTCCTCGAGATCATTGGAGACGGTCAGAAAGAGGTCATGGAAGGCAAAGGTTTCCTTGCTCAGGAGGCGGCGCATGTCCCCGATCCTGTCCGCGGAGGCGGTTGCCTGGCGGAAAAGGCTGATCATTGTCCGGTCCGCGTGCTCAAAATTGATGATATGCCTGCGGTAGGGACCGAGTTCCTTTGTGTAATTGTTGCGGAGAGGGTCAAAGATGCTCTCCAGCTTATCCAGAGCCTTTTCTGTTGTAAGGCGGTTTTCCGCATGGATTCTGCTGCAGGCTTCTTCCATCTGCGCAAGCTGAGCCGGATGTTCGATGCGGAAACACAGATCCTCGAGCCGCTCCACGAAGAAAAAAGCGCCGGCCTTTTTTGCCAGAGGAATCAGTACCTCGCGTGTATGCCGGGCTTTGAGCAGTCTTTTTTCTTCACTGAAGCAGGAGATTGTGGACAGGTTGTCGATCCTGTCCGCGATCTTTACATAGAGAGCCCGGGTGTTAACTTTGTTCAGGAACTTTGCGTCAGAAAGGATATCACGCTGTTTTTTCGTCAGCTTCCGGCCATCGTAGTCCCGGTCGCTGAGGGAGGTGACCGCGTCGACTGTCTTCGCGACCTCGCGGCTGAACATTTCCCTGATCTGGGGGAGGGTGACATCGCAGTCCTCCACCACATCGTGGAGGAGGGCCGCGATCAGGCATTGGTCATCGAAGCCGTGCTCCGCCAGCAGCCGGGCTGCCCGCAGGCAGTGGTTGATATAGGGCTCCCCTGACTTCCGGGTGACCCCGCCGTGCTTTTCGTTCGCAAAAGTGTAGGCGCGTCTGATTCCGTCCCGGTCAGAACCGGGATGTTTCATTGAAAAGATGTTGGTGAGATCATTGTAGCTGACCTCAAGCTTGTATGTGCTGGTCATTTTGACACCCCGGCAGATGCCGCGGACGACTTGATCAGATGATACCAGATGTCGTCATCCTCCTTGGAAATTTTGGCGTAGCGGAAGGCATTGCTGATGAGATTTCTGCGTACAGCTCTCTCGACTGTCGACTGGATCACTGCCTTTTTCTGATCCGGTGTAAAGGTGCTGCGTGCATCATCGTTGTCAATAAAAAGAACCCGGTGGATGCGGAGAACTTCCTCTACCTCTTCCCGGACATTCACGATGGGATAGCTGAGCAGGAGGGCGTTCTGGATGTCCTCAGGGGAGATACAGAGGCGATAGCGGCTGATCCCGAAAAACTGCAGGACAGGCATCCTTTCCCGTCCCTTGCTGATCGAGTTGATGGCGGCGATCCCGCCCAGATAGTTGTCCTTGTTGGACTCTATTCTGTGCAGGATGGCCAGGGCGCGGTCAGTGCCGGCGTGCCGCAGGTTGAGGAAAGCGTGTTCCTGTCCAATCTCAAAGTTTCCGTAATAAGCCATTCTGGAATAGCTGCTTTCCATCTTTTCCAGCACACTGACAGGTGCGTCCGAAGCCCGGAATTCCTGCATGAGGCTGTCTGCCTCCTCCTGTGTCGGGATCCCCAGTACAGCCGCGCAGCTGCAGCGGAGTCCTCCGACCGAGGAGGGCTCCTCATAGATATAGAGGATCCCGCGCAGCAGGGACATGGCAGTCGACAGGGTATCCCGGCCTTTGAACCTGGATGTGTCCAGGTAGTAGACGTAATAGAAGCCGCAGTATTTGCCGTATACCCTGCGAAGGGATTCCGTCAGAGAGTCTGTCAGGGAGTCCGAAGAGGTCTGGCGGGCGGATGCCGGGAAATGGATCGTTGAGGTCAGGAACTCATTGATGTCGATCCCGTAGAGTTTTCTGAGTTCGACGAAGAAGGTGGCCTGGGGAGCGCGTCTACCGGAGCAGTAGTCGTTCATGGTGGCTGTGGCGACCCCGAGCTGCTGGGCAAGCCGCTTCTGCGTGATCCCCATCTCTCTGATCAGGATCCTGAGATTGGCTGCAATGATAGCGCAGACCTCCTGATTGGCTTCAGTGGACATGGGCATAGAAGAATTTGAAGACATAGGCATAGACGTTCCCTCCTTTCGTAAAAAGCGCCGGCAGGGACATCAGGACCGGTGATTCCGGCCTGTGTCCCTGTCTGGCATGGCAGTTCCGTAATGCTTCCGTCCCGGTAAAATGATGGCAGGCAATGTGCTGCATCATTTTTACAGGGTGCCCCTCTTGCGAGCGGCATGGCCGGAAAGGGTATCTGAGAAGAGATGCCGGAATTATAACACAGTATGAAGAAATAAAAAACAGTAAATTTTGCCGATTCTGTAGGAAATTTCCGAATTCTATTACAATATATTGGAAATATTAATTCGGCATACGCCGTTTTCGCTATTATATCTGGTCTGAAATACAGTATTTTCGTTCGAAAATACAGATTATAACAATTTTCATTTCGAGATATCGCATGTCATGCGCTTTCCGCATTTGCCGCAAAACCATCCGCCTTGCTTGTCAGACTGCATGAAAAAATGCCGATCCATTAAAAATCATTTCCCTCTTAATAGATGAGAATAATAGATGAGAAGCTTCCGAACATACAAGTAAATATCAAGTTAAGTGCAGACGAAAACCTGATATTTTTTGAAAATTTTTCAAAAAAACGTAAAAAAAGCGTAACTTCCCTTTCGCCTGTTGCGAGAATAGTATTACCCGCGCGGCTTCCGCGGGGTTATTCGTGAGCGAAAGGAGGGAAGACAAAACTTTTGAGCAGTTAAAACCAGATGATTCACAACAAGGGGAAATGATCCCGGAAGGAGGATTGCTCGAATGATGCACGACGGAAATGACAAAATGAACAGCATGGAAACAGAAATGATGGCAAATGCGGAATCAGAAAAAGACTTAGCTGCATGCCGCGGGGTCCTGAGCAGTCAGGAGGCTCTGACCTGGTGTCTGAACAGGGACGGGCTGCTCGAAATCTCGGGTCTGGGCAAGATTCCGGATTTTTCCTGCGGCAGGAACCCTGCTCCTCCCTGGGAGGAAAAAAAGGACCTGATCCGGGAGCTTGTGATCCGGGAAGGGGTCGATGAGATCGGGATCCGGGCATTTGCGGGCTGCCGGAATCTGGAAAAAGCGGATCTGCCTGAGACACTGTGCCGCATCGACGCATACGCCTTTATGGACTGTACACGCCTGGAAGAGGTCCTGATCCCGGAAGGTGTCCGCCTCTGTCATATTTATGAGCAGATTGACGACAGCGCGGACGCAGAGCTTCTGCGTTTCGGCATCAACGCTTTTTACAGAACACCCTGGGCACTGACAAGATGGGGAAAATATTACATCCGCAGCGGCGTTCTCTATGCTCTGTTTACGGATGAGGAAAACGCGGAACTGCCTTCCAATGTGCATACGATCAGCAAGTTCGCATTTGCCGGTACAAATGCGCGGACTGTCCGCATCCCGGATTCGGTCACTGCGATCGGCGACTATGCCTTTACTTCTTCCCGTCTGCGTTTTCTTGCTGTCCCGGACTCGGTCTCCGCAGACAAGATCGGCAGCTTTGCATTTACAGGAACCGAACTCAGCAGCGTCTCCTTTCCCGGCAGATGGGGAAAGGTCAGGCGGGCTCTGATCGATCAGCTGCTTAACCGTGAGACCGCCCGGGATCCGGACGAACTGATCAGACTTCCCAGTTTCTTTGAAATTGGTCTGGCTGCAGACAGAAAATATGGACCCTTCAAAAAGATCACGATCCGGGAGCGGAGGCCGAAATCGGCAGGAAGACCGGACACCGGCACAACAAAGTGTATCTACGGAGTGCGTGCATTGTATCCGGGAGTCCCCCTTCAGCGGAAGATCCAGCGGGGAAGTGTACTGATTGGGATTATTTATGATGACATCCGGATTCAGCATGTAGTGACCTGTTCCTGGAATCGGGATGAGAAATGCCCCGAGAATTTCCGTCTCTATCCCTGTATTGACCCGGAAAACGGTACGATTTCAGCCTGGAGCGACTGCCGGTACGGAGTGGATGACAACAGTATCAACTGGTATTATGTGTGCGTTACCGGGACAAGCGAAGACGGAGCTGCTGTCCGGGCAGCTTTCAAAGACTGTCATGAGGAGTGGTTCTGGTCCAACGGAGAAGGCTTCTACAGCAATCGCTATTATGGCGGAAACCTGGAAATTGACCTTCTTGAGCTCTGGATCAGGCAGCATCCCGAGGTGCGCATTCTTTCCTCAAAAGAATGGGGGGAGAACAACAGGTCCGGAGAGGTTTTTTACATGCCCCCGGGGCCGGAAGCAGGGTGATCTGCTGATCTGCCTGCGGCCTGATCTCTCCGCTCATTTTCTGATCCGGCCTTCCTTGAAGTGCTTCCGGCACAGGGAGACGTAGGCCTCGTTGCCGCCGAGCATGATCTGCTCACCGGTCCGCACTACCTGCCCGTTCTTAATACGGGTATTGTAGTGCGCCCGTCTCCCGCACCAGCATACGGTGGGAACTTCCTCGATCACATCTGCAATTTCCATGAGTCTTTTCGATCCCTCAAAGAGATGGCCGGTAAAGTCCGTCCTTAATCCATAGCACAATACAGGGATTTCGAAGTCATCCACAATGTCCGACAGACGATCAACCTCAGATGCTGTAAGAAACTGTGCTTCGTCAACTATTACTGCGGCGTAGTTTTTATTTTTGAGATTGGTGTATGCCGTGCTCCCGGGTTTGTCTATAGCCTCCAGAAATTCATCCACGTAGAGGCAGGGTTCCTCCAGGCCGATTCTTGACCGGATGACTCTCTCACCATCCCGGCTGTCTGTCCTTGGTTTCAGCAGTACAGGGATCTGCTCCTTCTCTATATAGTTGTACCTGACCATTAACACATTTGCGGTTTTCGATGAGCCCATGGCTCCATATCTGAAGTATAGTTTTGCCATATTTGCACCATTTCGTTTTGTGAGGGTGTTGCTTCCATTTTTTTATCGCGCTGTTCCGGGGTTTAGTGTTCCAATATAAAATCGACGATTTCTTTCAATGTGTCATCGCTGTAGTGAAGGCCGTCCTCGTTAAAGCCTGTTTTGCCTTGCAGAGCAGCCCGTTACTCGCGGGCCTGCCATCATCAGGCTGAAGATGATTAATATCACAGGATACTTTTTTTCATGGCTCATTCCTCCGTCTCGTCCCATTTCTTTTTCCGGGGGGCATTTTTCTTTTTGTCAAATACGGTGCCGGGAGCAGGGACGGGAATACGCTTCAGCCGGTTGATTCTGTCCTGTTCCTTTTTGGAGAGCTTGCGGAACTCCTTCTCCGCGTCTTTCTTGAGTTTATTCATTTTTACATTTTCCTTCCGGTCTCTGAACGGCTGTCGTTTCAAATGCTTTTTGCCGGTTTTCTTCTTTCCATGAGTTGATGATATTTCCCTTTTCCTGATTTGTAAACTGGAATTTGCGCGTTAGCAATGAGCCATGCACAGACAGGTCGTCGAATGCCGTGAGCTCGCTCGCAAGCGGCTGTCCGTCATGTTTCCCTTCTGCAGTTTTCTTTATAGTTGTGTTATGATAGAGATGATGTTAAGGTCAAAAGGTATCCAATGGCTCTGAGTCTCGTCAAGTTGCACAAACAGCCGAAGGGCCTTGGCGAGCGGCCGGTACTTGGCCGCTGATTTTTAGCGAGAGCGTGCCCAAGGCGTTTGTGCAACTTGACGAGACGGTGTTCCCTCAACCACCTTTTGACCTCAACATCATAGAGATGATGAGAATAAACTGAAGTGTATTTTTTATGGATGGAAAGGAAATACTATGGAAAAATATACTGATTTGGAACAAGCGATTCAGGACCCGTCACTTGTCATAATAACCGATCAAATAACTACTCAAACCGAACTCAACCAGGTTTTTGTCAAATATAAAACGCTTCCGAGAAAGCAGAGGCGATTCTCCAACTATTACTCCAATGAATTTTTAGGTCATGACGTACCGGAAATGTATGTCCTTGTAAGAGATAAACTGATCGCTGAAGCCAACATCTTTGAAGATCTGCAGCTGCCGAATGAAAAATATGTGCATACGGAACCGGATCTGTACTACAAGGAGGAAAGCTTCAATTCTGGCAATACCAATATATGTTTCATCCTCGGCCATTCGGGGAGCGGAAAATCCAGGATGGCAAGAACTCTTGAAGGAGACGAGATAGACCATATCGAGCTTGACGACCTGCTTCTTGCCAGGGACCATTTCACGATGGATGAGCTGAAGGGCTATTCTGATATGTTCTACAGTTTCTTTGCCGGTGAGGGGGCAAAATACTATATCGGCCTTGAGGAGAGAAACAGCATTCCGAAAGAAGAATATGAAGATAGGGTATTTGTAGACTTTGTCAAGTTTGCGATGGAGTATTCAAAACAGCACAGAGAAAAGAAATATATCGTAGAAGGAATCTGGATCTATCTCTATTTCGAAGACCCTTCCGTATTTGATGATTACGCCGTATTCATCAAGGGAACGTCTTTCCTTAAATCCAAAATCCGTGCTATGAAGAGGGAAATGCAGAGAGATAAGGAAACACTGCAGGAAAGAAAGCAGATGTTCGGAAGAGAAACCAGAAACTATTTTCTTGATGAGGATAAGATCGATATCTATCGTAACTACTTTGGCGATAAGCCCGATACAATTTTCAGAGAAGAAACAGATGAAGCCGCAAAAAAGCGTGAAGAGGTGATAAACGAGCTGAAAAGCATTGACAAATATTTCGTAAACAATGACATAGACGCAATCAATGAGATCATGAAAAAAGCAGAAGCAGATACTGAATTATCCAAATGGAATAAGCTGAGGATAATCACTGAATGCAAATCAGCCTTGTTCGATCTTCATGTAAAAGTACCGCTGTAAATCAAACCGGAACAGACAGAAGAAAAAAGTATATGCAGCACTCTGACAATTACCAAAGCCCCGCGGAAAACGCAGGGCTTTGGCAGTTGTTACAGAGCAATCTGTTTGATGACGCAGCGTTTAGGCTTACTTGAAAAGCACTTGTAAAGGAGTGAGTTGAAATGAGAAGAAATCCATTTGCACTGATACTGTCCCTTATTCTGACAGCATCGCTCATCCTGACCGCATGCGGGAATACTTCACCTGTGAAGCAGTCAGCCCCGCAGACCAGTGAAGGCAGCGAAACGGAGGAGGGCGCTGAAACCGCTGAGACACAAATCGCTGCTGAGCAGGAGAACGCGGCGGAAACTGCTGAGACGCAAGCTGCTGCGGAGCCGGGAGAAGCCGGCAGCTCTGATACAGCAGCCGGGTCTGTGTCTGTTTCCGCCGACCCATGTCCTGTCATTCCGGCAGAGGAATACCCTAAAGTGGACGGGTCGACTGCGACCCTCCCTCTCTCTTATGCTCTCTATCAGGCTGCCACCGGAGAAGATGAGGAGACTGCCATGGAGGCGGTCAAGCACAATAAGACAGATTACTCCTACTATGGGCTTGCAAGCGGCAGCTGTGACCTGGTCCTTGCCTATGAGCCCTCTGAAGAGACCAGAAATTATATTGAGGAAAATGCCAACCTTCAGATGAAGCCTATTGGACGGGATGCGCTGGTATTCATGGTCAATGCGTCCAACCCGGTAAAAAGCCTTACAGAAAAACAGATTCAGGATGTTTATACCGGTCAAATCACCAACTGGAAAGAGCTGGGAGGAGAAGATGAGGAGATCGTCGCTTTCCAGAGAAAGCAGAACTCCGGAAGCCAGACCCTGATGGAAAAGCTCGTTATGCAGGGGATACCCATGGCGGAGGCGCCAGCCTACTATTATATTAATTCCATGAATGAACTGTTGGAAAAGGTGTCCTCCTATAATAATCAGGGCAATGCAATCGGATATTCTGTTTATTTTTATGCCAGAAATATGTATTCCCTGCCGGAACTTGAGTTCCTTTCGGTCGACGGTGTCGAACCCTCCAATGACACGATTCAGGACGGCTCTTATCCCTATGTCAATGAATTCTATGCCGTGATCCGCGGCGATGAGCCGGAGGGCAGCCCCGCCCGACTTCTGTTTGACTGGCTGACCGGTGAGGGCGGTCAACAGCTGATTGCGGATACAGGATATGTACCGATCCTGAATAACCATTCTGCGCAAGGAGAGGCTGCATCTCTGGCGACAAAAGAACAGGGGGAGGCATCCTATGAGCTGCAGGAGGACCAGGTGATCCTCATGGACGGAGATTACTGGTTCAGCTCTCCGGCTGTCTATATCATGAATGCGGATATGACAGAGAGGGATATTCTGGAAGGTTATTCACTGACCGAAAGGAAGAAACTCATGGTCTGGTCCGTCAATGACCCCCTGATTCTGATGGACAATACTACAGGTAAAAGGGGTCTGTACGACATGGTGAGCGGAAAGTGGATTTTTGAACCTGCTGATTTCTTTATATCCCGGGATTATAATGGGAATTACACCCGCTATAAGATCGGGGAGCCAACCATGATCTATAACGGAACCGAATTTTTTCAGATAGAAAAAGACTTCCTCTGTGCCGGTGAGTACTATTGGATCGAAGATGATACCGGATACTCCATTCGAAAGGGCGGAAAGGAGATCTACGGCCATGTGGATGTGGAGAACCCGGAACAGAGCGGGATTCATGTCGGTCCCCGCAGCAATACTGTAACGCTGGTTCCTGAAACAGGTCAGGACTGTGTATATACCTTTAGCGGAGATCCCCTTTTCCAGCCGGAATACCTGCAGTCTGAGTTTGATGACTGGCAGGATCTCTCCTATTATGTATCCGGTTGTACCAATACAAAGGGGCTTCTAAGTATTGTTATTGAGAAAGACGATACGAAGGAATTCTGGGTCTATGATATAGAGACAGGAGAATTTCAGCTGTCAGGTGAGGAAAAGATAAATGCAATCCTGTGCAATAAAAAAGGGGACTATGCCTTCCAGATCAAAGGAGAATATGGATCAGCGATCCTGACTGACAGCCTGGAACCCCTCAAAGCCTCCGACGGGACGCCATATCAGTACTGCTTTGGCCTGGACTGCTACGGATATTTGGATACCGGAAGCGGTAATATCGTTGTAGAGAATCCGGACGGCAGCATTCATTTCGAGATGCCCTGTCATGAAGAGGGTTCTATTGTCAATCAGGGTAAAATGATCGCCCGGGGAGTCATCCTGTACGCAGACCATGACAGGAATCAGTATGAACTGATCCATTACGGAGATCTGCTCTGCAGTTCGGACACCATGTACCAGAACTCTGAATTGGAAATACCCGGAGATTACAATTCCATTAACCAGGAGTATACCGGAGTCAAGATCGGGGGAAATATTTACATTATCCGGACAGATACAGGGGAAGTGACTTATCAGTCATCAGAGGACTATCTTGCTGCCAAGGCCGATCCGGTCCTGGTCTTCCGAAGCGGAAACTGGCTGAATTTCAGAGATCCAAATGGAGGTCTGGTCATGAGGGTATTTGCCGACCGGAACGACGGAGACTGAATGTATTTTCAGCAGAGTATCCTGGCTGCAGAGACCAGCATCTCGCTGCTGATTTCAAACCCGTGATTTCCGGTCCCGCGATTTCAACAGCGGATGAGAGAATAGGAAATCCGGAGCTCTTTCTTTCCGGGATGATTGGATGTATTATATGAATGAGCATTCGGCATGAACTGTATATGTCCGGTTCAGGAATTGCCCGAAGACCCTGACGGAGATTCTGACGGAGACACTGACGAAGACCCTGACGGAGATTCTGACGGAGACACTGACGAAGATTCTGTCGGAGACTCTGACGAAGATCTTGATAAAAAGGAGATCGGAAAAATGTCATCACATGGAAAAAAGATGCTTGCGCCGGTGATCATTACAATCATATTTCTGCTTTATCTGTGTATCTATGGCGCAATGCTGATGCATGCTGTCGTGGAAGAACCACTGGCAATCCTGCTTGCGATCCCGCTTGTGCTGCTTGGGATCGGTATTATTTACATGTTGTATGCCCGGATTCAGGAGATAAGGAGCGGTGAAGAAGATGATCTTGACAACTACTGAAACAATCAATGGAAGAGAGCTTGAGACACTCGGACTTGTCAAAGGAAGCACGATCCAGACAGTAAATGCTGTCAGGGATATCGGCGCGGGTCTGAAGACGCTCGTCGGCGGAGAGCTGACACGGTACAACGAAATGATGAATGATGCCCGGGCGCTTGCAACAAAGCGCATGGTCGGGGAAGCCGAGGCACTGGGAGCGGATGCGATCGTTGCTGTCCGCTACAGCTCAGCCTCCGTCATGCAGAGCGCGGCAGAAGTCATGGCATACGGTACGGCAGTAAGGTTCAAAAACTGATCTGCGAAAAACACGGACTTGCAATAGGACCGGATATCACACTTTGCGGTGGTATCCGGTCCTGTTTTCTGTGTGCCGGGCATGACGCAGTTCTTGCCGGTGAAAGTCCGGCCATGGATAACGCGCACCATCCATGTAGTTAAAGGAATGCCTCGCCCGGGCCTTGCACGCAGGAGAGAATCACCTGCTTCGGGATCACTTGCTTTTCGTAAATCCTTACAGGACGTCATTGAGTTATAGGAAAACGCAGGATCACATTGTTGGTTTCAAGGGAGTGAACATATGTGACATTGGATTCCAGGCCGCCCAGAATTAACAGTCCGAATTTTTCGGACGAATCAGAAATTCCTTTGCTGATTGCCATGGCCATTTCACGCTCTACATTGAAGGGAGGACAGTTATCCTGCAGGCGGAGAATCAGTTCTTCCGGGTTATACACCAGGCGAAGGTTGATGCCGGGCTGTTTTTTACACTTGGGGAAGCCGAATCGGATTATATTGTCAGTCAGTTCTTCAAAGCAGACAGCAGCTTCGAATCCCGTTTTTTCGTCAATGCCATGTCCTTTGCAAAACATCTGAATCTGTTCGGAAATCAGAGCTCCGTCATCTTTGTCCCGAATATCAAGAAGAATCACGTCACCCGGAGAGCGGTGGAAGTTCTCGGGTAGAGCCATGTAATCATTTTTTGACGGGAATAGCTTGCGGGTTTTGAAGGAGTAGTAGGCCCAAACCGTTGTCAGGGAAAGGAAGTCGCTCACAGGGAAGCAGGCCAGAATTCCATATGCACCGAAGAGCGCACCGAGCGCGGCGGCGGTAAGTACGATATAGATGACAGTGGACAGGGCAGACAGAACCTGCATATTTCTGGTTCGGTTTACTGCCTGAAGATAGGCGATCCTGGGGCGCAGTAGTCCGAAGAGCGGTGCCTGCAGAGCGATCATGCGTAACGCAAAGACTGTCATATTCAAAAGTTCACCTTCTTCGGAAATATACAGCTTTGCCAGAGGCCTTGCAAAAATCAGAAAGAGGATACAGACAGCTCCGCAGAATCTGGCGCAATTCCTGTGAACGCACTTGCCGACCTCTTCGATTCCTTCGTCGTTCATCTCGCCGAAAAGAACGCCTGCAATCAGGGCAATTGCATCTGAAAGCCCCACGGCAAAGATTTTGGCAATATCATTCAGGTTGTCGCTCACGCTCAATGCGGTCATAGCAAGGGTGCCGCCATAAAAGATGATCAGCTTGTTGAGCAGTATGGGACGCACGACATTCCCAAGCCTCCGCAGGGCTTTTTCAGTCCCGCAGGACAGCAGATTAAGCATCTCTTTCCAGTCGGTATGCAGCGGAACAAAGCGCAGCATTCTGTCTTTGCTGAAAAAATGAAGAAACAGTATGCTGATCTGCAGGTACTGGCCTATAGCTGTAGCCAGTCCGATTCCGAACAGGCCCAAATGCAGGGCAATTGCCGCAAAATCGAGTACAACGTTCATCCCGGAGCAGATTATGGCGGCGATCATCACTCGTCTCCGTCCGCTGTCCATATGAATGCCGGCTGCCAGAACGCCGGTCATAATGAGGCCGGGAAGACCGATCCCTATGCCGCGCAGGTATTGCGCTGCCGGTGCTGCCAGTGATGCACCTTTTCCCGAAGCACCCAGCAGCATTGCGACAGGTGTTGCTCCGATCAGGAGTAAGGCGGTCACAGCAAGGGAAAATATTGTGCCCAGGATCATGACCGCGCTGAACAGACGGTTGAACGCTTCCACATCTCCCCGTCCCAGCGCTCTGGTACAGAGAGTCTGCATTCCAGTGACAAACATGCCGGCGAAAATGCCGGAAATGCTGAAGATCGGGTGCGCGATTCCTACCGCAGCCATGGAGTGGGAGTCAAGACAATTACTGACAATCAGGCCGTCGATCAGGCCTGCTCCGACATTCGTGAGTTCGATCAGAGAAAACGTGAGAAACATCGCAAAAAAGCTCTGATCCAATACCAGCCAGGGATTTGCCGTTTTTTTAGAGAAGATAGCGTTTTTTATTTTGTCTGTACTGCGGGTTTTCATAATTCTGCCTTCATGAATTCTGTCTTAATGTGGAGTTTTATTGCGGCAAGAGGTATTCTGTCTTAATTGATAAAAAGAATTGTAATCAGGAACGCTGGATTTGTAAAGTATCCGGATGCTGCTCATAGCCATACCGGGCAAACCGGAAAAACTTGGCACACCCTGACCCGCACGGGCCGGGCGGTGATCAGATTATGATACGATTTCCTATGCTGCAAATGCCTGTGCTGTGAATGCCTGTGCTGTGAATGCCTGTGCTGTGAATGCCTGTGCTGTGAATGCCTGTGCTGTGAATACCTATGCTGTGAATGCCTGTGCTGCGAATATCTATGCTGCGAATATCTATCCCCGATCCTCCTCGGGGCAGGCGATTGATGAGAAAATATGTAAATGCTATGCTATAATGAAAGTCACTTTTTTCATTTGTTTTTATCGCAGGATAGTTATCAGATTATGAATAATAGTTACGATATAAAATGTAAGATCATCGAGGAAGAGATTAAGTCATTCTGGCCGGAGTGGCAAGTTGCCCGGCGGCTGGGAGGCGGAGCTTTCGGGGATGTCTTTCAGATTTATCAGGACAAGGACAATTTCGGAATACGGGTTGATTCAGCCCTCAAAGTGATCCGGATCGACAACGGGATAGCAGACAATGTATCCACGGCGATTCTTTCTTCCGGCCGGCAGGATAATTATGGTACCGAAGAGGAAAGCAGGACCGCTATTCCGGAACTGTTCCGCAGAGAGATCCAGATCATGGAGATGCTTCACGGAGCACCGAATATCGTCATTATAGAAGATTTTCACTTCGAAAAAGGCGATGCAGTCAGTACCCTTTACGTACGGATGGAGCTTCTCACCAGTCTTCAGGAGGTCTTATCGGAGCGGCGGGAGCAGAGTAAATTGTTCTCCATTCCGGAGATACTCAAACTCGGCAGGGACATCTGTACAGCACTGATTTATTGTGAGAAAAGGGGAATTATTCATCGGGACATCAAACCTGCCAATCTGTTCGTGGACAGGTTCGGCGACTACAAAGCGGGAGATTTCGGCGCCTCTAAGAGAATGGATTCCGTACATGTTGCTCGGATGATGACCGGCATCGGAACGATTTCCTATATGGCGCCCGAGATCTTCCGAGGGGGTGCCTATAACAATACGGTAGACATCTACGCACTCGGACTTGTTTTGTATCAGTTCCTGAACAACGGCAGAATGCCCTTTCTCCCGGCAACGGGATCTTATACCAGACAGGATATTGACAGCGCTAATTACCAGCGTCTGCACGGGGTTCCTGTTCCGAGCCTGGCGGGAAAAACTGTCGGCAGAGCGTATATAGATGAGCGTTTGGACGCTGTCGTGCGGAAGGCCTGCGCCATGAATCCTGCAGACCGCTATCAGACTGCTGAGGAGTTTTTCCATGCCCTGTCTTTTCGGGAGATACCGCGGGAGATACCGGGGAGAAAAAGTATGCCGGGATACGGGATGAGGCCGCAGGGCTCCCCGGCACCGGCTGCTTCTTTACAAGGTCAGCAGCAGGATAATAAATGGGCAGTTTCTGAACGAAAACAGCCGGGCGATCCATCGTTTAACAAGCCTTCACAAAATTACCACAAGGGAGATGGGACTTCCAGGGGGAGTACGGCTGCGATCATCATCGGTCTCCTGCTTATTCTGGCAGTGGCAGCAGTTGTTGTCTGGCAAGGCTCCAGAAGAGTTTTCGATTTACTTCCGGGTTCCGACACCGAAGCAGACAATCCGGCACCTGTTGAAGATGATCCGGCTGAAGATGGTCTGGCTGAAGATGATTCTGTTAGCAATGATCCTGCTCCGGACACGGGCGCCGGCAGCGCAGCAGACGATTCGGGTTCTGCAGAAGATAATCCGGCTGAAGGTGATCCTGCGCCGGACACAGACGCCGGCAGCGCAGCAGATGATCCGGTTTCTGCAGAAGATAATCCGGCTGAAGGTGATCCTGCGCCGGACACAGACGCCGGCAGCGCAGCAGATGATTCAGTACCTCCGGTATCTGCTGAAGATATTACGTATCGGGATATTGTTGATAGTCTGGTTGAAAAATATGGTTCACTTCGTATTTCGCATAATGATACTGACTGGAAAGAGGTCAACGGTCTTTGTTTCCTAAAGCTGATCGACTTTTCCGGAGACGGGAGAGATGAGCTGATGGCAGTGTGCAAAAATGAAGGAGAAGAACATTATTCCTGTTATATTTACGAGGAGAAGGCAGGAAAAGCAGAACTGGTCTTTGAGAAAGATTATATCGAGTACCTCGAATATGTAGATAAATATAATAATGAAATAGATGTCCTTTATCTGTCCTATACTGCTGACACCGGATATATTTTCGGAACAGGATGGTATGATGATGCAGAAATAGATATCACTTTCTATTGGTATCGAAACGGCAGGTTCTCACCTTTTTTTCGAAAAAAATCAGAGTATGATTTTGACCTCGAGGAAGAGCATTGGATAGAAAATCGTGCGTTGGTCGATCTTTATGATGAAGACAGGATTAACGAAGTAAGCGAGAATGAAATCGTTATGCCGCTGAGAGGGTTCATTCTGAGTGATGAGAATGGGGAAATGCCGACATTTGATATCCAGGATCTGCAGGAGACAATAGATGAGACGCTGGAGAGGCTGGAGACGGATCTTTGAGTTGTCCGCATCGGTTACTTCCTGGATCCCCGCAGGTTTTTGGTCTATGGACGGATAATAAATCATGAACAATTATGATATAAAATGCAGGATTATTGAGGAAGAGCTCAGGTCTGTCTGGCCGGAGTGGCATGTCGCCGGGCACCTTGGAGAAGGTGCCTTCGGGGATGTCTTTCAGATATACCGGGACAATTTCGGAATCCGGGTGGATTCGTCCCTCAAGGTCATCCAGGTCAGCGGCGGGATGGCGGGCAGTGTTTCCCAAGGGATGCTGTCCTTTAACCGGAAGGATGATCGAGGTGCTGGAGAGGAAAACCGGACAGCTATTCCTGATGCGCTCCGCGATGAGATCCAGATCATGGAGACGCTTCGCGGAGCACCGAATATTGTTATCATAGAAGATTTTTACTTTAAAAAGAACGGTCCGGTCAGCACTCTGTTTGTTAGGATGGAACTGCTAACCAGTCTTCAGGAAGAACTGTCGGACCGGCAGGGGCGGCGAAAGCTGTCTTCCATCCGGGAAATACTTAAATTCGGCAGAGATATCTGTACAGCTTTGATTTACTGTGAGAAAAGGGGCATCATCCACGGGGACATCAAACCTGCCAATCTGTTTGTGGACAGGTTCGGCGACTACAAGGTAGGGGATTTCGGTACTTCGAAGCACATAAATTCAGAACGTACCGCACAGACTTTGGGCGGAATCGGCACGGTTTCCTATATGGCACCCGAGCTCTTCCGGGGCTTTCCCTGCAATAATACGGTAGACATTTACGCGCTTGGGCTTGTTTTGTACCAGCTCCTCAACAATGGCAGAATACCCTTTCTCCCGGCATCGGAATACTATACGGGACAGGATATTGACAGAGCGAATTACCTGCGGCTGCATGGGAATCCCCTTCCGGGTCTGGCCGGAAAAGCTGTCGGCAGTGAGCGTATAGACGACCGGCTGGATGCCGTCGTGCGCAAAGCCTGCGCCATAAATCCCGCAGACCGCTTCCAGACTGCTAAGGAGTTTTATGACGCCCTGGCTTTCCGGGAGATACCGGTGCAGGAAGGCAGGGCGGAATACGGAATAAAATCTCCCGAAAAACCGCCTGTAAAAGCACCTGCAAAATCTCCGGGAACCCCGCCTCCGGACAGCTTTTCACAAAAGCAGCCCGGCAGGAAAAGCACTTCAAAGGGGAACAGGATTTTAATCGGTATTATTGTCCTGCTCATTCTTGCAGTGAGTGCGGCGGCTGCCGGGCTGGTCTCCAGAAGAGTAACCCGTTCGTCTTCGGGTTTTGATCTCGAAGCAAATGATGCAGAATACGGAAAAGATGGAACTGTCCCGGAAACGAACTCCGATACGGATGCAATTAATGCAGGCAATGAAAAAGATGAATCTGTTTCGGAAACGAACTCCGATACGGACTCAATCGATAAGGAATCCGATGATGACGGTTCTCAAAATGACGGATCTGCCCCGGAAACGAACTCCGGCATCGGGGCGGCTGATCCGGCATCCGGGGAAGAGAATTCTGTTTCGGGGACAATTTCCGACTCCTGGGAGGAGATTGCTGCCGCCGGTGAAGATGGCACCTACGTTGATAAATACAGTATAGGGGATACAAAGGAACTTAATCTTGGAGAAGAAGGTAAGATCTTAATGGAACTTGTTGCCTTTGATGCAGACGAACTTGCAGATGGGAGCGGAAACGCCCATATGACCTGGATCGCGAAGAATCTCCTGAATTCTGATCATGCCATGAATGAGAGTCAGACAAACCGGGGAGGCTGGCCGGCATCTGATATGCGTGCATGGCTGCGGGACAGTATCCTTCCTTTGTTCCCGGATACGGTGCGTTCGAATATCAAGGAAGTAAAAAAATATTACTATTCTTATGATGATGATGGGACAGTTTCCTCTATTGATACAATTTGGCTTCCATCCGCAAAGGAGATAATTGGAGGGACTCGCGTCTTTGACGATATAGGAACAGAATATTTGATTGCTTATCCGGAGGATACATCCAGACAAAAGTACCATATCGGCTCTTCGGAGCCGTCGTGGTGGTGGCTTCGGACCGCCTCAGCCTACAGCGGTACAAGCTTCAACTATATATATAGCGGAGGAAGCGGCTGGAGTAATTACAGTGCCGACTATGCCGGCGGTGTAGCGGTCGGTTTTTGTTTATAATTATCGGGAAAGGAGAAACTATGGAAATCAGAGAAGCAATCCGGGCGCGCCACAGTGTCCGCAAATATCTGGATATGCCTATCACAGGCGAGATGAAGGAAAAACTGGAGACCTTGATCCGGGAGTGCAATGAAGAGAGCGGACTGCATATTCAGCTGGTATTGAACGATGCGGAATGCTTCCGCACATTGCTTGCTCATTACGGATGGTTTGAAAATGTGAATAACTATGTGGCGATTGTCGGCTCGAAAGAGCTGCCGGATCTGGAAGAGAAGGGCGGCTATTACGGGCAGAAGATCGTCCTGGCGGCGCAGCAGGAGGGACTGAATACATGCTGGGTCGCGGGGACATACAAAAAAGGAAAATGCAGGGCGGAAAAGGCGGCAGATGAGAAGATAATCTGTGTGATCGCGATTGGCTATGGCGAAAATCAGGGGACAAAACACAAGTCCAAACCTCTTGCAAAGCTCTGCTCTGTCAAAGAAGAGGATATGCCGGGATGGTTCCGCAATGGAGTCAAAGGGGCTATGATGGCACCCACAGCTATGAATCAGCAGAAATTTACCATTTCATTGGAGGAAGGGGAAGCTGTGATCACTGCCGGCAGGGGGCCTATGACGAAGATCGATCTCGGAATTGTAAAATACAATTTTGAGGCGGCTTCCGGGCATACCTGCAGGACCCGTCACTGATTTTTCGAAATTAATCAAAAGTACAGGGATATGCAATATAGCAGGGGAATTATTCTATGTTTACAAATATGACTGTTCTGTCCAGACAGGCATTCGAGACAGCCATGGATGAATCGCTTACCGTGGAGGAGGCTGTCGCGTATCTTGAAAAACAACTCCAGTTCAGAAGCCTTCGCAATAAAATCGATCGTTATTCCGGAGGAAAGACAGAAAAAGAAGTAAGGACCCTTCTGGTCTCCGGCCTTTTGCAAAATCATCCGGAGATGAAGAAGGATTCCGTTGAGAGAAGAGTCAGGGGATGGATGAACCCCAAAAACACAAGTACCCTCTACAAAAAGGACGCGATCGAAGCTGCCTTCCTTCTCGGACTCAACCTGCGGGACGCCGACGATTTTGTGGCCCTGGTATGCGGGGAGAAGCTCCATTACAGAAATGCGGAAGAAATCGTATATATCTATGCGCTTAATAACGGCCTGAGCTACACGGAAGCCGCAGCTCTTTCGAAAAAAATGGAGGACCTCCTGTCCGGAGCAAAGGACTCTGCAGTTCTTCAGGAATCTGATTTTACACTGAATCTGCGCTCCGAGATCGAAGAACTGCATACAGAAGAGGAACTCCGGGCTTTTCTCCATGAAAATATCGGAAGTATCGGGCATCTTCACAATCAGGCCTATCAGCTTTTTATGGAAATGCTTTCCTGCCTGCAGAATCCCGTTCACGAAACCGATTCCGAGAATCTCTGGCAAGGCGAAAAAGAAAAGCTGACCGTGCGGGAAGTCCTCCGGGAATATTTATATGAAAACAGTATCCAATCCGGAAAGAAGAAAGAGTCTGCTTCCGGGAAGGGGAAGAAAAAACGCACGGCATCTCCTCAGGATGCGGCTTTCATCACAGCTGTGGAAAGCGAGATCCTGAAGGGCTGGCCGGATGAGTTTACACTTTCGAAAATGCAGGCAAGAAAAGCGGATATTACACGCAAAGTTCTGATCCTCCTGTTCATTGCGACAGATGAAGGCTATGACGCTCTCCGGGAAGATTACGGTCCGGTTCCGGAGGTCCTGCACCATAAAGCATCCCGCCCTTATATCACTGATCAAGACGCCGATGGGACTCCGCCGGATTCTGAAAACAGCGGTTTTCGGGATGACCCCTATTATGACGAGGATTCGGAATTTGATGACTATCTCCCGACCAGGGATGAAGCTTTCCAGGATATGAGATACCGGCTCGATTATATGCTGACAATGAGCGGTTTCTCTCCTCTTGATCCCCGTAGCGGCTTTGACTGGCTTGTCCTATACAGTATGTGTGTGGAAGATATTTTTGAAATGGACGAAAGAATGAGAAGCATCTTCTATACCATGTTCGGTAAGGGGGAAGACGAATATGCGGAAACTTAAAATCCGGGTTTTACGAAAAACGGCATGAATAAGCACGTATTTCCGGTACATAAGATATGCGGGGGGTGCCGGTGAGGCGCCCCCCGTTTGATGACCTCAAGATGATATGCTTTTTTACATCGGATCGTCGGAGACAGCGCAGGATGGTTTGATGACCTCAAGCTGATATGCTTTTTTTCCAACAGATCATCGGAGACAGCGCAGGATGATCTCTGAGAAAGATGATAATTATGATGCTGCCTGCTCACGCTTTTTTATGATCGGAAGGATGATTCCGAGAGCGGTAAGGATGCAGGGGGTGACGATATTGAGACCCATTGTAAAGGGGTCTGTATCGTAAACACCCAGCAGGCAGCACGCCGCGGTTACAAAGAAGCACCAGGCCCCTGCCGCGAGTGCAAGAGTATTGTTTTTTACAAAGCGGTATTCGGGATTATATCTGTTCCCTGCCTTGCGGAGAGCAATATATGCGGTAAATACCCAGAGGTAACGCATGGGCATGCAGACGGAGTTAAGCTTTGTAAGCTGCTTCAGCACTGCGGCTGCACCGGGAACAAAGGACTGGATCAGGATGATGGAGCCTGAGAGTACTGCAACCATTTTGATTCCGTTTATGTAAGCGCCGGAAGTATTCTTTTTGAGAAGTGCTTTGGGAATGAACTTCTGGGAGTCCTCATTGTCAAGAAGCATGCGCAGAGGCGCGTCGATGCTGATAACAAGTGTTGAAAGCTGGCCGATCGCATTGCAAAGTGCATAGATGATGAGAAGAGAATCACCGATACCCCAATAGGCACCGAGCTTCTGGAAAGCCCAATAAGAACCGTTTGATACATAGGAGTTGAAACTCTCTTCCGAACCGTTGATAACAGCAGGATCAAACATCATTCCCATTGCAATCGTTCCCAGAATGGCACATACAACGACCATGATCGCAAGAGTGATCATGGCTCTGGGAAATCCCTTGCTGGGATTCTCAACTTTGTTAACATAGGGAGAAATCTTCTCACATCCGCCGACTGCAAACACAAGGATGGAAAGAGATGTGAGATACTTTACATTAAATTGCGGGATCAGGGCCTTCATGCTGAAATTCATGGAGACATAATCCGCGGCAGGATTGATGGCGCGGGCGCCGAACATCATGATGATGTAGAGAATGGACATTACAAACATGCTCGTCCCGGCAATTGCAGCAAGCTTTTTTAATGGATTCAGACCGCGGCTTGCGACCCAGCAGAAGATCAGAAGTACTGCAAAAGTGGCCAGCTGTACGCCGATGGTGGGAAATGTGTCATAAGTCTCAGCATTACGGAAGACTGCCCAGCTGAGAGCTTTCAGTCCTCCGGAGGACTTGCTTGCAATATATGTGATATGGCATGCCCAGTATGTCCAGCCTGCATAGTAGGCGATCTTGGGACTTGTTGTCTTTAAAATCCAGGAACTGACGCCGCCGCCGGACTCTTTGAAAGCAGAACCGAGTTCACCGACCATAAGCGCATAGGGGATGAAGTAAAGCGCGAACATCAGGATCCAGCTGAAAATGACCTGAATACCGTTGAAGTATACAAATCCGTTCAGAACGTTACCAAATCCCCATACAGTGGAGAATGCCATAAATGCGAGAGTTGACCATTTTATTTGTTTCGAATCCATTCTAAAAGCTCCTTTTCTATCATGTTAAACAGGTTAGTATTGTGCTTTTAAAACTAAAAAAACATTTTATCATTCAGAATACTAATCTATAGTTACCGTTTCCCCTTCCCTCGACGGAGGAAGAGAACAATACCTTTGCGGCTTCAATCAGATAGGCCGTGTCCTTTGCGCCGGCTGTTTCATAAGGGGAATGCATGGCAAGCTGTGGCAGGCCGATATCAACAGTGTTCAGGGCGACCTGACTCTGGGAAATATTGCCGAGCGTCGAACCTCCCGGGAGGTCAGAGCGATTTGCAAAAGTCTGACAGGGTACATCTGCCTGTCTGCAGATGGCGCGCATGATTGCTCCCGAAACTGCGTCCGTTGTGTATTTCTGATTTGCGCTGTACTTTATGACGATGCCCTTATTGAGATAGGGGCGATTGGTCGGATCAGCTTTATCCGTGTGATTTGGATGAACAGCGTGCGCATTGTCGGCGGATACGAGGAAACTGGATGCGATGCTCATGAGATATTCCTCTTCTGTTCTGCCCATTGCACTGTTGATCCGGCGGAGTGTGTCTTTCAGAAAAGTGCTTGCGGCGCCCTGCTTCGTGCCGGAGCCGACCTCCTCATTATCAAAGACACAGTGTACAGCCGCAGAATTCTTCGGCGAGGCCTCAACAAAGCCCTTTAAGGATGCGAAGGCACATTGAAGATCATCCAGACGGCCGCTGGAAATGAATTCGTTGTTCAGCCCCAGGCTGACAGCGGGCATACGGTTATAGAGGAACAAATCTGTATCCAGGATATCCTCTGCGGAAACACCTGCCTCGGAAGCAATGAGTTTCAGGAAAACATCGGATTCCTCTCCCTTCTCACAGAAAAGAGGAAGCATGTCCACCTGCGCGTTGAACTTGTATCCGTCATTTACCTGACGGTTCATATGGATGGCCAGGTTGGGGATGATCAAGAGGTCACGATCGATATTCACCAGCCTTGTTTCAATCCCCTCCTCTGTTCTGAGAACAACTCTCCCTGCTACTGAGAGCGGCCTGTCCAGCCAGGGTGAGCACAGCATGCCGCCGTATTTTTCAACATTGAGTTTCACATACTGCCTGTCAACCGTGATTTCTGTATTGGTCTTGATTTTAAACACAGGGGAATCACAGTGACTGGCCATTATCTGGAAACCTGTGTAATCTGCTTTGGGAATACGAAAAGCGATCAAGGCAGAATCATTTCTGGTAACATAATACCCTTTGCCTGCCTCAAGATCCCACGGTTCTCCTTCATATAGACGGACCATTCCGGCCTGCTCTAAGATGTCACACATGTTTTTGACGGCAAAAAAGGCATTGGGGCTCTGATCCAAAAATGAAAAAAGTTCTTTGTTAACGTTAATATAATTCATTTTTGCACAACCTCACTTGATGATTTTTCATGTTACAGCCTTAGCGATTATAGCACTGTTTGTCAATTGCCACAACTCTGCAGGAGTGCAAAAAGAATATCTCTCTGCAGGAGTGTAACGATAAAGTACTCTCTGCAGGAGTGTAAAAAGTTCTCCGCAGAAGAAGACGATATAAGTCAGAAGTATCCTGTTGGAGACAGTCGATCCGGAAAGGAGATGGTTATGAAGTTTTTTTGTCCCGCCTGCGGCGGTCCCAATGAAGCACATTCTGAAAACGAAAGGATCCGGTGTGCCTGGTGTGGAACGGTGATCAGCCTGCGCGCAGCCGTGATCTCTGAAAACCACGCCTCTCCGGAAGGCAGGCCGGTGAATCGGGGAGCTGAGGCTTCGCCGAAGCCGGGAGCCGGGCCGGTAAATCGGGGAACTGAGGCTTCGCTGAAGCCGGGAGCCGGGCCGGCAAATGCGGGGGGTGATTCTTCACTGAAGCCGGGAACCGATCTTCCTGCAGGAACTGTTTCTTCGGAAACAGCTGCCGCGGCTTCTGATGCCGCAAAAGCATCCATAGACGCAGCCGCGGCTATACTGGAAGCTGCCAGAAAAAGCGGCGCCAATCTGGATCCGGAATGGACAGCCGGCATACTGGCGGAAGCTGCGAAAGCAGCCTCGACAGCCACAGCGGCAGCAGCGGCTGCAAAAGCCGCCGAAGAAGCCGCCGCAGCAGCGGCAGCGGCGGCTGAAAAGGCAGCAATGCCTGGAATGCCTGTGGAATCGCAGACGAAAGCGCAGCCGGTGCCTTCGGGGGATTCAATGACAGCCGGTACGGCACGGGCGGCAGCCGGAGCAGCCGGGACAGCGCAGGCGGCAGCGGGAGCAGTGCAGGCGGCAGCGACGGGCGGACTGCAGACAAGAGGAAGTGCAGCAGCACAAAACAGGACAGCCGGAGGTGTACAGACGGCAGCGGGTGGCGGACTGCAGACAAGAGAAACTGCAGCAGCACAAAACAGTACAGCTGGGGCTGCACAGGCAGCTGCGGGTCCTCGTTACGAGTGGAGAAAATTTGCTGACAATAAGACAGGCATTGTCCTTGCGAAAGCGATTGTGCCTGAGTCTTTTTCATCCGGGGGAAATCTGCTGCAGGCCTGGCAGAGCGATCTGGTTCCATTCACTGCATCCTTCCAGGCATCCAGTCCGGACAGGCGTATCCTGTTTTCCACAACCTCAGGGGAAATCTTCATCTGGTATCTGAACCCGCTGATTCGGTCGTTTGCAAAGAAGACACCGAATGTGATCCTGTCATCGTTTCGTGAATTCATCGAGCCGGATGAATATCTGCATCAGTATGCACAGCGGATGGCGGGCATGCCCCTGACACCGACTGCGAGGGCAAAGCTTCCCAGCGCATACGGCAAAGACCTTGCAGGTGAGAGACAGCGTCTGCTTCAGTATATCGAAGAGCATATGATCAACATCAGTGTCCGTGAAACCATCTCCACGTGTTACTGTGATGCTTTTTTGTACAGGTATGAGGGGGTGGCCAACGGCAGGAGGATCGTCGTCCTTGCGGGATGTGATTACAAAGGAACCGAATCTTATGACGCAAATGGCGGCCCGGCAGGAATGGGCCTGCTTTCCATGGGATTGCAGGGAGGACTGCTCGGCCAATTTATGCGCAATAAGACGGAAAAGACATCCGGGTACACCGGAGGCGGTTACAGGGGCAATGGCCCCATGGTGTCACCGACGGGTGTCGGAGCGGGAAATATCCCCTTCGGACACGGGAAAGAACATGGAAAACAGGTAGATCTGATCAACTGGGGAAGTGAGAGATTATACTTTATGGCGGCGCCTATCGAGGCGGAAAAAGCCGCTACGGAGGCTTTTCTGCGCTTCGTCGGAAGTATCACGCCCGATCCTGCGCTCTGGAAGCAGCGTTCACTCCTGGTCGAGCAGAAGCATCAGAGCCGCATTCTGGAAGCACAGCAGCTTCACAGCCAGGCTGTGCAGATGCAGATTCAGGCTCAGCAGCGCCAGCGGGAACTGCAGAGACAGATTCAGGCCAACAATGAGGAAATCTCGCGGGGGATCATGGACAGCTGGGAGAAGCGGAGCGCCTCCCAGAGCCGCATCAGCGAAAACTGGTCTCAGGCGATCCGGGGCGTCGATACCTATAGTACACCTTCCGGAAGAACCGTAGAGGCAAGCGTCAGCGCGGATCATGTCTACCAGAACCGCTATGGCGATACGATAGAGGTCTCCGGGCCGGCTTTGGATGATGAGCTTGTCACCTCCCTCGATTGGACTAAACTTAATCGGGAGAACTAAGGGAAGTTATTAAGGAAAATAGATTTGACGGATTACAATAACGATGGAAAAACAGAACTGCAGGGAGCAGCGGCAGGTTATATAATTTCCAGACCGGCCAGGCACTCAAGCCATCTCGCGGCTATTGTCTTATGTCCCTGTGCCGTCGGATGGGAACCGTCAAGTGTCTCATATTGTGCTGTACCCATGCCGAGATCTGCAAGAAAACACTGATTCTCCTGCGCCACCCATCTGATCACATCGTTGTAATATTCAAGTCCGATGCCTGCCCAGTACTCGGGAAACTGCCAGTCCGGCATGCCTTTTATTTCTGTGCGCATGAGAGTCCCGCAGACTATTTTTGCAAGCGGATAGTATTGTCTGATGGTTTTCAGCATCACGTCGTAGGAATCCTCAAAACCATATGTATCCAGGCTGGAGATCAGTTCTGTACCGCTTCCGAAATCGTTAAATCCGGCATAAATCAGAATGTAATCCGGAACATTTTCCTGCCTTCCGAGATTCCGCAGGCGCTCCTCGCATGCGCACGAAGGAAAAGCTTCTCCTGTAACTCTGCTTCCGGAATACGAATTGTTTACACACAAGCGGGCATGCATGTTTTGGATAACCCTGGCCCACCAGGTATCGGAGACGCTGTTCAGTCCGTTTACCCTCTGCATATTTTGATCATAGAACACGGAGTAGCCCGGAGGATTATAGCCCCGGAACGTGCTTACTGAATCTCCCAGAATAGATACTAGTTTCATTCTGTCTGTCCCCCTCTTGACGTAGTTCCTGCAAATCATTGCTTTTTGCTAATATATCATGTCATTACGGCGCTGTCATCTGTCAGCGGCTGAACATAGCGAGTCACGGGGGACGGGTCATGAGTCACGGGGGACGGTTCTGAAAAACTCATTGCGAGCAATGAGTTTTTCAGAACCGTCCCCCGTGACTCATTTTTGCGAGGCGCTCGGAGTTGTAACCGGTCAGGAACCGGGGGTGTGCTTTCGTTGTAAACTCCTCTTCAGAGCGTTATAATAAATATATATTTGGATATGACCTCGTTGTTTTTTGTTTGAGAGGAGGTAACACATTATGGCAGATCTGGCTGGAGAAAATATTCTCATCTTCAAAAACCCGGAGGATGAATGGGGAGAATTCTGCAATCAATATCCGGCTCCCTTTACTTATATGGGAACCCGCTTTGAGACTGTAGAACAGTTCCTCTATTACATGAAGGCCGTCTTTGGACGCAGTAAGGCAACTGCGGAAAAGATTCTTGCCTGCGGCGGGGATTCCGCTGCCCTGATCAAAGCCTCCAAAAAGCAGCGTGTTCTGGAAAGCAACAGCTGGGATGCTGTCCGCCAGCAGATCATGCGTCTGGGCATGCGCCAGAAATTCCTGCAGAATCCGGAACTGCGCAATAAACTTCTCGGTACAGGATACAGTCTGCTGGTGGAAATCCCGAAAGAAGGCCTGCTTGGCCGCATCTTCCCCGGAAATGAGGAATGGGTCAGGGATCCGGGGAAATGGAAAGGCAGGAACCAGACAGGAAAAGCTTTGATGCAGGTGCGCACAGATCTGAGATGTGCGGATCGTCTTGTTGAGGCCGATGAAGCATATGTTTTTCCGAAAAAGCCTTTCATCCTTCAGACTCCGATCGGGCAGATGACCCTGAAGGAGATTTCCATGCTTCCGGGTGCCCGGGAATCTGTTCGCGCCTATGCAGAGACCGCCCAGCAATTTATGGAGCTGTTTCTTGCCAATGCAGATGACTTTATCAGCCGCAATAAAATTTCTCTTGTGAAAATGGAGCAGGCTATCGCAAGCAATGCGGCAGAAGTTCAGGAGGCCTTGAATCGTGCTCAGAGCAGGGCTGCGGCAGGAAACATGAAGAGTGCGGAGGCTGAACCGGAGACCGGAACAGAAGAAAATACAGGTCCGGATACTGCAGGAGGATCGGAGGCGGAAGCCGGAACGGATATGAATATGGGAACAGAGGCGGGCTCTGAGGCAGAGTCGATTTTTGACTCTTCATCGGAAAGCGCACAGGAAGCAGCCCTCGAAAAGCATCCGGATGACATCCCGGGTGAAGGCTTTTATGAGCTTCTCTATGATCTGGATGAAATGATGAAGCTGGGGATTATTTAAATCCTGTCGATAAGTGCTGTTTATGAAATTGCTGAGTAATTAAGCGATAAAAATCAGATGTTAAGAGTCTTTCATCGGCGTGTTAAACGCAACGGCGATAGAATTGTTTTTGTAAAGAAAACGAGAGAGGCTGATTGTGTTAGCTGACCGGTGAAAGGAGAAGAGGAAATGAAGAAAATTCATACCTTTATTTTAACAATGATGATTTTTGTCATAACAGGGCTTTTCCCTGTTGCCGCATGGGCTTCACCCGGTCCGTCAGATTTTCAAGGCGCTGACCGGCAGTATAATACAAGTGCCGGGAAGGGCAGTGGTTCGTCTTCTGATGAAGGGTCGTCAATCTACATTCCGTCAGATGCGCATTACGTCAACGGGCATTATTACAAAATGTATGAGATGGACTATACCTGGACAGAGGCGAAGGAGTATTGCAGCTCGCAGGGCGGGCATCTTATGACCATTACTACTTCGGAGGAGCAGGATATTCTGCAAAACCTGGGACTTAAAAGCGGAACCAATTACTGGGTCGGGGCTACTGACAGTAAGAGAGAAGGAACCTGGAAATGGATAACCGGTGAAACGTGGGACTATACTCATTGGGCTGCAGATCAGCCTGATAACTTTCAGCAGGTATCCAGGATCGAAGAGGATTATCTGCAGATCGTTGTTAACTGGGGAAATGGATGGAATGATTCGGCGGATCAGCAGGACAGGACAGCAAAGATCGGCTTTATCTGTGAATGGGAACCGAACAGGAATGCGCAGGAAGACAATCCTTCTTCGGGCAGGGGAAGATTCCTCGAACAACTGCTGTCCATATTCCAGCTCTGATACTGACCCCGGAATGCTGTTTTGTAAAATCAGCTTTACAGACCTTTCTACGGAATGCGTTCTGACAAATCAAGTAAAACAGGATTTAAATCAGGATTTCTAAATAAGAGCAGAACGCTCAAAAACCAGGAAGGCTCAAAAATCAAGAAAAATTAAAATCTCAAAACTCAAGAAAGATTAAAATAAGGAACTTTCAACAATCCCGGTGCTGTTTTCAGTATAAACAAGGCACCGGGATTTTTTTATGGTAAAAATAGAATCTTAAAATAGCATCATAAAAGAGCATTTCTTATAAAATAACTTTGTATATAAAATAACTTTATATAAAGTGAAAAAACGGCTTGAGGAATTTATCAAAAAAATGCTTCGAAAAGTGTATGACATACTTAACAGCCTTAATTATTAGCGCAGACTTTGATATAATAGATATATTCAGCAACCTGTAAACGCATTCTCATCCTGACTGAATGGAGTGATTAAAAATGACAGAGACAAGACCTTATGTGGACTGGAAACTTATGAATGATTTCATGGTTGATGTGTTTAAAAAATATGGTGTTCCCGAAGAGGACGCTGCCATCTGCGCCGATGTTCTCCTTGAAAGTGACCGCCGCGGGATTGAGAGTCATGGATGCAACCGCTTTAAGCCGATTTATCTGGATCGTATCAAGAAGGGTACGCTTCTTCCGAAGACAGATATTGAAATTGTAAAAGAAGGACCGACGACTGTTGTCATGGATGCCCATAACGGGATGGGCATGGTGGCAAGCCATAAGATGATGGAAATGCTGATCGAAAAGGCCGGAAAATACGGAATGGCCGGGGGTACGATCTTTAATTCCACTCATTATGGAATTGCCGGTTATTGGACTGGAATGGCGGCAAAGGCGGGGATGATCGGTATCTCGGGAACCAATGCAAGACCGTCTGTGGCTCCGACCTTTGGCGTTGAGCCGATGATGGGAACAAACCCTATGACCTTTACGATGCCGACCGATGAAGAATTTGACTTTAATCTGGACTGTGCCACCTGTATCATCCAGAACGGCAAGATCGAGTTTTATGAGAGAATGGGCAAGCCCACACCGGAAGGATGTGTGATCGCCAAGGACGGCAGTGTCCCGACAGATTCCGGGACAATCCTCAGAGAGATGCGCAAAGGCAACGTAGCATTGCTTCCCCTGGGCGGACGCGGCGAGGCAACTGCGGGGTATAAGGGCTATGGATTCACGACAGCTGTGGAGATTCTCTCCAGCGCACTGTCGGGCGGTCCCTTTATGAAGGCTCTGAGCGGCGTTGCTGAAGACGGCAGCCCGCAGATGTACCGCCTCGGACATTTCTTCTTTGTCATCAATCCGGAATTCTTTATGGGCCTTGAGACCTTCAGAAAGACGGCAGGGGATATTTGCCGCGGCCTCCGGGCTTCGCAGAAGGAACCCGGCGCGGAACGTATTTATACTGCGGGCGAGAAGGAATGGATTGCCTGGCAGGACCGCAGAAATAAGGGCGTCCCTGTCGGGGAGGCTATTCAGAAGGAACTGATCCAGCTTCGTGACGAGTGCGGCCTGACACAATATGTTTTCCCGTTTGAAAATTAAGCAGGAAAGTATAAAAAGGGACGGGATTTTCTCCGGCATGCTTTGAAAGAGTGAAAAAAACGCTCGATAGCGTTTTTTTCACTCCGGATGTTTTTGCCGGAGCACAAACATCCCCTGATGTCAACGAGAAATCGTCTTCACGAATGTCTCGTTGACTATGCCTGCGCACAAGGTGCTCCGGCATGCTTTGAAAGAGTGGGAATTTTCATGGAAAAAGTTGACAGGAAGCTGCAGGTACAGTGCTTCGTCAAGCATGATGCCGAGAATATTTTTACAGGAGACAATGTGCCTCGCCTTTTGTATGTCAGCAGGCAGAGACTGGATGCCAGCCGCCATCCCAGGATTATGCACGCACATCAGGAATATACGGAAGTAGTCCTGATCACGGAAGGCAGCAGTAATTATCTGATCGATGACCGGCAGTATGCAGTCAGGAAGGGAGACCTTCTGGTCTATAACCCGGGAATCGTCCACGACGAAGTTGCGGGGGAAGGCGCGGAGGTGGAAACCTGGTGCGTCGCAATCGGCGGCCTTCGGATGCCGGGACTTCCGAAGAACGCTCTGCTTCCGGCGGACAGGGGCTGCGTCTTCCGGGCAGATGTCCTGTTTGAAGAAATGAACAGTCTTTGCAATATCATGTTTCAGCTGCTGTCCGGGCAGTATGCGGGCGCGGCTACCTACTGCCACGGGCTGATGCTTTCATTCCTGTCCATGGCTCTGGCAGTCTCGGAGCATGAGGACCAGTCTCTGATCGAGTCCGAAGAGGAGGACTCTGTGCTCGGAAACCGGGTCAAGCGGTATATAGACGCCCATTTCCGGGAGCCTCTGACTCTGCAGATGATCGCGGATGCACTGAACGTGAGTACATATTATATGGCACATGTTTTCAAAGATATGAGCGGTTACGCGCCGATGACCTATCTGCAGAAGAGACGTGTAGGGGAGGCGCAGACGCTTCTGATCCACACGGACCAGTCAATCTCGGATATTGCCTACAGCCTTGGATATGATGCCCAGAGCCATTTTAACCAGCAGTTCTCCAAACATGTCGGGATGCCGCCCGGGGAATTCAGAAAGCACTATGTTGTCGGAAAGAAAGGAAAATGACCGGACAGCAATATTCCGGAAACCGGCAAAACAGAAAGCGCAGGCGGATTCCGAAAGCAGGAAAAACAGGCAGTGCAAATGAAATGAGAGAGCAGTCCGATTTGTCCGATCAGAGCTGCAAAAACAATATTTTGAAAATGAAAAGCGGAAAGTAGGGCTGAAAGGCTGTAAAACAAGGGATTGTTACCGGCTGTCAAAATGAGTAAAAGCAAGATTTTTAAAGCGTAAACGGCAGCCTGTGAGCTATCATGGTTACAGTGAAAAACAGGAATGCAGCACACAATGCTGCGGAACAAAAAAGAAATGCAGACCTTCAGGATTTGCAATATGGTTCAGTTCCTGTGGCAGTAATCGTTTTAAGTCAAAAGTAACAGTTTACAACAGTAATAGTTTATAAGTAAAAAAGAGAAAACCAATCAAAGGGTAAGGAAAAACCAATCAAAGATGCACGGATGTGCAGCAGAAAGGAGAGAAAAATGAAGAAGCTTAAGGTGGGTGTTATCGGAGTCGGACGTCTTGGTTATGAGCATGCATGCAATATTGCAAACCGTGTTCCCGGCATGGAACTGGTCGCAATCTGCGACGGAAATGCTCCCCGCGCCAAGGAAGTTGCAGACGAACTGAATGTTGAAAAGATTTACTCTGATCCCGCAACTATGTGCGCAGATCCCGAAGTTGAGGCAGTTGCCATCTTCACCAACACTGCTTCCCATGTGGACATGATCCGCATCGCTATGGAAGCCGGCAAGCATGTTTTCTGCGAGAAGCCTCTGGCAGAGAACGTTGAGAAGTGCCTCGCAGCAGAAGAGATCATCAAGGCTCATCCCAACCAGGTGTTCATGCTCGGTTTCATGCGCCGCTTTGACAAATCCTATCGTATCGCAAAGCAGAAGATCGATAACGGCGACATCGGCAAAGTTGTCCTTGTACGCTGCTACTCCGAGGATCCCAGGTCCACATTTGACAGCTATCTTCCTTTCGCGCCTACTTCCGGCGGTCAGTTCATCGATATGTCCATCCATGACATCGACCTGATTCGCTGGCTCACCGGTTCCGAGCCCAAGAAGATCTGGGCAATCGGCGGCTGCTTCGAGTTCCCGCAGTTCAAGGATTGGGATGACGGCGACAACGTATCCTGCCTGATGCAGTGCGAGAACGATGCAATGGCCTTCATGTTCGCAGGCAGAACTGCTGCTCACGGCTCCGCTGTTGAGACTGAGATCGTCGGAACGCACGGAACACTCAGGATCGGCACAACTCCTTCCTCTTCTCTGGTAGAAGTTCTCAGCACCAACGGTGTCTGCCACGAGTGCTACCAGGATTTCATCAGCCGCTGGCACGATGCCTACATCACCGAGATGGAAGTCTTCTGCGATTATGTAGCCAAGGGACAGGCTGCTGAGCCCAATGTCTATGACGGCACAAAGGCTACCAGAGTCGCCTATGCCTGCAAGGAATCCTTCCTCAAGAATGAGATGCTGACTCTTGACTGATCTTGTTACTGTTGATTTTTTTGCTGCAGCAGTCAGATCAAGAAAGATACAGGCAGACCGGGATCATACGGGACGCGTTCCCACGGCAGTCGTGTGCAGATTGTTTGTACACGTCTGTTAAAAAAACTGAATACTAAAAACTGTATACTGCTGTAAGGCAATTTAAAAAGCGAGGGGAGCCGCATATGATCTGCGGCTCTCTTTTTTTGTGCAAGAAATGAGCCCTGCATGGATAGTCAAAACTCAGATACTTCGGGCCTGCCAGCAAGGGGCGTTGAGCCTGCCCGTAGGGGCGCTGAGCCTGTTCGTAAGAGTCGCCGGATCTGCCCGCAAGAGACATTTAGGCCTGCCTGCAAGGTGCGTTGAGCCTGCTTGCAAGTGGTCCGCAGGAGACAGAATTGTGTGTGACAGTTCTGTGATAAAATACCTGTTATAATTACGTCAGAAAGTTAAAACAGCTACAGCAAAACGGAAGGGAAAAGCGCATCGGATATGATGCGGGCAGTCCATGAAAGATTGGAAAGGACTTGTCTGTGATGTATAATATAAACACACTGTTTGCCTTCTTAACTAATTATTAATCATTGACTTGAGAATTGGAAGGAGAATAACAATGAGCGAAGAAATCAGGAAAATCAACGGAGAGGAATTAAAGGCAGTTGCAGGAGGAAACGACGGGATCAACCCCAGTGATCCAATCCACAATCTTGCATTTTTCGTAGAGCACAAGGTAGCTAATCTTCCGCAGGGAACCACCCTGGTTATGATGACCATGCACAGCGGTCAGGGAAGCGTGATGCCGGGCCATCAGTTCAAGAACGGAGACACGATCCTGATCCACAGCCGTTACTGGGAAGGCGGATGCTTCCTGGCATTCGACAAGGAAGAGTACGGATATGTTGATGCTAAGTTTGTGATTTGATACAAGCCTGGCGAAAAAGGCAATTTTAGCAAACAAGACAGAAAAACTACTGGTCACACCCAATATCAATCAGTTGAGACATCCTCCGGGGCCGCACTGACTGAAATTGGGTGTGCTTTGCAGCATTCAAAACGCAAACACGCAATACGAGCGGGAAAAGGCACAGATGGGCTGTGAATTTCTTTACGCAAGACAGGAGGGCTGTATGGGTGACTACCCCTTTTTCCCGGTTTTTGTCGATCTTTCCGGGAAGAGGATCCTTGTATTCGGGGCGGGAAAAATCGCTCACCGGAGGATTTCCGTGCTCTGTCAGTTCACGCCGGAGCTTGCGGTGATCGCGCCGGACTGCCTGCCTGAAGTGGAGGAACTTGCAAAAGAGGGAAGGATCAGACTTATAAAGAAGCCCTACGAAGAAAGTGACCTGGAAGGGGCGGATTTCGTTTTGGCGGCGACCAATGACCATGCCGTGAATGACCTGATCTATGAAGCCTGCAAAAAACGCAATATCACGGTAAACGTGAGCACGGACAGGAGTAAAAGTGATTTTTACTTCCCCGGGATTGCAAGAAAAGGAAATATCGTTGTCGGTGTGACAGCCAGCGGGAAGGACCATGCAGGTGCCGGAAGGGTTTCCGAACTGATGCGCGAGATGCTGGAGAAAATCTGATTACAGATAGTCCCGGACAGATAGTTCCGAACAGATAGTCCTGAAATAATATCTGTGAATAATCATGGAGAAGCCTTTATTGTAAGACAGAAATAGGATAAGATTGAAATAAGAAGATTTTTTATTCCGGATGTTTTTGCCGCGAGGCGGCTGTAAACATCCTGTGACCGCATGGGAGAAATAGCCGACATGAAAGGCCTTTCATGTCGCGGAGATTCTCCCCGGAGGCCGTTTTTACGAGCGGTATGTCAGAAATAGTTTAAACAGTCTTATAGAAAGCCGGATTTTCGGAAGAGTCCGCCCCGGTAAACGGAGAGGAGGGCCTATGGAAGAGAAGAGAAAAATGGAGAATTCAGAGATGCTCGATCCGGAGGATCTGGAACAGGTGTCAGGCGGTGCTGTATTGTCCGATACACTCAGGGTGATCAAGAACATCCGAAAGGTGCGGGATACTGTGAAGAATACCGTAGAGAATCCGGAAAAAGCAGGAGAAACAACAGGAGCAGCCCTGGATGGTGCCGCACATGGAGTTGATCAGGTGATGGCAAGGGTAAATTCTTTCGCCGGGCACAAATGACACAAAAGAAAAAACAGACCGCATAGCTTTTTGAAGCCTGCGGTCTGCTTTTTTTAGCCGGCAGGAGAATAGTAATAGTTCCTGCCTGCATGGGAATGGCTCTTCACTTACATATGAATGGCTCTCCGCCTGCATGGAAAAGGCTCTTCACCTGCATGGGAGTGGCTCTCCGCCTGCATGGAAAGGGCGATTAACCTGCATGGGAATGGCTCTGCCGGTAAGCGTAGATTGCCCTGATGGCATCTTCGTAGCGGTCTTCCGGAACGCCGATCAGAAGGTTCAGCTTCCCTGCTCCCTGGTTGATCGTGATAAGTTCAATGCCTTCCTCTGTGAGCCTTTCCAGGACGCGTATATTGGCATTGCTGGATTCTGTCGCCTTTTCTCCTGTCACGGCGATCAGGGACAGGTTTTCACGCACACCGATAAAATCGGGATTCAGGGTGCTGCGGATCTCGGCAAACAGATCTTCCTTGCAGCTGTCAAGCAGGCTGCTGCGGATGACAAGCGTGATCGAATCGATACCGGTCAGGCAGTACTCGAAAGGAAGAGAACGCTCTTTCAGAATATCCAGCATCAGCGCGCTGAATCCGGATCCGTCGCTGACCATTACTTTTTCAATCTGGACAACCGTCATTCCTTTCCGGCCGGAGACGCCGGTCACGGGATTTTTGGCAACGCCGGAAGGAAGATGACGCATGATTGTGGTGCCTGCGTCGCCCGGTCTGTTTGTGTTGCGGATGTTGATGGGGATATCCATCTCGGAAGCCGAAAGTACCGCGTCCGAGTGAAGCACAGAGGCACCCATATAGGAAAGGGTACGCAGTTCTCTGTAGCTCATGTGCTCGACGGTTTCCGGATTTTCGACAATAGAAGGATCTGCCGCGTAAAGGCCGGATACATCTGTCCAGTTTTCGTACAGATCCGCATTGATGGCGCAGGCGGCGAGGCTTCCGGTAATATCCGATCCGCCTCTCTCAAAGGTGTGGATTCTGCCGGTCATATCCGCTCCGTAAAAGCCTGCGATCACAGCATGATTCAGGGGGAGGAGCGATGCGCGCATAGTCCGGCTCGTCATCACGCTGTTTAAATGGCCGTCTTCATCAAAGCAGATGCACCAGGCGGGATCGACAAAGGTAAAGCCCAGATATTGTGCCATGATTCTGGCGGTCAGGTATTCTCCTCTGCTGGCAGTGTAATCCCGCTGAGGATCGGTCAGAAGAGACTGTTCCAGAATCCGGATCTCATCGTTCAGAGGAAAGACCATCTTCAGCCCCTCAATGATTTCCCGGAAACGCAGCCGGATTTGTTCGAGCTCCGCCTCAAAGGATTGGCCTGCGATTGCTTTCTCATAGCAGGTCAGCAAAAGATCTGTCACCTTTATATCCTCGGGAAAACGCTTTCCGGGTGCGGAAACCACTATAAATCTACGCTCCGGATTGCTGCGGATAATAGTGCTGATTTTGCGGAGCTGAGCAGCATCCGCGACAGAGGTGCCTCCGAATTTTGCAACGACGATATGTTCACTCATGTGGTTATGATCTCCCGTTCACAAACATGTATGAATAAAGACTCTTTTCTCAAAGCGCGCCGGCACACCGGCGTGCACGGTGTCCGGTATGGTCATTATACCGGCAAAGCTATCCTATTATAGCACGCAGTTTATACCGGGGGACAGTCCCAATATCCCCCGCACCCTCGACAGGGCCCGCACGGTAAGGAAAAGCGTGGATTACAGCATGGGCGGTACGTATAATAGGGATATCATGACTAGTGCGAAGAGTATTTACAATATGCTGTCTGAAGGAACTGTGAAAAAATGCTTTCATATCGTTTTACCGGCGGCTGATATTAGGATATGATATAGACAAATGTCATGATTTCAAGACATTCAAGACAACTGTCAGGATTTAGGAATAAATGTCAGGAGTTCGGAAGGACCGGTCCTGCCTTATTATGCGAGGAGGTATTATCATGGGAGAACAGAAAGGACAGGAAAAACCTGCAGTTCTGGATTCGGCTGAACTGGAAAGGGTGACAGGCGGGGCGTCCTGGAACGACGATCCCGAAGCGATCGAAAATGTCCGCAGGGAACAGGACATTCCTGTCGGAGGCATTGTTACAGAGCCTGACGGGAAGACGAGCCCTGTGGCGGGAGCCGGAGTTCTGGACAGAATGGCACTGGGGCTTGACCGGGTAAAGGAAGGTCTTACGTCGATCGCAGTCCGGAAATAAGGAACAGAACATCAGCAATAAGCCATTCGGAAGACGTGCAGCCGGCAGGAAAGGCATTTTTTATGCTGCGGATGGGGATAGTCTCCCTGCGCCTGCTGCCCCGGCATGCAGACAAGACTATGGTCACATGAATGGAAAAACAGAGAGGAAATACTTATGTCAATGATGGAAAACACGAAGATGAGCGAAGACGAACTTAAGCAGATCGCCGGAGGAAATTATGGCGGCGGCGGTGGACAATGGGCGGCAGCCATGGTCAAGGCTCCCGGAGGCCTCTGCAAATATACAAAGTCCGGCAAAGCGTTTGTGAAAAATGCGGGGATTTTCATTCCTAACGGAGAATACATCACTGTGGACAGAGGACGCATGGAAGGAAAGTACGCGATTGCTTTTTATAATAATGAGGAAGGCTGGGTCGATACCAGCGGTCTGGAATGGATTTAATATCGCGTTTTGAAATGGAATACGACCGGATTGCCCGCTGCATTCCCGAAGAAAAAGGATTCTGCAATTAAAAGAACCGGGGGGAAAACCGGTTCTGTACAGAATAAGACCGGAACAAGGCCGTTCCTGTACACAATACAAAAGACCGGCTGCAGCCGGTCTTTTGTATTGTGTTCCACGCTATAGTTACTCAAATCATGCTGCTGCTGTTTACGCACACAGGTTTTGCTCAATGAGGAACAAATCCCGCCGTTGAAGGACAGATTCTCAGTTTCCGGACACGGTCAGAGTCAGATCTTCGAGATTGACGCCGTCGGGAAGCTCATAGAGCAGACTGAACTTTTCCTGAGTCTCATCAGTGGAGAATTGAGCAGTCTCCACATCAAACTGGACACCCCAGATCTGGAAAGTCAGGCAGGACAGTTTATTACCCTGGGCATCTTCCAGAACGAATTGGGCGGTTTTATCCGGATCCATGATATCGTCGGAATTGATCTGTCCGTCCTTGGCTTTAAAGTGGATTTCAACAAAATCCGCCTCATAATTAGGGGCTGTGGGCGCCAGGCCGGCATCCTTTCCCTGGACGACCTTTGCATATGCTACTGTCACAGTATAGGACAGCCAGTTGTATTCCCTCTGAATGCCGGAAGGAAGAGGCTGATTCTCTTCTTCGGCCGACTCGGCAGACGCGTCGGATTCTGCCGAACTGCCGGCTTCTCCGGAAAAGCCGATATAGAGCCTGCCGTCCTGCACGCCGAACAGGGGGACAGAATCAGGGAGCGAATCACAGCCAAAGAAGAAGCATGCCATTGAATCGGAGATCCATGCCACCTGAACGGGATAGTCCGTACCGTCCAGAGTAAGAACCGCCGCTCCGCCGATTTCCCCGATTGCGTCGGCTGCTTCGTCGCCGCTGATTCCATCATAGGTAAAGGCGACCAGGGGTTTTTCGATTGTTTCCGTTGCCTTCATGGTACCCAGGGACATGCTGCTGCCTGCGAGAGCCTGTGAGCCGCTCTTAAAAACGGTCGTTCCGATGCGAGTCTTCATCATTGTATTGTCATCCAGTGACAGGAAATCCGCGGCGGCAGCGGGCGTCAATGTGATTTCAGTTCCGTCGGACGCGGCCACCTGTACCGGGCCTTCGGACAGTGTCGGGCCGGAAGCCTCCTCGGGAACCTCTGCATCTGTCGTCTCATTTGATTCTGCAGCCGCGTCCGATTCGACATCTTCGGACTGGCCTTCCTTGTTTTCCGAGGCGGCCTCAGTGGAACCCTGATTTGCTCCGGGAACTTCATAGGTCTTCTTTTCCGCACATCCCATCAACACCATGGTAATGAATGTCAAGATCAGGACAAGGGATATTTTCCGCCTCAGGCTTTTTGAAAGTTTTCTGTATACAACTATGTTTTTCGGCGCAGTTTTTTTCATAATTGTCACCCTCCTGCATTTTTGACGCATAATTTATGGTAAAATATCTTTAATTTAACTTTATATTGTCTGTGAAAAAATTCAATGGCTAAGAGAGAATTATCATTGAATATTCAATGACTATTTGTTCATTGCGCTATTCATTGTTTTTCGCGGCGTGTATACTGAACGTGTACAAGTGTTTTCACATAAACATCCTCTTACTTCCGTATCCCGATACTGACATTCATGATTATTAACAGAAAAGACGGACGGTTGGAATCCGGGGACGGGTTTTGGTGTTTATAGTTTATTACACTAAGGATAAACTACGGAGCAGGGGGTGATCATGAAAAAAGAATCTTATACAGGTTTGGACTTTCCTCAGAAACTGAGGATGCTGATGACACAGCTGGGAATCAGTAATGCGCAGCTTGCAAAAGCCCTCCATGTGGACCCTTCCCTGGTGAGCCGCTGGCTGAAAAAAGGGTGCGGGGAACGAAAAGCTGCCGAACATGCTATGGCTATAGAAAAATATGTTTTGCGGCAGAGGCTTACTTCAGAAAACAAGGCCTGGCTTTCCTCGACGATCGGAGAACGTCTTTTCACAGGGACATCTTCAGAGAAGTCTGAGCAGGCGGCGCAGGGACGGATCGCGCAATGGCTTTATCCCAAGGGGAACTTTACTGAGGAAGACAGGGGGGACGGATCGTGGACGGAAGATGAGCCGGCATTGAATCCCATGCTTGTGGAGAGCTTCCGTTTCTCTGTCAATGGACAGGCATTACATAAAAACACGGATTCCGAGCCGCTGCTTTCCGCCTGCGGCGGCACGGTCGAAATTGCCGCGCAGCTCAAAAGCATGCTCGAAGGGCTGGCAGGAGGAACGATCATCTACATCTTTGTGAGCAGTGAATCCTCTGCAGTTGCGGTTGATACGCAGATACTGGAGGTCCTGTTCGATGCCGCAAGGAAGTATCAGCTGGCCATGCATATGCTTGTGCAGTCGGCCAACAGTTCCCGCATGATGAGCAGGCTGATCAGCGCCTACATGCCCATGCTTGTGGAGGGGAAAATCACCCTCTCCGTGATCCAGGGTACGCCGCAGACCTTTACCATCAGCACAAACTTCATCATTCCGGGGTGGGCGGCACTGATCGCCACAGAGTCCGTACAGCAGCACACATCTGCCGTCGGCACTCTGATCCGTGATTCCTCTATTCTGGAGGACATGATTGCCAGCTTTGAGAACAGCGAACATTTTGCCCGTCCGCTGATGTCGGCCTATAACGACGGTTTTGCGAGGAATATTGTAGAGATTTTCTTTGAGGAATACGGTGTGCCCGGGAGTTTGGATGTGATCAAGAGCGGTCTGAATCCCATGTACATCACGGTGGAACATTACGGGGAGATCCTCCGGAAATTCAAGCATTCCGAAGAACAATACAGCTGGCGTTACAATGAGTTTGTACGTTTTAAGGAAGCCATGAAAGGAGTGATGGAGTCATCCCGTTTCAGGGAGATCATTTCTCTTTCAAAACTGAAGGAAATCGCAGAAAGCGGAGTATGCCGGATGCCTGCCATGTATTTTCTGGAAACCGGAATCTGGGAAATTGATGCGCAGGACTGCGTGAACATTTTGAACGGCTATATTCATTATCTGAAAGAAAATCCTGATTTTCAGGTTATACTGCTGGATATCCCGGAGCTTTTTATTTCGAATTCCTGCTGGCATATCAAGAGCAATAAGCATATTATGATTCATACATGGGAAATCGATAATCCAATGATGGTCTACTCTGACCAGCTGATGCTGATCGAGGAGTTTCAGCAGCATTTTGACCGGCTGTGGGAGAAATCTATGGCAGCCGGAAGCCGGCAGCACACGATCGAGACGCTCTGCGCGCTTCGGGATCAGTGCGCGGCACATATTCAAGTCTGATACAATTTGGCGATAAAAAGAGAAGGAAGGAGAGAAGCAGAGATGTTTTGTATGCAATGCGGCAAAAAAATTCCTGATGATTCCACGTTCTGCCCTTTTTGCGGGGCACCGGTAATCCGTGATGAGAGCGAGCAGGACACGCAGATCCGTCCCGCAGCTCCGAAAAAAAGACAGGGATCTCTGGAGGCTTCCTCTGCGCCTGCGCAGAATACAAATACTGAGCCCGCGAAGGGTTCCGTTATAGAGAAACCGCAAGCGGCTGCGGCTGCTGTTAAGGCTCCGGAAACAGCATCCGGGATCAAAATGCCCGAAACAGCAGATGCAGACGTCAAAGCACCGGCAGAAGCGCCGCCGATTTTTTACAGACCTGCCGCCGAAAGACCTGCGGATCAGATATCTGATGCGGTCTCATCTGCTGCAAAGGCGTCTGCCGGAGAAACCTTTGCCGCCGATATGCCCGGTGCCCTAAATGCCGGCGCGAAAGAGGCAGGAGCATGGACGGATACACAGAAATCAGGAAAGGATACATTTGACGGCGTATCCTTTGATTCCTTCAGCGGGCGTTCAAAACGGCCTTCAGGTCAGTCTTCATTGTCTTCAGACAGACCTGTGCCGGAGATCCTGGACGTGGGAATGCCGACAGTGGAGATTCCGGCAGCGGACATGCCGGACGCAGGCCCTTCCTTGGGAGAGATTCTGGACGACGCGACACCGACAGTGGAAATTCCGGCAGAGGATATGCCGGATCCAGGTCCTTCCTTTGGAGAGATTCTGGACGACGCAGCGCCTACAGTGGAGATTCCGGCAGCAGATCTGCCTGATACAGGTCCCTCCGCAGACGGGTTCCGGAATGCAGGCCCTTCTGCAGACGGATTCCGGGATGCAGGCCCTTCTGCAGACGGGTTCCGGGATGCAGGCCCTTCTGCAGATGGATTCCGGGATGCAGGCCCTTCTGCAGATGGATTCCGGGATGCAGGCCCCTCCGCAGACGGATTCCGGGATACAGACCTTTCCGCAGGATTTTCCGAAGGTGACGGTGCCTCGGGCGGAAATCCCGGTGTGCCTCCCGCTAAAAAGGGAAAAGGCGGCAAAAAGGCATTCCTGATCATCGGGGGAGTCGCTGTCCTGGTGATTCTGGCCCTTATTCTCTTCCGGGTCTTTGACCATAATGCCAAGGTGAAAAAGTATAACGAAGGCGTCGCGCAGATGGAGAGCAAGGACTACGATGCTGCCCTGAAGACCTTTACCGAGCTGGGTTCTTTTGACGATTCGGAATATATGGCATCCTTTGCGCAGATGGAACTGGATTATCTGACACTGGACGATGAGGTGAAAGCCGGCAATTACAGCCGCGTGGTGGAAATCCTGGAGAGCCGCAGCGAATTCTACGCCGATTCGGAGATCGGTGAGCAAGCAGCGGCACTGGCGAAAGAGTACGGCACAGTCTCAGAAGCATATGAGGCAAAGGACTCAGGAAACTATGCGGAGGCAGCAGAGAAATTCGAGTCTCTGGATACCATCAGAAATGATTACGGCAAGGATAAATGCATGTGCCGCGCGCATGTAGCTGAGAGCGAACAGAACTGGTCCGATATTATTGTGAATCTCTATGCGGTTCAGAGCAGTGATTATGATCTGGCTTTTCTTGAGGACCCTCAGAGCGATGAGGCTGCTGTGATCTCTGAGTCCGTTGCATCCGGAGAAGCACTGGAGCCCGATACTGCTGCGGAAATCCTGCAGACGGATACAGACGAGGCGGAGGCTCTGAAAGGCACTGCGATCAAGGGCCTGAAGTACGACGCGGCAAAGGCAAAGCTGGACGCGGGTAAATATGAGGACGCAATGACCGCTTTTGAAGAACTGGGCGATTTCCTGGATTCGGCGGAGTGCTACACGCAGGCAAAAGACGGATATGATGCCCTTCAGGCAACCTATGACGAAGCGGGAGAACACTTTGAGAACGAAGAGTACTATCAGGCGCGGGAACTGTATCTGAGTATCAGCGATTTCAAAGATGCTGCCGAAAAGGCCGAGTCCTGCAAGCAGCCCCTGCCTGAAAACGGCGCGCTGAAAAAAGGAAACGGCGGAATTGCCTTTACAATTACTGCTCCCGATATCGGCAAGTCGGTATTTGTAAAGATTTATGATTCCGACGGCGATACTGTCGGCCAGGTATTCCTCCATTCAGGCAGCAGCTCTACAGTCAGCATGGCGGCAGGTTCATACACCATTAAGGTCGCCTACGGAACAGACTGGTACGGAGAGAAAGATCTCTTTGGAGATGATGGCATTTATTACCAGCTCTTAAACGGCTCCAGCGAGCAGTTTGGTATGGAAAACGGTTATACTTATACCCTGGAACTGCTGGTATCGACAGACGGAAATGTCGGCTCTGAGAGCCTTGGAGGAGCCGGTGACATGTGATTATGTCAATTGACAAACAGTTTAAAGCGTGTAATAATAGGAAAAGTTTTTTGGGCTAAGAACATATGTGAGTACAGAAGATGCAGTGCGGCAGAGAAGAATGTCATCGGCTGGAAGCATTCGGCACAAGTCTTTCTGGAAGTTTCAGTATGGGAGCCTTTTTGTGAAAAACACTTTCGGAGAGGGCGGATCTGCATCTGCAGGTCATGAGGTCTCTGCGGAAAGCTGTGGTAAACAAAATGCGTGTGCAGCAGAAAAACAAAAGCACGCTTGAGTGCAGGGCATTGCAGATCTGCATGCTCTGAAAAAGGGTGGTACCGCGATTTAATCGTCCCTTGCTTTATGCAGGGGACGTTTTTATTATGACACGGCCCGTGTACTGAACTTTTCCGCCTTACGGCGGACACGTGCCGGTCGGGGGGCAGAGGGTCGCCTCTGCCTTATTGTGATTTTTATAGAAGGGAAGGAGTATCACAATGAATGATAAGATTAATGAAATTTTATCAGAAGTGAAGAGCAGGATCGAACAGGCAGGGAGCGAGAGCGAGCTGCAGAACGTCAAGAGTGCGTTTGTCGGCAAGCAGGGCTCTCTGAGTCTCCTGATGAAAGAAATGCCCAAACTCGACGCAGCTCTTCGTCCCCAGATGGGAAAGATGCTGAACCAGGCCAAGAACCAGGTTACAGAACTGATTGACAAGAAGAGAATGGAACTGAAGCTGAAGGCTTCGGAAGTGTCTCCGGACTTTGACTGTTCCGTGCCCGGCACTCTGCCTCCGGGCGGAGGTCTTCATCCCATCACACAGATGTGCTATGACCTCAATGATGCGTTCAGGTCCATGGGCTTTGAAATCTATCAGGAGGATGACATCACCAGCGAGATGTATGCTTTCGATAAGCTGAATTTCCCGCAGAATCATCCCGCCCGTGAGAGCATGGATACCTACTGGCTGGAGGGTCATGACAGCGGCAGCACCAACGAAAAGCTCTGCCTGCGTCCTCACCTGACCGGCGGCAGTGTCCGCTACATGCAGACTCACAAGCCCCCCTATCGCTTTGTCTATCCGGGACGTGTCTATAGAAACGAGACCACGGACGCGCACCATGAGAGAGCCTTCTTCCAGTATGAGGCCCTCATTGTGGACAAGGATATCACCTTCACTTCCGGCAAGGTCATGATCAAGAGCATCCTGAGCAAGGTTTTCGGAACAGATGTGCCTGTAAGAATGCGCTCCGGCTTCTTCCCCTTCGTGGAACCCGGTTTCGAAATCGATATGCAGTGCCAGGTCTGCGGCGGCAAAGGCTGCAGCGTCTGCAAGCATGTCGGCTGGATCGAAGTCATGCCCGGCGGATCTCCTCATCCGAACGTACTGCGCGCGGCAGGTCTGGACCCCGATGAATATACAGGCTTCTATGTCAATATCGGTCTGGACAGACTGGTCATGATGCGCTACGGCGTCGATGATGTCAGACTGTTCCACAGCGCGGATCTTCGCTTCCTGAAGCAGTTCAGATGATCGTTTGATTCCCGGCTGCACGGAACCCGCAGCAATGCGCAGTTTATTCATACATGTTTGCGGGTATCAGCCATGATGATGGGCGGGTATCAGCCATGATGATGCATGCGCAGGAAGGTGCTCCCGGCACGCTGCGGAAGTATAAATTCGGAATGAGAGGAAGAATAGAGAAATGAAATTATCATTATCCTGGATCAGGGACTATGTAGACCTCCCTGCAGATACAGATCTGAAAAAACTTGCCTATGACCTGACTATGGACACGGTCGAGGTCGAAGATGTGGAATATATTGCCGAGCGTTTCCGCGGCATGGTGGTCGGCGTGATCAAAGAGGTACTGCCTCATCCCAATGCGGACAAGCTGCGCATCTGCAAGGTCGATATCGGTGTGGATGATATCAAGGATATCGTCTGCGGCGGAATCAACCTTCAGGAAGGTATGCGTGTTGCTGTTGCCTGCCCCGGCGCTGAGGTCCGCTGGCACGGCGAAGGTGAGCCCGTCAAGATCAAAAACAGCAAGCTGCGCGGCGTCGCCTCCTACGGCATGATCTGCGCTTCCGACGAGATCGGTCTCGGCGACCTTTTCCCTTCTTCTCAGGAAGCGGAAATCCTGGACCTTTCCGCTTTTGAAGTGCCCGCAGGCACGACTCTGGCGGATGCGCTGGACATGAACGATGTCCTTCTGGAAATTGACAACAAGTCCATGACCAACCGTCCGGACCTGTGGGGTCACTATGGAATCGCCCGTGAGATCGCTGCTCTCTACAATCTGAAGCTGAAGAAGTTCGAGCCCTTCACCGCGGATGTTCAGTCTGATTTTAAGGTGGAGATCGAAGACCCCGACCGCTGCCCCCGTTATATCGGCGTGGAGATCGAAGGCGTCGGCGTCAAGCCCTCCCCTTATCAGATGCAGAACCGCATCTGGAAGGTCGGCATGCGCCCGATCAATGCCCTTGTAGATATCACAAACTACGTCATGCTGGCGACAGGCAACCCGACCCATGCATTTGACGCGGATAATATCTCCGACCATATCGTCGTCCGCCTTGCAAAGGAAGGGGAAAAGCTTCAGCTTCTGAATGAAAAGGATCTCGAGCTGACTGCGGACGATCTGGTGATCACGGACTCCGAAGGACCTGTCGCCCTGGCAGGTGTCATGGGCGGTTCCAAAGATTCTATCCTGCCCAAGACCGAGCGTGTCATTCTGGAGGTGGCGAACTTCGAGGCCACCGGTATCCGCAGGACAGCACTTCGCTATGACAACCGCACCGAGGCTTCCTCCAGATACGAGAAGGCTGTGGATCCTGAGAGATGCGACCAGGCAGTGGCGCTTTCCATGGAGTTCTTCAAAGAACTGTATCCGGAGATGAAGGTCACCGGTTACTGCGACCAGTACGTCAAAAAGCTCGAGAGAGCACATATTGATGTCAGCCTGACCTGGCTTGAGAAGAGACTGGGCAAGCACCTGACCAATGAGGTGATCAAGAGCAAGCTGGAGATCCTCGGTTTTGATGTGCAGATCGACGGCGACAACATGCATGTCATCGCCCCCACCTGGCGTTCCACCGGTGATATTTCCATCAAGGACGATGTGATGGAAGAAGTCGCCAGAATGTACGGCTACGACAACTTTGAGGCGACCTCCTTCACCACCGCTTTTGAGGGCGCGATCAACCAGAAGGACCAGGATCTGATCCGAAACATCAAGGAGTATATGGCGATCCGCTGCGGCATGCAGGAAGTCTATACCTATCCCTGGATGAACGATGTGTTCGTAAATGCTGTGCTGCAGAGCACTGACGGCGTACTCCGCCTGTCCACACCTCCGGCACCCGACCTCAGCTATATCCGCTCCTCTCTGCTTCCCAACCTCTGCGAGGCGGTTGTCAAGAACGAGCGTTATTTCAATGATTTCTCCATTTTTGAGGAGGCGCAGGTTTTCTTTGACAGAAACTACACCTCTCCCTACGATCCGACAGAGTCCCTGCCCGAGCAGAAGAGGCACATCGCTGCAGCTTTTGCCAGCAGTGTGAAGAAGATCGACGAGCTCTTCCGCGACGCCAAGGGCGTTCTGGAGTACATGCCCCGCTACACACACATGACCGGTTTCACCTTCCGGAAGGAAGAGAAGCCCGTCTGGTCCGACAACGTGGTCTGGCTCAACATCTTCCTCGGTGACGAGAAGATCGGTGACCTGGGTCTTCTGGCCAAGAAGGTCTCCATGGACTGCGGCATCAAAAACCTCTCCGTCATGCTCTTTGAGATCGACGCGACAAAGCTGCAGCCTCTGAAGTCCAGGACCAACCGCTTCGAGCACCTGGCAGAGTATCCGGAGATTGATTACGATATCTCCATGCTCTTCGATTCCAATGCTGTCTGGAAGGACATGTATGATGCCATCATGGGCAAGAAGAAGGCATCTGCCCTGATCAAGAAGGCGAGCTTTGTGGACGAGTACCGCGGGAAACAGATCCCTGCCGGCAAGAAGTCCGTGACGATCCGTCTCACCATCGGCTCCGACGAAAAGACTCTGACCTCCCAGGAGATCGAGAAGGCGGCGGAGCAGGCCATCAAGAAGCTTTCCAAGGCCTTCGGCGCCGGACTTCGTACACAGTAAAAAGTTTCTGCATTGATCCTGCCGCAGTGACATCCGGTCATTCTGCTGTCATTTCATCGAACACAATGATCTTTCGTAAGTCAGGTCATTGGCCTGACTTACGGGATCAGAGGTGTTCCTGGAAGAGTGGATATTTCTTCGTAAGACCGTATGTACAATAGTAGAGAATATGTGTCTGGAATATGTGTCTACAGGCGCTTTGCGGCTTTTACTATACGGAGGAAATTGATTATGGAAATGAATAATAAACCGGATTCGGGCATTCAGAAAATATCCGCGGATGATCTTGAACAGGTGACGGGGGGCGAAACAAGATTTGTCGCTCAGAAAACCGTCTGCCCGATCTGTGGGGAAGAGATCACGGTTTCCCTTGAAGTACATATGAGAGGACATCGGCTGGCTCCGTGTCCTAAATGCGGAGAAATGATGCCGGCAGGTCCCCGGGCAGTCTGCTTCCATTGCGGATATGACAGAAGCACCGACAGCACTTTGGTTCAGGGAGACGGGGCAATTAAGCCCACCGAACCGATCGTTTTTCCGGGTTCCAAAGGCTGAAAACGACAGAGATAATCGAAACAGCTGAAACATCTGAAACATCTGAAACGGCCGAAACAGCAGAAGCAGCTGAGACGGCCGTTTCAGCTGAGACGGCGAAGCATCCGGGACAAATTGACAAATTGAGACAACCCAAACAGCTGCCTGAGAACCGGAGGCAGAAAGCCGAAGGAATTGAAAAGAAAACCAACAAAGAAAACGTAAAAAAGAAATACCTAAAAAAGAAAACCCTTAAAAAATACTGCTAAAAAAATACTAAAAGAAAAACCCTTCACAATGATTCTGACGTCCTCGGCTTCGTCAGCATCAATGTGAAGGGTTTTTCCACATAAAGGGGGAGTATGAAATCTATATAAAGGCGGAAATCTTTGGGGAGTTGTGATCAACAGGTTTTCTGCTGTTGTTTCCTGTTTTCCGTTTACATTTGTTATGATACACTATGAATCTAAAACTCCGGTTTCCGATTTATTAAAAATCAATAAGAAATACGGAAAGAATGAAAAAACTGTCGGCAGGGCGAATGTGCCCTGACGATTTTGCAAAGGAAGTATTATATGCAGCACTCGATTGTGAAGCAGGCATTTATAAAGACTGTGCCTGTGATGGCAGGTTATGTTGTTCTCGGAGCAGGATTCGGGATCCTTCTGCGAAATGCCGGATATGGAGTTCTCTGGGCGTTTGCGATGAGTCTCTTTATATATGCCGGGTCCATGCAGTATGTTGGTGTGAGCCTTATTACAGGGGGCGCATCGATCTTTACGACGGCGCTGACCACTGTCATGGTCAATGCCAGACATCTTTTTTACAGTATTTCTATGGTGGACCGCTACAAGGATGCGGGAAAATACAAACCTTATATGATCTTCGGACTGACGGATGAGACATATTCTCTTCTCTGTGACGGAAAAACCCCGGAGGGGGCGGATCCGGCTTACTATCGCTTCCTGGTATCTATTTTCAATCAGAGTTACTGGGTGACGGGGAGCGTGCTTGGGAGTCTGCTCGGAACAGTGCTGCCTTTTTCGACAGAGGGAATCGAGTTCTCCATGACAGCCCTGTTCATAGCGTCGTTCACCGGGCAGTGGATGAGCACAGGGGACCATATTCCCGCTCTGACAGGCCTTCTGAGCACGCTTGTGTGTCTGGTGCTCTTCGGTCCGGACAGATTTCTGATTCCTGCTATGCTGCTGATCACGCTGGTCCTTACGCTGCTGCGCAGCAGAAGGGAGGAAGCATGAGAGAAGCTGTTCTTGTTGCAGTCATGGCAGTCGGTACGATCCTGCTGCGCTTTCTGCCTTTCATTATATTCCGAAAGGAGACACCGCCCTATATCACTTACCTGGGGAAGGTGCTCCCTCCGGCGATCATCGGAATGCTGGTGATCTATTGCCTGAAAGATGTGAAGCTGACTGTGAGGCCTTACGGAATTCCTGAACTGATCGCGGCAGTCTGTGTGATCGGACTGCAGGTTTTCAGGCGCAATTCCCTCCTGAGTATCCTGGGCGGGACGATCATTTATATGGTGCTGGTCCAGGCGGTATTCTGATTCAGATGGTCATTTATATGGTGCTGATCCAGGCGGTATTCTGATTCAGATGGTTATTTATATGGCAGGGACAATCATTTTTAAGGCCCGGTAAAACGGCTGCTGACGATAGCGGGTAAAAGACGTAAAAAACTGCAGGCGGATGGTGAATGCATCATCTGCCTGCAGTTTTATCCTTCATCGCGCAAGACTCGCGAGAGAGTCTTGAATTATGACCGCTCAGTACAACTTCCTTTTCAGGGGGGCAGTACTGTGACGATTTTTGATTGATCACGCAAGACCCGCGGACGAGTCATTCATCTTCTCACGCCGGTACTCCGCAGGGCGGCAGTGTGAGAAGGCAGTAAAGACAGATTACTGTGTCATTTCCACATAGAGTGCGCGGTACTGCTTCGCGGAGTTCTCCCAGGAGACATCCTTGGCCATGTCGCGCTGTACCATCTGATCCCAGCGCTCGCGCTCTGTGAAGTAAACGGTCTTGGCCCTGTTGATAGCATCCAGCAGGAGGCCGGCGTCATATCTGTCGAAAGTGAAGCCGTTGCCTTCGTTGGTGTACTCGTTGAAAGGCTCGACTGTATCCTTGAGACCGCCGGTCTCGCGGACGATCGGCACGGTACCGTAGTGCATGCAGATCAGCTGTGTCAGGCCGCAGGGCTCGAACAGGGAAGGAACCAGAAGGGCATCGGAACCTGCGTAGATTTTGTGTGCTCTTCCTTCATCATACATGATGTTGGCGCAGAAGCTTCCCTTGTACTGATACTCATATCCGCGGAAGGAGTTCTCATACTCGTCATCGCCGGTACCGAGAACAACGATCTGGGTGTTGCCGTCCATGACAGCGGGAACGATGGAGTTGATGAGATCGAGACCCTTCTGATTGGTCAGACGGGAGATGAGGCCGATCACGAACTTGCCCTCGTCCTTTTCAAGGCCGAGCTCTTCCTGAAGGGCGAGCTTATTGGCTTTCTTTTTCTCGATAACTGTCTCGATATCATAAGGTGCTGCCAGCAGGGAATCATTTGCGGAATCCCACATACCGTAGTCGATACCGTTGATGATGCCGCGCAGCTTGCCGGAGTGATAGCGCAGATGCGCATCCAGGTTTTCGCCGAAGAAAGGTGTCTGGATTTCACCCGCATAGGTTCCGCTGACGGTGGTGATCATATTTGCATAGGTCAGGCCGCCCTTGAACATATTGGCGTCATTGTAACCCTGCTTGAGCGCGTCCTTGTTGAAGACATAATCCGGAAGGCCGGACCAGTACTGAATGGTCTTGATATCATAGATACCCTGGAAGCGCAGGTTGTGGATAGTAATCATGACCTTGGAGCGGCCGATCGGTGTATTTCCGAAGAACTCGCGGAGATAGACCGGAACGAGTCCTGCCTGCCAGTCGTGGCAGTGGATCACATCCGGAATCCAGTCCATGTAGTTGAGGGCCGCGAGAGCGGCTTTTCCGAAATAGCAGTACTTCGGAATATCGTCGATCAGGTTTGTGTAAGGCTTGCCTTCACTGAAAAATTCCTCATTGTCGATGAAATCATAGACAACGCCGTCCCAGACATATTCCATGATGCCGACATAGTAGGAACGGCCGTCCGCGCACAGATTCATTTCAAAGGCTCCGCGGTAGACCATCTTGTCCTGATACTGCTGGGGAATGCATTTATATCTGGGAAGAATGACCTTGACGTCGCAGTTCTGCGCGATCAGTGCCTTGGGAAGCGCGTACATGACATCGCCCAGACCGCCGGTCTTGACGAAGGGATAGCACTCAGAGCCGATAAAGGCGATGCTTCTTCTGGGCTGGGGGAGTTCGGGCTCAGCCGGAACTTCTTCGATGACTTCTGCGGGAGCTTCCTTCACTTCCTCGATGACTTCTGCGGGGGCTTCCTTCACCTCTTCGACTACAGGAGTTTCTTCTGTTTTTTTCTTTCTTGTGCGTTTTGCAGCCGGTTTTTTCTCAGCAGCAGGAGCATCCGCATCCGCTTTTTTCTTCCTTGTGGTTTTTGCCGCAGGCTTTTTCTCGGCGGCAGCCTCGGCGTCCTCTTTTTTCTTTGTTGTGCGCTTGGCGGCAGGTTTCTTCGCAGCGGCCTTCTCAACCTTCTCATCCTTCTCGGCAGCGGCTTTCTTGCGCGTGCGTTTCTTCGGCGCGGGAGCAGCCTCTTCAGCGGGAGCAGCTTCCTGCGCAGGTGCAGCGGCGGCAGCTTCTGCGGGTACTTCTGCAGGTGCAGGAGCTTGTTCGGGTGCGGCAGCAGGTGCTTCAGCCTTTACCGCTTCCTCACTGGTGACAGCAGCTTTCTCAGCGGCAGTCAAATCGTTGAGATTATTCGTATCTGACATAAATTGACCTCCTGTGAAAAAAGTGAATGGGAAAATGATTTGCAATATTCTTCAAAGTGAGTCTTGAAAGAAAGACAGATCATAATTGACCCGGACCGGATCAATTAAAAATATAATTAATAAAAATGTAAAAGTATTTTTCAATAATGTCAAGGGTCAATAAAGAACAGGTCAGGCGGCCGCAAATGCCGGTGCAAATGCCTGTCCTGTTCAGAAAATCTTCTGATATTTATTATTACAATTTCACTGGAAAAAAGCACCATTTAAGGCGGGAATATGGTATCATGCTTGTTACGGCGCACATTGACGAGACGGGGTCACTTGACCTCCTTTTGACCTTTACATCAAATAATACTACTGCTGGAAAATGGAAAAGAAACAAGGCAAAAACGGCAAAAAAGCCGGGAAACCGAAACCGGGTATGAGACAGGGCATTATACGGAATGCAGTGTTTGTTTTTGCTGCCGCGCTGCTGTTTTCTGCTGTCGTTTTTTATTGCTATGTGTCAGATTATTATAAGGCGGATCGGGCGGCGGCAGAGGCTCTGAAAACGGATGAGGTCTCGGTGGAAAAGACGGACTACGGATGGTATTTTGACGGACCGTCTGAAGACACCGCGCTGGTTTTTTATCCGGGAGGAAAGGTGGAGGAAACTGCCTATGCTCCTCTGCTCCACAGCCTTGCAGCCGGGGGCGTGGATGTCTGCCTGGCAAAAATGCCCTTTCGTCTCGCAGTGCTTGACAGAGATGCCGCACGGGATATGATAGAGATGTACAGTTACGAAAAATGGTACATTGGAGGACATTCGCTCGGAGGTGTGATGGCGGCTGATTTTGCTGCCGGAAACAGCGATCTTTTCGAGGGTGTGATCCTCCTGGCGGCCTATCCTGTCAAAGAGCTTCCTTGGCAGATGTCTGAACTCCTGCTGGTGGGTTCCGAAGACCGGGTCATAAGGATGGATAAGGTTGAGGAGGGACGACAGTATGCGCCGGACTATTACGAGGAATACGTGATTGAAGGCGGCAATCATGCGCAATTCGGCAGTTACGGACGTCAGAAGGGAGACGGAACAGCAGCCATCACGCCGCAGCAGCAGATGCATGAGACGATTGATCGCATTATGGATTTTGTAAACAAATGAGCAAATCAAAAAGAGGTCTTGAATTGGCACTTTTAGAGCGTATCAAAAAACCGAATGATATTAAGAAAATACCGCAGGATTCCTATGAGGACCTTGCAGCGGAGATCCGGCAGTTCCTGGTCGAGAAGGTCAGTAAAACGGGCGGTCATCTGGCCAGTAATCTGGGTGCAGTGGAACTGACCATGGCGCTGCATCTTTCCCTGAATCTGCCTGAGGACAAGATCGTCTGGGATGTGGGACATCAGTCCTATACCCATAAGCTTCTGACAGGGCGCCGAAAAGAGTTTGATCATCTCCGGCAGTTCGGCGGAATGAGCGGTTTCCCCAAACGTAAGGAAAGCCCCTGTGATACCTTTGATACAGGGCACAGCTCCACTTCCATCAGCGCGGCGCTCGGAATGGTACGCGCCAGGGAACTGCGCGCGGAGCACAGGACGATCGTGGCAGTGATCGGAGACGGGGCGATGACTGGCGGACTGGCCTATGAAGCCCTCAATAACGTGTCGCATCTGTCCTCAAACCTGATCGTCATCCTCAATGACAACAGCATGTCGATTTCGAGGAATGTGGGCGGCATGCCCAGATATCTCAGCGATATCCGCACATCCAACGGCTATATTCACCTGCGCGACAAAATCTACGATTCCCTCAATGATGCGCTCCCCATTGTGGCAAAGAGCATCAGCAAGGCCAAGCAGTCCCTGAAGACTCTGATGGTCCCCGGAATGTTTTTCGAGGATATGGACATCACTTATCTGGGACCGGTCGACGGCCACAATGTCAAGGATATGGTGAAGGCGATCGGCTATGCCAAGCGCGTCAATAAAGCAGTCCTGATTCATGTCTGTACAAAAAAAGGTATCGGTTACGGCCCCGCGGAAAAGAATCCTTCGAAGTTCCACGGAACACCGCCTTTCGATATCGCGACCGGCGAGCCGAAGAAGAAGGCAAAAAAGCCATCCTACACGGAAACCTTCTCCTCTGCAATGCTGCGGCTCGCGGCAGAAGAGAAAGGACTGGTCGGCATCACTGCTGCCATGGAGGACGGGGTCGGTCTTCAGCGTTTCCACACCCGCTATCCCAACCGCTTTTTTGATGTGGGAATTGCGGAGCAGCACGCGGTTACTTTTGCGGCGGGACTTGCGGCCGGCGGGATGAAACCGGTGGTCGCGGTTTATTCCACTTTCCTGCAGCGAGCCTATGACCAGATTGTCACGGACGTATGTCTGCAGAAGCTTCCTGTCGTCTTTGCGATCGACCGGGCGGGAATTGTCGGCGCCGACGGCGAGACACATCAGGGGATTTTCGATCTTTCTTATATGTCTTCAATTCCGGGAATGACGGTCATGGCTCCGAAAAACAGACGGGAACTTGCGGACATGCTTCGTTTCGCGATCGGTCTTGGATGTCCTGTTTCCATCCGCTACCCCCGCGGAGACGCCTACGACGGGATCCGCTCCTGCTATGCTCCTCTTGAGCTTGGCCGGGCGGAAATGATCTGCGACGAGGGAGGCGTTCTTCTGCTGGCAGTGGGCAGTATGGTAAAGACCGCGGAAAAAGTCCGGGAGATACTGGCAGAGCAGGGAATCGTATGTTCCATTGCGAATGCACGCTTTGTAAGGCCTCTGGATACGGATCTGCTCCGCCGTGCGGCGGGATCATACTCCATGGTCGTGACCATGGAGGAAAACATCCGCAGCGGCGGTTTCGGGGAGCATGTGGCTTCCTGGTATAAAGAAGAGGGAATCGACATACCTCTTCTGAATATTTCCATTCCTGACGGCTTTATCCAGCAGGGTACGCCGGAGGAACTGTACAGACTGACAGGAATTGACGCGGAATCCATTGCGTGTAAAATCATGGAAAAAACCAAATGATAAAAAGCGGAAAAATGCTGGGAAATATGCTCTTGCTGCTGACCGCAGTGATCTGGGGCACAGCCTTTGTTTTCCAGCGGGTCGGGATGGATTCCATCGAACCGGTTACCTTCAATGCGGCGCGCATGTGGCTGGCGGCAGCCGCGATCGGACTTGCCGCTGTCCTGACGGGAAAAAAGAAGGATCCGGAAAATGGGATTCCCGATGCCGGATCAACGGATACACGGAACAAAGAACCGGGACGGCGGAATGACACCCCTGATGCCGGATCAACGGATACACGGAACATCGAACCGGGACAGAGGAATGACATCCATGATGCCGGATTTACACCTGCATGGGACAAAGAGCAGAAACGGCGGAAAAATACGATCATCGGCGGCATTTGCTGCGGCTCTTTTCTCACAGCGGCCAGCCTGTTTCAGCAGATGGGCGTCGTATATACAACTGCGGGCAAGGCAGGATTTATCACGGCTATGTATATGCTGCTTGTCCCGATCATCAACTTTGTCTTTTTCAAAAAGAAAAACACCTGGCTGGTCTGGACAGGTGTTTTGATCGGCGTGATCGGTATGTATCTTCTGTGCATCAAAGACGGATTCAGTCTCGCGTACGGGGACACACTCGTCTGCATCTGCGCCCTGCTCTTCAGCGGTCATATCCTGTGCTGCGACCGTTTTGTACAGCTGGGGAACCCGATTCAGATTTCGGCGATTCAGTTTACGACAGCGGCTGTAATCTCCTCCGTCATCGCGTGGATCACAGAGGCGCCCTCGCCGGGGAAGATCATCTCGGCAGCCATCCCGATACTCTACTGCGGAATTGTCTCGGGCGGAATCGGCTACACACTGCAGATGGTCGCGCAGAAATATACGGACCCCACCATCGCATCGCTCCTTATGAGCCTGGAGTCGGTCTTTGCCGTGATCGCGGGCGCGATCCTTTTGGGAGAGCGCATGACATCCCGGGAACTTGCGGGATGCATCGTTATGTTTGCGGCGATCGTCCTGGTGCAGATCCCTCTTCCGGAGGGGCGCAAATGACATTTTCCTGCTGCGCGTACCAGCTGTTGGGATAGCGGTCGGTGATGATCATGGCATCGGTGAATCCGGCAAAGCGGACCGGTGAGATGATATGGAATTTTTCTGCGGTACACAGGACATAGCGCTCTCTGGACTGGGTGATCGCGCGCCCCTTGATGATTGCCTCATTGATATCGGGCGTGGTGAATCCGCTGTCGGAATTGACTCCGTTGGTTCCCATGAAGCATTTGGTAAAGTTGAAGGCCCGCAGCTCTTCACAGGCGGCGTTTCCGACAATTGCCTCTGTAACGCCTCGGATCTCACCGCCGACCAGATTGACGCGGAAGCCGCGTCTGGCCAGCTCCAGCCCGTGGGCAACAGCATTTGTGACATAGACAGCAGAATATTCCTTTATATAGGGAATCATGGCACCGGTTGTCGTACCGGCATCAATATATACAAAATCATCCGGTTTGATCAAAGCAGCGGCATATCTTCCGATCCGCTGCTTTTCTTCTATATTGACCGACTGCTTCTCGGAGACACCCTCCTCGCGCAGGTCGGTCTTATTATTTACAGACATAGCACCGCCGAAGACCCGGACCAGAAGTCCCTTGCTGTCCATCTCCTGCAGATCGCGGCGTACAGTAGATTCCGAGGCATGCAGAAGGCGGGTCAGCTCTGTGAGCGTTGTGCTCCCGTGGGTATCCAGAATCTGCAGAATCTGCTGTCGTCTCTGTTCGGCAAACATAATGATCTCCTTTATCCTTCTCTGATTATTCTCTGATTATTCACTGAATGAGTACGCAGGGGCTTGTTTCAGGGACAAAGCGCAGAGCGATTTGCCGGGTACGCCCGCCGAGACTGCGAATACGTGCCGATCATAATGAATAAAGCTGCACGCTGTGCCGCCCGCGGCCTGCTGTTTTATTCATTATAATGCAGAAATCGGGGAAATTAAACCGAAGTCTGATTGGTTATGGATGAATTTGAATGTTTTGGTATGCTTTGACGGAAATAGGTACAGGCTGTACAGGAGCCGGCCTGAAAGCCCGGCCTAACAGAATAAAGCAGAAAATATTCACGGTAATATTCACGGAAATATTCATAGAAATATTCACGGAAAAAAGAGACCCGCGGAGAATTTGATCTTCGCGGGCCTGTTTTGTGCCTTAGTATATTCTGCTGTGCCGGATGCTTCATTTTCCGGTGATCACGGGTACAGAGCTTTGGATCACTGCAATCCGCAGTTTCTTTTCAGAGGAAGTAATCTCTTATTCCCCGACAGGTTTCTTGAGGAAGCCCAGAAGGAAGGTGCCTACGATGGTACCGATGATCAGCGCGACGATGTACATAAGCCAGTTGCCGACAACGGGGAACACGAAGATGCCGCCGTGAGGAGCCATCAGTGTGCAGCCGAAGGCCATGGACAGAGCGCCTGCGATACCGGAGCCGATGATGCAGGAAGGAAGGACGCGGCCGGGATCGGAAGCGGCGAAGGGGATAGCGCCCTCAGTGATGAATGCAAGACCCATGATGAAGTTGACGGGGCCGGATTCTCTCTCTTCCTTGGTGAACTTATTCTTGAACAGGATGGTTGCCAGCGCGATTGCGCAGGGAGGAACCATGCCGCCGATCATGACTGCTGCCATGATGTCATAGTTGCCCGCCGCGATGGATGCTGTACCGAAGACGTAAGCTGCCTTGTTGAAGGGGCCGCCCATGTCGATGGCCATCATGCCGCCCAGGATCAGGCCGAGGAGGATCTTACTGCTGCCGCTCATGCTGCTCAGTGCATTGTTCAGGCCGGTGTTCAGGGCACCGATCGGAGGCTCAACAATGAACATCATGATCAGACCTACCAGCAGAATACCGAACAGAGGATACAGAAGGACGGGAGCGATCTTCTCAATAGACTCGGGAAGGCTGCTGAAGAGCTTCTGCAGGAACAGTACGACATAACCGGCCACGAACCCTGCGACCAGAGCGCCGAGGAAACCGGATTTGCCGTTTGCTGCGATCATGCCGCCGACGAAACCGACAGCAAGACCGGGTCTGTCAGCAATACTCTCTGCGATGTAACCTGCGAGAACGGGAAGCATGAAGCCGAATGCCACGCCGCCGATGGATTTCAGGGTTGCCGCGACAGGGGTGATGGAACCGAAGTTGCCTCTGTCTGCTACGGACAGTGCGTTCATGTCAACGGAAAGACCGTCGATCAGGAATGCCAGAGCGATCAGGATACCGCCGCCGACGACGAAGGGAAGCATGTGGGAAACGCCGTTCATCAGCTGGACGTAAATCTTATGGCCTGCGCCGCCGGAAGACTTCTGGCCGGAGGATGCGCTCGCTGCAGCAGCCGCGCTGCCTGCGCTCCATACGGAGGCGTCGCCCGCCATCGCGCGCTTGACCAGTTCCGGACCCTTGCTGATACCGTCGGAGACAGGTACTTCGATCAGCTTCTTGCCGTGGAAACGGTCCATGGGAACCTTTGCATCCGCCGCGACGATGATGCAGTCCGCGTCAGCGATTTCTTTGTCGGTCAGGACATTCTTGGCACCGCCGGAGCCTCTGGTCTCGACCTTGACCCAGCAGCCTGCCGCCTTGGCGGCTTTCTCGATGCCTTCCGCGGCCATGTATGTATGTGCGATGCCGGTGGGGCAGGATGTAACAGCGCAGATCCTGCATGCGCCGTCAGCAAGGGCTGCCATGACCTGGGGGGCGCCGTTCTCGACCATCTCGTCCTTGGCGTCTGCCGCGTCGATGACCGCGAGGAACTCGTCCACATCCTTTGCCTTCTTCAGATCCTCGCTGAACTGCTCATCCATGAGCAGGCGGGACAGTTTGCTGAGCACATCCAGATGCACGTTGTCCTTGGTGATCGGGGCAGCGATCAGGAAAATCAGATTGACAGGCTCACCGTCCAGAGCATCGTAGTCGACACCGTCCTTGACGACCATGGCAGCAAGGCCGGGTTTGATGACCGCGTCGCATTTGCCGTGGGGGATGGCGATACCTTCGCCGATGCCGGTGGTGGACTCTTCTTCTCTGTGGTAGACCTCGGCGCGGTAGGCTTCCAGATCCCTGATCTTTTCACTCTTTGCCATGAGGGCGACCATCTGGTCCAGCGCTTCCTCTTTTTTCTTGGGGGTACCGTTCAGATCAATACTCCGCCTGTCGAGCAAATCAGTAATACGCATGTAATTCCTCCTTTTACACGAATTGCTGTGTGTAAATATGACATTCGGTTTGTTCGTTTTCATAAATTCCCGAACTGTCCGCAATGTCTCCCTTTATGTTGTAGTACCGTCCGTTTGTTTTTTTCTTTATCCGTCGAGACGACTGTAGACATCCATGACTTCTTCCCTGGTTGCCAGAAAATCCGAGAAAGCACTTGCACTTCCGGTAGCTACGCCCATGCGGAAGGCATGCTCGTATTCGTGCTTCTCTTCCCAGCCTGTCAGGAAACCGGCGACCATGGAATCGCCTGCGCCGACCGCATTGACAAGCTTGCCCTTGGGAGCGGGAAGGGCGTGGACATGGCCGTTTTCGTCCAGAAGGACTGCGCCCATGCCGGACATGGAGACCAGAACATTGACGGCACCCATTTCCTGGAGCTTTTTCGCGTAGGGAACAACAGATTCCCTGGTCTCAAGCTTCACGCCGAAGATCTCACCGATCTCGTGATGGTTGGGCTTGATCAGGAAGGGGTGATACTGGAGGACATTGAGCAGAAGATCCTTTGTCGCGTCAACGACAAAACGGATTCCGCGGCCCTGAAGCGCCTCGAGAATATTGGAATAGATTGTTCCGGGCATGCTCTCGGGAATGCTGCCTGCGAGTACAAGCGTGTCTCCCTCTTTGAGAGCATTGAGCTTTGCCATCAGAGCATCCTGTCCGGCCTGATCGATCACGGGTCCCATGCCGTTGATCTCAGTGCCGTCGACATCCTTCAGCTTGAGATTGATCCTGGAGAAGCCGTTCCCGATGCGGATGAAGTCATTTTTCAGACCCATCTCATTCATCCTGCGGATCAGCTCGTCACCGGTGAAGCCGGCGACAAATCCAAGAGCAGTGCTGTCAATGCCAAGGTTTCTGAGGACAGTGGTCACATTAATGCCTTTTCCGCCGGCAAGCATCTGCTCATAGACTGTCCGGTTCGTCTTTCCAAGCTCGAAATTCGGAACGGAAACAATGTAGTCCAGCGAAGGATTGAATGTTACTGTGTAGATCATTCGTTGACCTCCTTTCCTTGAGTGACTTTATTATATATCCAGAGTTTCATAGCATACATGTGACGGGATGTGTTATGATGAAAACAGAGATGAGGGAGTGCGGAGCAGCGCGTAGTTCTCATCATACGTACCTATGGCACTGACTGCCATGTGCAGCAAGCATGATAAGAAAGATCATTTTTTTCACCGGGAGAGGACAAAAGAATGGAATACAGGATTGAACATGATTCAATGGGGGAGGTCAGAGTACCTGCAGATAAATACTGGGCGGCCCAGACAGAGCGGAGCCGCGGAAACTTTCCGATCGGTGTCGGCATTGAGACCATGCCCAAGGAGATCATCAGGGCATTCGGCATGGCACGCGCCAATCATACCCTGAAACCTGAGAAGATGACGGCTCAGAAACTGGAAGCAATCTGCACGGCGGCGGACGAAGTGATCGCCGGTAGGCTGGACGCTCATTTTCCCCTGGTAGTCTGGCAGACGGGTTCCGGGACCCAGTCCAATATGAACGCGAATGAAGTCATTGCCAACCGCGCCAATGAGATCGCGGGGGAAAAACTCTGCCATCCCAACGACGATATCAATATGAGCCAGTCTTCAAACGACACCTTCCCGACAGCCATGCACATCTCGGCAGTGACTGTCCTTGAGGACTGCCTGATTCCTGCGGCAGAGGGCCTCATCGAGACTTTCCGCACGCTGGAGGCAGAAAACGAAGGCATCGTCAAGAGCGGCAGGACCCACCTGCAGGATGCGGTTCCGATCAGCTTCGCCCAGGAGATCAGCGGCTGGCGCAGTTCTCTGGAAAGAGATGTCGAGCTGGTCCGCCTGGCGATGAAGCCCCTGTCCGAGCTGGCTCTGGGAGGCACGGCCGTCGGTACGGGGCTGAACGCGCCGGCAGGCTTCTCGGAAAAGGTCGCTGAGGAAATCTCCGCCCTTACCGGGAAAAACTTTGTGACAGCACCCAATAAATATCATGCCTTGACGTCCAAGGACGAGATCGTATTTGCCCACGGCGCAGTTAAGGCTATGGCGGCAGATATGATGAAGATCGCCAATGATGTCCGCTGGCTTGCCAGCGGCCCCCGCTGCGGACTTGGCGAGATCCGCATCCCGGAGAACGAGCCGGGAAGCTCGATCATGCCCGGCAAGGTCAATCCGACCCAATGCGAGCAGGTCACAATGGTGGCAGTTCAGGTCATGGGCAACGACGCGGCCATCGGCTTTGCGGCATCTCAGGGCAATTTCGAACTGAATGTCTTCATGCCTGTGATCGCCTACAACTTCCTGCAGTCTGTGCGGCTCCTTTCAGAATCCATCACTTCCTTCAGGAATAATTGCGCCGTTGGAATCAAGGCGGACAGGGATAAGATGCACCATAATCTCTACAATTCCCTGATGCTGGTCACTGCCCTCAACCCTTATATCGGCTATGAGAACGCGGCGAAGACGGCCAAGCTGGCCTATAAGGAAAACATATCCCTGAAAGAGGCCTGCGTGAAGCTTGGCTTCCTCTCAGCCGAGCGGTTTGATGAGGTCTTCCATCCGGAAGAGATGGTGTAAAATGCTTATCTCCTGAAACTATATAAAGAGAAACGTAAAAAACAAGAAGAAACACAAATTCAAGATTCTCCTGCGGGTCATGCGCGATGAAGAATAAAAAAACCTGCACGGTGCTGTAAGCTGTTTCCTCTTTACCGTATATCCGGGGAAGAGGGAAACAGACTACAGTTACTGTGCAGGTTTTTGTGAATCATTCTTTTTGTCCGGCCGCTTTTCAGAGCGGCGTTTCCGGGAAAACTCCGGGAACGGGTTTCTGCGATGAGATCAGCGGACTCTTTACTGTGCCGACATTGCGGCAGGATTGCTGTGGATGGAGAAATCACCATCCTTTCCGACATACTGTGCACTGCTGAGGCCGAGGATGACCCGCCCGAATTTGCTGAAGAGGAAGAGGAATAATCCGAAAAAGAATCCTTTTCCAAATGATCTTGCAAGCTTCATGCTGAGATTCCAGCGGATGATGAAAATACCCAGCAGGGCTGCGAGGCTGACAATAGTAAGTGCCGTGCTGTCAATTCCGGTTTTCGACGGAGCACAGGCAGCAGCAGCCATAATGAGGATTGCATTCAGGAAGAACATTCTGCCCTTCCAGCAGATACGATATACGTCAAATTCGTTTAAGATGGGAATCAGGCTGTGCCAGCCGGGCTTTCCGGCTTTCCGGAAGAGAAGCCAATTACCTGCGACTGTAAGAACTGCGTATACGATTGAAAAGGCGACAGCTGCGACAACGAAATTTTCCATGGTTCATACCCCCTGTTTTTCTGTTGATTTTTTGCCGTTCACGTTTGACGGCCGGTTCTGTTTATGCGTTTCTGTGATTGGTTTGTTTTTTTTATTTGATAAACAGATTTTAGCAGACTGTTTGTCACATAAATATCACACGCATAGAGGGAGACAGGGGACGGTTCTATGTCTCCCTTCTGTCTCCCTTTTCATAAACCTGTTACCCCAGGGTGACATCCAGGATCATCATAAGGACAAATCCGAAGGCAAAGGCGACAGGACCCAGATTGCTGTGGGGCTCCTCGGACATTTCGGGGATGAGTTCCTCGACGACCACGTACATCATGGCGCCGGCAGCAAAGCTCAAAAAGTAGGGCAGCAGACCGGTGATGAAGGCGGAAGCGATGATCGTGAGGATAGAGGCGATCGGCTCCACGATTCCGGAGAGCATCCCGTACAGGAAGGTGCGGGACTTGCTCATTCCCTCCGCGCGGAGGGGCATGGAGACGATGGCGCCCTCAGGAAAGTTCTGAATGGCAATACCCAGAGCCAGCGCGAGGGCACCGGCCGCGGTGAGACCGCTGTCGCCGGCCAGCCATCCCGCGTAGACGACACCGACGGCCATTCCTTCGGGAATGTTATGGAGAGTCACAGCCAGGATGAGCTTGGTCGTCCTGCGCATGCCGCTGCGGGGACCCTCGACGGTGCTGTCCAGGTGCATATGGGGTGTGACAAGGTCCAGGACCAGCAGGAAGAACATGCCGATCAGAAAGCCGACGGCGGCGGGAATGAAGGCGAATCGCCCCATTTTTTCCGCCATTTCGAGTGAGGGATTCAGAAGGCTCCAGAAGGAAGCAGCGACCATGACACCTGCGGCAAACCCGGTCAGAGTCTTGCGGATCCCGATGCTCATCTTTCCTTTTAGAAAAAAGACACAGGCGGAGCCCAGTGTTGTACCCGCAAAAGGAATCATGACACCGATGATCGTACTGAGTGTGATTGTTCCGGGCATAATGATACTCCTTGTTTGGCTTTTACTGCAAACTATAGTTAGTAGCAACTAATTTTCTTGATATATATTATACTTGCTATGAAAATGTTTGCAAGAGGAAAATACAGGGAGACAGGGGACGGTTCTTTGTCTCCCCTTTCCACAACAAACCCACAGGAGTTTCGGCTGTAAACCGGACTCCTGTGGGTTCTTCTTATTTCTGCGTCAGAATGCCCTCCAGTTTCAGCAACTTTGCCTTTTTATCGACTCCTCCGGCATAGCCAGTGAGGCTGCCGTCAGCACCGACAACCCGGTGGCAGGGGATGAGCAGGGAGATGGGGTTATGTCCCACTGCCCCGCCCACTGCCTGGGCCGACATATGCGGCAGACCGCGCCGGGCGGCAATGACAGATGCGATTTCTCCGTAGGTCCTGGTCTGCCCGTAAGAAATGGTCAATAGAACATCCCACACTGCCTTGCGGAAAGGAGTTCCCCGGGGAGAGAGTAGGGGGAGAAAGGCAGGATCCTGACCGGCGAAGTAGATCTCCAGCCAGTCAAGCGTCTGCTCAAAAACAGGCGTGAGACGCTCTTCACGGGGGCCGGTCAAGGTGTCGGCATAATATTTTTGACCATCAAACCAAAGGCCTGTAAGTGAAGAATCATTTCCCGAGAGAAGGATTCCCCCAAGGGGAGAAGAATAGTGATAAATGTATTCCATAAAAACCTCTTTGCTGGAAGGACAGGGGGTTCGGAGACAGGGGACGGTTCTATGTCTCCTCCTGCGAGGAGACATAGAACCGTCCCCTGTCTCCGAACCCCCCTGTCACCCTTTGCTTATTTCCAGATAATATTGACTGCACAGAACACAAGAGATAAAGCCATTACCACATTTACGGGCTTTTGATATTTCTGAAAGAAACGCTGCAGACCGGCTCCTGCAAACAGCCACAGCAGGTTGGCGATCGTACCGCCGAAAAGAGGAAGCAGCAGCGCAATTTTTAATACATCGAGATAACTATGTGCGTAGGGAAGAGCATAGGTGGTCAGCGCTGCAGCGCAGAAGACAATGATTTTCGCATTGGTCAGCTGGACGAAGAGTCCTGTGTAAAAATTGCAGTGTTCACGATGCTGCAGCTGTTCGTCGTGGCTGCTGTGCAGAATGTTCCAGGCAAGCCAGAGAATATAGGCAGCACTGACCCAGGCCAGCGCACCAATATACCGGTTAAATGTCAGACCAAGCCCCCAGACGACCAGGGAAACCAGAAAGGAGACAAGGGCATAACCGATAAAAATTCCACGCCACTGACGCAGTGCCGGTACCCTGCCGTATGCCATGGCGGAGGCAAGGGAACAGAGGTTGGCGGGGCCGGGTGTGATGGCGGAGATTGTGCAGAAGAGCAGAAATGATGGGAACAGAGCTAAGGGCATAATTCAACTCCTTTTTTCATCAGTTGTTTTTGACTAATTGAATCTTCAGTAAACTGCTCTCCTTGCCTGTCCACAGATTGCTCTGTATACTGTCTTTTATTAAAAAAGAAAGAGGGTTCCAGA
>ONKG01000089.1 GCA_900318375.1 uncultured Lachnospiraceae bacterium
GGGCTCTGCGGGTTGCGTTGGAGAGGTTTCACGATGGTCTCATACGCCATGTATAAGGGTTCGAGTCCCTTACCCGCAATTCAGGATTGCGCTTTGCCGGGGTATCCCGGCATGCGAAGTCTGTCAGATAAATGGGGTTGTAGCTCAAATGGAAGAGCATCTGCCTTGCAAGCAGAAGGCTGCAGGTTCGAAACCTGTCGGCTCCATTTCACCGAAATATGTTGATTGGAAAAATAAGAAGAGGAGAATGGTAAGATGATGTACGCAATGGTCTGCAAACAGTTCAGAAAGGAAGAAAAGCGGATCTGGTTCTGCCAGGAACGTTGTTTTGTCATGCCTGTGTCAGCAAAGCAGATCATACCCGTAATAGAAGGGATCCGTAAAGATGAGTAGCACCAACCGGATCTAAATATCTGTAATCTGGTACCGCTTTCCTGACCAGGGAGGCGGTATTTTTATTAGCTTTTTCCAGGTCTGTGGTGTAAACGGATAGCATGGAGGTCTCCAAAACCTCAGATTTCGGATCATACCCGGACAGACCTGTTATAGCTCTTTGGTGTAATTGGCAACACACCAGATTCTGATTCTGGAATTGCAGGTTCAAATCCTGTGAGGGCTGCTCTGGGTCATTAGTATAACGGTAGAACATCGGGCTCTTAATCCGTAAGGTCGGGGTTCAAATCCCCGATGACCCATTTAAAACATGGCTCCGTCGTCTAAACAGGTTAGGACGCTGATCTCGCCTGCCGGCTCGGTCGTTGCTGAACGCGTGCCAAAGGGCACGCAGCAACCTTTCAAGGCAGAAATGTCGGGTTCAAATCCCGTCGGAGCTGCTCTGGGCCACTAGTATAACGGAATTACAAGGCCTTCTTCGGTTGTTGATCAGGGTTCGAATCCCTGGTGGCTCATATCCCGCCCTATCGACTAAATGGATCAGGTTACCACACTCTCAATGTGGAGATACGGGTTCGAGTCCCGTTGGGGTGATCAGATGGCTTCTTCGGTCATCAGTTATTATAACCGGTGGTAGCTCAACGGGAGAGCTCTTAATAAAAACAAATCCTGCTCGGGATTTTAACAGCAACTTAAAAAATTGCTATCCAAAAGCAGAGGTTATTGGTTCGAATCCAATCCACCGGGCTGTGGGACACATACAGCAATTCCAGCCAATGGCACCATGACTTTTAATCATGCTATTTTTCGTGTCCTGTTTTCAATCGTCGGAGTGATCCAGCAAAAAAGGACAGTAAGCTGACTCGGTAGTAGCGGCGGACTGAAAATCCGCAGGAGTTCGTTCAACTCGAACACTGTCCATCTTCGTGCGCAGGATCTGGTGGTCAGAGTGGTCTGCAAAACCATCCGGGATGGTTCGAATCCATCTGTGCACTTGCGGTCTGTGTGTAAAACATCAGCTTCGCTGCTGTTGGAGCACGCAGGACTTTGGATCCTGGAATATCGGTTCAAGTCCGATGGCCGCTGCGTCTCATTCGTTCAATGGAAAGGACAGGGGACTTCTAATCCCCCGATACAGGTTCGAGTCCTGTATGAGACATCCGGGTATGTAGCAAAACGGCTATGCACCGGGCTTTTAACCCGTGATACGCAGGTTCGACTCCTGTCATACCCATCTGTTCCTGTAGGATAATGGATAAACTGGATGGCTCCGGACCATCAGATACGCGTTCAATTCGCGTCAGGAACATTAAAAGCTTGTTACAAGTTGTTTTTAAAATAGCAATTCTTTTCATAGTGAGAAACAGGGGGTGTCCAGTCATGATTCCAGACTGTGATGTCCCCTGTTTTCTTTCTTGCCATCTCATATCAAAATCAAAAAATGTTATAAGAATCCTTTCAGAAGCCACTTCTTCAGCAGTTTCCCAATATGCTTTCACACATTTCTTTAACTTTTTTTCATTTTTTGCACCAAAATAGGTATCCTACGCCCTTCTCAGTTTGGGGTTATTGAGGGGAGAAACATTTTTTCCTCTTCAATAACCTTGAAAACTGAATATCCTGCCTTCTGGGATGATACCAGTGTTGAGTGTGCATGTCCGCATGCCTGCACCGAGAAAACGTTGCGGAAAAAACGGGACAGGAACGGGCCGAGGAGGGCAGTCAGAGGAAATAATCAAACATAAACACTTGCGTGAAAGCAATTTGGCTTAAAAGCAGATTTCATGCGGCGAAACAGGCTCTGTTGGAATGGAACCGGCATGATCAGTGTCCCGAAGAAAAGGGCGTATTATCGGACTTTCATTTTTAAGACAACATTTCGCCGCATCAATGTGCTCTTAAGCACATGAAGGGCCGTTTCCTCGTATCGCACTCATGGCCTGCAGTCAGCATTACAGAGCAGAAAGAGATGCCCAGGTGCAGGCCTAGTGTAGTACGGGGAAAGGTCTGTTCAGGCTGTAACTGTTTTTGCATTTCAGACAACAAAATACAGGAGGTACAGGTATGGGGTATTATTTTTGCGGGATCCTGACAGGGATAAAGAAATCTCAGTATTATCTCGGGAAACAGCTTTCAGTTTTTCGATCTGTAGAGGATTCGGTCGGGACGCAATGATCCATGCCGACAGGCTCGCAAATGTCAAGCATTTGCGAGCCTGTGTTAAGTTTTTTACAAGTTCATACGTATGTCCTTGATTTTTATCGGTCAACCGATAATATATAGGAAAGATACTGGAAAGGAGGTCATTAACATGAATTTTGAAAAAGAACTCAAGAAGAGAAAAACAAGTATCCGGGCCTGTTCAATCCAGAGTGATATCCCTTATGCAACGCTCTATCCGATCATTAAGGGACAGGTTGATATAGGGACATGTTCCTATTTCACCGTCGCAAAGCTTGCCCGTTTTCTTGGTTATCGTCCGGATGAGATCGTTTATGTAAAAGAAGACTTCCAGGCATTCCGTAATAATCTCCATCACCGTATTAAGCGTAATGAACTGGAGTGTATTCTGGAAATCATCGAAAGCGATGATGTTTCCATATATATGCGTCACGAGGATTATTTGAAAGCCTTGTACCTGGTTGCTACAGTAGATTACATCAGCAGGAAAAACGATATCCCTCTGTGTGACAAATATAGCAGCGTTCGAGGCATCCGGCTGAAGAATCCGTACTATGTTGGTGATTCCTCTTTGTTTGGCTCTGACGAAAGGAATTGTATCGATGAATTCTTAAGATTCAATATCTATGAAGGAGATCTGTATGATGCAATATAAGGAAAAGATCACCCGGGAAAATGCCATGGACATTATCCGGCGCTTTGCTAAAGAATACAGAAAAACACTTGGAAAAGCTCCGGCAGAGATTATCATCGTAGGCGGCGGCAGCATCATGCTGAACTATAGATTCCGGGATTTCACACAGGGTTTTGATGTGATTCTCCGGGCTGCTTCAGGTATCAAAGACGTGATCAAACGATTTGCAGATGATAATAATCTCTCCAGGGACTGGATGAACACTGATTTTGTAAAGACGGCATCTTACTCTAATGTACTGGCGGAAGTATCCCGCCATTATTGCTGGCTTAATAACAAGACTTTAGAGATCAGGACTGTTTCCGGGATTTATCTGATTGCAATGAAAATGATCGCCCACAGAGATTACCGAAACGACATTTCCGATGCGATCGGAATCCTGATAGAAGAGGCTGAGGCAGGGAACCATTTTTCCTACGGTGAAATTGAGGCGGCGTACCAAAAACTTTACCATGACGCTCCGACTCCAAAAACACAGGAGCAGTTCCGCAAACTCTGTGCAAAGAGTGTTGAAGAATTAAAGAACCTGTATGATTCTCAAAAAGACACCGAATCCCTTGTAGGCAATCAGTTGATCTCCTATATCGAAGATGGTGTTAAAATCAACACGAAAAATGTAACAGATGTTGCCGCACGGATCAGGGAGAAGATGAATCAAAATCAGTGATCCATCACAGAGAGTTTTTGAAAAAATCGGGATTTGCCTTGCTGATTTCTGCAGAAAAGAGATCAACACCTTCCAGTTTTTTCAGGAATACAACTTCAGAAAGGAGAAACCATATGCCTCGGCAATCTATATTCGACATGAAGTTTTCGAGCGTGTTCCCTCTGCTGATCCAAAAGGCAGAGAGGAAAAACAGGACCCGTGCTGAGGTTTACGAAGTAACCGCGTGGCTCACGGGCTATGCCTCGGAACAGATAGACGCTGCCCTTGGCTCTGAGATTACCTATGGTACATTTTTTACCGATGCACCTTCTTTCAATCCCCGTGCCGGACTTATTAAAGGCAAGATCTGCGGTGTTCAGGTGGAGACAATAGATGATCCCTTGATGAAAAAGATTCGGCAGCTCGACAAGCTCGTCGATGAACTGGCAAAAGGAAAAACGATGGAAAAAATCTTACGATGAGGCAGAGCATTCCAGACAATAAACATGGCGTACATTCATTGTACTGAATGGCGGGACACACGGGGAGAGATAATACTAAAGTTACGATTTCTGACGGCGTGAGAAAACAGCCGCAGGTCCGATCAGTTCCCCGGCAATACAGACAGACACATTGATCTGACTGCCGTTTGGAAAAGGCTTTTGTGCCTCGACTCGTCCTTCCAGTATGATACCGAGCCTGGAGGCATCCTCCATGAGATGAAAAATGGTCTCGCCTTTGTCATAATACTGTATATGATGCGGCACTGCTTCCAGAACTTCGCGTATCGTTTTCGCCGAAAGACCTGAGAACAAAGTGTTTTTTTCAAGAACAGAATAATCCACGTATATCAGATTCATGTTCTCGTTCATGTTTCGGCGGTGTATTTGTTTTGTCTTTTTTCTTTTTTTAGTAGTAAAATAGCAGTGGGCGAACTTTTCACATTCACAAACCTGTCGGCATGGCGAATTGCCTGCCGTCAAACCGGGAGATAGGGGGAAACTATGAGACGGGATAACATTGCAATGTTTCAGGATACGATGGAAATTCTGAATCAGGGATATTACAAAATCGGGGATGAAAGCAGAAAACTGAAGCTGACCCGCGAGCAGATGGAAGCGGCAAGGGTTTTCCTGCCTGAAGACATTGAAGCGATTTCCAGGGAGAAGGGTATTAGGCGTGTCTGCGTGTTGGGAAGATGCGGATACAGCTGTGTAAATGCGGATTCCTTCAGTCTTGCCAGAAAGCGCCGTGAACAATTCTCTTCCGGTTTAGAGAGGAAGGATGCAAAGCCGATCCTCGTGCTGAATCTTGCCAATCCGGTCAATCCCGGCGGCGGTGTCCGCCGCGGCGCAATAGCGCAGGAGGAGGATCTGTGCCGAAAGAGCTCGCTGCTTCTGTCGCTGGAAAGCGAAAACGCGCTTCCCTATTACAGATTTAACCGGTCACTTGATAGCTATATGGGCTCGGATGCGGTTGTGATCAATCCGCAGGTGGAGATCATCAAGGACGAAGACGGTAATCTTCTTGAAGATACTGTCATTGTGGCGGTCATGACCTGTGCTGCGCCTATGCTGAGATACGGCATGGAAGGAATGTCGCAGAAAGAGTATGAATCTCTGATGTATAAGCGGATCACCGGTATGCTGCAAGTGGCGGCGTACATGGGATATCAGTATCTTATCCTTGGAGCCTTTGGATGCGGTGCCTTTCGCAATGATGCCCGTCTTGTCTCCGACTTGTTCTACAGAGCCTTAAAAAAATTTGATTTTCATGGCATGAAAGAAAAAGACGTGTTCCGCAGGATTGATTTTGCAGTCATGGATCATACTGCCGATCAGTATAATTTCAAAGAATTCTCCCGTAATTTTGCCCATTTCTATCGGGATGAGGATCAGGAGGAAATCGACCGGGCTCTTGAAAAAAAGAAGGAAACAGAAATTCACCTGGACGCGATCCGCGGCTGTATCTATGGCGGCGCTGTCGGAGATGCGCTGGGATACCCTGTGGAGTTCATGTCGGAGGGTGATATTTTTTCAAAATACGGGTCAGGAGGAATCACTGCGTTTGAAAAAGATCCTCTGACCGGGAAAGCACTGATTTCTGATGATACGCAGATGACTCTTTTCACGGCAAACGGTCTTCTTGTCGGTGATACGCGCGGGGCAATGCGCGGAATTAGCGGCTGGCCGAGACACTATGTGGAAAGGGCTTATCTGGACTGGCTGATGACGCAGGAATCTTCCATGCAGGAAGTAAACAAGCATGAGCGCTATACAGATTCCGGCGGATACTCCTGGCTTTTGGATGTTCCCGGCCTGTATTCCAGAAGAGCTCCCGGAGGCACGTGTCTTTCCGCCCTTGAAGAGGAAAAGAACGGGAAAAGCTTTAATGATTATGTAAAAGCAAAGCGGAATCACAGCAAAGGCTGCGGCGGAATCATGCGTGTAGCCCCGATCGCGGTCAACTACCAGATGATGGATATAGAGAAGCTGGATATGGAGGGGGCGCAGCTGGCGGCCATAACCCATGGCCACTCTCTCGGTTACATGCCGGCCGCTGTGCTGGTCCATATTATCAACAGAATCGTGTTCCCGCCGGCAGACCGGAAAATGTCATTGAAAGAGATTGTTCTGGAAGCCCGGGATACAGCGGCAAAAATATTTGAGGGAGATTCTCATCTGGCCGATCTGATCCATATTATTGACCTGGCGGTGACGCTGTCCGAAGATGGATCCCGCAGCGATCTTGACAGCATTCATCAGCTCGGAGAAGGCTGGGTCGGGGAGGAGACCCTTGGAATCTCCCTGTACTGCGCCCTGAAATATCAGAATGACTTTTCCGCCGGAATCATTGCGGCTGTCAATCACAAAGGCGACAGCGATTCGACCGGGGCAGTTACAGGGAATATTCTCGGAGCTCTTCTGGGCTATAACGCGATCGACGATCAGTGGAAGAAAGACCTGGAACTTTCCGACGTCATACTGGAGATTGCGGATGACATCTGCCACGGCTGTCAGATTTCCGAGTACAGCCATTACCGCGATGAAGACTGGGAGAAGAAATATATTTATATGCGGCGCCCGGTCAAACAGCAGCCATTCGTTTTCTTCTGGAAAGAAAATGAAGAGAACGGATATCTTTCAAACTGGTATCGCTGCAAATTTACGGTCGATGATTTTGAGTATCTGCATGTCGAACAGTATATGATGGCACAGAAAGCAAAGCTGTTCCACGATTCTGTCAGGTATACGGCGATACTGCGGGCAACGGAGCCCCGGGAATGCAAAGCCCTCGGAAAGAAGGTGTCCCCTTTCGATATAAAGACCTGGAATCAAGTGAAATTTGACATTGTAAAAAAAGGGAACCGGGCTAAATTCGAGCAGAATCCGGATCTCAAACAGAAACTTCTTGCTACCGGAAACGCGGTTCTCGCAGAGGCAAGTCCGCTGGACAAGGTCTGGGGGATCGGGCTGGATGCCGCGGCCGCCGCGTCTACGGACATGGCACAGTGGCCGGGGCAGGGGCTTCTGGGGATTGCTCTCATGGAACTGCGCAGGGAGTTTTCCGGCGGCGCAGAAAAAGAAACCAAAGTTCGTATGGTAAAGGGAGACATCACAAAGATCTCCGATGTGGAAGCGATCGTAAATGCCGCAAACAAAAGCCTGCTCGGAGGGGGCGGCGTGGACGGCGCCATTCACCGGGCGGCCGGGCCAAAATTGCTGGAGGAATGCAAGGCACTCCACGGGTGCAATACCGGCGAGGCCAAACTGACAAACGCATACAACCTTCCATGTAAATACGTGATCCACACGGTCGGACCGGTGTGGGGCGGCGGAAAAAGAAAGGAAGCACAGCTCCTTGCGGACTGCTATCGGAATTCTCTGCAGGTGGCTGTGGACCACGGAATTCGCAGCGTGGCCTTTCCGTCAATTTCAACCGGCGCGTACAGATACCCTCTGGAAGAAGCCGCAAAGATCGCCGTTGCCACAGTAAACGAGTTCATTGAAGACCATCCCGGCGAACTCGACCTGGTCGAATGGGTCCTTTTTGATCAGAAGACCTATGAAGCCTACGACACGAAGCTTAGCCAGCTTATAGTTTCCCGGATCGTCCATTCTCCCCGACTGGATGAGATCAACCGGGCACTCATGGACGGACTGATCTGAATCCGGAAAAAGTTTTCCTGATCAGTATGGGAAAATCCGATATCGCCCTTCACCCCGGACTCGATGCCGATTGGCATCAGTGCCGTTGTGAAGGGCTTTATTCATATCGTATGGAGCCATGTGAACGGCGCGCAGGACTTTAAGACAGCAGCTGTCCAGATGACTGTGATCTATCTGATCTCTGGGTTATTCGACCGACTCTTTATCGACTGGTACTGGGTTGGAAAAACAAAGGCATGGATTATTCCCGGCACAGAAGATATGATGGCCTGATTTAGAGATTGGTCTGGCTGTTGTTTTTTGTTGGTTATGATTGAACGACAAGTTCAATGACAAGCTTATTGATAAATGACAGAGTCAGATGTATATCACTCGTAGTTCGCGGTTCATAACTTTCTCGATGTACTTTTGCACAGGGCAGGATTCGATTGATTTCGGACCTGCTCTGTTTTCTTTTGGAGGATGAATATGGCAAACGTGCAATACAAACTGGTAAATACTCTTGGTTGATTAATAAAAGTTCCGTCCTTTAAAATGCTCCCTCATCAAGTGCTGCATAGTCTCGCTTTAGTCCCAATTAGCCATGATGGTTTCAATTTGGTTCCGATTGGTCTCGATTTTACCATTCGCTTTCCTGAAATTTCTAAGAATATCCGGTTTTTGGCAATGAAATGACAAAAAAGCCCTAAAACAGACCGCTTCAACTTGTCCAAATCTTTATTAAACCTGTCCTGAATGATATTTTCCGGCCAGACCTCCGATGGTAGTATATAGACAGATCAAGGGAAACAACCTGATCGAGCAAAAACAAATATCAACAAGATATCAATAAGAACTGCCATTCAAAATCATCCGAAAGAGAATAAGAAAAATGTTAAGAAAGGAAATGAACGGATGATGAGCCGTTTCATCGGCAGGAGGCTTTAAATATAATGAAGATCAGAACAGCAAACGAACTCAAAGAACTCAACGCAGCAATCAACAAATGCAGCAACGAAGTATGGCTGATGGGCCCCAAAGATGAGTCCTTCAACATGAAGAATGAAGAAGAGTACATTGAAGGCGTGATCAGACTGACAGAAGGCCATGACGAGCAGCTCGGCATCTTCACCGCTTCCTATGAAGACGAGATGACCATGATGAGCTTCCTGGAGAAGATGGCTGCATAATAGAAAGATATACTATTGATTGATGCATAACCGATTTGCCTCCCCAAGAGGAATGGGACACCAGAGACGGTCAGAACCGCTCCTCGTGTCCCAAAGGAGTACCCCTTTTTTATAATATATATTCGCAAAGAGGCCGCTGTGCTGGACATTTCGTGTCAGTATGGCGGTTTTCTTTATGCAGTAGGGGTACTCCGCCGCCAGTCCTTCCAGTACCTGCAGAAATATCAGATGAAAGTCATCTTGGATCTGTACGACCAGATCTATCTTTCTGAGTTTGCGCCTTCTCTGTCTCCCTTCCGGCTTCGCAGACAGCTCGAAAAAGAGCTGCCTGCAGATTCTGCAGGCCAAACGCTTGCCATAAACAACGTTCTTGCGATCACCAGATACGGTATTACTTCGGCATATTACGTGGATCCCGATAAGCTGGTTTTGCAAGATTCATCGAATTACTGATTGTAATTCTGGAAAATGTCGGAAATTCAGGGTATGAAAGCCCTTTTCAGCTGTATCAGGATAGAATAATTCTTATCACTGATATGGTTGGGAAGGGCTGTTTCTTATGCACGCAAAATACAAAACTGCTGTATTTTTCAAGTTTTGCGTTTATATTATAAGCAGAGAGGTGGATTGGAAATTCCCGGAGGGGACAGGTATTACGCCGCAAACGCAGGTAATGCGGATGCTGTAGAAAGCAGACTCAGGGAAGCAGGCTCAGATTATATCTTGATTGAGAGTGACATTTCAAACGAGAAAGCTGTGAAAGATATTTACGCAAAAGCCATTGAACGATTTGGAAGAGTTGATATTTTGGTCAACAATGCAGCAGCAGATGATGAGAACGGATTGAGATTATTTGGAGGAGCAGCGATATGCAGCACGAATGCAAAATAACCGTACTGGAAACGAAGTGTTTTCCGGACCTTCAGGAGCAGTTTCTGGCTGATCCAAAGTCCGGTCCGTGCCCGTTCTTCAAACCGGGCGATACCTTCCTGCTCAAGCGCACGCCGCAGCAGGACGATTTCTACCACTTGATGAACGGTAAGTTCTGTGGTGAGGCGTGGGATGCCGTCAGCCGGTATGTGTACACGGCATTGCAGGGCGGATCGATTATGAAGGGCTGGACCAACGACGACCGCATGATGATCACCTGCTGTAACGACGGTACGAGGCCGGTCATCTTCAAGATTGAGCGCATAGATATCCCGGAGAACGACGAGGAGCGGGAGTGGCTGGCAAAGCAGAATTTCAAGAACACAGCCGAGGATGCGTATACTGGCTAAAACAATTCGGGATTTGCCTTGCTGATTTCTGCAGAAAAGAGAGCGACAACTTCCAGTTGAACAAAATCGCTGCGCGATGGCCTGCCAAGGCTGTGGCGCAGTTTTACTTTATTGACAAATAAAAAGCAGTGGAAATGCTTTTCGTAATTCGGTATTGTTAAGTTACCACACCAAACAACTGAATACGGAAAGCCCCACTGCCTATGAAAAGAATAGCATTTTCAGGCGTCTTCCGCAATCGGAATTATGATGCCAACGCACCTCCTGATGGGTAGTTGTCACTATAAACACTACTTTTTTAAGGAGGTTTTTATGTACGAAGATATTTTTGCTCAGATCCGCAACGAAGCTGAAAAGCGGAACCTGAAGGAAACTACGATTAACGCTTACTGTAAGTCTGTAGGCTATTTCCTGCGCATTGTAAACAAAGATGTTTCTGCCCTTACAACGGATGACGTTGATGCATTCCTGACAGAAAAACGGCTCAGTGGACTGGCACCTCAGACTTATAACCATTATCATGCTTCGATCCGTTTCTTCTATAAACGGATCCTGAAGATGAATTGGGACGATGAAGACATTCCCAGGATGAAACTTGACCGCTCTTTGCCTACTGTTCTGTCAAGGGATGAAATACAGAGCATTATTGATCATACGCCTAACCTTAAACACAAAGCGATCATCGCCACCATG
>ONKG01000016.1 GCA_900318375.1 uncultured Lachnospiraceae bacterium
AAATCTGCAAGGTTTTTTGAGGAAATCCGCTTTTCCCCTTGCATTTATTTTACTACAGATTGGCTGCAAACACTGTAAATATGCGGGTTTTAACTTATTAAGCAGACATTATATAAAGTCGGGATCCCATAAGGCAAAAACAAAAATGGTTTTGCATAATCAAAACATTTCTGATAGAGACGCCCGTATTCTCCTGTTACAATTTGCGTAAAATCACCTTCTTTCATAGAAAAAGCAGGTATCATAATCCCCCATTAAAGAAATCCGTATCGATCAGCACAATAGTGGAGCCGTGAGTCACGCGTTTTGTTATGAATTATATTTCAGCAATCTCCCGGTTAAGTTTTCTAATCCTGCAGCAAGGATATCACACAGCTTATTCATCCGAAATAAACTAAAAATCAGTATCCGGAGCCTTCCAATAAGAGATCCGATCAGCCAAATGGCGAGAGCTGTTCCAAGCACGGCTGCCATCATTGCAGCTGGATTCAAGAAAAGATATGAGGAAAATGCTCCTAATATGAATGTGTCTCTGACGAGAGGCGCATCGTGAAATAGATAAACGTCAAAGGAGACCGATGCTAGAAATTTTGCGATTTTACTTGCTATTTTTCCCTTTTTCATCTCCTTGAACGCTACGACAAGGCATACCGCACAAAGTGCGACAAAAGGAGATGTGTAATTTATAAAACGCTCAGAAGACCGTTGCTCAAGAGTCCAGATATATATGATACGTTCGTACCCTATTTTGAGGAACCATATGAGAAGAACGCACAGGAAATATCCTATCAAGTAGTTTCTACCATTTCCCTTACCCAGATCATACTTTTTTATATAGGTACCTGCGAGGTACATTATTGCCAGCCATAGGAAACTGTAACCATTATTTGAAAAAGAGAACTGTTGGTTAAAAATTGTTTGCACCACGCAGAATATAATAAACACAGTTAGCATCAGTCTGTCTGCTTCTTTTCTTGTGAGTCCCTCCATCAGTCGATCGAGAAAGGGCATCAAGAAAAAAAGACAGAAATACCCTGTGTAATACCAATAAACATCAAATGCAAAGGGAAATATGGCATGTAGTACTATCTTGCCAGTCACCAATTCCGGGCGAATGAAATGAAATATCATTATGGTGACCATTGTGTAAAAAATCACCTGGAAATACAGTTGCAGGAAACGGGAAAGATGATGACTTTTTCCATACCCGACATACCCGGAGATCATTCCATATACATTTACCGCACAGAAGCAAGTAATTTCCATAAACCAAGCAACTCGATACTGCGATGTCAACGGATCCGCCTGGGCAAGTATGCTCCCGTGCAGCAACACATGGTGAACGGCAATCATAAGCATAGATATCGCACGCAGAATGTCGATCCCCACATTCCGTTGCTCAATGTTCATCATCTAAACCTTTCCTCTCCTCTACGATATATCTAGGACGGCCTTTCGTTTCCATATATATCTTTCCGACATATTCACCGATCACACCAAGACTGATCAGTTGGATGCCGCCAATAAGTGTTGTGCCGATAAAGCTGCTGGCCCATCCTACAACAACATGCCCGGTAATCCACGAGATCAGAGCATAAAGGATTAATATGATAGATACAAAACGGTCACAGCACCAAGAGCCGTAATAATCCGAATCGGCCTGACAGAGAAGGATGTAATTCCATCGAAAGCCAGTGCAAGCATCTTGGAAAGTGAATATTTACTGGTACCTGCGAGCCGTTCATGGCGGCTGTATTCAACACAGGTGGATTTGAAACCGATCATCGGGAACATGCCACGCAGGAACAGATTCACCTCTTTATAATTTGCCAGTTCATTAAGGACACGGGAAGAAACAAGGCGATAATCTGCATGGTTATAAACCACCTCGCCGCCGAGTGCATTCAGGATCTTGTAATATCCCTGGGCTGTTGTCTGTTTAAAGAAACTATCTGATGTCCGATCATTTCGCACTCCGTAGACGATCTCACATCCGTCGTGGTACTGCCGAACCATCTCATCCATAGCATTGATATCATCCTGTCCGTCACAATCGATACTGATCGTAATATCAGCATCTTCCTTGGCTTCCATGAGTCCTGCAAGAAGTGCATTTTGGTGTCCACGATTCCGTGATAATTTCATTGCAATGAATATTGCATTTGATTCACATAAGTTGCATAATACTTCCCACGTCTTGTCCTTGCTACCGTCATTAACAAACAGAATTTTGCTATCATCAGCCACAAGTCCGTTTACGATCATTGACTCAAGTTTCTCCCTAAACATCGGAGCGGTCACCGGCAGTACCTCTTCCTCGTTATAGCAGGGAATAACAATATAGAGTATAGGCGTATTTTCTCTTTTCTCCATAGAGTCCTTCCCCTCATTCCTTGAAAATCCAACGGCTCTGGATCTGATAGCTCAACAAAAACAGTAGAGTATCCACAATCGGTTTTACAACCGGAGACGGCCAGTTCATTCCCCGTGTGGCCATCAATACCAAACCTGCTGAGCAGCACATCTGTACAACTGCTAAAGCATAATATTTTATGATCGTCTGCTTTACATCCCTCTCGGATCTAAAGACTACATTCCTGTTCATGAAATAATTGTACAAAGAAGATATGACCCTCGCAATTACAGTTGCAACCCATACCCTAGTTGTGTCCACAGCCCCGATCAGCACTGCCGATAACAGGCAAAAAAGACCGTAATCCAGGGCGAAGGATGAAAGCGATACAAACATGTACTTGATAAAGGATCCGAAAATCAGTTTATAAATTCGGATTGAATCCTTTACCGGATGAAAATGAGTCTCACTGTTCCCATCATAATAAATGGTATCTATGGTAATTTCCCGAATCGGAATATCTTTCTTAATGCTTTCTATCAGCATTGTGGTCTCATATTCGAATCGTTCTCCAGTAAGCGTCAAGTACTCATAAGCAATCCGGTTCGGGATGCCGCGCAGACCGGTCTGTGTGTCTGTCACGCTACCGCCAATCAACAACTTCAGCACGTTTCGAGTGATTCGGTTTCCAGCCCGACTCTTGAACGGTACATCTGCCTGATCAAAGTCGCGCACACCCAGTATCAGCGCTGAATCGTCTCGCCCAATCTCATCATCCATCCGCACAACGTCTTTCACCAGATGCTGTCCATCGGAATCTGCGGTGATCACACCTTTATAATCCACACTGTATGCATTCAGGTAGTAGTTCAGCGCGTCCTTTAGTGCCCGTCCTTTACCCATATTCACTGCGTGTACAAAGAGATCACATTGAAATTCATCTTTAAGCTCAGCAAATAAGCTTTTAAACTCTTTCCGACTGCCATCATCTACCAATATGATTTTTAGAAAACCCTCTGCATTTAGTTCTTTTACATAGTCTCGAAGGCTATCTGGCGGATTAAGTGCCGGGATAACAAGAACGCAGTTTCTCATCGTTCACTACCTCCAGACAAGATCTCTCTGTCATAAAATGGAGACCGTTTCTTCATTCCTGAAAACAGTCTTTGATAACCATATTTTTCAGCAAGAGTTTTCTCACCAGAAAACAGATTGGTACCTAGACCAAGACGTTCTCCCTCGATCTTGCACCCCATTGCCGCAAGAGTACTCGGGAACAAGTCCATGGTTGTAAAAAGACGATTCATTTCCTGCAAGGGTTCTATCTGTGCGTTTATGAATGCATTATAAACCTTTCGTTCTGTCTCTCCATCCGCCACATTGTAATCATATTCTGCATAAAAATCCTTATCCATGCTGCAATGATCTCCGGAGATCACTATAACCGTGTCCTTATAAAACGATTGTTCTTCTAACCATTCTATGAAATCTGCCAGTTGTCTTGACGCACAGCGCCAAACATTTGAATACTGATCATCATACTCTTGCCTGCAAAGAGAACATATATAACCATCTTCATGATGAGTATCCGCTGTCAGCATTGAAAAGTTGAATGGCTGATCACCATCTGCCATTTCCAGAAGTTTTTTTCGAGCCCACTTATATAAAATCTCATCTTCGAACCCCCACCATTCGTAATACGTTTCCGGAATTATTCCTTGTTCAACGGCTGCCTTATAATCCAGAATTTCATAATTACCATGGCTTCTGTAAAACAATTCTCTTCCGCCAAATATAAAATCCGACCCTGCCATAAATACATTCTTGTACCCTTGATCTAACAGAATATCTCCCATTGTTATTATCCCAGGCATGAAGCTGTCATAATCACTCATAGAATTGCGACCATCCTCAAATAGCTTCAAAGGCAATCCGGCATTTTCAGAGACCATGCCAGCAATCGTCCATCCACATTCAGGGGCAACCGCTGCTCCTTCAATCTTTTCTGATTGAGAAAAACTTATATTATCCTCGGCTATCTGTGTCATCTCAGGAATTAAATTGTGAGGCAAAAGCCCTCCAGATAACACATCCTGCGCAGACGTCTCCGCAGATTCCACAAATATATAAATCAAATTTTTCTTGTTACGTGGAAATGATATTTTTACGTTTTTCGGATTAACATATTCCTCTTCAATAAGGGATGATGTTGTAATACTGTTCCATATATAATTAAAAAAGCCTGTCTTTTCCTGCGCATACACCAACAAAATCGCTGTCCAAATAGTAATCGCCAAAACACCGCTTCTTCTCAGTATATTTGTGTACTGAAGCCATAGAAATTTAGTCTTTGTAAAAGTTAGAAATGCACTCCTAAAAAGCAGAATTCCTGCAGATAATTCAATAGCCGTGTATAAGGAAGGCTTTAATGCTGTATCCAAAAAACTCTTAATGAATTGCATTGAAGTTCCTTGCAAGGGCATCCTGAGGTGAAAAACAATCTCATCAAAACTAACGTTACCGTAGTGGTCTGATACCCATACCAAGCTAAAACTAAGAAAAGACAAGATAAAGATGAATAAGATAAACAAAACTAAATAAAAGATATGGCCTCGTTTCACTTTCTTATTCTCCATTTGTCTCATCTCCCCCCTGTCATCCTTCAAACAACACTATTATTTTTCATCTCAAATTTTGTTCTTATTCCGATAAATCTTCGGACATAATTTCATAATCATCATATCCAAATACAATGTAACCTCCGGCATCATAGAGTGCATCATCTCTTGATATCATTCGACACAAGGTATATCTTCCAAATTCTTCTGTGGTAAACAGCAGGAACACTTTGCCTTCAGGATGCTCATGATGCTGTTTCACCTGAAGCCATTCATACAAAGTGTCAACATCCCTCAGATCTTCAGGACTCTTTGCGTCCAGCCAGTCATACATATCAATCTTACCATCTGATAATTCTGTGACAAGGTTGGCATTCCAAAAAGTTGCATACCCCGTCGTATACTCATCTTGAACGACTTCGACCGCTTTCAAAAGACTCGCAGTCACATCAATACGCCCTTTTTCTTGATAGTAAAGCACGCTGCTGACAAAGATCCCGAAAAACAATCCTGCATATAAAAAAACCGGTAGACTGCAGGATGCTTTCCTCAGAGATTCATTACCATCCCCTTTCTCATCAAAGGCTTCCAGTTTTATAGAACAGGTGAAGAGAGGAAGAATTAGGATCATGATTGGTAGTATATAACGCTGGCTATACATCATGTTGGTGAAAGCATACAAAATAACGTAGCATACAAGCCCAGAGAGAAACATAAGCGTAATAAACAGCTCCTCATCGCACCTGTTTTTTTGAATGCTCTTAACTATGCACCAAATTAAGAATCCTGCAATTAGAAAGCTCACAGCATTTCTGATCGTTGTTCCGGACATAACATATCCTTCGCTGTAACCTAGTGTAGCTAAGAATCCCCGGAATACTGTGACTGCATCCGCCAATGAAAACTCTTTCCAAGAAAGCCTGAAATAATGCTGGAACGGATATTTGGCCGTCAGCAACGTATTGTTGATACGATGTCCCACGAAACACCCTGCAAAAAGGAACAAGCTACATGTAGCATATGATACCATTTTTGATTTCCAGATGACTTTCTGAAACTTCCAACCCCCATTCTTTTTCATAAGCAAAAGGACACCCCCACAGGAGGCCATGATCATAGGCAGATACGTTATCAAGATCTGCCTTGCCCCGCCAAGTGTCGCCACCATCGAAAGCAGGAACCCTGCCCCTAGGACAACCGTCTGCTCCCACGTTTTCCTCGCGTTTCCGTAATGGAAAACCAGCCCGAGTGAAATAAACGATATGGAAATATGAGGAAAATAATAGAGGCCAAGCATTACAAATTCATAGTAGTCTCCGCAAAATGGGAGAAGGAGCACTGAACCTGCCAGAGGAAATAGATTCCTGCACCCCATCTGCCAGCAGAGATAAAAAAAAGACGCAAGCAAGATAAGCATCAAAACTGCACTACTGAAAATCCTTACCATATGCCAGCTATTAAAAATCCGAAAAAAGAGGCTGAGCACAATCTGAGTATTTAGTACCCGTAATTCTGTCGAGTAGTACCAATTCTCTGAAAGGATACCGCCCTCTCCTGCCAAGAGTTTAGCAAGCACCATTTCGCTGGACATATCTGAATCCAAATGCTGCGTGGCGTGTGCATTGAGGTAAATCATATATATTACGAACATCAATGCAAACCATACCCACGGCAAAGCTTTAAGAAAGAATTTACCCAGTCGGTTTTGTTGTTTCATCACTCTTAGTCCTCCGGATCAACCAGAATCTTGTATAGCCTGAAGAATCTGTTTTCATATATCGTTTTCATCCGTGTTCTAGCTGCTTCTGCCTTCTCAATTTCAAACTCTCCATGGCTGATCAGGTATTCTAGATAATAATCGGCATCTGCTATTTTATGACCGTTTTGCCCAGGGCGAATAGCTGTCCTCTCCGTATTCAGGTAAAGGGCACGCGGCTTTCCAAAAGCTATAACAGAGTCTTTCGGAATCCCCCTCTGGATGTAATTGTATATATCCACAGCCTGTTTACTATAAACATCCTGATCCGCCATCTGGCTCCAGTGACTCATGTTATCAATTCCAGTTCTCATATGATTTACACTCGGTAAAATCAGGATGTAAATGCAAAGAATTGTCCCCATCAAGTGGAGAATTCGCTCTGTTTTTTCATCCGTTAAGCTTGCAACCTTCTTTATTCTCCTCCAAACAAAACGAATCCCATAAGTAGCAAACATTAACAACAATGGCAGAATATTGTAGATATATCTCAACCCCTGCTGATAGGGCAGCATGATATCAACAACAAGCGTACCTATTAGCAAAAGAGTTAAATGCAGATTTTCTTTAATGCCATGCAAGACAATTCCTATAATAATAGCTGCTGCCAGAATATAGCCAAGACCAAACAGGTGCATTCCCGGGATTGCGTCAAGATATTCAAAAAGCATATTCCTGTACGCTATATAATTCATATGGAGTTGGCTTGCAGAAGCTCTTCCGACATCACTCATATTGGATGTAGCCGGGGCGAGCCAGAAATGCTCCGTTATGAACGCTAAAGATGCAAAAACAAGATATGGAAGAAAATCCTGCCATAACTTTTTCTTCTGAATCTGTTTTCTGTTTTTCACCATGTATAGGGCATGTCCAAGCAACGCAACTGCGCAAACAGTAATACCGTTTAACCTTATTTCATGTGTCATCCAAAGTGATAACCCATAAAAAAGGCCACACAATATTTTACTTTTGTTCCCTGCTTTCTCCGCAAAACACTCTGCTAACAGTAAAGTCAGCATACTAAAAAACAAAAAAGGAAGGTCAGAGTATAAATTATTTAAAGCAATAAATAAATCTCCACTCAAACACATGAGCATTGAGAGAACAATTGCGATTCTTAGTGAAAAACGCCTCCTAAAAAAAAGCACTAACACACCACCCAATAAAGAGAGACCGAGAAGCAAGGGTAGTTTATACCAGATAATTGTATTAAATGTTGTTCTGTCAAAGCCTACCAATTTATAAATTGCCGACAACATAAGGGGATATCCCCATACATAAACAAGCCCTTCTTCACTTGCTTCCAAAGTCAGTGGGGACGGATGCATGGTATAATTCTTTACGGCTTGCTCGTGAAAATTACCGTCAGCAATGGCTATTCCTTCACTGATGTATGCTGCAAAATCGTCACCCCAGTCAGGAACTCCTTTAGTCAGGTGCAAGGCACCAACAATCAGAATAAACAGAGTCACGCAAAAAGCTGCAAGCCAATCTTTCTTCTTAAAATTCTTTTTTACCATGCCTACATTAATCCTCTGTATTATTTGGAAGCTGATTATCTGCCGAATGGCGAACAAGCCTGTATGCTTTCTTACCGTTCACTTCATGTGAGTATTCAAGCTGAATACTCTCTCCATAATGCTCCTGCATATACTGAAGGAAGATATCATGTTTGCCTTCCACCAGATACGTGTTCGGCCTGTCGAGGAGAGCCAGTGCCGGGTTCTCAGCGCCGATTCTGCTCAAAAAATCTCTGAAATAAACCTGACCGTACACCCAATCTCCGATAGCTATATTATGTTCTATAACTTGTTGTGTCGGCAGTTTATCCTGCTTGGAGAAATAATCAGGAATTGCGGAATACCAGCCAGGCCAGATGTAGAGAGCATCATCTTCAAACGTCACTGCATATCCACTGTCATCCTGCCCGATTCTTGCTGTCAAGGGAGATGTAGGAGCATGGACACTGGAATGCGCAAGCACCTGCCCAATGCCAAAATACAGGACGATACATAAGAAAAGCTGAAACACGACCGAGAAGATAGGGACGGAATGTTGTATATCCATGTCCCCCTGTTCAATTGACCGCGCCCTCTCCCTCCGGTCAATTCGATTCTTGATCATAATCAAAGCAAGATTCGTCAGGCAGGCAATCAGGGTACACTGCCACACACGGATAGGAGCCCTTCCCCGGAAGACAAAATAGAACAGAATAATAAAGCCGCCGCCAAAGCTGAACAGTGCCTCCAGTTTCAGCCATATGCTCCTGACCGCGATCAGGCCCCAGATAGTAAGTACAATGGATAGGAAAATCAGGATAATGAGATGGATATCCTGTTTGGTCGCCATCCATTTCATATCCTGGAAGGTTCCTTTGATGCCCTGCTTTGTAGCCTGGAACTCGTTCCTGCTGCCAACCGTAGCAACCCTCTCCAGCGCATCTGTGTCAATCAGATCCGTATCCGCAAGTATCCAGTGTGTGACCATAAGGTACGTACTGTGATCTACCCTGCTGAAATCCTTGTATGAAACGCCATAAGTCTCCATGGGATAGTCTTCCGCTATGGTGCGGTAATTATTATAAGCGGCATCTGATTTATACGGTTCAATGTTCAGAAATAATGCCTTGCTGCCAAGGAGTCCAATGATTACGATCAACATAGGAAGGAAATACCTTATTCCCTCTTTCGTACGAGCCAAGCGATCTCTATGACGGACAAATTCCGTGAACAGTTCCAACGCAATATAAGGCAGGAACAGCAGGCATGCCTCCATTCTGCCAAGGAACCCGAAAAACACAAGAATGGTTCCGGCGGCAATCCACCACTTGCCTTTTCCACGATATCTTGCATAGAAAAGGGTTATCAATCCCATTGCAAGGATCCCGGCAGACTGCACAGTGTAATTTACGCCAAAGAGTTTAAATCCGAGGACAAAATACGTTATGGTGCAAAGCAGTACTGCGAAAAAGATATAGTCCTCAATTCCCCATTTCTTAATCGGTTTCCAGAAAGTGTTCTCTATTGTCATATAAGACACGAGAAACAGCCCCAGCAATAATGCTACGTGCATCAGCAAAGCAAAAACATCCGCTGTGGGGAGTATAGGATTCAGGACTTTAATAATCATACAGAATAACGGGTGCAGGTACTGGCACATGTTGTTGTCGCCATACATCCCACCGGTAACTACAGCTACTGTTATGTTATCTGTGAAGGTATACAGTTTCCCGGAAATAGAGAAAATAAAATACAGAAGCACAATGATAAATAGTGCACCGAGCATATATAGACGCTTTTTGTTTTCTCTCATGGCAGTGGTGCGGTTCATGCTAATCATTCTCCTTCGACTCGTCCATTAGGCTCGTATTCAATCCCGCTTCTACCATAGCATCGTAATTTTTCCAATAGAGATAGTATCCCCCTATGTTGTGCTGCACGTCATCGATGCGAACGCGGAACTTGTCATTGCGCATCATGAAGGAGCCAAGGATGCGTTCCGGATTCTGCATATACATTGCCTGTTCCGGATAGAAATATCCGCTAAGCTGACGGTTGGCTCTTGCAGCAATGGCATCCAACAGATCCTGTACGTCGAAGTCTCCGGTATCGAGTCCTTTGTCCACCATGCGCTGCCAGGTCTCAAAGCTGGAGATCAGCAATTCGAGGTTTGTAGGATAGGTACGCCACCGGCCAAGGATTTTAGCATAATTATTAGTTGCATTTGCTAAAGCAAAGTCATAATACTCCTGACGATCCACATACTTTGTCACCTCATTCAGGCTGTAAGCCACCCAGTGGTCTCGGTACTGTGTATAGTCTGCAGCAATAAAATGATCGATTGCTTTGCAAGCCGCATCCAGCCATTTCTGTTCTTTTGTAAGGCTGTAAAGCCTGGTTAGCGCAAAAGTACATTCCCCATCGTAGTAGACCGTGCGGAACTCTTCGAGTCTTGAAAAGTCAGTGTAGAGAATATGATAGTAACTGCCATCCTCCCCCTGCTGTTTCAGAATACCCTCGCCTAGTGCTTTACACACATCCACATAATCTTCATTCTGAAAGACATCCATGTATTCTGTTAGAGTCACTATGGCAATTCCATTTCCTCCAAGCTTGATTTCATCATCGCCTTCATCATAGATATAGGCGGCATCTTCTTCGTCATAGAGGATTTGACTTAGCATGTAACCGATGGTGTTGTCGATCTTTTCTTTAAGCGCATCATCCGGGAACATACGGTAACGGCAGATAAGCGACCAGATCGTACCGCTATGGCGTAGGATATTATAGCTCTCTATTTCCTTATCAAACTGCGGACGTATACCATAGATAAAACTGCCATCTTCCTTTACCTGATCTAGCAGGAAAGAAGATGCTTTATCTATGATACTTTCCGCGTAGTCCGCATCTAACACAGGAACCATACGCCGTCCGGTGTCAGCGCCATCATGGCAAAGAGTATATATTTCGTCTTTCTCGTCACAAAACCAGCCCATGCTCTCGAATTCCATCATATTGTCAGGAAGCATCTGCAGGGGCTCGCGATCATTATCCGCAAGCCAGTCGTTCACCCCTTCCACGGAAACTCTGTCTTCTTTGTAATCGTATAGACCGTTCCCATTCATCCAGCCCTCCGGAAAGGCTGTTTCAAATTCAGGATCAAAAGATAAACCATGATAATCAAAACCGGAGGCTGTATCCACCAGTTCATTCAATATTTCTAATGCATTAATGGGCCACGCCTTGCTGACCACATCTACGCGAACCCACATAGGCTCTACAGAGTCATCCCTGATTCCCTTCGAAGTGTTATTCACAGCATTTTTCCAGGCATCCGATAAGGATTTACCCTTACCAGAATAAACCTTGGCGCGTGTGTTCCCATCACAGACCGAAAAGAAAACGACATTTCCGACTGACTCCACAGGTGCATCACCAATTGCCCTGACCGTCTCATCCGTGAAAACCTCTGCTTGCAGGAGTTCAGCCTTGTTTAAAAATGTCTTTTGGTTTTCATTAGTTCGAGGCAAGAACCATAAGAAAAGTGCAATGATGACCGCCAGAACCGGCAAAAACCAAAGGAATCTTTTTCGTTTCATAGGTTGAATGTCCTTTCTGTGAAGTGCCCTGCTGAGAGGTATAGTACTAAAGTAAACAAGAAGAAAACTCCCCGGGACTATAATCGCCCCGGGGAGTCCCAGTTAATCAATTATATACTCATCCTATGGCTACTTATTAGTTAGCGCTCATTCTGCGGCGAGTTACCAGCAGGATGCCAGCGCCAAGAACAAGAATTACACCGATGATGTAGAAGATCGTAGTACCGATGCCACCAGTGCTCGGAAGCTCAGTACCCTTCTCATTGACAATCTTAAGAGCTGCTGCATCCAGATCCTTCAAACTCTTTGTAACCTGAGTATAACTTGCGGTTTCTTCCGTCTTAGAATCAATCAGGTTACCAGCACTATCATATTTCTCCCAAGTCGTTGTCTTGCTGGAAGTAACTGCCATGAGCTGAGGCTCAAGCGTCTGGGTTCCTGTAAGTTTATTGTAACCATCCGGAGCCTTTGTCTCGGTTACTGTAAGATCAACATCTTCAGCAAGTCCAACAATGTAAAGCATACCATCTTTTGTTGTAACTGTAGACTTCTTCGTTGAACCTACAGATTTTACAATGTAAACTCCGTCTTCCTTCTTCTCTAATTCCACACCAGCAATTTCAAATTCAGCACCATCAAGCAAAGCTTCAGATGCAGAACCATCAACCTTCTTCAGTGCTGCTGCATAAGTCTTAATTGAAGCGTCGTCATGGTATGTTGTTTCATACGGCTTATCGTCGTCATCATCGTCATCATCGTCATCATCGTCATCATCGCCATCAGGAGCAGCTACATAGGGCCTAATATTAATTTCGTTCTTATCGTCCGAACCAATATTTGAGGTGCTAGTCAGAGTTGCATGATATTTGACTTCGATGACAGCGCCATTGGGATAGAGGCTAGTCCAAGTCCCATCGTTATTATAAGTTGCCCATGGAATGAAGAATGACTTATCATTTGTTCCATCTTCATTAGCGTCAATTGTTGCATTGGTATGAGTGCTATTATCATCGCCAAAGGACTTGCCGGTAATAGTGGCTACCACAGTACGCTCATCCGCTTCCGTATCAGGATCATCTGTTCCTGTAAGAACTTTAATGGAATCAATTGTAGCACCGCTCAAGAATGCAGGCAGCGTATCGGAGACTTTATACTTGGTTACCTGCTTCGCATCAGCACCGGAACCCATGTAGTTTGTGGTGTTGAATGTAGCTGTATAATTAATCGTATCACCGATTGAATAGGAAGTTTCTTCAACTGTCTTGTCTGCGCTCGGAGTAGTGGTGTTCTTGTCGTAAATCGTAACATTGGGCTGTGTAGAATCAACGGAAATTGCCTGGTCGCCCTGGGTAGTTGTAATGACATAGTAACCAAGCTCCAACTGGTCGAAGGTCAGTGCAGAACCGTCGCTCTCCTCTTGAGCCGTAACAGCAGCAGTCTTGGCCCAATTTGTCAATGCGGTTTTCAAGCCCTCGCTCATGCCATCGCCATCCTTGGCAGCATCTGTAGCTTTCAGATAGCCAGAACCAGTGGAAGTTTCCACAAAGTAATCAGTCAGCGTAGAAGGAATCCCGCCTGCTGGAATCTTGTAGGCAATCGCATCTCCTTCACCAATTGTTGCTTCGAACAGTTTATAAATTTTGTAGGTCTCGCCTCTAGCAGCGTTGTCAATTGTAATAGATCCGATATTATCAGCGTTTTCAGTGCCGTGCTTTGTCTGAGCCATCGCCGGAATACTCATAGCGAGTACCATTACCATGGCAAGCGCCAAAGCCATCATCTTCTTAAAGTTTCTCATACTTCTTCCTTTCTCGGGAGGTTGCACCATCCCATGTTTCTGCTGTGGGGAATGATTCCGTCAAAAGCAAGATGTTGTCCCCATGTTCAACAGTTCCAGTAAGGTTTTCATTCCCGTTTGTAACAACCCGGGAATATACATGGAAGGGAAGCCTTCCGATTCAAGTGTTTCAGTGCTTCATTTATCTTTTATCAGTTATGCAGTCTCTTTGCTCCTCTTTAATGCAGTCATCTTCTATCCCAGGATAAAGCTGAATACATCAGGTCCGGAGCTGAAGCTGTTCTGAAAAAGATATCTAAATTAAGTATGCAGGTTTACGGGTTACTTTTTTCTTACTCTTATCCGGACAGAAGGTCTGTCATTCTTCCTGCCATGAGACAATGCAGGCAAGTCTTTGATCATGCTGCCCACGAAGGCTTTCTCTTCTTCGCCAGCTTCGCGAATGCGGAGATCCCTTTCGTGCTGTCCCGGCGTTTTTCAATGCTTCCCTCTTCTGTGTACATGGGCTGTAATATGCAGCCGCAACTGATTCGGGACGTGGATCCGAATCCCGCTTGTGATCACAACAGGACGGGAGTCATATCCCGCATGGGCCTGCTTTCACAGCGATGTACAAAGCTGTACTAATTTGAAATCATTCGTTTCATTTAATACGTCACAGAAGCTTTTCTGAGATTAACCGGATCTGCCGAACCGATTAATCCTTTTTCCGGATACTCTTCTTCCGCCCTCCTTCCTCTTCTCTGCGCAACCATGTCCCGAACCCCTTCTCTGCAATTTTTTTAAAATGCAAAGGCATTCATCCGGCGCATATTGCGGAGTAAAGTCTGGCAGACCCACGTGTCGTCCGTCAGACAATTGATGCTGCTATATAGGTAAAACCTTCCATCTTTTTAGCACGCTTCTCTATATTCTAGTTCAGCATAAACGCAGACATATACTCTTTTGAAAAAACACCTGAGATCTATATCTGCGGCAAGGGGAAGGAATTTCCTGCAGTATAGTGTACGAAGCATCAGTTTTTATTTTATATAATTAATAATGATGTTTCTGTGCTCCATTTAAACGCAGTATGTTAAAAAACTGCCTTTTTCCGCAAATCCAGGTCTCTTAGAAGCAATTCTTTTGGAAAAAAGCACACACGAAGCAACTATATTCGGATTTATAAATACTTATACACACTACACTTAACCTATACTATCGAAAAATATTATACATGGGTGCTTATCACAAAATGCGTCAAAAGATAAAAATTTTGTCAACAGTTTGTGACGTTATTATGTTTACACCCTGTATTTCCTACTGCTTTGCATAATTCTGTGATATTTCCTGTAATTCTTCTTCCTTTTAACAGCTGATTCAGGCAGATTCGACAGATTCGGACAGATTCGACATCTGATAGCATCTTATAGAATCAGTTGAGTATGTGGCGTACTCCTGCCAATCATGCTACAATACGTGGACAGCTTTTCAAATACTGTATCATCCATAGCAATTTTTAATAGTTTTTATAAGTACAATAACACACTTTTTTGATATGCAGAATGGATAATCATATATGGAAGATTTATTTGTAAGATGGGGAAAAGGCAGGGATGCACAAACTCCGGACAAGAGCACAGACCGAAGCCGGGAGGCACAGTCTACGGAGAGCAGAACTGATTTCAGCCCGGAGGCACAGCCTCCGGGAGGCAAAACAGGCCTCAGCCGGGAGGCAAAGCGCAGACCTTCCCGCAGGAATCGCCGCGGTAAGGAAGCGGCACAAGACAGTGATCAGGCAAAGGAAAGTATCGGAAAGACCCGGACACAGAGGACACAGGACAGCGGCGGGAAGTCCCGGGCGGTGCTGGCCGGCTGCTGCACGGACCTTTCCCCCGAAAAACATGTGCGTGCCATGAGCGAGCTGCGCGGACTGGCAGACGCCTGCGGTCTGGAGGTCGTCGCCTCTGTTGTCCAGAACGCCGCACAGATCACGCACGCCACTTATATCGGAAGCGGCAAGGTGGTGGAGCTGAAAAAAGAAATCGAACAGCATGACGCGGATATTGTAATTTTTAATGAAGCGCTGACCCCCATGCAGATGCGCAACCTGGAAAAAGAGCTGGATACCGAGGTTCTCGACCGCACCGGGCTGATCCTGCAGATCTTTTCTTCCCGGGCAAGGACGCGGGAGGCAAAGCTCCAGGTGGAATCCGCCCGGCTCCAGTATATGCTGCCTCGTCTTGTAGGTATGCGGGCCTCTCTTTCCCGCCAGGGCGGAGGAAGCGGCCGCCTGTCCAACAAGGGCGCCGGTGAGCAGAAACTCGAGCTGGACCGCCGCCGCATTGAAAAAAGGATCGCTGAGCTCCGCCGCGAGCTGGAGATTGTGGAGCGGGAGCGCTCAACCCAGCGCAGCCGCAGGCTGAGGACCGGTCTGACCAGGGTAGCCCTCGTCGGCTATACGAACGCCGGCAAGTCCACTGTCATGAACGCTCTGCTGCACTATTGCGGAACAAACGGAATGTTCGGAACCGTCATTATGTCCGGGGCAGGAAGCAGCATTTCTTCTGTTTTCAGTGACAGTTTCAGTGACAGCACAAGCAGCAGCTCTGCCTCAGACAGCCGCGGCGCTGTTTCTGCCTTCTCCAATCAGAGCTTCACGTCATACAATCAGAACAGAAGCTCTGCCTCAGACAAACGCGGCACAAATCCTGCCGGCGGCACAGACAATACTGACGACAATCAGGAAAACAGTAAACAGGTTTTTGAGGCCGACATGCTCTTTGCGACACTGGATACCTCTGTGCGGAGAATAGACGCGCCCGGACACATTCCTTTTCTGCTCTCCGACACCGTCGGATTTGTAAGCGACCTGCCCCACGCGCTGGTCAAGGCATTCCGGTCGACACTGGATGAGGTCCGCTATGCCGATCTTTTACTGGAAGTCGTGGATTTTTCCGATCCTGATTACCGGGAACAGATCGAGGTGACCGCAAAGACCCTGGAGGAAATCGGCGCAGGGAATATTCCTCTCGTCTACCTGTACAACAAAACTGATCTGGCTATGGCCGCGGAAACAGGCATTCAGGGACCGGCTGGCCCGGACCAGTCTGCTTCCGGTCCCCAGACTATGCCTTCCTCAGGGATTTCACCGGGATCCAAGAGCCGTCCTGTCCCCGCGCAGATTCCCTTCCGCCGCGGCGAGACTCTCTATCTGGCCGCAGGAAAAGGCGTCGGAATCCCGGAGATTCTCTCACTCATTGACAGCGCAATGGAGGAAGACCGCGTCGAATGCAGTTTCTGTGTTCCTTATACAAAAGGCGGTCTTCTGCAGGACATGCGCCGCTGCGCCGTTCTCCTATCCGAGCACTACCTTCCCGAAGGAACAGAAGTCCGCATCCGCTGCCGGCGCGAGGATGCGCACAGATTCCGGGCGCAGCTGAAACACTGAAGGCCCCCCGGCCTGCACGGTGAAGAGAAAAAAGAAAACTGCTTAACTGAATGAAATGCTCCCTTCCGGGCGAACAGGAAAAGCGTAAGATCCTGGCGCCCGAAAGGGAGCATTATTTGAATTCATTTGATAGAAAAGAGTGTTTTTATGTATTTCCGGTTAATGAAAACCATTCTTGTCAGACAGATTACTATACCTTTTCAGATTGATTTTGATCAGTTTTTCTCAAAAAGCTTAAGGATTTCATCAAATTTGTCCTCTGCGCCATAGACGCCTATGACGCATGAGAAATCACCTTTGATGATAAAAACTGAAGCGGACTTTACTTTTTCCTCTCCATCATCAGTAATCTCAATATATGCGGGGTGCTCTTCACCGGCTATGGCAATAGTCTCCACACTGCATTCAGCTTCATACCCCGCCGCTTCGTTAAATCCTTTTTCGAAAGCGAAGCGGTCCTGTGCCAGATCATTTTCAGTTTTGCCCTGATCTTTTGAAGTCAGCGCGGAAACGGTTACGGACAAGGACCCGTCTGTACCGGTGGAATTGATATAAATACCGCCGATTCCTTTCGTATAGGTCTCACTCAGGGGCATAAGATCAGTCCCTGAATCCATCAAACTGTCTATACTGCCGCCTTCGACCTTGCTGATTGTAAGTCCGAAATATTCATTCTTATAATAATCCTCTGTCAATACGCCCGTTAATGCCTTATCGTCCTCCGTGCTGATGTTTGTAACTGCATCCGGGATCTCAATCTGCTCATATTCCTCTGCATCTATTTCTTCAATCGGTCCTGCTGCTTCATCATCTATTTCATCCGTGAACTCGTCCAGATCATAGTCCTCTTCCGCAAGTTCTTCGCTTGTTCCGGCGAATGCATCATCTGCTGCATCCGCTGTCTCGTTCTGATCATCTTCCTCATTTGCAGCTTTTTCGTTTGATTCTGCTTTTGCATCATCTATAGCATCAAGGGTTTCTTCCTGCTCAATACTGTCCTGGCTTTCCTGCGTCGTTTTGGCTCCGCTCTCTCCGCAGGCAGCAAAAGAAAAGCAGATCGTCCCGGCAAGCAGTAAAGCAATAATTTTATTTTTCATCCTTTTTTGAGGCGGGATCACCGGATCTGAATCGTTTCACCCCGCATGCCTCCTTTCAAACATTTTAATTCGCTGATTAATGTTGATTAAACTTTGATTAAAAACATTCCTGTTTTTTTCTGAACATATGCCGATATGAATTTAGTATAGAGGTAATTTGTCATATAATCAACGAACTGATTAAATGAAAAATCGCCTTTATATGAGCTGATTGGGCAAAAACTGCCTTTATATGAGCTGATAAAATGAAAAACCGCCGTTAATAAACAGCACTGTATGATAGATTGGTATTTCTTATTCCGGAATTGCTTTTTTTCGATTTAATAGTTTCGAATTAATATTTTCAACAATAAACAGTACCGTATCCCGGGAATCCGTGCTACACTTTGGACTAGGCTGAATTGCTTTTCGGCTCAGTCATCCGTTGCAAAAATAAATGCGCCGGCATTCTTTTTCATCATTTTCTATAGGTGTCTGTATAAATTTTTAATTATAAATTTTTATTAAGGAAATTACTGATATGAATCTGTTTTCTATGAGCAACTGCAAATCTGTATCCTTCGGAAAAATCTGCAAGCAGAAAAGGCCTTTCATGCGTACTGCTGCAGTGCTTCTGGCCATGTGCATTACAGCCGGTTCCGTCATGGGCTGCGGGGCATTGTCCACACAGTCATCCGGCGCTGAGACAGAACAGGCTTCCGCGCCTTCTCCGGACGCGGGACAGGCGGATCTTTCTTCCAAAGACGCAGGACAGAATGATGCTGATTCTGCTGAGGCAGGGCAGGGCAGCGTTGAATCCGCGGACGCGGGGCAGACCAATTCTGATCCTTCTGCCGCGGGGCAGACCAATGCCGTATCTGCCGACGCAGTGCAGGGCAGCACTGAATCTGCTGCCGCGGGGCTGAGTGACGCGGTCTCCGCAGCTGACACAAGCGCCTCTTCCGGCAGCACTCTTCTGACTCTTCCCTATGAGGAATCCGACCCCGCTCAGTCAGCAAGCGCATATCCCTGGATCTGTTCGGATCTGGTAGAAAACGTCCGTAAGCTCGACGGGCTCACCGAGACTGATGACTTCCATGCCGCCGTAAATCATGACTGGCTCACTACCAAAACAATCCCTTCCGGTTATGTCTCCTATGATACTTTTTCGGAGCGTCAGCTGGAGGTCGACAGCGAGCTCCAGACTATCCTCGAGAGCGATCAGGAGTTTTCCGACCCTTACATAGCCCACAGCCAGAAACTGGTGCAGAATTACTATCAGATGTGGCTTGACTGGGATGCCAGAGACGCTGCCGGTGTCGAGCCCTTCCGCGATGTTGTCGCCCCTCTGCTGGCAGTGAACAGCATTGAGGATATGACAAAATATCTGTCCGACCCCGACACGTTTATACGAGCACTACCGCTGTGCGGTGTTTTTACAGCAGCCAATCCAAACGATGCGGATAACAACGCTGTCTATATCACTCCTCCTTCGCTGGTCTTCCAGGATCCCATGTATTATGACTATCTGGGCGCAGACAGCTGGAGGACACAGCCTCGCTATATGTATGCGGCAGGCTACATGCTGACCCGCCTGGGTTATTCCGATCAGGAGCGCGATCAGATACTGAAGGACAGCTATGCATTTGAGTGCGAAATGGCTGCCTCCATGATGACAACGGCGGAATCCAAGGCCGAGGATTCTTCGATCCGCCGCAATAACCCCCGCACTCTGCAGGAGCTTGAAAAAGAGCAGGGCAGCTTCCCTCTCACAGGAATGCTCTCGGCAGCCGGTGTTGAGCACTCCAATGTCTTCATACTGGAAGAGCCTGAATGGCTCGCCTGCATGAGCGGACTTTTTGATGAAGAACATCTGGATCAAATGAAGGCATATCTGCTGGTCTCCGATGCTCTGCAGTTCATGGAGCTCCTCGACCACGACTGCTACAATCGCATGATCGATGTGCGCAACATGCTGTCCGGTTCTTCCGGTCAGGTCGACGACAAAAAGGCCGCAACGGATGCCGTCAATGAGGTTCTGGAACTGGAGCTCGGCGATGTTTATGCAGAGACTTATATCACCGACAAGACCCGTACAGACGTCACAGCCCTGATCAATGACGTTGTAGAGTATTACCGTTCCATGCTGCAGAATGCGGAGTTCCTGTCCGATTCCACCAGGGCGGAAGCGATCAAAAAGCTGGACAATCTGACGATCCGCGTCGCAAGTCCTGAAGACTATGAAGAGGAAGACAAGGCTCTGGAGGCCGCAGAAAAGTCCAGACAGGAAGATGTGCAGGCTTCAAAGACAGGGAATACTTCGGTCGATTCTTTAACAGACGGCTCAGCTGAAGGAGCGGCCGCTGCCGACGGTGCTGCCGCGGATACTGAAAATGCGGCCGCTGCCGAAAGCACTGATATCGCTGCTGAAGATGCCGGCACGGACGCCACTACGGCCGCTGCCGAAAACACTGGCGCAGATGCAGCTTCTGCCGCTGCCGAAAGTACTGCCGCGGATGCAGCTTCTGCCGCTGCCGAAAGTGCTGCCGCAGATTCAACTGCTACCGCTGCCGAAAATACTGCCGCAGGTTCAACTGCTGCCACTGCCGAAAATACTGCCGCAGGTTCAACTGCTGCCGCTGCCGACACAGCTCAGAGCGAAAGCACAGAACGTATTCTGGACTTTAAAGGTCCTGATGAGGGCGGCACCCTGGTTGATGCCCGGATCGCTATTTCCGAGGACACCTGCCTTTCCATCGCGGAAGAGGTCAACCAGCCTGTCGACCGGGAAGCCTGGATTGCAGCCTCGCAGGATGTCAATGCCTACTACTATCCTCTTGACAACTCCATCAACATCCCCGCAGGCATTCTGGGCGGCAGTTTCTATAACGACCGGATGTCCTATGAGGAAAAGCTGGCTCATGTCGGTGTGATCGCGGCACATGAAATCTCCCACGCCTTTGATACGTCCGGACGCCAGTATGATGAGCACGGAAATCTGCGCAACTGGTGGACCGAGGAGGATTATCTCAAGTTCCATGAGCGCGCTCAGAAGCTTGTCGACTATTACAACGGTTTCGAGCCCGTTCCGGGTTATCCCCTCAATGGAGCCATGATCGATACCGAGGCGATCGCGGATCTGACAGGCGTCAAATGCATGCTTCGCATAGCTGCTGATTACAAAGACTTCAATTATGATCTTTTCTTCCGTTCCTTTGCCGCCAACTGGCGCAATCTCACCACTCTGGAGACGGAAGCCTACTCAATTGAACAGGACTCTCATCCTCTCGCCTACCTGCGCACCAACGCAGTCGTGGTACAGTTTGAGGAATTCCACAAAACCTACGGCACAAAAGAAGGCGACGGTATGTACCTCGCCCCCGAGTACCGCCTGGAAATCTGGTAATACAGAACCGAATCGGTCCGGATCTGAACGCACGATGTTGGTGCGGTCACTTCGGTCCCGCTCATAAGGGACAAACAGGGCAGAGGCGGCAATATGAACTGCTATGCAGTTCATATGCGTCCTCTGCCCGCAGCCAGCCCGTGTCCGCCTTAAGGCGGAAAAAAACATTACACGGTCATGTCATAAAAAAAGAATCCGGTCTCACTTGCCGGATTCTTTTTTATTGGATTTTTTTAATTCCTTTTAATTCTTTTTTTTTGATTCTTTTTATGCAATGATCTGAAAAACCTATCTTATGGCGTCTTTCATCCTGCGGACATAGTCGCTGATGAAGGGTGCTGCTTCTGTTCCGTATTCGGCGATCATGCGGACGATCGCGCTGCCCACGATGACGGCGTCGGCGATCCCGGCCATTTTTGCTGCCTGTTCAGGGGTATTTATGCCGAATCCGATGCCTGCGGGTATATCAGAAGCCTGGCGGATCGACGCAAGGATGGAGCTGAGGTCGGTCTTGATCTCCGAGCGGACACCGGTGACTCCCATGGAGGAGACGACATAGAGAAAGCCGCGGGCATTTTCAGCGATCGCCCTGATGCGGTCTTCGGAAGTGGGGGCGATCATAGAGATCACATCCACCTTGTGAGCGGCAGCAATGTCGGCACATTCGTCTTTTTCTTCAAAAGGCAGGTCGGGAATGATCACGCCGCTGATACCGACTTCTTCACATCTGGTAAAGAATCTCTCATATCCGTAGTAAAAGACCGGGTTGAGGTATCCCATAAAAACAAGGGGCATGTCGGTCTCTTCGCGCAGCTCTTCGACCATGTCAAAAATCTTGTCTGTGGTCGTACCGGAGGCAAGAGCCCGGATATCCGCCTCCTGAATCACAATACCCTCTGCGATGGGGTCGGAAAAAGGAATACCGATCTCAATAAGGTCAGCCCCTGCCTTTTCCATGGCCAGAATGAATTTCTTCGTAGATTCCAGGTCGGGATCTCCTGCGGTGATAAAAGGGATAAAAGCCTTCCCGTTTGCGAAGGCATCCCGGATGGTTTTTGCTTTTTTCATTGTTTTGGTCTCCGATCTCTGCCGGTCAGACAGTTTGAAATAAGCTGTGTTCACTATCAAAACGCATAGGCAGATCCTGTGCGGTCATGCGGGTTTCTCATTTTGCGAGAATACCGCATTGAAGTCACGGGTATTCCGGATGTTTTTGCCGCAGGGCGGCGCAGGCATCCTGTGATCGCATCGGAGAAAGCGCCGACATGAAAGACCTCCCTTTCATGCTGTGTATATTCTCCTCGCGCTGCTGCTCCGATGAGCGGCATGTTCGGTCGGAAAGAATAAAGATGACTCCTTATTCCCGCAGGTCGATGCCCCGGTAGCGGGCGATCGCCGCCACATCCTTGTCGCCCCGGCCTGAGAGACAGATGATAACGCTCTTGTCTTTGCTCATTGAAGGGATGATCTTGCGGGCGTGTGCGACCGCGTGGGCGCTTTCAATTGCACAGATGATACCTTCGGTGCGTGCGAGGTATTCAAAGGCAGAGACAGCCTCCTCGTCGGTCACAGGAACATATTCGGCACGTCCTGTATCGTGCAGCCATGCGTGCTCGGGGCCGATGCCGGGATAGTCAAGTCCTGCGGAGATGGAATAGACTTCCTCGATCTGTCCGTACTCGTTCTGGCAGAAATAGGATTTCATTCCATGAAAGACGCCGAGTCTTCCTTTGGCAATTGTGGCAGCGTGGCGTCCGGTCTCAACACCTTCCCCGGCAGCTTCACAGCCGATCAGCCGGACATCTTTGTCGCCTATAAAATGATAAAACATACCCATAGCATTGCTTCCGCCGCCCACACAGGCCAGGACTGCGTCGGGAAGCTTTCCGTCCATCTCCAGGATCTGGGCGCGTGCTTCTCTTGAAATCACGGACTGAAAGTCACGGACAATAGTGGGGAAGGGGTGAGGCCCCATGACAGAGCCCAAAACGTAATGGGTGTCATCCACTCGTCCCGCCCATTCGCGCATAGTCTCATTGACAGCATCCTTGAGGACCCTCGAGCCGCTCCGGACGGGATGGACCCTGGCGCCGAGAAGTTCCATTCGGTAAACATTCAGTTTCTGCCTCTCACAGTCGGTTGCTCCCATGAAGACTTCGCATTCCATGCCGAGGAGAGCGGCTGCGGTAGCTGCAGCCACACCGTGCTGTCCCGCTCCGGTCTCAGCGATGACGCGGGTCTTTCCCATCTTTTTGGCCAGAAGAACCTGCCCCAGAACGTTGTTGATCTTGTGAGAGCCGGTGTGATTGAGGTCCTCACGCTTGATAAAGACCTTCGCACCTCCCAGATCCTCAGTCATTTTTTCTGCGTAATACAAGAGAGAAGGGCGCCCTGCGTAGTTGTTCAAAAGAGCCGTCAGCTCCTCTGTGAAAGCAGGGTCGTTCTTGAAATGCTCATATGCTTCTTCCAGACGGATCAGCTCATTCATGAGCGTCTCAGGAACATACTGTCCGCCGAACTCTCCAAATCTTCCTTTTTTCACTTTCCTGCCTCCGTAATCTGTGTGATGAATGAGTCTGTATATATGATGCCTGATGCTGTTTTTTGCAGCATCCCTGCCGGCCTGGTCCGTGTTTTCAGCCGATCATCCCGGCGCGTACAGCAGCTGCAATGTCAGTTTTTTCACTGTATTTCAGAATGCATGATCATCCCGGCACGTGCAGCAGCTGCAAATGCAGCCATTTTTTCAGGGTCTTTGAATCCATCCGTCTCGACTTTACTGCTGACATCCACGCCGGTAGGGCAAAAGCGTCCGATTGCCGAGGCGACGTTTTCTGCGGACAGCCCCCCTGCCAGCAGCCAGCGGTGGCCGCCGGGAAAGAGGTTGTCCCGGATCTCCCCGCATTGCTCATACAGAAAGGATTCCAGAAGGTCCCAGTCAAAACATTTTCCGGTGCCGGTTCCACTGTCCAGAAGGATCCACTTTGCGGCACTTGATGCTGCAGTCTCCAGGTCCTGTCTGCTGCCGATCCGGAAAGCTTTGATAACCGGAAGTCCTGTCATGGCGGCGATTTCCCTGATGCAGCCGTCGTCCTCTTTTCCGTGGAGCTGGATCATATTGATACAGCCGGTCTCTGCCGCCTTCACAATCTCTGCAATAGATGCATCAACGAAAACACCAACTGTCCTGATTTCAGGGGAAAGGATCCTGCGCAGCGTCATAGCCTGTGCGGGTTCTATTGATCTGCCGTACCCGGGAGACAGGATAAAGCCCGCCAGATCAGGCAGTATCCGGTTGGCGGCTTCCGCATCCTGCGGGCGCCGCAGACCGCAGATTTTGACCATTGTCCTTTTTCCTGTCTCTGTATTCATGGCTGCCCTCTTCCTTTTTTCTTTTTTCTTCTTTTCTCTTTCTGTTTTCCGGTTACTGCTTCCTGTTTCTGCCTTGCTGTTTCCTGTTTCCGTCTTGCTGTTTCTGCTTCTTTCTCCCTGCTTTCCGCTTTCTGCGTCCTGTCTCCTGTTTCCATCTTGCTGTTTCCTGTTCCCGTCTTGCTGTTTCCTGTTCCCGTCTTGCTGTTTCTGCTTCTTTCTCCCTGCTTTCCGCTTTCTGTTTCCTGTCTCCTGTTTCCGTTACAGGTCAGACACACCTGCTGCGGAGCTGTCGGAGCTGTTCACCTTTGTCGGCGCTTCTCATCAGGGTTTCTCCGATAAGGACGGCGTTGGTGCCGTTGCGATAGAGAACGCCGACGTCATCCGCGTCACGGATGCCGCTCTCTGAAACATAGATGCGGTCCGCAGGAATGAGGCCGCGCAGGCGGACAGAGTTGTTGATATCCACGTCAAAGGTGTGCAGATCCCGGTTGTTGACGCCGATGATCCGGGCTCCTGCAGCCAGCGCACGGCGGACTTCTGTCTCGTCATGTGCCTCTACCAGGGCTGACAGCCCCAGTGAATGGGCGGTTTCAAGGTATTCTGCCAGCCGGGTATCATCCAGGATCGCACAGATCAGAAGGACTGCGGATGCGCCCAGAAGCTTTGCCTCATAGATCATATAGGAGTCGACGGTAAAGTCTTTCCGGAGGCAGGGAATATTGACAGCGGATGCGATTTCCCGCAGAAAACGATCCTCTCCCTGAAACCATTTGGGTTCTGTGATAACAGAAATGGCGGAGGCACCTGCAGCTTCATAGGCGCGGGCAATCTCGAGATAAGGAAAATCCGGTGCGATCAATCCCCTGGAAGGGGATGCTTTTTTGCACTCGCAGATAAAATGGATCCCCTCGCCTGACAGGGCTTTTTCAAAGGGAAACTGCGGTTCGGGGGGCTCAGCGCTTCGAATTGCAAGCGCCCTTTCACGGACTTCCTCCATGGAAAGAAATTTCTTTTTTTCTGCCGCACGTTCTGCGGCATGCGCTGCCAGCCGGTCCAGAATAGTCATCATTGTTTTCCTCAAATGCCGTAATAATCAGTTATGATTTGCCATGAATGGTTTTGATTCGTTTTAATCCGTTATAATATTCCTGTTATTTTTTTTTCTGTTTTCTTGCTGTTCTGATTTTGAATAATGCTGTTTCAACAACGGTTTCTGCGGCATATCACGCGCTCTGATTTGAGACTTCAATGACCTTCTCTAGAGTAGCGAGGGCTTTGCCGCTGTCGATCATCTCCGCAGCCATTCTCACACCTTCCTCGATGGAAGAAGCCGCGCAGGCGGCATAGAGGGCACAGCCTGCGTTGAGAAGGACAGAGGTGCGGCGGGCATCCCTGATCTCGCCGGAGAGAATTCCGCGGGTCGTCTGGGCGTTTTCCGCAGGCATTCCTCCGACCAGGTCATCTTTGCTGCACCGCTGAAAGCCGAAATCTTCGGGGCAGATCCTGATCGTCCTGTAAAAGCCCTCTTTGAGTTCGCAGACGGTAGTGGGCGCCGAGACAGAGACTTCATCAATCTTATCCTGACCGTAGACCACCAGAGCGTGCCGTACACCGAGAGAGGCCAGGACCTTTGCAACGGGCTCCACCAGGTACTCATCGTAGACACCGAGAAGGAAATACTCGGGCTTTGCAGGATTGGTAAGAGGTCCGAGAATGTTGAAGACCGTCCTGAATCCGAGCTCACGGCGGATTGAGCCGACGTATTTCATGGCAGAGTGATATTTCTGGGCAAACATAAAGCAGAAGCCGGCTTCCTGAAGGAGCTTTCTGCAGAGATCGGGATCCTGCTGGATGTTGACCCCGAGGGCTTCGAGACAGTCCGCCGTACCGCTCAGGGAGGAGGCTGCACGGTTGCCGTGCTTGGCGACCTTGACACCTGCCGCAGCGACCACCATTGCGGAGGTTGTGGAAATATTAAAGGTGTTGGCATTGTCGCCGCCGGTCCCCACAATTTCGAGCACCTCCATACCGGGATGCTCAACGGGTGTAGCATGGCTGCGCATGGAGACGGCGCAGCCGGAAATCTCATCGATGGTCTCCGCCTTTGTGCTCTTGGTCGACAGAGCCGCCAGAAAAGCTGCGTTCTGGGTAGGGGTCGTCTCCCCGTTCATGATTTCATTCATTACAGTCTCTGCTTCCTCAAAGGTAAGGTCCTGCTTTGTGACGATTTTAATGATGGCTTCTTTGATCATTGCAATGCTCCTTTCCAAAGAATCGGTGTTTCCCGCGCCCGATGCCGCCGGCAGCCCGAAAGGCTATTTCTTTTTTTTCCGAGCCCTGCCGCATGCAGACTACTGATCGGCCTGACGCAGCCGGCAGCCCGAAAGGCTTTTCAATAAGCTGCCTTTTTTCATTCACCCTGCAGAGACTTTCCGCAAATCCGGCAAAAGAAAATCCCCGGCAGGATGAATCTGAATAGATCCATTCTGTCGGGGACGGAGCATTCTATGATCATATGCCCGCGGTGCCACCCCGCTTCGTGTGCTCCTGCTCCTGCTTTCGATGCTGCCGGATGGCGGTCCCGCTCCATGCGGAAGTCATCCCTGCACCTTTGATCCGTAAAAAAATCCCCTGCCTTTCCGGGATTCATTTATCAAATAAGCATTCATCACTTATCCAATAAAAAAATCCCTGAGAATCAGGGGAATTCCTTCGCAAATCCTGCCTGTAAGAAAAACTCTCCCCCGGATCCGGGAAATTCTCCGCCTACAGGTTTACAGGCAGAGCGCACGCTCTTTTCGGAATTCCAGCAAATTCCCGGCAACTGACGTATGCCCTCACGTCGCGTCATACTCGGCCGTCCGGACCGGTCCCTCCAAATGCAGTCAAGTCATGTTAAAAAGAAACTTTAAAAGAATCTCAAAAACTTTAGAAAGAATCTTCAGAAAGAAACTGCATACAGAAGACCGGGGTTCGGGAAACACCGCCTTTCAACACGCCCTCCGCGGACCATTATTCGTGTCAGCATACCATCCGGCTCTCACCTGCCCGGACTCTCTGTGGGTGCCCCTCACGTTTTACTTCCGCATCAACGGTTTGCTCAATATTCAATTTAGTCTATTAAAGCGTAGAATCGACGTTTTGTCAAGTAATTGTTATCATTTTTACGGTCCCGATTTGCTGCCTGACGGAAGGCTGGATGAGTCACAGGGGACGGTTCTGAAAAACTCATTGCGTGCAATGAGTTTTTCAGAACCGTCCCCTGTGACTCATTTTTCCTCGATAAACATTCCTGTCAGCTTCGGAACCTGAAAACGAGAGGTAAACAGATCGCATTTACACAAAAAAACGTAGAAAATATGCCTCCCCTGGTGGGAAAGGGATTCATAGTTGCCCTGTCCCTTGGCCAGAATCACATCTGCGGTATCCAGCACCCCGCGGGCTTCTTCAGGAAGCATCTTATAGACTGTGCCGGGAATGGGGGCGCCGTTGGAGACGATCCGGGCCAGACGGTCGATTCCCGCATAGGCCGCATCCTCCGGTGTGGCGTCGTTGAGCACGACATCTCCCCGGACCAGGACATACATTTCAAGCCGGGGGAAGCGCTTCGCGAGCTGTTCCAGAAAGAGCTTGTCCAGCACGATCTCGCCGCAGTTATCTGCAATGAGCAGGAAGCTCTTCGCTTTCGCGCATTCTTCAAGGAAGAAGAGATAGGTCCGGCGGTCTGCCTCTCCCATCTTCGGATCTTCAAAGAGTCCCAGGAAGGTCTCCGTGCTTACGTCCTGCATGGCGCCGAAATCGATATAATTGCCGATGCGGGCAAACAAAACAGACGCGGCAAGGGGATCCTCTGCGGCCTCAATCCTTTGGCGCACTGCGTCTTCCATAGAAAGCACAAGATCGTTGAAGGTTTGTTTTATAGTGCGATACCGGCTGGTCTCCCCCTTGTCGCCGAATCGGCGCAAAAAGGCCTGGTCAAAAAGGTAGACCATATAGGGTGAGGTGTCCTCGGGATCACGATTCTCGAGAAGTTCTCTGACCTCCGCCAGATAATCCTGATCCTGAACAAGTCTCTTTTGTTTATCGTACAGGCAAACCGCGCATTTTTCTGACAAACGCATGTACAGACTCCCTTGCTTAAAGATTCTTGAGTGTCACGAGCTGATACATGTGATATCCAAGCTGGACCGGGGCGGGAAGGAGCATATCCGCCGCCGCTTCAGCAATGACCTTGCAGCGGAGTTTTCTCTTGAGCTCTGGGCTGAGCTTCCTGCGGGCCAGCTCTTCCTTTCCAATGCTCTCCTCAAGTCCTTCCGCAAACATTTTTACATTATGGAACTGGAGGTTTCGAAGTTTTTTGAGGATCGTATCTCTGTCACCCTTATAGGAAAAAGCGATTCCGCCGGAAGCCGGATAGAGCCTGACTCCGGAGACACCCTTGAGATTAGACAGGGCATATTCAAGCACCTCTGCTTCCGTCCCGCTAAACCGTCCTCCGCATAGGCGAAGCCGCATATATGATGATGTCTGGTGCTGAATAACAAATTTCATGTATTGTCTCCTTCTCCTCTTTATGCGGCAGCCTCGTTTCCGCCTTCTTTTCAGACGGCAGCCTGGTTTCCGCTTTCTCTACAGACGCCAGCCTCGTTACCGCAGCTCTTTATTTCGTGCCTTTGGCATTTGCTTTGGCTTCAAAACGTGCCCGGTCTACAATCGCGCGCTGATGGGTTCCCTCGCCGATCAGGCCGGCCTCATCATAGCAGGTCACCTTGAATGTCATGACCTTGCCGTTGGGCGCGACTTCTGTGAGCTCGGACTCAATGCGGACTTCCATTCCAAGAGGTGTAGCGGCGACATGGGAGACGTTGATCGCTATACCTACGGTAGTCTTTCCCTCTTCGAGCTCGGGCTGTACAGACATAGCAGCTGTATTCTCAATCCCCGCAATCATGCACGGAGTGGCGAAAACATTCACAAGACCGCTTCCGACTCTGGAAGCCAGCATATCCTCATTGACGGCAAACTTCTTCTCACCTTTGATCCCGACAGTAACAGCCATCTTTTCCTCCTGTATTATTCAGGCAGAGTAAAGCAATCCTCGTTTTTAAGAGAATTCTCACCTGTGATTATTCATTGCTATTCATTGTTATCTTTGTTATTCATTGCGGCTCAAGACTTTTCCGGTCAGATGACATAGTACCAGGTATCATCCGGCTTGGACTCTTCCATGTCATCGGCCGGTTCCGGATTGCATCCCAGATCGGAATCATCGTCTCCATTGCGAATGATGAGCTCCTGGGTCTTGACACTGATCCTGGTGCCTGGTTTGACAGAGCTTGTGATGAAAACGTTGGATCCAATGACCGACCCCTCGCCGATCGTGGTCTCACCGCCCAGGATGGAGGCACCGGCGTAAATCGTGACATTGTCCTCGATGGTGGGATGACGTTTGGCGCCTTTCAGGCGCTGGCCCCCGCGGGTCGAGAGCGCGCCGATGGTGACGCCCTGGTAGACCTTGACGTGTTTGCCGATGATCGATGTCTCACCGACGACGATACCTGTGCCGTGGTCCATGAAAAAGTACTCGCCGATGGTAGCACCGGGATGGATATCTATACCCGTCTTGCTGTGAGCGTACTCTGTCATCATCCTGGGAATGAGCGGCACACCGAGCAGGAAGAGCTCGTGGGCAAGGCGGTTGATCGTGCTGGCCAGAAGTCCCGGATAGCAAAGAACAATCTCATCTTTACTGAAGGCAGCGGGGTCACCTTCATAAGAAGCCTGCATATCCGTGTTCACCAGAGCTCTGATATGGGGAATCCTGTCCAGGAAATCGATCGCCAGTTCCTCTGCAGACATGCGGAGTTCAAAATCCGTCTCAGCCGCATACTCCTCCTTGAAGCGGAGCGCGATCGCGATTTGCTTCTGAAGGTTGTAGATGACATCCTCGATCACCACCGCGATCCGGCTGTCATAATTATAACTGCGGAATTCTTTTGGCCTGTAATAGCCGGGAAACAGAATATTCAGCAGCTTATTTACAATATCTATCACTGCTGCGCTGTCAGGCTGATTAAAGACGTTCATATTGTCTATATCGCGGCCGTTCTGGTAATCCATCAAAATCCGGTTCGTCACGTTCTGAATGCGGTTACTGATATCTTTTCTCATATATGTACCATCCTCGTTTCAACGGTGGTCGGGTGAATCGTCGGCGGTGATTCGCCGCCTTTAACCAATATATCATATTCCTTTTAATCACGCTATAGGAAGAGTTTTGGGGGTGGGGACCGTGCGCGTGTATCCCACGACTGTTATCTGAAGTCACGGGTATTGCGCGATGAAGAATAAAAAGAACCCGCAGAAACACTGTATTTCTGCGGGTCTTGTGTGTGATTCTTGAGTAATTGTTGGTCTGAAAATTATCTCTTGGAGAACTGAGGAGCGCGGCGGGCGCCTTTGAGACCGTATTTCTTTCTCTCTTTCATACGAGGGTCACGGGTAAGATAGCCGGCCTTCTTGAGGATGGGACGAAGCTCTGCGTCTGCCTCGATGAGTGCACGGGAAATGCCGTGACGGATTGCGCCTGCCTGGCCGGTTGTGCCGCCGCCCTTGACAGTGATCTTGTAGTCATACTGACCGGTTGTGCCGGTGAGAACGATAGGCTGGTTGACGATAACCTTGAGGGTCTCAAGTCCGAAATAGTCATCCAGGGTTCTGCCGTTGATGGTCATATTGCCGGTGCCGGGTGTAATGAAAACACGGGCAACAGAGGATTTCCTTCTGCCGGTTCCATAATATGTCGCTTCTTTAGCCATTGTAAATATCTCCTTTCAAGCTCTGGCCGTCCGATTTGTCCGGATCTGTTTCGGCCATCCTTAACAAATGCCGCCGGTGATCAGGGGCCATCTATTTTCGATTGCCGCCGGTTCTGTTCTTTCCGGCTGGCGGTCAAAGCCGATCAGAACTTCAGCTCTTCGGGCTTCTGTGCTGCGTGCTTGTGCTCGGGACCTTCATAGACATGGAGCTTTCTGTACATGTCATCGCCAAGTCTTCCCTTGGGAAGCATGCCGCGGACTGCGTGCTCAACAACCTTGATGGGCTTTGTGCGGAGCATCTCACGAAGGGTTGTGTACTTCGCGCTGCCGACATACTCGGAGTGACGGAAATAGATCTTCTGATCCAGCTTCTTGCCGGTAACTTTGATCTTCTCTGCATTTACAATGATGACATAGTCGCCTGTATCCATAAAAGGAGTGTAGTAGGGCTTATTCTTGCCGCGAAGAACAGTAGCAACTGCGCTTGCAAGGCGTCCGAGGGTCATGTCGGTCGCATCCACTACATACCATTTCTTCTCAATATCTGCTGCGCCTGGCACATAGGTTTTCATGTATTTTCCTCCATCGGTGCATCTGTGATCCGGCAGAATTCAGGTGCCGGCTCACACCGGCTCCTCTTCGGAGCGGATCTTAATCTTCATATTTTCGTGTCCGTGAGCTTGCGCTCACTCTAAATTCAAGTGCGGGTCGCAGTGGCAGGTAAATTTTTTCCAAAAACCGGGGAGTCAGGGCATGCAAAATACATGCGTTTACCGCCGTCGCACCTGACCATTATATTCGAATCGAAAAATTGTGTCAACGGCTCTGTGCACTTTTTTCGATACAGTTTTTTATACTGTTTTTTACAGGGTTCTTTACAGCTTCTTTATGGTGTTTTATATCCGGGGACCGCTTGATCCGGGATTAATTTACTTTGATGAAAAACTTGACAGTCACTCTCCTGGATGCTTCGCTGTCCTCGTGACCTTCTTCATCATATATGAGGTTTGTACTGGCGTGTCCCTGGGTAACGCCCTTCTGGCTGAGCAATTCCTTCTCTTCCGCTGTGAGACCGTTGGCGGTGCTTTCCAGGCAGTAGTCCAGAACAGCCCTGGCGCGTTTGTCTGACAGTTCTGCGTTATGCCCGAAAGATCCACGACTGTCGGTATGGCCGTCGAAGTGCACCTGGTCAATGGAATCTTTGAATTCATTTGAAAACAGGACCGGAACATAGACTTTCACAAACTGGTCAAGATATTTTTTGCCCTCGTCCGAAATCTCATAAGAATCCACGTCGAAAAGGACTTTTGCATCCATGATGATCTCGCCTGTTGTATCGTCTATATTCACCTCGATGCCTGCGTCTTCAAAGGCTGCTTTCAGCCTGGTAAGAATATCTCCTCTGACCTTAAGGACTTGTCCTTTTTCTTCCTCGCTCATAGACTCGAAGTCAGCACCGGCCACATTGTCGTTCAGGCCCTTATAGAGGAGCTTTGGATCCGTGAAACTGAAAGATTTGAGGATGGAACCGTCAAAACAGAAGGTAAGATCTACATCGCCGGTCACATTGAGGATCTTTTCGCCCTTGGGATCATCACCTGAATGGTATTCGACATCCGATAAGGTAAAGATATAGTCTTTGTAGACCAGCCGGTCTTTTTCATATATATAGACCGAGGATTGCAGCAAGTTGTCGTAGCAGTCATCCCCGCATTTGAATCCGTCACTTTCAAATCCGAAGGTTCCTGTCGTATCGTCTGAGTAGAAGGAGCAGATCAGGCAGTCCGAGAGCGGCGCTTCATTTTCATAGGGATTGATCGCACGCACTTTCGCTTCAGCTTTTCCGCTGGTGACTGTGATCTCGTCCGTCACTTCCAGAGACTTGATCTTCTGATCCAGATCCGCAGTACATTTCAGTCCCTTCTCTTCGAGTTTCTTCATCTTTTTCCCCCAGAGAACAAGGGATTTGTTATTGACATAGATATCGTAGAAGTGAAGTGACGGCAGACTCAGTCCGCCGAATGTGTATGTATAAGTTTTGCCGTCGATGACCCATTCTCCGTCTTTATAGGTTCCGATCACCTGCCCATTGTCCATGACAGGAGAAGAAAAGATCCACTGGCTGCCTTCCGGGAGGACTGTTCCGATCATTTTCCCTTTTTTATTTTTAAAATCTTTATAAGCGGTGAATGTACCGTCCTCATTGATTTTGTAACCGTCTCCCTGCGTCTCATTTATATAGGAGCCTGCCATCGATGAATCTACAACGATGACTTCCTCATCTTCCTGATCCGCTTTCGATACTGTTTTGCTTTCGGCACTGTCAACAACTGCACTTTTTGTGTGGGAGCGGAAATGTGAAACAATATCCACATTTTTTCCAAAGGCAGAAACACTTCCGATTACTGTGAAGCAGACTGCAGCGACAGACACTGCACACCATAGCTTTTTTTTCATACTCACAACAAAAATCTCCCTCCGTCAAATTTTCAGCAAAAAACCGTTTCCATGCCGGGTTCCGCGATCTCATAGCGAACCAGGGTCAAGCCGCATGCCGGTGCTGTCGGGCCTGCCGCCCGCCGGTCAAGGGACTCGAGAATGGCAGGCATATCAGCAGGCTTCTTTGCGCCCCTTCCGATCTCCATCAACGTGCCTGCTATAATACGGACCATGTTGTACAAAAATCCTCTCCCGCTGACCCGGATCACGATCTCACGCGGTAAGCCGCCTGCCGCGCCGCAGGGAATCTCTTCCACTTCCACGCTCAGGATCTCCCGCACAGTGGTCTTTGCACTGGTATACATACTGCAGAAGCTTTTAAAATCATGTTCCCCCACAAGATACTGCGCGGCTTCCCGCATAGCTTCCACATCAAATGTATATCTGGAAAAATAGGTGTAAAGCCGGCGCAAGGGGTCCGGCATAGGTGCATTATAAATACGATATTCGTATGTTTTGATTGTGCTGCAGTGTCGGGGATGAAAATCCTCCGGCACCTCCATAGACCTATGGACGCAGATCTGCTCCGGCAGACGCACATTGACCGCATAGGCGAACTTTTCGGGCGGAATGCGGCTCTCCGTATCAAATACAGCCAGATTACAGCGGGCATGGACCCCCGCGTCTGTGCGGCTCGCACCGGTCACTTCCACCGGCACTCCGGTCAGTTCTGTCAGCACCCGGTTCAGCTCACCTTCAATCGTGGGCACACCGCTCTTCTGTGCCTGAAAGCCGGCATAGCCTGTCCCGTCATACGCGACGGAAAGCAGGATTCTTTTTTTCACGATCAGACAAACTCCTTTTTCTCTCAAACTATCATGGGATTCCCCCGCCGCTGCCATTTTTGGATCTTCGCTGCCCGGATTTTATCATTCCCGGATTTTTGCAGCCCGGGTTTTACCATTCCCGGATCTTTGCAGCCCGGGTTTTACCATTCCCGGATCTTTGCAGCCCGGGCTTTACACAAGAAAAGGCAGCCGGACCAGCCTGAGAACGATACAGAGTGCGAAATAGGCAAGCAGCAGGAAATAAGCGCCGTGGTCGCGGCCGTGATAGACCAGAGGCTTCATTTTGGTACGTCCGATCCCCCCCCTGTAGCAGCGGGCTTCCATAGCCATGGCCAGGTCATTGGCACGGCGGAAGGCGGAAATAAAAAGGGGCACCAGAAGAGGCACCAGGCTCTTGATCTTTTTGATGAGGTTCCTGCTCTCAAAGTCCGCGCCGCGGGCAATCTGGGCCTTCATGATCTTGTCGGTCTCCTCCATCAGGATCGGAATAAAGCGGAGGGCGATCGACATCATCATGGCGATCTCATGGACCGGCACGCGCACCCGCTTCAGAGGATTGAGCAGACTCTCGATCGCGTCTGTCAGCTGGTTGGGCGTCGTCGTGAGCGTCATCAGAGAGGATCCGATCACGAGCAGGGAGAGGCGGATCGCCATTTTGACAGCAAAGGAAAGGCCTTCCCTGGTGATCCTCAGGAATGCGAACCGGAATATCTCTTCACCCGGTGTCAGAAACAGGTTAAAAGACATGGTGATGAGCAGAAGGATCAGAATGGCGCGCATGCCGCGCACAATGTACCCGACAGGCACATTGGAAAGGGCGATCATTGCAATGAGAAACAGTGCGCAGACCAGATAACCGATAAAAGAATTCACCACAAAGAGGGAGATGATATAAACCAGCGTCCCCACGATCTTGACCCTGGGGTCAAGACGGTGCAGCAGTGAATCTGTCTGATAGTATTGTCCGAGCGTGATATCCTTGAACATAAATGCTCCCCCGCCGTGTATAGTCCGCATACTATCGTGTGCAGCTGAACACGGCTCTAGTTCTGCCGGATGTTAATGACCGGAATTTTCTGCCGGATGGCAATGACCGGAATTTTCTGCCGGATGTTAATGACCGAAAAAGCATCCGTCTGTTCTGACGGCTTCCCCTGAAGGCAGTTACTTTTTGATCTTTTTCAGGATCTCCGCGGCGGCATCCTCCACTGTCAGAGCATCCGTCTCCACATCGATCCCCTTCTCATGCAGTGTGTTCATAATATAGGTGATCTGCGGTGCGGAAAGTCCCAGGTCTTCCAGTTCGAGATAGTGTCTGAAAACATTCTTCGGCGTATCATCAAACACCTTTTTCCCGTTTCCCATCACCACAATCCTCTCCACATAGCGGGCTACATCGTCCATACTGTGAGAGACGAGAATAATCGTCATGGAAAGCCTTTTTTTCATATCGGAGATGAGCCCGAGGATCTCGTCGCGGCCCCGGGGATCGAGGCCAGCAGTGGGTTCATCCAGAATGAGGATGCGCGGATTCATCGCGAGGACACCTGCGATCGCGGCGCGGCGCTTCTGGCCGCCTGACAGATCAAAAGGAGACGTCTTAAAGTACTTTTCTTTCATGCCCACATTTTCCAGGGCTTTCACGGCTCTCTTTTTGCAGGTCGCTTCGTCGAGTCCAAGGTTTCGCGGTCCGTACATGACGTCGGAAAGTACATCTACTTCAAAGAGCTGATGCTCCGGATATTGAAATACCAGCCCTACATCAGCGCGAAGGGCCTTCTTGTCAAAGCCGTTCGCGTGAATATCTTTCCCGTTATACAAAACCCTGCCGCTTGTGGGACGGAGAAGTCCGTTCAAAAGCTGTACCAGCGTGGATTTTCCGGACCCCGTATGTCCGATCAGCCCGATAAACTGATTGTCCGGTATTTCCAGGTCGATATCCAGAAGTGCCGCTGTCTCCATCGCAGTTCCCTGCTCATAGACATAGCTCACTTTTTCCAGACTGATTCCCATTGTGATCTAATTCCTTTCCGCTCTTTTTCATTTCTTAAGTCTGACCAATGCCCGGGCGAGTTCCTCCCTGGTCAGGATTCCCTCGGGAATGTCCAAGCCTTCTTTTCTGAGCAGATGTCCCAGCAGTGTGACCTGGGGAACATCGAGATGGAGTTCCTTCATCTCTTCAACCCGTGAAAAAACTTCCCGCGGGGAGCCCTGCATGGCAATCCTGCCGTCATCCATCACAAATACATGGTCAGCCTGAATCGCTTCTTCCATATAGTGGGTAATAAGAATGATCGTAATGCCGTCTTCCCGGTTTAATTTTATGGCCGCCTTGATCACATCGGCACGGCCGGATGGATCCAGCATGGCGGTCGGCTCGTCCATGACTATGCATTTGGGATGCATGGCAATGACGCCGGCGATGGATACGCGCTGTTTCTGACCGCCGGACAGCCGGTTGGGAGATTTCTTGCGGTATTTATACATCCCCACTGTTTTGAGACTCTCTTCAACCCTCTGCCAGATCTTCTCTGTGGGAACGCCCATGTTCTCCGGTCCGAAGCCCACATCCTCCTCGACAACCTGTCCTATGATCTGATTGTCGGGATTCTGAAAAACCATGCCTGCAGTCTGGCGGATATCCCAGATCAGGGACTCGTCTTTTGTATCCAGTCCGTCGACCCGCACTGTACCTTCCGTCGGGAAGAGCAGGGCATTCAGGTGCTTTGCAAGGGTGGATTTACCGGATCCGTTGTGTCCGAGGATTGCAATAAACTGCCCCGGCCGGACATCCAGAGAGACATCATTGATGGCACGGATCGTGCCGGATGGATTGCCCTCTTCATCGCGCTGTATATAGTCATGGATCAGTTTGCTGATTTTGATCATGGTTTTTTACTCTTTCCGACATGCCGCTGGCCAGAGCGGCACCGCAATGCGGTCAAAGGATGTTTGCAGCCGCCCCGCGGCAAAAACATGCGGAGTGAAAAATGTCGTATCGACGATATTTTTCACTCTGGTTTTTTCTAAAAAAGCCCCCGGGATAAATCCTCCCGGAGGCTTTTGAATTAGTATATCATGCTGAAGGAAGAATCAGTCTGATATTTGTCCTCTCAGATTTGTGATTAGACAAACTCAAGGACGACTTTCATAGCGCCATCGCCACGGCGCTGGCCGATCTTGATGATTCTGGTGTAACCACCGTTCCTGCCGGCATACTTGGGGCCGTACTCGGTAAACATCTTGTCAACCAGGTCGACCTTCTTGGTAGCTTTCTTGCGGCCTTTGCCTTCCTGAGGGATTTCCACGACGGGATACAGGTAGCGAAGGATCTGTCTTCTGGCGTGCAGACGGCTGGGAGCATCCTTGGTGACCTGCTTCTCAACTTCGTCATAGACAGTAACTTTCTTGCCGTCAACAACTTCTTTCACGCGCTTGCCGTCTTTGTCCTTGCGGGCAACCTTGGCCATAACAGTGACAGTCTCATAATTGTCGCGCTCTTTGACAGCCAGAGTGATCATAGGCTCAACGATCTTGCGGATTTCCTTGGCACGAGCCTCGGTGGTGGTGATCTTTCCGTGGTAGATCAGAGCTGTGACCTGGTTGCGGAGCAGGGCCTTTCTGAGCTTGGTCTTCTTGCCTAATTTTCTGTACATTGCCATTTTAAATATCCTCCATTGTTATGATGATGCCGTCAGCAGCGCACTTCGGTCTTACCTGCAGCCGGTTCCGGAAAAAAGAAGGGACGATCTGTCGCGGCCTCTTTATTTCGGACATCTCCTGCCGCGCACCATGTGGATTTACCGCAGCGGGATCGTATCAGTTGACGTTCTCGCAGTCCGCACACCCGGGGCATGCGGACTGCGCCTTGTCTCTTTATTTTGAATCGTCTCTTATCACTGAAGAAAATCAGTGAACGAAAAGGCCGATCAGGCGGGATCTTCGCTCGAATTGAGCTTGAGTCCCAGCTCTTTGAGCTTTTCAAGGACCTCTTCGAGGGACTTGCGGCCAAGGTTCCTGACCTTCATCATCTCTTCGGGGGTCTTGTTGCAGAGCTCTTCGACCGTGTTGATTCCTGCACGCTTGAGGCAGTTGTAGGAACGGACGGAGAGTTCGAGCTCATCGATACTCATCTCCAGTGCCTTCTCCTTGGGATTTTCCTTCTCCTCGGAGATGACCTTGGCAGTTCTTGCTTTCTCAGACAGATTAATAAACACGCTCAGGTGCTCACTGAGAACTTTTGCAGCGAGGCTGACGGCCTCATCAGGTGCGATCGTTCCGTCGGTAGTGACATCCAGTGTAAGCTTATCAAAGTCTGTCTGCTGTCCGACACGTGTGTTCTCTACCGTGACATTGACTCTGTCGACAGGTGTGTAGATGGAGTCGATCGGAATCACGCCGATTTTGGTATCAGGCGTCTTGTTGCGGTCGGAGCTGACGTATCCTCTTCCCTTTGTGATTGTAAGTTCCATGAACAGGCGGGTATCCTTTCCGCTCAGGGTTGCAATCACGAGATCAGGATTCATGATCTCGATATCCGAATCGATCTGGATATCGGAAGCGCGTACAACACCCTCTCCCTCATAATCGATAAAGGCAGTCTTGGGCTCGTTGGACTCGCTGTCATTCTTGATCGCGAGGCTTTTGATATTCATGATGATCTCGGTAACGTCTTCCTTGACGCCCTGGATCGTGCTGAATTCATGCTGTACGCCATCAATTTTAACCTGACTCACCGCAGCGCCGGGAAGTGAAGAGAGCATGATCCGGCGGAGGGAATTTCCCAGCGTGATGCCATAACCTCTCTCCAGAGGCTCGACCACGAATCTGCCGTACTTCTTATCATCAGAGATCTGAACGACCTCGATGCTCGGTCTCTCAAAATCAAACACTCGTAAATCCTCCTTTGCGCTCTGCGCTCAGTCCTTATTACTTGGAGTACAACTCGACGATGAGCATCTCGTTCACGGGAACGTCGATCTGCTCTCTCTTAGGCAGCTGGCTGACAGTACCCTTGAGGGCTTCCTTATCAACGTCAACCCAATCGGGAGTCAGTCTGCCGGCGGTAATCTCGGAGATGTCCTTGAAACGCTGGATGTTCTTGGATTTCTCTCTGACTTCGACAACATCGCCTGCCTTTACGAGATAGGAAGGAACGTTGACGGGCTTGCCGTTGACAGTGATGTGCTTGTGGCCGACAACCTGGCGTGCTTCACGACGGGTGCGGGCAAAGCCCATACGGAAAACGACATTGTCCAGACGGCTCTCAAGCATGGTCATGAGGTTTTCACCGGTCATGCCTTTCATCCTGTCGGCCTTGTCGTAGTAGTTACGGAAAGGCTTCTCAAGGACGCCGTAGATGAATTTAGCTTTCTGCTTCTCGCGAAGCTGTGTGCCATACTCGCTGAGCTTGCGGCTTCTGCGGATCAGCTGTCTTTTGGACTTCTTGTCATATCCAAGAAAAACGGGATCAAGATCGAGAGATCTGCATCTCTTCAGTACCGGAGTTCTGTTTACTGCCATGATAAATCTTCCTTTCTTTTCTGCAGTCCGCTCTGAATGACTCTATTCTGCTGGAATGACGCAGGAATAACTGTGTTCTATAAGACTCTGTTCTATAGGACTCTGTCCGGCAGAGACCAACAGAGATCCAGTCATTCCGCCCGGCAGGGACATTCCATGGACTGCATGTTGTTTACAGCACAGAGAAATCGATCTGTTCTCTGTGTCTTCATCCAAACGTGTAAAAAAACCTGTGTGAAATAAGATCACACTCTCCTTCTCTTGGGAGGACGGCAACCGTTGTGGGGAACCGGAGTAACATCGGTGATGCTGATGATCTCAAGGCCGTTGGAATTCAGCGCACGGATCGCAGCCTCTCTGCCTGATCCGGGTCCCTTGACGAAAACGTCGACAGCCTTCAGCCCATGAATGAGCGCTGCCTTTGTAGCCGTCTCTGCAGCCATCTGTGCTGCATAGGGAGTAGATTTCCTTGAACCTTTAAATCCAAGACCGCCTGCACTTGCCCAGCTCAGAGCGTTGCCCTGTGTATCTGTCAGGGTAACGATTGTGTTATTAAAAGAGGACTGGATGTGCGCCTGTCCGCGTTCAACGTTTTTCTTGACACGTCTAACCTGCTTCCTTCTGGAGGATTGCTGTTTTGCCATAAAACTAACCTACTTTCTTTCCCATCCGCGGACAGGGAGGCCTCTTCTGTGGCGGATGCCTCTGTAGCAGCCGATCTCGGAGAGACGCTTGATGTTCATGGCGATTTCTCTGCGGAGATCACCTTCCACCTGATAATCCTCAGCGATAACTTCACTGAGCTTCTTGACTTCTTCATCAGTCAGATCCCTGCATCTTGTGTCGGGATTGACGCCTGCCTTTTCGACAATTGCTGTTGCAGAGGTGCGGCCGATGCCATAGATGCTGGTCAGACCGATCTCAACGCGCTTATCTCTGGGTAAATCTACACCTGCGATACGAGCCATTGTAAACTCTCCTTCTACTTATAAAATTACTGATTGACTGGGGCATATCCCTGCACGTTCCGTTTCATGCGGTTTACACCCAACCGGCTGCCGCCGGTCTTTCCACTGCGATTTTTCATCGGCATGGTATCAAAGAGTAATGGGCTGCCCCTGTCTGTAAGGACCGGGTTAATGGGGCGCCATATATTCTATGATCAGGCACAGCTTTGATGCAGTGCCAAAGAGCTCTTTACTCGCTCAACCCTGCCTCTGTTTGTGTTTCGGATTCTCGCAGATGATCCTGACGATACCTTTGCGCTTAATGACTTTGCACTTGTCGCAAATAGGCTTCACGGAAGCTCTAACCTTCATCTCCTACTCCTTTCGTGAGTGGTACCGCGCCCTTCCTGAACCGTCAAAAAAACACACATCCGCCCGATGGCATTACCGTTTCCGGGCGTCTGTGACTTTCCTTGACAGCCTCCTGAGAATGCAGGGTACCTGTTGCCGGGTTTGTCCGAAATCACCCCGTCCTTTGAAATGCGTAGATACGGTTTAAGACAGGACAATTGAGCAGGGGTTTCCCCCTACTCATTTACAGACCATGATAGAATATCATAATGCAATATCAATTGCAAGAATTATTTTTAAAAAATTCACACTCCGGTTTCCCGGTCCGGTTTCATGATTTCACTCAGTCCCGCACCCGCCTGCAGCAGCGATTCTGCTTTCCGGCCGACGGTCCCCCTCAGGGAACATAGAGGCGTCCGTACCTTTTACCACAGTTAACTGGTAAAAGGAGCGGACGCCTGTGATTCTTTTTCCGGATACGCCCCCTCCGCGGGAGGCATACTGTAATGAATATATTCTTTCAGGATTGTTTCCGGACACATTCATCCGGTCAGGAATCCTGTCAGCAGCGGTCAGGGATCGGATCAGCACCGGTCAGACCGGTCACATGACTGATTCCAATCCTTTACTTATCTCTCCAGATGATCCTGCCCTTGGTCAGGTCATAAGTGGACATCTCCAGTGTGACCTTGTCGCCGGGAAGAATACGGATAAAGTTCTGGCGGAGCTTGCCGCTGATGTGTGCAAGGATGATAGCTCCGTTTTCGAGCTTCACCTTGAACATTGTGTTCGGGAGTTTTTCTGTTACGATGCCTTCAAGTTCGATAACATCTGCTTTTGACATATACGATTTAACCCTCCAAGATTTCGCTGATTGCCTGGAATACTTCTTTCATATCTTTTGTCCCGTCAACTGTGCGCAGCACGCCTTTTTCTTTATAGAAGTCGATCAGGGGCTGTGTCTGCTCGTGGTAGACGGACAGTCTGTTCTGGACAGTCTCGGGCTTGTCATCATCGCGCTGGATCAGATCACTGCCGCAATTGTCACAGATACCTTCCTTTTTGGGAGGGATGAAGGAAATATGATAGGACGCGCCGCATTTGGGACAGGAACGTCTCCCGCTCATACGGGCAACGATATTGCTGTCCGGAACATCCACATCGATTGCATAATCGATCTGCTCCCCTGTCTTGGCAAGTGTGTCGGACAGGACCTGCGCCTGCGGAATGGTTCTCGGGAATCCGTCAAGAATGTAGCCCTTTGCGCAGTCGTCTGCTTTGACTCTGTCAAGCAGGATCTCGACTGTCAGTTCATCCGGAACCAGTTTTCCGGCATCCATAAAGGCTTTCGCCTTTTTGCCGAGTTCAGTTCCGTTCTTGATATTCGCGCGGAAGATATCTCCTGTTGAAACATGGGGAAGCCCAAATTTTTCCGCAATCATTTTTGCCTGTGTGCCTTTGCCTGCACCGGGTGCTCCGAGCATAACGATCTTCATTGTGTCCCCTCCTTTTTCAGACTTCTGAACAGCAGCGGCTTGTCAAAGCAGCTGTAAATCTACTATAGATCGATCGCAGCCGTTCCGTCTGTAAACGAGGCACGAGCGATACATATCTAATAGTTTAATACTTTGCCGCTGATAAAACAAGAACCGAAGACAGCAGAGGTGCAAAATGCAACCGGTATGTACTGCGAAGTCCGGACACATCGATCAGAACTGCGCAGTGCATTTGACTGCCGCCTTCGGAAGAATTTAGTCGTTGAGGAAACCTTTGTAGTTTCTGACAAGCATCATGGATTCGACCTGCTTGATGGTCTCAAGCACGACACTGACGACGATGATCAGGCTGGTTCCTCCGAAAGAAATCTGGGCGCTGAAGAAGCCCCTGAAAATAAAGGGAAGAATGCCGACACATGTCAGGCCGATCGCACCAATGAAAATAATGTAGTTCAGGATCCTGTTCAGGTACTCGCTGGTAGGCCTGCCGGGACGTATGCCCGGGATAAATCCGCCGCGCTTCTTGAGGTTGTCCGCGATCTCAATCGGATTGAATGTGATCGAAGTGTAGAAATACGCAAAGAAAACCAGAAGCAGGATGTAGAGCAGAAGGCCTGCTGTATACCTGAAGTAGGAAGGATTGCACCAGTAGGAGGAACTCAGATAACGAAGGATCTCAGCCCAGATACCGGTTCCCTTATATCCGACCAGCGTCGAGATGATGCCGGGGAACTCCATAAGGGATGAAGCAAAGATAATCGGCATAACACCCGCTGTGTTTACCTTGAGCGGAATCACTGAAGTCTGTCCTGCCGTGAAACGTCTGCCGTTAATTTTCTGTGCATAGGATACAGGAATTTTGCGTTCGGCATCATTCAGAAGGATGACCATAATGATCATTACAAGAATCACTGCAATGATGACGACCGCTGCAACCGCGCCGATGGCGATTGTCTTGCCGATCACGAACTGCTGGAACAGAGCAACAATATCCTGAGGCATTCTGGAAATGATGTTGATACACAGGACAATGGAAATACCGTTTCCGATACCCTTGACTGTGATCTGTTCGCCGATCCACATGAGGAAGGCACTGCCTGCGGTCAGCGTTGCGATCGCCAGGATGACGTTCAGCGCATTGAATTCTTCCAGGAGGCCGTTGCGGCCGAAGCCGATTGCCATGGCGGAAGATTCCAGAAGCGCGAGCGCGACTGTGACATAACGCGTGATCGCTGTCATCATCTTTCTGCCTTCCTCGCCCTCACGATGCAGTTCCTCAAGCTTGGGAATCGCTATCGTAAGAAGCTGGATAATGATAGATGATGTGATGTAGGGTGTGATATTCAGCGCCAGAATGGACATGTTCAGGAAGGAACCGCCTGTAAAGGCATCCACGAAGCTGAAGGCGTCACCGGTCTGCTGCGCAAACCATTCGGAAAAATAGTTTCTGTCAACACCCGGAACAGGGAGCTGGCAGCCGAAGCGGATGACGATCATCATCAGGAATGTGAACAGGAGCTTCATCCTGATCTCTTTTACTCTAAAAACATTTTTGATCGAGTCAAACATTCTCTTATGACCTTTCTGAAATTGCTGGCCCTTTATCTGTATTTCCTTATCGTGTCAGATCGATCAATTAATAGTAAAAAGGAAATGGATATAATAAAGGGCAAGCCATATCGGGCTTGAGACTGCCCGATATGGCATGACTATTTCCAGGTTGATCAGCCGATCGTCTCGGCTGTGCCGCCGGCTGCCTCGATCTTTTCCCTGGCTGCAGCACTGAATGCTGTAACCTTGACAGTGAGCTTCTTGCTCAGATCAGCATTGCCGATGATCTTGACGCCGTCACCGATCTTGCTGACCGCTCTGCTCTCGAGCAGTGCCTGCTCATCAACAACTGCACCATCCTCGAATCTCTCGAGGGCCTTGATATCTACTGCAACGATATCCTTTGTGTTGTAGCAGGTGAAGCCTCTCTTGGGGAGTCTTCTGTACAGAGGCATCTGACCGCCTTCGAATCCGGGTCTGGGAGCTCCGCTCCTTGCCTTCTGTCCTTTATGACCATAACCGGCAGTCTTGCCGTTGCCTGAAGCGTGGCCGCGGCCTCTGCGGTAATTCTCGTGCTTAGAGCCTTCAGCAGGCTTAAGATTATGTAAATCCATTTTTTACCTCCTAATTAATCCAGCTCTTCGACTTTGACCATGTGGTTGATCAGTCTGATCTGACCCCTTGTCGCGGCATTGTCAGGAAGGATGACGAAGCTGTTCAGCTTCTTGAAGCCCATGGACTTGACAATTGCGCGGTTCTTGGGAACAGCACCGATGGTAGACTTGATCAGGGTAATTTTCAGCTTCTTCGGCTCAGCTGCTGTTGCTTTCACATCTGTAGGCATTTGCTATTCTCCTTTCAGATCTGTATGTCTCGCCGATCAGCCCTTGAGCTCTGCGACGGTTTTGCCGCGTCTTGCTGCGACTTCTTCAGGAACCTTCAGCTGGCTGAGACCGTTAATGGTTGCCAGAACGACGTTCTGCTTGTTGTTGGAACCAAGAGACTTTGTACGAATGTTCTTGATGCCTGCCAGCTCGCAGACTGTACGTGCAGGGCCGCCTGCGATGATACCGGTACCATCGGGAGACTTCTTGAGCAGAACGGAAGCACTTCCGTACTTGCCGATGTAGTCATGAGAGATACTGGAGACTTCATCAAGAGCAACGCTCACGAGGTTCTTGCTTGCGTCTTCTCTGCCCTTGCGGATCGCTTCGGGAATTTCAGTAGCCTTTCCAAGGCCGCAGCCGACATGGCCGTTTCCGTCACCGACAACAACGAGAGCTGTGAAGCGCATGTTGCGGCCGCCCTTGACGACCTTGGTAACACGCTTGATGGCAACAACCTTATCGGTCAGTTCCATCTGGCTTGTATCGATCATTGTATGTTTCATCACACATTCTCCTCCTTAGAATTCCAGGCCAGCCTTGCGGGCAGCTTCTGCCAGAGCAGCAACCTTGCCCATATAGATGTAACCGCCGCGGTCGAAGACCACTTCCTTGATTCCTTTTTCAGCTGCTCTCTGCGCGATAACCTCGCCAACCTTCTCAGCGGCTGCGATGTCGTCTGTGTGCTCGACAGCATCCTGGATTTCCTTCTCGATCGTGCCTGCAGCCACCAGAGTGGTCTGGGCATCGTCGTCGATGATCTGTGCATAGATATGCTTATTGCTTCTGTATACGGCAAGACGAGGGCACTGAGCAGTACCGCTGATCCTGTTGCGGATTCTGGAATGCTTTTTCTCGCGGATCGCCTTCCTGTTTGCT
>ONKG01000011.1 GCA_900318375.1 uncultured Lachnospiraceae bacterium
TTGCGCCTTCAGGGCAGCAGGGGCGATTTAGCCGCTGCTGCCCACAGGGGAGGTTGCGGATTTCTATTTTGATTTTTCAGAAGGGCCTGAACTGTAACTGATAGCACCGATGAGTGTTTTAGTGTTTGATGCGTATTTGACATCAATATATTCTCAATTTATAATTTAATGGGATTATAATAAACAAAAGGAAGCTGCAGTCGGAGATATAGATTTCTGTTCATTCGGCGATGATTGAATAGAAGAAATGGGGCGTCTGTCCAGAATGCTTCCGTCTTTTCATAATATGAGGTGCTTAGTGGAAGAGAAAGAAATATCGCAGGCAGTCATAGGGAGGCTGCCCAGGTACTATCGTTATTTAAAGGATCTGAAGGATTCCGGCAAGGAGAGGATTTCCTCCCAGGAACTGAGCCGGATCATGAAGGTCACGGCTTCACAGATCCGGCAGGATTTTAATAATTTCGGAGGTTTTGGTCAGCAGGGATACGGATATAATACCAATTATCTGTATGAGGAAATCGGAAAGATACTGGGACTGGATCATGTCCATAATATGGTTCTGGTCGGTGCCGGCAACCTGGGACAGGCGCTTGTAAAATATTTAAAATTCAAAAAGAGTGGATTTAATTTTATCTGCGCATTTGACATCAATCCTCAGCTTTTCGGACAGACGGTCGGAGGGATACCGATTCGTCCGCTCCGGGAACTGAAGGATTATGTGGATGCCAATGACGTGGATATCGTAGTTCTGACTATTCCTAAATCCGATGCCCGTGAAGTGGCGCATTCCCTCACAAGGACAAACATTAAAGCAATCTGGAATTTTGCGCACATTGATCTGGAGCTTCCCGCCAGTATCCAGGTGGAAAATGTCCATCTGCAGGACAGTCTCATGAAACTGTCCTATAATATCCACAGAAATTCGATTTCTCCGGATGATGATCAGTAAAAAAGAGTCATGAAAAGAGAGTATTTGTTGACGGGCGGGGAAATGGCATCCTGTGATGCAAGAACGTCCAATATGATCGGGATCCCTTCGCTGGTCCTGATGGAACGAGCAGCGCTGTCCGTTGCGGACGGCGTTGACGTTTTTTTGTGCGGAAAATTCAGTCCTGAAAGATATGGACGCCGGCCTCTGGTCCTTGCGGCCGCAGGACGCGGCAATAACGGCGCGGATGCGCTCGCGGCAGGAAGGATCCTGCTTGACCGCGGGTATGAAGTCCGCTTTCTGAGGCTTTCCGGAAAAGTATCTCCGGAAAGCAGTTTTGCTGTCCAGGAAAATATTCTCAGGCAGTACGGTGTGTATGTTCAAGAGTATCCCACGTCATTTTTTTATGACCTGATGAGTAAACAGAATGAATCTCCCGATTCTGTTTCTTCTGCTGCGGCAGGGGGGCAGGGGGATTCATCCTCTTTGGAAGCCGTCTGCGTAAAGGCGCAGATTCCGGATGTGATCATCGATGGTCTTTTCGGAACCGGTCTGAGCAGGGAACTTTCCGGCGAAGCCGCAGAGTGTGTGGAGTCCATCAACCGCTGCAGAGACCTTTACGGCACTTATGTGACCGCAGTGGACATCCCTTCCGGTATTTCGTCGGATGACGGCCGCGTAATGGGATGCGCGGTCCGGTGTGATGAGACCAGGACTTTTGCCTTCTACAAAAGGGGACATTTCATGTATCCCGGAACTGTTTTTGCGGGGGACTGTCATCTGGCGCAGATCGGCATTACGCAGAGGGCTTTTGAAAAAGAACCCGGCATGTTCACCCTGATGAACGCGCATGCGGAGGATCTCCTTCCTGCTCGCGACCGGGGAGGCAACAAGGGTACTTTCGGAAAGGTTCTGGTTGTGGCAGGCCGGCGCAATATGTGCGGCGCAGCCCTTCTGGCAGCCCGTGCCTGTATGACATCCGGTGCCGGAATGGTAAAGATCTTCACTCATGAGGCTAACCGTCTGATCATACAGCAGTCTCTTCCGGAGGCTCTGCTGGATACTTTTACCGATGAGGACACTCCCGAACAGGCGGCTCAGAGGCTGACTGCCTCACTGGACTGGGCAGATATTACAGCAGCCGGTCCCGCAATGGGAATCGATGAGACGGCAAAAGCCCTTCTGCGCAGAATTCTTGATTATGTGCAGGAAAACGGAAGCACTGAAGATCCGCAAAAGGCCCCCGGAAAATGTCTGCGCGGACTTGTGTTCGACGCCGACGCGATCCGTCTTCTTGCCGGGGACAGCCGTCTGAGAGAGCTTCTGGCAAACCGCCGCTCCGGCCTTGCCTGTATTCTGACTCCTCATATGGCGGAGTTTGCCGCGCTTGCCGGTCTGAGTGTTCGTGAATGCATTGCGGGCCGCCCTGCTGTTGTGCAGGAACAGGCTGACAGGCTCAGGTCTACGATTGCCTGCAAAGATGCACGGACACTTGTGGCACAGCCCTTACAGAAGGAGAACGGAGACAGGCTCTATCTCAACTGCACCGGCAACAGCGGAATGTCGACGGCAGGAAGCGGCGATGTCCTGACAGGAATCACCGCAGCTTTTCTTGCTCAGGATTTCCGGGGGGCGGTTGTCTCTTCCGCAGTCTGTTCCGGACTTGTATTTACAGAATGTGAGTGCGGAAACGGATTTGCGGCTGCCGTAAGCGCTGTCTGCCTGCACGGCAGGGCGGGCGACCTTGCCAAAGAAGTGCACGGAGAGCAGGGCATGAAAGCCGGGGATCTGATCACGGAACTGGCAAGGGCATCTTTCTGGAAAAAGTGATCAGTTTCTTCTTTGCCTGAAAACAGACATGTCAGCTTTCCTGTAAAAAGAGCGGACAGATAGATCAGTTTTATGGAAGTGAAAAATGAGTAATGAAAGAATCTGTGCGGAAATCAACCTTTCCGCAATTTCCTACAATATGGAAAGCATGCACAGCAATCTCAATCCGGGAACAAAGATGATCGCAGTCATCAAGACCGACGGTTACGGTCACGGCGCATGCGAGATTGCGGAAAAGATCGAGGCGCTGCCCTATCTGTGGGGATTTGCAGTCGCCACATTTGAGGAGGCGGCGCAGCTGCGGTCCTGCGGCATAGAAAAGCCCATCCTGATCCTGGGATATGTTTTTCCCTACTGCTATGAGGATCTGGCAAGGCTGGAGATCCGTCCCGCAGTTTTCCGTCCGGATATGCTGGAGGAGCTGGCGCAGGCGGGCGGGAAAGCCGGAAAAGCGGTGCGTATCCACACGGCTGTGGACACCGGCATGAGCAGGATCGGAATAAGGCCTGACGACACCGGAATGGAGTTTATCCGGCGTGTGCTCGAACTGCAGGAAAAGGGCTCCATCTGCCTGGAGGGTATTTTCACCCATTTCTCAAGGGCAGATGAAACGGATCTTGCACATACCCGCACACAGATCAGGTCTTTTTCGGATTTTACCGACCGGGTTCAAAAGGAACTGGGATACAGGATTCCTTTCCGGCATGCATCGAACAGCGCAGGCATCATCCGCCTTTCCGAGGCCAATTTCGACCTGGTCCGCGCAGGGATCACCCTCTACGGCCTCTGGCCGTCTTCGGATGTCCCGCATGAACCGGTCCCGCTCCGTCCCGTCCTTTCACTGCATTCACATGTGGTCTATGTCAAGACTGTGCCCGCCGGAACGCAGGTGAGCTACGGCGGCACCTATGTGACACAGAAACAGGAGAGGCTTGCGACCGTTCCGGTCGGATACGGCGACGGCTACCCCAGGAGTCTGTCCAATAAAGGCTATGTGCTGATCCGGGGACAGAAGGCTCCCATCCGCGGCCGTGTGTGCATGGACCAGATGATGGTCGATGTAAGTCATATTCCCGATGTGCGGGAAGGCGACCCTGTTACACTGATCGGCTGCGACGGAGAGCTTTCTATTACTATGGAAGAGCTGGGAGATCTGTCGGGACGCTTCAATTATGAGCTGGCCTGTGATATTTCACCCCGTGTTCCGAGAGTATTCATTGACGATTGACCGGTGTGATGATATATTTAAGTGTGGCTTTGCATACAGCCTGAGAAAGTACATTAGTGGCTTGTATACCCAAGGACCTGTAGGTGATTGATCTGCAGAGTGAATCGATCTACAGTTCCTGAGTAATATATTCAGAGTGAGGAATTATCATGTCAGGACATTCGAAATTCGCAAACATTAAACACAAAAAGGAAAAAAACGATGCCGCCAAGGGCAAAATCTTTACCATTATCGGCAGAGAGATTGCAGTCGCTGTCAAAGAGGGCGGCCCCGATCCTTCCAACAACTATAAGCTCGCCAAGGTCATCGAGAAGGCCAAATCCAATAACGTCCCCAACGATACCATCGAGCGCGGTATCAAGAAGGCGGCGGGAGATGTCGGCAATGTAAATTATCAGTACAATACCTACGAGGGCTACGGCCCCAACGGGATCGCTGTCATCGTCGACACACTTACCGACAACCAGAACCGCACCGCGGCAAATGTCCGCGCCGCTTTTGCCAAGGGTTCCGGCAACATCGGCACTCCCGGATGTGTATCCTACATGTTTGACAAGCGCGGCCAGATCATCATCGACCGCGAAGAGTGCGATATGAGCGCGGATGACCTCATGATGATCGCCCTGGACGCAGGTGCCGAGGATCTGAAGGAGGAAGAGGACAGCTTTGAGATCATTACTTCCGAGGATGATTTCGACGCGGTCAAGGCAGCCATTGACGAGGCGGGGATCGAGACAGTCTCTGCGGAAGTCACCATGATCCCTCAGAATTATGTGACCCTGACAGACGAAAACGCGATCAAGCAGATCCGCCGTATCCTCGACATCCTCGATGAGGATGATGATGTCCAGGCTGTCTATCACAACTGGGACGAGGGTGACGACTGATCGGCCGGGACTTTATACAAGGTCCGGAGCCGGGTCCTTTTCAGGCCTTAACAGCGCTTGTTTCAGCTTTTCCATCGGATTTTATTCGCACAGCAGCTTCGCGTATCATGCGCGGGGCTGCTATGTGTATTTTTACTGTTCCCCTTTTACCTGCGGACATGTCTGCTGCCGCGGGATCACGGCTGCAGGAATGAACCAGCTGCCTGCGGTGAGATTCTGAAAGGAGGCTGCCTGTTATGGACATTGAAAACAAATACCCCCCCGACGGCAGTCAGCCGGATCATTCCGAAAGGGATGAAGGACCAGGGGAGGAAGGACGTTTCCTCAAGAATCCGCTCCCCGTTCCAAAGCGCCGTCCGCATGTGAGGATGGAATTTGATCTGATGGATGACTGGGATATTCCCGTGGGACAGGAGCATTTTGACATCGATATTTCCGATGACGACGATTTCGATATCTGACCCGCTGCATGATGCGGCGGCTGTTCATGTTTCAGAACGGACAGACACAGAGGTAATAAATGGCACAGAAGACAAAGACCAGTACTTCCCGGAAGAAGTCCGGGTCCTCATCGGCAGCGTCTGCGTCCCGCAGAAAACCGGGCTCGGGAAAGAGCAGCGGCAGACCTGCTTCCAGTACAAAGACTTATTCCGGCAGCAGGTCCGGAAGCGGCAGAAAAGGCTCCTCCTCAAAGAGGACATCCTCAGGGACTTCCGGCACCCGCAAGGCGGCAGCTGTAGAAAAAGCCCGCCGTCAGAATCAGATCAGAGAGCGCGAGGTCCGTATGACCATCGCGCTTGTTGTGATGCTGATCGCAATGGCTTTCATCTATATGTCGCTGGCAGGGTTCGGCGGCAGTGTAGGGGCGGCTCTGGGGAAGATCCTGTACGGCCTGTTCGGAATCGGCGCCTGGCTCCTGCCTGTATGGCTCTTTGCCTTCTGCAGCTTTCTTCTTTTTCAAAAAGGCGGAAGGAATATGCCGGTCCGTCTTCTGGCGAGTGCGCTTCTGATCCTGATCATACAGTCCGTGGGACATCTCTACCTGCATTTATCGGGTGCGACTTCTCTGGATGTTCCCTTTGATGTTAAAGCAGCCTTCCGCCTCTGTGCGGAGACCTGTCTGGGAGGCGGAATCCCCGGCGGATGGTTTTCCAATCTAATGTACCGTGCTTTCGGTGTTACCGGAAGCTGGCTTGTATATGTCGGATTTTTGCTGATCGCGCTCATGCTTTTCTTCCAGCGATCTCCCGCGGGGATTCTGCGGAGCTGGCGGGAATACCGGGAGGAGGAAGGAATCCCCGGCTTTTCCGAGCGGCGGGCAATCCGTCGGGAACGCAGGCGGCAGGCCCTGGAGGAAGAGGAAGAGGAGAGGCTTGAGCGTGATGCCGAGCGGATCCTGAGAAGGGAGGACAGGGCTGCTGCAAGAGCCCAAAAGAGGCAGCTGGCTGAAGAAAACAGCAGAAAACGCCGAAAAAGAACCGGTGCCCGGTCACTCAACCTTGAACATACACTGCTGGTTGACGGAAGCGGCACTGCGAAATCCTCAAAAAAACAGTCCGCAAAAAAACGCAGCAGAGGCCGGATCAACAATATGGACAGGCGAAAAGATGTCCATGAGATTGTCGTACTGCCGGAAGATCCGGGAGAAGAAGCTGCTGTCGTTGCCGGAAAACGCAGAAAAGACGGGGAATCTTCCGCCTTCGATCCTTCCCGGGATCGGTACTTCGGGGCGGAAACGGATTTCGATGATTTCAATGATTTTGATGACGCCGATGGTTTTAACGTTTTTGACGATGATCATGCGTCAGAAAAGATCTACAGTATTCCAGCAGGTAAAAGAGGCACGGCTGCATCCATGGGATATATCTCGGGACACACCGGGGCGGATGCGTTTGCGGCAGACCTGGCAGCAGGAAAGAACGCGGGCGCCGGCGCAGATAGCAAAACCGGCACTGCAGATGCTTCTGCTCTGAATATATGGCCGGAAGCGGCAGGAAAGGACAATTCTGCTGATGTGACAGGGCGACCGGAAAGGACAGCCGGAACCGGCGGATTCCCGGACAGACCGGACAGAGCTGCCGGAGCTGAAGGAACCCCGGGCAGATCAGACAGGGCAGCCGGAGCTGCCGGATACACGAACGGAACGGACAGGGCAGCCGGAGCTGCCGGATACACGAACGGATCAGACATGCCCGTCATAGCAGCCGGATCTTCGGATGGACCGGACAGAGAGGGCGGACCGGCAGGTGCTTCGGGCATGGCAGGTATAGGAGCAGGACCTGGCACCGGCAGTATTCCCGCAGCGGCTTCATCATCCGGGAACGGAGGCTTTTCCACCCCCTCCGAGGAGGAACTGCAGGGGATCGCTGTCCACAGAGAGCCGGATAAATCCGGATCCGGACTGCGAAATTCCGGCCGGACAGCCGCTGCGCGCAAGAACAGCAGCTACATTGCTCCGACTTTTTCTCTTCTTGAAAAGGGAAGCAGCGGAACAAATGATGAGACTGAACGTGAACTCAAGGAGACTGCCTACCGTCTTCAGGAGACGCTCCGAACCTTCGGTGTACAGGTCACGATCACGGATATCAGCCAGGGGCCTTCTGTGACAAGATATGAGCTGAAGCCTGACAAGGGTGTCAAGGTCAGCAAGATCGTCAATCTTTCGGATGATATTAAACTGCGGCTTGCCGCGACAGATATACGGATCGAGGCGCCGATCCCGGGCAAATCCGCCATCGGCATTGAGGTGCCCAACAAGAAAGAGACGACAGTTCATCTGCGGGAACTTCTGGAGTCCAGAGAATTCCGCCGCTTTGAGGGGAAGCTTCCCTTTGCGGTCGGAAAGGATATAGGCGGAAAGACAGTCATTGCGGACATTGCCCGCATGCCGCATCTTCTCATTGCCGGTGCGACCGGATCTGGAAAGTCCGTATGTATCAATACCATCATTCTGAGTATTCTCTACAGGATATCTCCCGAGAATGTCAGACTTCTCATGATCGATCCCAAGGTAGTCGAACTCAGTGTTTATAAAAAAATCCCGCATCTGATCATTCCTGTGGTCACCGATGCCCGCAAGGCTTCGGCCGCTCTCAACTGGGCAGTTGCCGAGATGGAGAAGCGCTACAAGCTCTTTGCGGCAGCCGGAGCCAGGGATCTGAACGGATATAATGCCATGGCGGCTTCCTACCGCAATGAGGACGGTGAACTGGAGAGAGAGCCTCTCCCCAGGATCGTCATCATCGTAGATGAGCTCGCAGACCTCATGATGGTCGCCAAGAGTGAAGTCGAAAGCGCCATCTGCCGTCTGGCCCAGCTTGCCCGCGCTGCAGGCATCCACCTGATCATTGCCACTCAGCGTCCTTCCGTGGACGTGATCACCGGACTGATCAAGGCCAACATGCCCAGCCGGATTGCCTTTGCTGTTTCCAGTCAGGTCGATTCCAGGACTATTCTGGATATGGCCGGCGCCGAAAAGCTGATCGGCCGCGGCGATATGCTGTTTTTCCCGCAGAATTACCAGAAGCCGGCCAGAATCCAGGGCGCCTTTGTGTCGGATGATGAAGTCACGAAAGTCGTGGAATATATCAAAAAGAACAACACGGCAGAGATGCACGATGAGGAAGTCGACCGCCAGATTGAGGATATCGTCGTGAATGGTGTCCCGGGGACATCATCCGGAGAAGTGAAGACAGATCCCGGACGTGACGAGTATTTCGTGGAAGCCGGACGTTTTATCATCGAGAAAAACAAGGCTTCGATCGGACTTCTGCAGCGTGTTTTCAAAATCGGTTTCAACCGCGCCGCACGCATCATGGACCAGCTTGCGGAAGCCGGTGTCGTGAGTGAAGAGAGCAGCACCCGCGCCAGACAGGTCCTTATGACCATGCCCGAGTTCGAGGCATATCTTGAAAATGAGAACTGATTGATCATAACTGCGGGCTGTCCATGGGGGCATCCCGCAGTTATTGTTTTCGGAAAGTCAGACGGAAAGGGATTTGTTTTGAGACCAGGTCAGAACTAAGTCAGAAATATATGTAATTTATGATATTTCGCTTTTTGAAAAAAGTGAATAACCCATCTGATAAAATTTACCATTGATTATTGCGCTTTAGTCTGGCAAAATACAGTATTGTATTCATAATCATTCACTCCGGCATAAAATTCAGTCTGCTGTGCACAAAACAAGTCTGGTGTACTGGTTTTTTATTTCGTTTTTCTGAGTGTTTTTACCGGATAAAAAACGGTTGTCAGTGTCTGTGTGCCGGCACATACTTTGCCCGATTCGGCACATTCGGAGAAAATGAGTATGGTATGATTTATACAGAACTTCCATAAATCGGAGTTTTGGATGGAACCATATATCTTCAAGATATAACAATGTATTCAGAGTAGGAGGAAAACATGTTCAGGATTCTTAAAAAAGAAAATCTTGCTCCGAACATCTTTCTGATGGACGTGGAGGCTCCCAGGATCGCGAAGAATGCGCTCCCCGGCCAGTTCCTGATCGTTCGTGTGGATGATGAAGGCGAGAGAGTGCCGCTGACCATCTGCGATTATAATCCGGCTGCCGGCACTGTACAGATCGTATTCCAGGTCGTCGGCGGAGAGACACAGAGAATGTCTCAGCTCAATGAAGGCGACAGCTTCCACGATATTGTTGGTCCTCTGGGAAAACCTTCTGATCTCACAGAACTCCCCATTGAGGAACTTAAGAAAATGAAGATCTGCTTCATCGCAGGCGGTGTCGGTACTGCACCTGTCTACTGCCAGCTGAAGTGGCTCCACGATAAGGGCGTGACCGTCGACTGCATCCAGGGTGCCAAGACAAAGGACATCATCATCCTCGAGGATGAGATGCGCGCAGTCTCCAACCTGCATATCTGCACGGATGACGGTTCCTACGGCATCAACGGAAATGTCACAGTTGCCCTCCAGAAGCTGTATGATGACGGAATGCGCTTTGACCGCGTTGTCGCGATCGGCCCCATGATCATGATGAAATTCGTATGTCTGCTGACCAAAAAACTGGGCATTGAGACCATCGTCAGCATGAACCCTATCATGGTCGACGGCACCGGCATGTGCGGCGCCTGCCGCCTCATGGTCGGCGACAAGGTCCAGTTTGCCTGTGTAGACGGCCCCGAATTTGACGGGCACCTGGTAGATTTCGATCAGGCTATGCAGCGATCCCGTATGTATGCAACGGAAGAGGGACGTCTCTTCCTGAAGGCCAAGGAAGGCGACACCCACCACGGCGGCTGCGGAAACTGCGGCTGATGCATGTGATTCATGGATTCAGGAAAAGCTTTCGAATATACAAGGAAGGAAAAAGACTATGGCAGCAAATATGATGGTTAAAGTCCCGGTCCGTGAGCAGGATCCCAAAGTCCGTGCCACGAATTTCAAAGAAGTATGTCTGGGATACAATAAAGAAGAGGCAGAAGCCGAAGCGGCAAGATGCCTGAACTGCAAAAATCCCCGCTGTGTCGAAGGTTGCCCCGTTTCGATCGACATTCCCGGATTTATCCAGAAGGTCAAAGAGAGCGATGTGAAGGGCGCCTACGATGTGATCAGCCTTTCCTCCGCACTTCCCGCTGTCTGCGGACGTGTCTGTCCTCAGGAATCCCAGTGTGAAGGCGTCTGTGTGCGCGGTATCAAGGGCGAAGCCGTCTCCATCGGCAAGCTCGAGCGCTATGTTGCCGACACTGCACGCGAGATGGGCATCAAGCCTTCCACTGATGCGGCGCCCAAGGGCAAAAAGGTCGCGATCATCGGCTCCGGACCGTCCGGACTTACCTGCGCAGGCGACCTGGCCCGCATGGGTTATGATGTCACTATTTTCGAAGCCCTGCACAAGGCAGGCGGCGTTCTGGTCTATGGTATCCCCGAGTTCCGTCTTCCCAAGGATGCGGTCGTGGAGAAGGAGATCGAGAACGTCAAGGCACTGGGTGTCAAGATCGAGACCGACTGTGTCATCGGCAAGTCCACCACTGTCGACGCCCTGATGAAGGAAGAGGGCTTTGACGCCGTCTTTATCGGCTCCGGCGCAGGCCTTCCCAAGTTCATGCACATCCCCGGCGAGCAGGCCATGGGCGTATTCTCCGCAAACGAATACCTCACCAGGAGCAACCTGATGAAGGCTTTCAGCGACGATTCCAGGACCCCGATCATGAAGCCCAAAAAGGCTGTCATCGTCGGCGGCGGCAACGTCGCTATGGACGCAGCCAGGACCGCTCTGCGCCTGGGCGCCGAGACCCACATCGTCTACCGCAGAAGTGAGGAAGAGCTCCCCGCAAGACGTGAGGAAGTCCTCCATGCCAAGGAAGAAGGCATCGTATTCAACCTTCTGACCAACCCCGTTGAGATCCATGCCGATGAGAAGGGCTGGGTCAAGGGAATCACCTGCCTGCGCATGGAACTGGGCGAGCCCGATGCTTCCGGCAGACGCAGCCCCGTTGAGATCCCCGGCTCCGAATTCTACATCGAGTGTGACGCAGTCATCATGTCCCTGGGCACATCCCCCAACCCTCTGATCGCTTCCACGACAGAAGGTCTGGACATCAACCGCCGCAAGTGCATCGTTGCAAACGAAGACAACGGCCAGACCTCCAAGGAAGGCGTCTTCGCAGGCGGCGACGCAGTCACCGGCGCAGCTACTGTCATCCTCGCTATGGGGGCAGGAAAGGCAGCTGCCAAGGGCATCGACGAGTATCTTTCAGGAAAAGCCTGATGCGCTAATGAACGATGCCCTTCGCATGCAGCCTCGGCAGCTGCCAAGGGCATCGACGAGTATCTTTCCGGAAAAGCCTGATAAGCAAAATGAAGGATGCCCTTCGCATGCAGCCCCGGCAGCTGCCAAGGGCATCGACGAGTACCTGTCCGGAAAAGCGTAAAGTGTAGTTCAGAGGAAAAGGACGAGTCTTTACAGTACACATCCTTTGTGACTCGGGATTTGTTCGCTTGGAATAACTAAGGCTCACTGATGCAAAAAATATGGCAAAACGCCCGTCCGTGTTGGACGGGCGTTTTGTTTGCCGTCTTTTTGCAATCAGATTCGCCAAGTAATGGAGAATGCAATGATTCATGCTGACAGGTTCGCGAACCGCGTTCACTCACTGTCACGGCGTTCGCCGTATTCATCGTATACATTCGGAAGCCTAAGGTCACCTATTCGAACTACAACGTATTAAAAAATCCGGCCAAGGCCGGATTATCTTAAGTATTGCACCTGGGCTTCTCGGGGCACCCGGCTCAGGATGTAGCCTCTTACAAAAGACATATCCTGCTCGGGAACATAGACGCGAGGTCCGCCGAAGCTTCCTATGAGTTCTATATACTTGCTGGTGACGATTACCCTCTTTGTCTTCTTAAAGCTGAAGATTGCGCGGGTCTTGCCGGAGCCGGTTTCGATATATTCATTTGTCAGATGATAGATTTCTCTCATCGTGCCCGGCAGCTTGTTTAATACCCGGCAGATAAAGAAGGAAATCAGCAGAAATGCAGCAACACATGCTGCAACTATTGCAAACGACATGAGGTCACTGTTCATAACCGACAGAAAGCCCCCGAAAGCCAGGATAATGGCTGCAATAGCGCCGCAGATTTTCATGGTCAATTCGTAAGCCCTCTGTTCATATTCCTTTTCAACAGCGCATTTCCAGCGAAAGGAACCGTCTTCCTGAAGTGTAAGCTGATCAGGATATTCATAAAGTGTAAACGGTGTTGTTGCCATATTAATTTACCCTTAAATACATGTCGAAGCGCTCCTGCGCTGAATTGCCCGAGGCGAAATTCGATTTTCAAAGTCTTTCATATATGGACTTTGGAAGCGGCAATTTCTTCGATGGAATTATTGGAGGCTTGCGGCGATTCGACGCAAACTATTGGAGTGAAAAACATAAAATCGGTAAATTTCTTACTTCTTCTGCAGCAGCATCTTTCTTAAAACAGAGCACCGACCGGAATACTTTATCTTACCATATAAAAGAGTCTCATGATAGTCACATCTTAAATCACCTGTAAGACTGTCTTTTAGTCTCTGTGATATCTGCCGTACGGTTTATCGGGAAGCCTGAGATAGCAGCGATTCCGCATCTTTTCGTCATTTTGCGCTCTTTATCAGACATTAATCTATAATTGAAGGAGATTTGATCTCAGGGCCTGAACTCCAAAGGATGTATGCCGTGAAGGCCCGTCTCCCTGAATCTCTGCTGACCCGGGATCCCCGGTAAACTGAGACAGTGGTCTTTTTTTTGCTTGCATGCAGGCTGTGCTTTGACTATTATAGGAAAAGCGGTATTTTCGCTGTAAAGGTAATTCCGGAGGTTGATTGTATGGAAAAAGAACTGGATTTCAGTGCGGAAATCCAAAGAGATATTTTCGGTATGCAGGATGCGCATGTCCGTAAAATCGAAAAAGAACTTCAGGTCAGTATTGTCTCCCGAAATGGATCCATGAAGGTGATCGGAGAGGAAAGGAATGTGGAGGCAGCGGTTGTTCTGCTGGAGGACATGGCCGGACTTTCCGAGCACGGTTCCGAGGTGACGTCCCAGCAGGTGGACTACGCGCTGGATATGAAAGATGACGCAGAGCCCGGCATGCTGCAGAAGATGGACGGAGATATTATCTGCCACACTGTGAGCGGCAAGCCTGTCCGTCCCAAGACTGTCGGACAGCAGAAATATATCAATGCGATCCGCGATAATCTGATCGTTTTCGCAAACGGCCCCGCCGGCACCGGAAAGACATTTCTTGCCATGGCTATGGCGATCACGGCTTTTATGAACGGGGAAGTGGAGAGGATCATTCTCACCAGACCTGCGATTGAAGCCGGTGAGAAGCTGGGTTTTCTGCCCGGCGATCTTCAGAGCAAGGTCGATCCCTATCTGCGTCCCCTCTATGACGCTCTCTATCAGATCATGGGCGCGGAGAGGTTCCAGGCCAATATGGAGAAGGGCCTGATCGAAGTTGCTCCGCTGGCTTATATGCGCGGGCGTACGTTGGACAATGCCTATATCATTCTGGATGAGGCGCAGAACACAACGCCGGAACAGATGAAAATGTTCCTCACTCGTTTCGGCTTCGGATCTCACGCGGTCATTACCGGCGATGCGTCGCAGAAGGACCTGGCGCCTGACCGCCGTTCCGGCCTGGATGTCGCCATGCAGGTCTTAAAACATGTCGACGGTATCAAATTCATCACCCTCGACGCACGCGATGTTGTCCGCCATCCTCTGGTGCAGAAGATCGTCAAGGCCTACGAAAATTATGAACTTGCCGCTGCCCGCCGCAGCAGAGAACGTCAGGACAAACAGGACCGTTTCGGCGGCAGAATTGAACAGCGGAGAAATAAGCCCGGCAGGAATGATTGAGGGCAGAAGGAATAAACTATGATAAATCCTGATTTTCATGAGGACGAAAGGATAATTTCCGGCGATGCGGAAGGCCCTTTTTTTGAACTGGAGGCGGAAATCCTCACCGAGGGTCCTGAAAACCGGAAGTTTGATTTTGATGCGGCGGAGCTGGCACAGCAGGTCTGCCGGGCAGTGCTCACGGAAGAGAACTGTCCTTATGACGCAAGTGTCTATCTGCTGGTCACCGATGAAGAAGAAGTGCACCGCATGAATCTTGAGTACCGCGGAATCGACAGGACCACAGATGTCCTTTCTTTTCCGGCTCTGCCCTTTGAGACGGAATCAGATTTTTCCGCTGTCGAAGAGAACGAGATGGATTATATCGACCCCGATACCGGATGCCTGCAGCTTGGCGATATTGTGATCAATGCTTCCCGCGTCTGGGAGCAGGCGCAGGAATACGGCCACAGCACGCGCAGGGAATTTGCCTTCCTTGTTGCCCACAGTATGCTGCATCTTTGCGGATATGATCACATGACACAAGAGGAGAGCGCCCGGATGGAGGTAAAGCAGGAGGCTGTCCTGCAGAGCCTGGGAATCACGCGCTCATAAGGTGCTTAGAGGGGCTTAGGCTCTTATGCTCAGGCTGTTATGCCCGGCGCAGGCAGCTGACCCTGTCAGGATCTGTCGGGGCAGTCTGCAGGAAAAAAACATGAGACTAAGGGTGGCGGATACCATGGAAAATGCCAGCAGCAGGATTGCCGTGATCGGCGGCGGAGCATCCGGATGCATGGCCGCGATCGCGGCTGCGCAGGCGGGATGCCGGGTCACGATTTTTGAGAAAAATGAAAAGATCGGAAAAAAGATATACGCAACCGGTAACGGCAGGTGTAATCTGACCAACCTGTTCCTGGACAGTTCCTGTTATCACACGCAGGAAAAACAGAGTTCCGGCGGGGAAACCGGCAGGAAGAATACGGCAAATACAGATGATATTTCCAGAGTCCTTTCTCTGATCGGCCGGTTTTCCCGGGAGGATCTGATCCGCTTTTTCAGAGAGGCGGGTGTGCCCGTGCATGACCGCGATGGATATGTCTATCCGCGCACGGACCAGGCGGAGACAGTCGTCGAGGCGCTGAAAAAATGCATGCGGCAGCTCGGCATACAGATCTGTACGGACTGCACAGTCCTGGGGATCGAGAAAATTGAACAGAAGAGCGGAAGAGATTCATTCTGTATTCACTATAGTATTTCCGCCCATGAAAAGGCTGTTTCCTTTAATTCCGGGAGAGGGAAGGAAAAAAAGAAAGGGAAAGGCACAGCCGGCACTATATCTGTGAAAGCCGGCCCAAAGCCTGCTTCCCGTACAGCAGAGTCTGCTGCAGTTGAAAAGCAGGACCCTTTTTGCTGCGATGCAGTGATCCTCTGTACGGGAGGAATGGCGGGGCCCGCCTTTGGCTGCAGCGGCGATGGCTACCGTTTTGCGGAGTCTTTGGACCACAGCGTGGTCCGGCCGCTTCCTGCACTGACCCGTCTGGAAAGCGGGGACCCTGCCCTTCGCCGTGCCGCAGGTGTCCGCTGCCATGCGTCTGTGATGCTGATGAAAGTATGCGGCGGTGAGTATTCTGTATTCGGCTTTGAAGACGGCGAACTGCAGATCACGGACAAGAGTATTTCAGGTATTCCGGTTTTTCAGATCAGCGGACAGGCAGCAAGACTCCTTTCACAGGGACACAAAGTATGCGTGCGGATTGACTTTTTGCCGGAGTTTTCTCAGGAAGAGTTCGAGGAAGAACTGGACAAGCGTCTGAGGCAGGACCGCGGCCAGATGCTGGGAGATTTCCTGCTGGGGCTGGCACACCGGAAAGTGGTCGATTTGGTACTTGCCCGGGAGGGGCTGCAGGCGGAAATGAAAGCCAGGCGTTTTTCAGGCCGCGACCTGCGTGCAATCATGCAGAAACTCAGGGCTTTTGATCTGCAGGTGACCGGCACGGGCGGCTTTGACCACGCCCAGGTCACCAGCGGCGGCGTACCTCTGTCCGAAGTGGACGATTCCCTACAGTCGCAGAAGTGCAGAGGCCTGTTTCTGGCAGGAGAACTGCTGGATGTGGACGGGCGATGCGGAGGTTACAACCTGCAGTGGGCAATGACCAGCGGTACTCTGGCCGGCCGGTCTGCTGCAAGATTAATTCATAACAGATAATTCAGATAATATATGATCAGAATTTCACAGCTTCGGCTTCCGTGCGGATATGCAGAGGGAGCCCTGGAAAACAAAATACGGAAAACGCTGCGTCTGGGCGGAAGGGCTCTGCGCTATACTATTGTGAGGCATTCTGTTGATGCCCGCAAAAAGCCGCAGCTCTTTGATACATATACGGTGGATGTCGACACGGGTCTTGGAGCGAAAGAGGAGTCTTCCCTGCTGCGGCGTCTGAAAAACAAAAACGTATCAATGGCGCAAGGGGCGGAATACCGCTTTCCGGAGAGCGGAACAGAGCCTCTGCCGCATCGTCCTGTTGTGATCGGTGCCGGGCCGGCGGGGCTTTTCTGCGCCCTGTTTCTGGCTGAACATGGTTATCGGCCTCTTCTGATAGAACGGGGCAGGAGAATGGAAGACCGCACGGCGGATGTCGAACGATTCTGGGAGACAGGCCGGCTGGATCCCGCTTCCAACGTGCAGTTCGGCGAAGGCGGCGCAGGGACTTTTTCCGACGGAAAACTGAATACGCAGGTGAATGACCGGACCGGCCGGTCTGCCCAGGTTCTGCGCATCTTTGTAGACGCGGGTGCTCCGCAGTCAATTCTCTATGAGGGCATGCCCCACATCGGGACAGACCGCCTGCGGGAGGTGATCCCGCGTATCCGAAGACAGATCGAGGAGGCCGGAGGAGAAGTTCGTTTTGAAACAGTCTGCACAGGATTTACTTTTGCAGATACAGATTCGACAGAACTGGATTCTGTTCCGTCGCGCAGGCTGACAGGTCTTACTCTGTGCCCGGCAAATCTGCAGCAAGGGAGCTCTTCAACGGAAGATGAATGGACAGATGAATGGATTCCTGCGGAGGCTGTCGTTTTTGCGGTCGGACACAGCGCGAGGGATACGATTGAAGAGCTTTATCGTGAAAAGATCCCCCTTGAACAGAAGCAGTTCGCGGTAGGATTCCGCGTCGCTCACCCCCAGGCCCTTATAGATGAGAGCCAGTATGGAATCTGTGAGGCGGAAGACCTGCGCAGGATGCGCCTTACTGCATCCCCCTATAAACTTACAGCGCGCGCTTCTTCCGGCCGCGGCGTCTACTCATTTTGTATGTGCCCCGGCGGCTATATAGTCAATGCATCTTCCGAGCAGGAGCATCTGTGTGTCAATGGCATGAGTGACGAGGGACGTGACAGCGGCTGGGCAAACAGCGCCATCGTGATCACGGTGGGGGAGGCTGAGTTCGGCAGCGATCATGTCCTGGCAGGCATGGTTTTTCAGCGCAAACTGGAAAAAAGAGCCTGGGAGATGGGAAAAGGCTCTGTCCCCGTACAGCAATATCCGGACTTTCGCAGTAGTTTTTTTGAAGACAATCGTTTATTATCTGACAAGCGTCTTTTATCGGACAAAGTGGATACAGACGATTTGAAAATGAATGAAGGCGATTTGAATAAATGCTGCGGAGATTTAAAAACAGCTGCAGACGAACTGAAAACAGTTGCAGACAGTTTGAAAACGGCAGAGGGCTTTACGTCCGGGGCCGTAAAGGGCGCCTGCCGGAATGCTCCGCTTCACAGGCTGCTCCCCCCTGATTTGACGATAGACTTTATCGAGGGGATGGACCAGTTCGGACGCCGGATCAAAGGCTTTGACGGCCGGGATGCGGTCGTGGCCGGTATCGAGAGCCGGACATCGTCTCCGGTCAGGATCCCCCGCACAGATACCCTGGAATCCACCGGCGCAGCCGGTCTCTACCCCTGCGGGGAAGGAGCCGGGTATGCGGGCGGAATCATGTCCGCCGCCATGGACGGCATCCGGATCGCGGAGGCGATTGCGGGCAGATACGCGCCATATACAGCAGACTGAATATATTCGGTAGAATATAAAAATACAGGATGTCCTAAAGTTGATATTATTTTTGAAATAGAAATGGATGACAAAGCAATGAGCACTAATGAAAATGCCAAAAATATGCAGAATGCTGCCGGTGAAGGCACTGTACTCGATGAGAATATGTCTTACAGGCAGCAGCTGAAGAATCGTCAGAGGATCGTCGTCAAGGTCGGCTCCTCCTCTTTGCTGCACAGTTCCACAAACCGGCTTGACTATCACAAGATCGATGTCCTGGTCCGCGAGCTCAGTGACCTGAAAAACCGTGGAAAGGATGTCATTCTGGTGAGCTCGGGTGCGACCGCAGTCGGACGAGAAGTCATCCGGCGCACCAGTTCCAGCCGGGACCTGCTCGAGGACAGCAAGATCACAGTCAAACAGGCATGCGCGGCGATCGGGCAGGCACGTCTGATGATGACCTATCAGCGTTTTTTCACTGATTACAATCAGATTTCCGCCCAGATCCTCATGGATAAAAACTCCATCACGGAAAATCTGAGCAAATACAATCTCTACAATACCTTTAACGAGTTGCTCAAGTTTGATGTCATTCCGATCGTCAACGAGAATGACTCTGTCGCCACTTACGAATATTCCGTGGGCGACAACGACAACCTCTCCGCAATGGTGGCGTCTCTTATGCACGCTGATCTTCTGATCCTTCTGTCGGATGTCGACGGTCTCTATACGGACGATCCCCGTGTCAATCCGGATGCAGAGTATATAGAGTATGTGCCGCACCTGGATGAAAACCTGATGAAAATGGCGAAACAGTCGACCGGCAGCGAGAGCGGCACCGGCGGAATGAGCACAAAACTCCAGGCGGCCGTGATCGCGACCAGGAGCGGCTGTGATATGGTGATCGTCAACAGCAGGCACATGAAAGTGATCCACGAGGTCGTCCAGGGCCGCAATCACGGCACGATCTTCCGTGCGGATCCGGATCCAGAGTTTGACCTGCAGGATTACATCGAGCTCACAGACTGATCCGGGAGCCGGCGGGAATACCCGCATGTGGATGTTTCAGGACTTCAGCCGGCTGCCGGCAGGACATCTGTCGGATCATTGCGTATCGATTGTGATTTTGAATATTTTCAGGTTTTTCAGATAATCGCGCATTGATTGTGATTTAGAATACCATTTACGTGTGATTTGTGTTAAAGTAGGTATAAAGTATTGCGTGGGCTCCTGCGGTGCCATGCAATGCGCAGCTTTATTCATACATGTTTGTAAACAGCAGTACACGAATGTGTTTTTTATTCAGATGCAATAGCCCGGATGGCTGCGGAAAGGACGTGCTGAATGGCAGATGTATATGATGAGAAAGAACTGGACCTGTCAAGATACGGGTACGTACCGGGAGACAAATTTGTTGCCTATGTGTCTTCCTATACCAGAGCCGGAAAGAAAAAGGTCGGCATCCGTGTATATGATGTCAATGTGGAAGAAGGAACACTGAGCGAAAAAAGTGAGATTGCCATCACCAATTCCTCTTATGTGACAATTTCGCACAATGGCCGTTTTCTGTATTCCATCACTGACTTCGGCGTAGAGGCATTCAAGATCGTGCAGGGCGGCAATCTTGAGAAGATCAACCGCGGATCCATCAACGGAATGCGCGGATCTCACCTCTCCACGGATTATAATGACGAATATCTTTTCGTATGCAGCTATCATGACGGAAAGATTACTGTTCTGCGTCTGGGTGAGGACGGCAGTGTCGGTGAGATTACTGACGAGCTTTTCCTCAAGGGACTCGGAAGCATTGCCGAGCGCAATTTCCGTCCCCATGTGCAGTGCGTGAAGATGACACGTGACAACAAGTATCTGTGTGTCGCGGATCTCGGCATGGATCATGTCAATGTCTATACATTCAATGATGTGACAGGCAAGATCAAACAGTGCGCGGTCCTTCACTCCGAGCTTGAGTCCGCGCCCCGCCATCTGAAATTCTCCAATGACGGGCATTATCTCTATGTAGTCCATGAGCTCAAAAACCTGATCGATGTCTATTTCTATCAGGAGATCGACGGTGTTCCGGATTTCGAGAAGATCCAGACTGTCCCCACACTCAATGACTACCACGCCACCGGTTCCGCCGCCAGTGCCCTGAATTTCTCATCGGATTTCAAGTATCTGGTCAGCTCAAACGCCGGCGACAACTCTGTGGTCATCTTCAAGATCGATCCCGATAACGGATATCTGGAAAAGGTTCTCTGCCTTCCTATCAGCGGAGAGTATCCCAAGGATGCAGCGCTCTTCCCGGATGACAAGCATCTGGTCAGCCTCAATCACGAGTCTGATACCATGACATTCTTCAAGGTCGATATGGAGCGCAAGACGATCATCATGTCTGCCAAGGAGATCCAGGTGGACAAGCCCAACTGCATCATCTTCCACAAGCTGCTTCCGGAACAGCTGTAAATTTTTGATTTGCAGAGAGGACAGTCGGAGCGTCGGGACGCTCTGACCGCACAGGTCGATTATTTGGATTTTTGCAAATGCAAAATCAGGACAGGAATCATCGGCAGGCAGAAGAGATCAGGAAAACGGTCTCTTCTGCCTTTCCATGTCTGCGCAGGAATTACAGCTGCGAGCAGGAATTACAGCTGCGAAGCGATCACAGCTTCGAAAGGACTGTGGGCAGAAGAGCAGCAGTTATTGAGATAATGAGATAAAAAAATGAGCACCGGCAAAACAAGAGCTGTTCAGGCAGGAGAAGAGTTATTATGTATGAGCTGATCAAACAGGAAGGACGTGCCAAAAGAGCCCGCATGACGACGGTACACGGGGTCATTGAGACCCCGGTTTTTATGAACGTCGCCACCGCCGGCGCCATCAAGGGAGGGCTGTCCTCGGATGACCTGCGCTCTATAGACACACAGGTCGCTCTGTGCAATACCTATCACCTTCATGTCCGTCCAGGAGATACTCTGGTGCACCGTATGGGCGGCCTGCACAAGTTTATGTGCTGGGATCGTCCCATTTTGACAGACTCCGGCGGCTTCCAGGTCTTTTCTCTTTCGGATCTGCGCAGTATCAAGGAAGAGGGGGTGACTTTCCGCTCGCATATTGATGGCCATAAGATCTTCATGGGTCCCGAGGAGAGTATGCAGATCCAGTCCCATCTGGGGTCGACCATCGCCATGGCTTTTGACGAATGTCCTCCTGCTCTTGCGGACAGGGAATATGTCACCCGCTCGGTCGACCGCACGACACGCTGGCTGGCCAGGTGCAGGGAGGAGATGAAGAGACTCAATCAGCTTGAGGACACTGTCAATCCTCATCAGCTTCTGTTCGGCATCAATCAGGGCGCCATTATTCCGGATATCCGCATCGATCACGCGAAGCAGATCTCCGAAATGGAGCTCGACGGCTATGCTGTCGGAGGTCTTGCGGTCGGAGAGACCCATGACCAGATGTATGACATCCTGGATCAGACAGTACCCTTCCTGCCGAAAGACAAGCCTACTTACCTCATGGGGGTCGGCACTCCCGAAAACATAATCGAGGCTGTCGACCGCGGCATAGATTTCTTTGACTGTGTATATCCCAGCCGTAACGGCAGACACGGAAACCTGTACACCAAAAAAGGGACCGTACATATAAAAAGTGCCCGTTACGCCGAGGATCCCCGTCCCATTGAGGAAGGCTGCGGCTGCCCCGTCTGCCGCGGAGGCTATTCACGCGCCTACCTGCGCCACCTCTACAAGGCACAGGAAGCTCTGGGGCTCCGCATGGGTGTCCTTCACAACCTCTATTATTATAACCACCTCATGGAGGAGATCCGCAGTGCGCTGGATGAAGGCAGGTTTGCCTCTTATAAAAAAGCCGCGATTGAAGAGATGCATGAAGGGGAAGGTTAAGAAGACCTATGGAGATGAGCCTTATGCATCTATGTAAGAAAAGTGTTGTAAATACTGGTGTGTTTGTTGTATTATAGAGTGCAATGACGAAAAATAGTCGTCATTATTTTGAATTCAATAAGATGGAGGATTATCAAACATGAATGGAATGATGCTTGCTTCCAGTGGCGCAGCCGGTTCAATGATGACCATTATCTGGATGGTCGCTCTCTTCGGCTTAATGTACTTCTTTATGATTCGCCCGCAGAAAAAGCAGGAAAAGGAAAAAGCCGCCATGCTGGCAACGCTTGCTGTAGGAGATACTGTCCTTACGACCTCGGGTTTTTACGGTGTGGCTATTGATATCAACGGCGATACAGTCATCGTCGAGTTCGGATATAATAAGAACTGCCGCATTCCTATGCAGCGCGCCGCGATCATGCAGATCGAGAAGCCTGAGGATGCCGAGGCGAAGAGCGAATAATTTCTGCGTCTTTTTGGCGCAGCAAAGGCGGATCGAAGAATTCGCCTGAGATCCCAGCTTGTTTTTATACAACTGCTGAAAAGCGGATGTAATTAGAAGAAAACCCGGCAAAAACAGTGAGCAGGCGTGTATTAAGGTACATGCCTGCGCTTTAGTGATGCAGTACTTTGCTGCTTTAATGTGTGCTGTTTTCGTGTTCCGTTAAATGAAGCGTTTAAAAGTGCATGCAGGCTGCTGATCCCGCCGTGGAGATCCTGCGGGCGGTATGTCCGGCAAGAGAGGATTATTACTATGGATATGAAAATCTGAGTGATTCGCGGCGACGGGATCGGACCTGACAGGACTGTCAGTCTGCGCCTGCCTGTGTCTGATCATACGATCGGGAGAATAGTCTTTAACAGCGGTGCAGATAATCAACAGATAATCAATATATGTCTTTACGGATAAGTATATTAAATAAAAAGCAAAATATTGTTTCAAGAATCGAGGTATTATCATGAAGAGTGATTCTGTCAAAAAAGGTGTCTCAACAGCCCCCCACAGGAGCCTGTTCAACGCGCTCGGCTACACCGAGGAAGAGAGAAGACGTCCCATGATCGGTATCGTCTGTTCCTACAACGAGATCGTTCCCGGTCATATGAATCTGGATAAGATCGCCCAGGCAGTCAAGATGGGCGTCGCCATGGCAGGCGGCATGCCTGTTATGTTCCCCGCGATCGCTGTCTGCGACGGCATTGCCATGGGACATATCGGCATGAAGTATTCTCTTGTCACCCGTGACCTGATCGCGGATTCCACCGAGTGTATGGCGAAGGCCCACGGTTTTGACGGACTCGTCATGATCCCCAACTGCGACAAGAACGTTCCCGGCCTTCTGATGGCGGCCGCGAGAGTCAACGTTCCCACTATTTTTGTCTCCGGCGGCCCCATGATGGCCGGCCGCATCGACGGAAGAAAGCGCAGCCTGTCCTCTATTTTTGAGGCAGTCGGCTCTGTCGCTGCAGGCACCATGACAGAAGAGAAGCTCCGCGAGTATGAGGAGAAGGTCTGTCCCACATGCGGTTCCTGCTCCGGTATGTACACTGCAAACTCCATGAACTGCCTGACCGAAGCGATCGGCATGGGCCTTCAGGGCAACGGCACAATCCCCGCTGTATACTCCGCCCGCATCCGTCTTGCCAAGCATGCAGGTATGAAGATCATGGAACTTGTTGAAAAAGATATCCGTCCCCGCGACATCATGACCAAAGACGCCTTTATGAACGCTCTGGCTATGGATATGGCGCTGGGATGCTCCACCAATACCATGCTGCATCTGCCCGCGATCGCTCATGAGGCAGGCGTCGAGATCAACATGGAGATCGCCAATGAGGTCTCTGACAGGACTCCCAACCTCTGCCATCTGGCCCCTGCGGGTCCCACCTACATGGAAGACCTCAACGAGGCGGGCGGCATCTATGCGGTCATGAACGAACTGGACAAGAAGGGCCTGCTCAATCTGGATCTGATGACCTGCACCGGAAAGACCATGCGCGAGAACATTCAGGGATGTGTCAACCTGGATCCCGAAGTCATCCGTCCCATCGAAAACCCCTACATGCCCAACGGCGGTATCGCGGTCCTCAAGGGCAACCTGGCGCCTGACACCGGTATTGTCAAACGCAGTGCCGTTCTGCCGGAGATGATGGTCCATGAAGGTCCTGCACGTGTCTTTGACTGCGAGGAGGATGCCATCAAGGCCATCACAGGCGGAAAGATCAATCCCGGCGATGTTGTGGTCATCCGCTACGAAGGTCCCAAGGGCGGCCCCGGCATGCGTGAGATGCTCAATCCCACTTCCGCTATCGCGGGCATGGGACTTGATTCTACCGTCGCACTGATCACAGACGGACGTTTCTCCGGCGCTTCCCGCGGCGCTTCCATCGGCCACGTCTCTCCCGAGGCAGCTGTCGGCGGCCCCATCGCCCTCGTAGAGGAAGGTGATATCATTTCAATCGATATCCCCGCCAACAAACTGGAGATGAAGGTCAGCGACGAAGAGCTCGCAGCGCGCCGCGCCAAATGGCAGCCCCGTGAGCCCAAGGTCAAAGACGGATACCTTCACCGCTATGCCGCACTGGTCACAAGCGGCAACCGCGGCGCGGTCCTGGAGCTCCCCAAAGAGTAAGGACCTGTATATAATTAATCTGTACATCTTGCTTGCCTGGCTTTCCGATCGCATCGTCAAAAAGCCTCGCCGTAGCTCGGTACGGCTGCGTTTTTTTTCCTTGCACTCGAAAATCCATTCTTCGCAATCTGTACAGTTGATTTATCTACAGTTCCTAATGTTTTCAAAGCGGAATCCGGGAAGAGTTCACGTGAGAGAAGATCAGACAGATCATGGGAAAGCACGGAGCCCTCTTATGTGAACGGAAAGGAGCAGTTATGAAATTAACAGGTGCGGATATCATCGTCGAATGCCTGCTCGAGCAGGGTGTGGATACCGTTTTCGGATATCCCGGCGGTGCGATCCTGAATGTATATGATGCACTTTATAAAAAGAGAGATAAGATCACTCATTATCTGACATCCCATGAGCAGGGCGCCTCTCACGCGGCGGACGGCTATGCGCGTGCCACCGGCAAAGTAGGTGTCTGCATGGCTACCAGCGGTCCCGGAGCGACCAATCTGGTCACCGGCATCGCCACTGCTTACATGGACAGCGTTCCTATTGTTGCGATCACCTGCAACGTGACCCTGCCCCTGCTGGGCAAGGATTCCTTCCAGGAGGTCGATATCAACGGTATCGCCATGCCTGTGACCAAGCACAGCTGGATCGTCAAGGATGTCAATGACCTGGCCGAGACCATCCGCTATGCATTTGCCATCGCCAGAACAGGCCGTCCCGGCCCTGTCCTTGTAGACGTTCCCAAGGATGTCACCGGCGCTGAATGCGAATATGAGCCGGTTGTACCGGATCGCTATCTGCCGATCAAAAAGAAGCCTGTCAAGGATGCCGAGGTCGATCAGGTCATCAGTATGATCAATGCTTCCAAAAAGCCCTTTATCATGGTCGGCGGCGGCGCTGTCATCTCAGGAGCTTCTGAAGAACTGAAGACCTTTGTCGACAAGATAGACGCTCCCGTCTGTGATACTCTTATGGGTAAAGGCGCTTTTAACGGGACTGATCCCCGTTATACCGGCATGATCGGTATGCACGGTACCAAAGCCTCCAATCTCGGAGTGAGCCGCTGTGACCTTCTGATCGCACTCGGCGCGCGTTTCTCGGACCGTGTCATCGGAAATGCCAGGACTTTCGCCTCCGGCGCAAAGATCCTGCATATCGATGTGGACCCCGCTGAGATCAACAAAAATATCAAAGTGGACTTTTCCGTGATCGGCGACCTCAAAGAGGTGCTCGAGAAGATCAATGAGAAGCTCACACAGCAGTCTCATCCGGACTGGCTCAAATATACTTCCCAGCTCAAGGCCTCCTATCCGCTCAACTATGATCACAAAAAGCTCACCTGTCCTGCAATCATCCAGAAGCTGGACGAGCTGACGGAAGGAAATGCGATCATTACAACCGACGTCGGACAGCACCAGATGTGGGCGGCCCAGTATTATACCTACACAAAGCCCCGCACCCTGATTTCTTCCGGCGGTCTGGGGACAATGGGCTACGGAATCGGCGCAGCCATCGGCGCCAAGATTGCATATCCCGACCGCACTGTCATCAATATCGGCGGCGACGGATGCTTCCGCATGAATATGAATGAACTGGCTACTGCCAGCCGCTATGATATCCCGATCATCGAGATCGTGATCGACAACCGTGTTCTCGGCATGGTCCGCCAGTGGCAGACACTGTACTACGGAGCCCGTTACAGCGCCACTATCATTGAAGATAAGGTCGACTACTGCAAGGTAGCCGAGGGTCTGGGATGCCGCGCGATCCAGGTGACAAGCCTCGCGGAACTTGAGCCCGCTCTCAGGGAGGCCCTGGCCTGCAAAGAGCCCGTTCTCGTCAACTGTGTCATCGATGAAGATGACAAGGTCTTCCCTATGGTCTCCCCCGGAGCCTCCATCGAAGAAGCATTCGACGAGAAGGATATGAAGAAAAATTAACTGTCTTTTCCGATGGTTTTGAATACCGACATCACAGTTAAGCCTATAGACACACAGGAGGAAGAAATAAGAAATGGATAGAGTTTATAATTTTTCCGCAGGTCCCGCAGTTCTTCCGGAGGAAGTCCTCCGCGAGGCGGCTGATGAAATGCTCAACTACAGGGGGAGCGGCATGTCTGTCATGGAGATGAGCCACCGCGGCAAAATCTTCGACGGCATCATCAAAGAGGCAGAAGCGGATCTTCGTGAAATCCTGAACATTCCGGACAACTACAAGGTACTGTTCCTGCAGGGCGGCGCCTGGACACAGTTTGCGGCGGTTCCCATGAACCTCATGCGCAACCATGTCGCAGCTTATGTCATCACCGGCCAGTGGGCCAAGAAGGCCTATCAGGAAGCAAGGAAATACGGTGACGCCATAGCGGTCGCTTCCTCCGAAGACAAGACCTTCAGCTATATTCCGGACTGCTCTGATCTGGACATTCCCGAAGAGGCGGATTATGTCTATATCTGCGAGAACAACACCATTTACGGAACAAAGTTCCATGAGCTGCCCGACACCAAGGGGCATGACCTCGTGGCAGATGTATCCTCCTGCTTCCTCTCCGAGCCTGTTGATGTATCCAAATACGCGGTGATGTACGGCGGCGTCCAGAAGAACATCGGCCCCGCCGGTGTCGTGATCGCCATCATCCGCGAAGACCTGATCCGCGACGACGTGGTTCCGGGGACTCCCACCATGCTCAAGTGGAAGACCCAGGCTGACAACGATTCCCTCTTCAATACTCCTCCCGCATACGGCATCTATATCTGCGGAAAGGTCTTCAAGTGGATCAAGAAGATGGGCGGCCTTGAAGTCATGAAAGAACGCAATGAGAAGAAGGCAAAGCTCCTCTATGATTATCTTGATGAGAGTAAGCTTTTCAAGGGCACTGTCCGCAAAGAGGACCGGTCCCTGATGAATGTTCCCTTTGTCATCGGCGACAAGGAACTGGAAGCACAGTTTGTCAAAGAGGCTGAGGCAGAAGGTCTGGTGAGCCTGAAAGGCCACCGCAGCGTCGGCGGTATGCGTGCCAGCATCTACAACGCAATGCCTTACGAAGGTGTCGAAAAGCTCGTCGCATTCATGAAAGATTTTGAAGCCAAACACCCTGCAGAATGAACCATCAATAAGATATAGCGAGAATCAAAATGTATAAATTTCACTGCCTTAACAATATTTCCCCTATCGGACTCAAGAATTTCACTTCCAAATATGAGCAGGTGGACGAGATCGACGACGCGCAGGGCATTCTGGTCCGCAGCGCGGCCATGCATGACATGGAGTTCTCAGACAATCTGCTTGCGATCGCGCGCGCAGGCGCAGGTGTCAACAACATTCCGCTCAAGCGCTGTGCGGAAAAGGGAATCGTGGTTTTCAACACACCCGGTGCCAACGCCAACGGCGTCAAGGAGCTTGTTTTTGCGGGTATGCTGCTGGCTTCCCGTGATATCGTAGAGGGTGTCGACTGGGTCCGCGCCAACTGGAACAATCCCGATATCGCAAAAACAGCGGAGAAGGAAAAGAAACAGTTTGCCGGCATCGAGCTCGAGGGAAAAAAGATCGGTATTATCGGCCTGGGCGCCATCGGTGTCCGTGTTGCCAATGCGGCTGTCAATCTGGGAATGGATGTCTACGGATATGATCCCTATGTCTCTGTTGATTCCGCCTGGCATCTCAGCCGCAAGATCACTCATGTGATCCGGATCGAAGATATCTATTCAATGTGTGATTACATCACTATCCACGTACCGCTTCTGGATTCCACACGCGGAATGATCAACGCGGATGCCATCAGCCAGATGAAGAACGGAGTCGTCATCATCAACATGGCTCGCGACCTTCTTGTTGACGAGAAAGCCGTCGTCGAGGCGATCGACGAAGGCAAGGTCCGCCGCTATGTCTCCGATTTCCCCAATCCGACGGTCGCCGGCAAGCGGGGATGCATCACAACACCCCACCTGGGCGCTTCCACGGAGGAATCCGAGATCAATTGTGCCAAAATGGCTGTCAATGAACTCAGGGATTATCTTGAGAACGGCAATATCACCAACAGCGTCAACTATCCAAGATGCAATATGGGCGTCTGCCAGAGCGTCGGCAGGATCGGCATCTTCCACAAGAACCAGGCCAATATGATCACAAACTTCACCAGGATCATGGGCGCCGAGGCTGTCAACATCGCAGAGATGTCCAACAAGTCACGCGGTGAGGTCGCTTATACCCTGATCGACACCGATACCAGGGCTTCCAATGCTGTTCTTGACCAACTCGCCAAAGTTGACGGTGTATACCGCGTCCGCGTGGTCAAATAAAAAAGTCCGAATTGATTCCCTTTATGGGAATGGGTAAAATACGGTAACTATTCAGCTTTCCCCGGCTCGCAATGCACGGCATTGCCCGCTGTGGAAAGTCCGGGGGGCTCCGCCCCCAGGCCTTCACCGGAATTTGTCTCAAACCTGTCCGGTAAGCAAGCTCCCCGTCCCGGTTTTGAGACAAATTGAACATATTGAAGTATCATATATAAGCAGATATGACGGTTCCCGGTCCGTAAAATCACCGGGAACCGTTCTTCACATTTTGGAGGATTTTTTAACATACATGGCTGACATTCGACCTTTTTGCGCCTGCAGGCCCGCAGCCGGACTGGAATCCGAGATTGCCGCGCTCCCCTATGACGTGTATTCCCGCGCCGAAGCCCGCGAATATGTGGCGGCGCACCCGGGATCATTTCTCGCCATCGACCGGGCCGAGACAACGATGCCTGCAGATATGGATATCTATGACGAAAAAGTCTACCAGCATGCACATGAGCTGCTCGAGGACTGGATCCGCCGGGGACGCTTCGTACAGGACAGTACGCCCTGTTATTATGTTTATGCACAGACTATGGACGGACGAACGCAGACCGGCATTGCCGCCTGTGCTTCCATCGATGATTACGATACCGGCGTGATCAAAAAACACGAGAATACCCGCGCGGACAAGGAAAAGGACAGAATCTGCCACGTAGACGCCTGCAGCGCCCAGACCGGCCCGATCTTCCTTTGCTATCGCCAGAACGACGCCATTGACGCAGTAGTTGCCAAAGCGGCTGCCGGCTCACCCGCCTGTGATTTCATATCGGACGGAAATATCCGCAACCGCGTCTGGGTCATTTCCGACCCCGGGGACTGCAATGTTATCCGCCGTGCTTTTGCGGGGATCGACAGCATATATATCGCGGACGGTCATCACCGCTGCGCCTCCGCTGTCCGTGTCGGCAAGATGCGCAGAGAAAAGAATCCGGGATATACGGGAGAAGAGGAGTTCAACTTTTTCCTCTCCGTCCTGTTCCCCGAGAACGAGCTCAAGATCATGGATTACAACCGCAACGTACATGACCTGAACGGCCTTTCTCTGGAGGAATTCCTGAAAAAGACAGAAGAGGTTTGCCGGGTGATTCGTCCCGAAGACGATACAAAAGCACCTGTCCCCGCGGCAAAGGGCCAGATCGGCATGTATATGGACGGTCACTGGTATCTGCTGATGATTCGTCCGGAATTCAAATCGGATGATCCTGTCGCCGGTCTCGATGTTTCCATCCTGCAGGACCGCCTTCTCGGCCCGGTGCTGGGAATCGGCGATCCCAAGACAGATTCCCGGATCGAGTTTGTCGGCGGAATCCGCGGCACAAAGGAACTTGAAGAGAAGGCGGATGCCCGGAAAGGCGTTTCCTTCCTCATGCACCCCACATCCCTGGGAGAACTCTTTGACGTGGCCGATGCCGGCCGCCTCATGCCGCCCAAATCCACCTGGTTTGAGCCCAAACTCCTCAGCGGACTCTTTATCCACCTGATCTGATCGATACACATTGATCGATACACATTGATCGACACACAATGAGAGAAGAATAAAGGCGCTCAAAACACCTCGCGTTTCAGGCGGGTCTGTACTCAGAGACAAATGAACGGGTCATTCACAAAAAGAATATTTGTTTTTCTGTCTATATTATCTTAAAATATAATCAGGAGCCGGTGAGTAACGAAGCGCTCATCGGCTCTTTCTATTTATTTCCTGGAAAGGAAACAGATTGCAAACCTCTTTCGCCCTGATCGCTATTTTGTATGGATCAGGTCGTGAATACTATATCTGTGAAAGCAAAAAGGGGAGGACAATGATGAGAAAAAGCACTGGAAATAACAGAAGAGTCAATATTACTCTGATCCGCTTCCTGATCGGGATCGTCTTTTTTACAGAAGTACTGATCCATATGCCTCACAAGGTTCATGCCTTTAATGTCAGATTTTCCGAGTATGAGGTCGAGGTGGAGACAGGATTTCTGGCACTTCGGACGGCAAAGAAATATGATGACAAAAACATAATCGCCAAGCTCTATAACGGCGATATTGTGATCAGCTGCCCCTCCGAAAACGATGACAGCGACTATATCTATGTTTACTCACCCAAGCATAAAATGCATGGCTATGTTAACTGTCATTATCTGAACTACAATACCATACGCAGCTTTGACTACAGGTATGTAAAGGTTGAGACCGGATACCTGGCTCTGCGGTCAAAAAAGGCCTATGACAAGTCGAATGAGATCGGGAAGCTGTACACGGGCGAGATGGTCTATATTCTCGATAATTCGGATTCGGAATACTGGATCGTCTACGCTCCGTCGCTCAGCAGGACGGGATATGTCAATCGCAATTATCTGCAGACATCATCCACAGTGCCTCAATACAGTGAGTCGGATATTCCCGTAATAATCCCTGAAAACAGTCACGGAGAATGGAATTATGATAATTCCTATCCCCAGTATCTGAATATGAGGCTGGAGGTCCTCAACACCTCCCGCACCAAAACGGTGACGGATTTCGAACTCATCTTTTATGCGGTGGACGTGTGGGGAAGCAAAATCTACGGCGAGTCCACGGTCTACACTTATACCACACACAGGACAGTTGCTCCCGGAGCCACTGTGAAAAGTGACTATATCTCCCTTCCCGACAGATCCAGGATCAGCAGGGTCTATGTAGCCGTAAGGAAGGTGAGATTTTCCGACGGGACGATCTGCCGGTATGATTACGTGCCAGACAGTGATTTTGCATTCTGGGATATTGTCTATAATAATAAATGATAATACAGATAAAACAGATTAAAAACAGGGCAGAGGCGGTATCGCCTCTGCCCGATCTGTCTGTGCCCTCTGCAAGGCTGATATTTCCTCGCACGGCATATGTCATTATCAGCAAAAACACGTCAGAGAAATCCGGCTTCAGTCGGATTTATTGATGTAGAATAGTATATAGATACATTAAGTATACAGAAATATATAGAAATACTTAGAAATATGCAATAATACACGAATAGAAACATCTGAAAAGGGAGTGCAGAGAAAAACAGCATCCTGCACTTGTGTTGTAAATAGAAGGATATCTGCCATGGATCAAAGAATCGCCTTAGAGAAAAACAGTATTCTGCACTTCCCGGGGATGGAGTGTGTCATCGGCTCCTGCGTCGGAAAGGGATCCAATGTGATCGCTTACACAGGCAGCTACAGAGACAGTCAGAATCCTTCTCTTTCTCATCTTGTGCTGATCAGGGAACTCTATCCCTATGACCCCGAAGGCGGGATCAGCAGATCCGTGAAAGGCAGTCTGCAAATAGAACCGTTTTCGCAGCAGCTCTATGATTTTAATAAAATGACGTTTGAGCGAGGCAATGAAGTACATATCCGTCTGGCGGGAACTTTTCCTTCGGACATCGATGTAAATATCAATACCTTTGAATATAATAATACGCTGTACAGCCTGCTGGGGTTTTCAGGCGGACGAACCCTGGACAGGGACCTGAAGCATTTCGAGCCGGCGCCGGAAAAAAATTCAATGGTATCGGGAAATAAGACCGGAGAACTGCTGCGGATCATCCGGATCGTGAAAGGGGCGCTCAGTGTCCTGCAGTCTTTCCATGAGGCCGGATATCTTCATCTGGATATCAGCCCGGACAACATCCTTCTGATCGGCGGGGGAGATAAAGAACGCGTGACTCTGATCGACTACAACAGTGTCCACACCCTGCAGGAGATCCGCCGGCACCGTGCTGTCTATTTCAGCACAAAAGAAGGATACACTGCCCCGGAGGTCCATATGGGGCGCATTTCCGAAATCAGAGAATGGACAGATCTGTACTCCGTCGCCGCGGTATTCTACCGCTGCCTTGCCGGCAGAAAGCTTACCCCTCTGCAGATGATCGGCAATGCCCCGATCAATGTCACCGAAGAAAACCCGGGACTGCTCGAAGGATGTCCCGAGAGTGCTCTCTCCATGCTTCGCCGCATTCTTCGAAAGGGACTTGCAGTCACACCCCGCAGGCGCTATCACAGAGCTTCACAAATGATGGCAGACCTGACCGAACTGGAGGACAGGATCATAGGCAGGGGTATTACGCATTGGGCATTATGGGAGAACGGAAGAAAACAGATCCGGAAAGCTTTACAGGAAAACACAGCCCTGAATTATATTCTGGATGAAAAAAAGATTTATCCTCTTTACGCGGAGACAGATGACGGCAAGAGGATTTCACTCCTGCAGGACCTCTGGACATCAGATGACCCGCAGGAAACTGCAGGGTTACCGGCAGCTGCCGGATTGCAGGGGGCATCACATGCGCCTGTTCTTCTGCTGGGCGGAGGCGGCATGGGCAAGACCACCGCTCTGTTCAGACTTTCCTGTGTGCAGCAGAATAGCTATACAGCCGGTTCAACAGCTGTATACTACATATCCCTGTATGGATATCGTGACAGGAATCCCCACTACATCTGCGACTATCTTCTGCAGAGTCTGAAATTCAAGCAGCACACCGACAGTATGGAAAGCGCCCGCAGGGAACTCAAGCAGCTCCTGGACAGGCCTATGCCTGCGTCTCCTGCCTTTTTGCTCCTTCTGGACGGCCTCAATGAGGCATCCGGCGATACCGGACCTCTTCTGGAGGAAATCCACACTCTCTCCGGATTTGCCGGGGTACAGATCGTCCTCACCGGCAGGAGTGACCCGGGGGACAGCATTTTCCGCAGGCTCGTCCTCTGCCGTCTGGAACAGGCGGAAGTCAGAAAGATACTGGCAGAGGAAGGAATCCTGCCTCCGGAAAACATGGAGGTTTTTGACCTGCTCAGCTTTCCCATGCTTTTGTCCATGTATATAAGGACTGTCCGGAACGGAGAGAGACAGCTCAGACTCGGGAGCAGAGAAGAGCTGCTCAAAGACTATTTTGACGCAATATTGGAAAAAGAGAGGAGAGACCTTCCCGCGGATCAGAATTCCTTTATGGGGGTTGATGCCGCAGTGAGATACCTGCTTCCGGAGATTGCCGCGCTGGCCGCTGAAAAGCAGCAGGCGCTGGCGCCGCAGGATTTACTGCGTGTGACTGAAGAGTGCTACAGAGAATTCTCACGGCGAGTACTCACAGTCATCTATCCGGAATGGATCGGCAGCACAGCACAACTCCGTCTCGGTACGAACAGTGCCGATGAATGGTATGGCCAGGCGGTGCTGGAACTTCTGTGGCGGTGTCTGGGCCTCCTTGTCAGGGATGAAGAGGGACACTTCCGCGTTCCTCACCAGATCCTTGAAGAGTACCTGTCTGAACAGAGTGCGGTCTTTCATGAGAAATTTGACAGAGAAAAAAGAAGGCAGCGCAGATGGGGCATATTGATCGGGCTGTCCGCGGCCTGCGTCCTTGCTTTTTTGTTTGCGGCTTACAACGCCCATATACTCGCGCGGCTGTCACAGCAGCACAAACAGCTGCTCGAGCAGAACTCAGCTTCCCAGGTCAGAATCAGTGAGAACGCGAGACAGAATGGAAACAGGTACGAAGCTTTGCAGGCAGCTCTCCGGGCACTCACCTCGGATACGGAGGACCTGCCTGTCACTACAGAGGCAATACATGCTCTGGCATCATCCCTGCGGACTTTTCATTCACCGACTTTTCAGGTGACCTGCGCTGTAGAGCTTCCGGATGAAGCCCTTCGCATAGCAGTCTCCCCGAATGGAGACTTCCTGACGGTCCTGGACAAATCGTCTGCACTCCATTGCTATGATGGCAGGACCGGGGAAAAATTGTGGAAAAGGATCGGCAGACCCAATGATCATTCTATTCAGATCCTGGAGGAAGAAAGCAGTGTACTGCTGATCGGGAATGAACATATTGCGGCCTTTTCTTTAGAGGAAGGACAGTGTATATGGGAAAAGAATGTTCTCTGCGAAAATTATCTGATCCAGGACCGGGAACTGATCTTTGCCGGAATGGAGGACAGGACCATTCGTTTTTCGCGAATTGATCTGCGCACAGGGGACCAGACAGCCCCTCCTGTCGAGACTGTTCTGGACTGCGGGATCGGCGACTATTGTCCTTTGCATAACGGCAAATTTGTCTGTTATCCTGACGCTGGTATCCGCTTCCTGCTTCTACGTAAGGTACATGGTGTATATGAATATACAGATCTGGTGCTGGACCGGATTGATATTTCTGACGGGACATGCCTGAAGCCTGTCAGCATTCCTGTTGATAAAAAAACAACAGACATGGACACAGACTGGGACGATCATGTTCCATATAGTGTGATCTATGTTCCTGCCGAAATGAGCACAACTGCATGCGGAGGCCTGTTTTTCTGTTTTGATCTGCCGGATTACGGGAATGACGGGACCAGACTGATCACCGGTTTTTTAGAGGACGAAAACAGCACATGGAGTCATTTTGAACAATATGAAATGTCTCTCAGCTGCATATCGGATGAAGTCATTTATCCCGCCGCGGCAGTTCCTGTCCTGCATCTTCTGCCCGATCACAGGATCATGATCCTGTACGGCAGTGAACTGATCACATTGAATTTACCAGATGAAGACGAAGTACATCAGACCATTCCGTTTATTACCAGAGAGGAGTACACATTAACAACATCTTTTAAGAGCAGCAATATACTGTTCTGCAGAATTGAGGATGATCCTTTTTCCTTATTTGTCCTGTATGAAGACGGAAGCGCGGAATATATGGATCAATATGCTCATGTCAAAAAGGAGCAGCTTCTGGATAAGAGCCTTCGTATGGCCTGCGGTGCCGGAAAAAAGAGTCCCTATAGAATGGACGATGGAACACTGCTCAGCGAATCAGGCTGTCAGCAAGCTTATCAGGACGCATTCTGCCTCCTGCAGGCGGACAGCAGAAGAAATGCCTATGTCGTGAGCCTGACCGGAGACACAGACGGCAGATCCCTGACAGAGAAGGGAATGTGCGATAATCTGGCTGCGCGTGAAGAGCAGACAGGAGATCTTCTCCACGTCATGCCTGATGGAAAGTCCCTGCTCGCATTGTATCCCCTGACACTCGTAAACAGCGATGAATTCACCAGACAGATGGAAGCTGTTGTCATAGATCTTTCTGACATGAAAGTCAAAAAAAGGTCTTCTTTTGTAATTCCTAAAGAAGATATTTCGCTGCAGGATATATCCGCCGACGGAAAGACTCTGTTTTTCAGAAGACATACTTATGATCTGGAAACGGAAACTCTGCAGAAAACGGGGCCTTCTGCGGTATGGAATGATCCTTCCCGGATTATTCCTGAAAACGGACAGTTTATAAGAGAAAGCTGTCAGCAAACGTATTATGCGGCAGAAGACGGATGGAAACTCGATAACGGCACTGACTGGGACGGAGAGACGATCCACTGGGTTTTCCATGGAAAAGAACATAAAGTCAGCCTGCTTGACAATGGGTCCAATGTCCTCGAACACCGGGTGCTTGAATATTCGGCTGACTTTAAGGGAGATGACCGACAGTACTATTCTTATGATGAGATTGTTTCGGGAGACAACGGCCTTCTTTTTGTCAGGTGCACAGAAGAGGAAAAATCAAGATATGGGCTTCGTAATGTCGATTATCTGATGGTTTATTCGCTCAAGACCGGTAAATGGGAAAAGGTCATGCTGCCGGACGGGACTGAAGCGGATGTGATGCCATACCCGGCTGACTCGGAACAGCTTTTCGCGATTGGAGGGGCGGACAATGCGGTGCGCATTTATGACATGGATTCCAAAGAGTTCATAATGACCTGCAAGGTCGATATCAATCATGAAAACATACAGAAAATGTCCTTCATCATGGATGACAGTTTTCTTGCTGTATGGGATATTCTGGGATTTTCTATCTTTGATGTCTCCACCGGAGAACAGGTTTTTTATAGAGCAGCAGGCAGGGATCACAGGTTGGACGACACCTATTCCGGCTTTGTGTTTGAAGATGATGACGGTCTTTTTGTGGCGGGAAAAGCCGGTTTCTGCCTGGATCCCGTTCATTGGGAAATCCGGTATGACATTCCTTTTCTCGAGACAGTGACACAGGATCGGATCATTACCAGGGAGGATGATACCATTACACAGTATCCGGCATATTCTGTTGAGGATCTCATCAGGGAAGGGAAAGAAGCTTTGGAAATGCTTAGAAAATGATGAAGAATAAAAGGGCAGCAGAGAGCCGATCATTTTAAACTCTCTGCTGCTCCTTTTCTATTTAAATTATAATGCGCTGCTGAACAATACTTCGGTGCGAAGCCGGGTGCACACATGCGAAATCCGCGATGATTGACATAATACTATACAGCATTGTATTGCAGTTTTATTCGGTTCGTTCTCCTCCCCAGAAGAAGAGTGCCACAGTGCCGGGACCGGTGTGGCTTCCTATAGTTGTTCCTATGTCATTGATCTCGACTCTGCCGTTCAGATTGGGGAAACGTTCCTCGACAAGGCGGGCCACCTCTCTGGCATCTTCGATACAGGCAGACTGCGAGATGTAGCATTTCCCGCTGTACTGTGTGCCGCCTTCTGCGTTTTCTTCCATTTTGTCCACGATGGTGCGGATGACTTTTTTCTTTGTGCGGATCTTATACCTGGGGATGAGACGGCCCAGATTGTCCATGTTGAGGAGAGGGCAGATATTGAGGAGACTGCCGATCATGCCTGAGGTCTTTGAAATACGTCCGCCGCGGATATAGAAAGTGAGATCCGTGGAAAAGAACCAGTGGTGCACGCGCAGGCGGTTTTTTAAGGTCCAGTTGAACAGACTCTCTATCTCCATGCCATCGGCTTTTTTCTGCGCGAGAGTATCCATCAGCAGACCGTAACCTGAAGAAGCCCCCAGGGAGTCAGCAATATAGATCTTCCGGTCAGGATATTGATCCTTGAGCAGATCCCGTGCGGCGTTGGCGGAATTTAGAGATCCGCTTATTCCTGAAGAAAGACAGACATGAAGGATATCCAGACCTTCTTTTAAAAATCCTTCAAAATAATCGCAGTATTCCTGGACATTTACCTGAGAGGTAGCCGTGGCAGCTCCTGCGGCCATTCTGGCATAGAATTCTGAAAAGGGAATGGACTGACCGAGATCATCCGGATATTCTTTCCCGTCAAGCGAGTAATGAAAGCAGATATACCGGACATCTATTTTCTGAAAGTGTTCAAGAGTCAGGTCTGCTGTGGAGCAGCAGCTGAGGATATATTGATTCATAAAACAGGCTCCTTTCTGCATATGTATCTGTGTCTCAAATGCCTGGATGTATTCAGCATCCTCCTCGCGGTTTAAGGGAACGCCGGAGGAAAGTATGCAATGTTTTTTATCATGCGAAGTTTATTCATACATGTTTGCGGGCACTTGCCCATGGCCGCAAGTATGATAATTAAACATGTTCATAATGATAATTATAGGCTCCTGTGATGATTTGTCAAAAACACCGGGTACAAGTACGACGGCAGTACAAAAAAGCACGCAGGAGCAGGTATACAGGCTTATGCGCTTATTGCGGCCCCCCGATGAAATATACTATCCTTTCAGCCGTTTCAGCCGTTTTGCAGTATGTCTTTCGATTTCTTTCCATAAACGTCCGAGCTGCCTTTTGTGGGTACAGAGTTTCTCCGAGCAGTTTTTGCAATGTAGATAGCCGTTTGTCACAGGTGAAAAGCGTTCCGGATGCAGGAAAAAGGTGATCTCCCAGCGGAGCATCAGGATGAGAGACATGGCCAGAAGTGTCCATGAATAGGTTTTGCGGACGAAGAACATGGGTGTAAAAATCATGGCATAGTCCCAGTTGTAAATGCGGCAGGAGCTGCAGCACTTGTTTTTCAGAAACCAGGTCTGAAAGGGACAGAAAAACAGGATGCAGATCATATCGCAGACGGAATAGATACAGCTTATGATGATCATAATCCCGTCATCAAATATACCGGACATATGCAGAGCCCCGAAAAAAACATTGAAACAGATCCAGATGAGGGCGACCAGCATAGCTGCGTTGTTGTCCGGTATCTCTATGTTCGTCTCGCCGGTGCGGATATAGTTTCGGGCAAACTGCTTCTGGCTTCCCGGGCTTTCCAGCTTTGCCGGGAAAAAGCGCAGGACCATTTCCACAGCAAAAACCAGCCACAGTATTCCTAGAATCACAGGCCTGCCCTCCAGCAGCCTGGTGATCTCAATTCCGGACCCTCCCATGTTCAGCCGGTATCGAATATAGAAAACAAGGACTGCCAGCAGGAGCACTGACCGGTAGACCAGTCTAAAGTAATGATAGCTGCTGACCGGCGTCAGCTTTACGCGCCTTTTTGCTCTGCGCGTCTTCTTCTGTGTCATTTTTTACTCCCGAAATACTTTTACGCCAACACGGTATACTGCTCAATTCCTCTTTTATCTTTTTATCCTTATATATTGTATCGTAAAATGACACATTTAGGGAAAAGCTTTTTTATGAAGTGCTGTGACAGTGTGTGTAAGGCAGTGCTGTCAGCGGCGCTGTACTGCGGTTTTATTAAAAATTTTTCTTGCCAAATGAACTTTGAGTCTATATAATAAGTTAGTCGCCTGCCGAAAAGGGCGGCGTGTGTATGGTATGCTGGAATAGCGCAGTCGGTAGCGCAACTGATTCGTAATCAGTAGGTCGAGGGTTCGAGTCCCTTTTCCAGCTCTTTCTTGCGCGGATATGCATGACCGAAGAGCGGTAGAGCATGTCCGCGCATATTTTTTAACAGATAAGAAATTGCAATCAAAGCAGAAGATTGCCGAAAAATTATTTCATATAAAGGAGATCAGGTATGGCGCAGTTATGGGGCGGCAGATTTACGAAACAGACAGATGAGGCGGTGAAGGCATTCAATGACTCGATCGGATTTGACAAGCGTCTATACAGGCAGGATATTCAGGGCAGCATGGTCCACGCCAGGATGCTGGGCAGACAGGGTATCCTGACGGCAGAGGACTGCCAAGCGATCGAGAAGGGGCTGCAGGGAATCCTCGCGGACATCGAGAGCGACAGGATGGAGATCACTGCGGAGTATGAAGATATTCACAGCTTTGTGGAGGCGAATCTCATCGACCGGATCGGTGACGCCGGAAAGCGCCTGCACACAGGCAGAAGCCGCAATGACCAGGTCGCTCTGGATATGCGCCTTTATACAAGAAATGCAGTGGATGAAGTTCGCAGGGAGACTCTTCATCTTCTGGATGTGATCCTGGACCTGATGGAAAAGAATACCGACACCTTTATGCCGGGCTTTACCCATCTGCAGAAGGCCCAGCCCACCACACTGGCGCATCACCTGGGTGCCTATTTTGAAATGCTGCGCAGGGACTGCACAAGGTTTGCGGACTGCCGCGTGCGCATGAATGAATGCCCGCTCGGAGCGGGGGCCATGGCAGGTACCACCTATCCCCTTGACCGGGCTTTTGTCGCGGCGGAACTCGGCTTCGACTGCGCGACGCGCAACTCCATGGACAGTGTTTCCGACCGCGATTACCTGCTGGAGTTTCTGTCGGATCTCTCCATCCTGATGATGCATCTGTCCCGTTTTTCCGAGGAACTCATCATCTGGAATTCCAATGAGTACCGCTTTGTGGAGATGGACGACGCTTTTTCCACCGGCAGCAGTATTATGCCGCAGAAGAAAAATCCCGATATCTGCGAGCTTGTAAGAGGCAAGGTCGGCCGCGTCTACGGTGATCTGATGTCTCTTCTGACCGCCATGAAGGGTCTGCCTCTTGCCTACAACAAGGATATGCAGGAAGACAAGGAACCCGCTTTTGACGCCATCGATACCGCCATGGCCTGCATCCCGCTCTTTGCCGGTATGCTGAGTACCATGAAATTCAACAAAGATGTCATGGAAAAGAGTGCCATGCGCGGTTTCACCAATGCGACGGATGCGGCAGATTACCTGGTCGGCAAGGGGGTTCCCTTCCGCGACGCCCACGGCATTATCGGCCGCCTGGTCCTCTACTGCATCGATGCAGGCAAGGGAATTGAAGAACTGAGCCTCGGGGAACTGCGGGAATTTTCCGGTCAGTTTGATGAGGACGTCTTTGAAGCTGTCTCACTGCGTGCCTGTGTCAACCGCAGACTGACTGCAGGTGCCCCCGGAGAAGCAGCCATGGCAGAAGAGATTGCCGCTTGCCGCAGATGGCTTGAGGCTCAGAAATAAGCTTGGAAATAATTGTTTTTCTGTCATAATTTACGAGACGGTCAGGGACTGTCTGTGTTATTATTATCGAATATCCGTTTTATGGACAGCTTTTCATAGATTTACTTTAATGTCATAAATAAGAATGTCATAAGGAGAACGAAGAAATGAGTGAAAAATTACGCGTAGGTATCCTCGGCGGCACAGGTATGGTCGGACAGAGATTTATTGCCCTTCTTGCAGATCATCCCTGGTTTGAGGTCACAACCATTGCAGCCAGCCCCCGCAGCGCCGGAAAGACATACGGCGAGTGTGTCGAGGGACGCTGGAAGCTTGAGGTCCCCATGCCCGAGGCGGTCCGCAATATCGTCGTCAAGAACGTCAAGGATGTTGATGCTGTGGCATCAGAAGTTGATTTCTGCTTCAGCGCTGTCGACATGTCCAAGGACGAGATCAAGGCTATTGAGGAAGAATACGCGAAGACCGAGACTCCTGTTGTTTCCAATAACAGCGCCCACCGCTGGACACCCGATGTCCCTATGATCATTCCGGAGATCAACCCTGAGCATTCCGGAGTCATCGAATTCCAGAAAAAGCGTCTCGGGACCAGCCGGGGCTTCATCGCTGTCAAGCCCAACTGCTCCATCCAGAGCTATACCCCCGCGCTTGCCGCATGGAAGGAATTCGAGCCCTACCAGGCTCTGGTCTCTACCTACCAGGCAATCTCCGGCGCAGGCAAGACTTTCCGCGACTGGCCCGAGATGAACGGCAACATTATCCCTTATATCGGCGGAGAGGAAGAGAAGAGCGAACGCGAGCCCCTTCGAGTCTTCGGCAGGATCGAAAACGGTGTGATCGTTCCCGCAGACAATCTCACCATCACCAGTCAGTGCATCCGTGTGCCTGTCCTCTACGGCCACACCGCCACTGCATTCGTCAATTTCAGAAAGAAGGCAGACAAAGAGGAACTCATCGAGAAGCTCCGTGCTTTCCGTGGACTTCCCCAGGAACTGCAGCTTCCCAGCGCTCCCGAAAACTTCATTCAGTACCTCGAAGAGGACAACCGTCCCCAGGTCCAGCTGGATGTCAACTACGAGCGCGGCTTCGGTGTCTCCATCGGCAGACTCCGCCCCGACACCCTCTTTGACTGGAAATTCGTGGGTCTTTCCCACAACACCATCCGCGGCGCGGCAGGCGGCGGCGTTCTCTGCGCGGAGCTCCTCAAGGCCACGGGCTATATCAACAGGAAATGATTCCGCCAAGCAGACCATTTCAGTCTTAAGGGGAGGTGCGATACGAAGACAGTCTATATTGCGGAAAAACCGAGTGTCGCGCGCGCATTTGCCGCCGCCCTCGGAAAAAATTTCCGTAACTCGGATGGATATATGGAGGCGGATGATACGATCGTCACCTGGTGTGTGGGACACCTCGTTTCCATGTCCTACCCGGATGCCTACGACGCGGCTCTCAAAAAGTGGTCCATGGCGACCATTCCTTTTATTCCATCCAAATATAAATATCAGGTGATCGACGGCGTCAAAAAACAGTTCGGGATCGTCAAACGTATCCTGACTGACCCGCAGGTCGGCACCATCTATATCTGCACCGACTCCGGACGCGAGGGTGAATACATTTACCGCCTTGTTGCCGCTCAGGCAGGCGTGAAGGGCAAAAAAGAGCTCCGCGTCTGGATCGATTCGCAGACAGAAGCGGAGATTCTCCGCGGCATCCGCGAGGCAAAGCCATCCTCGGCTTATAATAACCTGGGCGCGGCAGCCTATCTGCGCGCGCAGGAAGATTATCTGATGGGCATCAATTTCTCCCGCGCCCTGACTCTGCGCTACAGTGACGCCATGAGCCGGGCGCTGGGGACAGACCACACGACGATCGCGGTAGGCCGCGTTATGACCTGTGTCCTGGGCATGGTCGTCAGACGCGAGCGAGAGATCCGCTCCTTTGTTAAAACACCTTTTTTCCGTATTCAGGCCGTGATTTCCCAGGCCGGCGCGCCGGAAGGCTCTCCCTCTTTTACCGCCCAGTGGCAGGTGGATGAGCAGAGTATCTGTTACGGATCGCAGCGTCTTTACAAGGATACCGGTTTTTTGCTGAGAGAAGACGCGGAGAAAATGATCCTTTATCTTGCAGGGAAGGCAGAGGCGGATATTTTTGCAAAAAAAGGATCTGCCGGTCCAGACGGAAGGTCTTCAGCAATTCCGGCTCAGGCCCCGTCAGGCAGTGCGGGAACTTCACAGCTTTCCCCGCAGCCGCAGCAGTCCGGAAAAGTGATTTCCGGAAATGAGATGTCTGAAGGGCAGCTTTCCCGACAGCCGCAGTCCGTAAAAGAGATGCCCGCAGATCAGCTTTCCCCCCGGGTACGAAACCAAAGCAGTGTGCCGCCGGCTCTTTTTGGCGAGGCTGCCGCAAGCCGCGTCCCTGCTGTTCTGGACAAGATCCAGCGCAAAAAGGAAAAAAAGAATCCGCCTCTTCTCTATAATCTGGCCGAGCTCCAGAATGACTGTTCGCGCTTTTTCAAGATCAGTCCCGACCAGACCCTGGCTATAGCCCAGGAACTCTATGAGAAGAAGCTCACAACCTACCCCCGTACGGACGCCCGTGTCCTCACGACGGCAGTTGCAAAGGAGATCGGCAAAAACCTGCGCGGGATTTCCACGATCCCTATGTACCGCGATCTTCTTGTTCCGGTCCTGGAGAGCGGATCCTGGAAAAAGATCGGCAAGACCCGTTATACCAACGATAAGGCGGTGACGGACCATTACGCCATCATCCCGACCGGAGAGGGACTGAAGGCTCTGCCTTCCCTGTCCAAACGCTCCAGGGATGTCTACGAACTGATCGTCAGGCGCTTTATTTCCATCTTTTATCCGCCCGCAGTGTATGACAAGGTTTCTCTCATCGTGCGGATCCGCACAGAAGCCTTCACGGCCTCTCTCCGCACCTGCGTGGAATGCGGTTATCTGGATGCTCTGGACTATTCTTTTTTCAGGAAAAAGGACGCCGGGACTGGCCGGCCGGAAGATGGTCCGGAGAGCGCGGAAACAGCACAGACAGCGCAGATCGTGCAGAAGACAGAAAACGCGGGAAAAGAACAAGCGGGAAATGAAGCCGCAGACCAGGGGGCTGACAGCACTTCGGAAGAGTCGTCAGTACCTGAATTTCTGAAGACAGCCCGCAAGGGGACAAAGCTCCAGGCAGGTCCCTTCTCTATCCGCGAGGGGGAGACAGCGCCTCCCAAACGCTATACCTCCGGCAGTATGATCCTGGCTATGGAAAATGCCGGCCAGCTGATCGAAGAGGAAGAACTTCGTGAGCAGATCCGCGGCAGCGGGATCGGCACCAGCGCGACCCGGGCAGAGATCCTGAAAAAGCTCTTTAATAATGATTATCTGCGTCTGAACAATAAGACACAGGTGATCACCCCTTCTCAGACCGGGGAGATGATCTTTGATACCTGCAGCTGTGCTCTGAAGCCGCTTCTGGATCCCCGCCTCACGGCAAGCTGGGAGCTGGGCCTTACCCAGGTCGCAGAGGGGACAGTCACGAGTGAGGAGTACACCGATAAGCTCAACAGTTTTATTGCCCGCAGGACCAATTATATCAAGGAGACCGATTTCCACCGCTATCTGGTCCCCCTGTATTCACAGGATGCGTCATTGTATCCTGAAAAAACCGTGACCAGGAAAAAAAGGACTTCGTCGAAAAAATCGAAGAAATCCGCTTCCGGAACAAAGAAAAAATAATCGATCGTGTTGTGTAAACTGTGCATATCCAGAAGTATTGATAAGGAGGAAAAAATGCAGCTTACAGATTTTACAAATGATAAGATTTTTGATCTCAATGAGACCATCGCGGCGGAACTTTTCACCCAGACAACCTATGCATGGGAAGTGCTTCCCATGATCAGCGATTTTATCCGCAAGATCGGCCCCACACTTCCGGCAGACCGGTTCGAGCAGAGGGGAGAGGATATCTGGGTAGCCAAATCCGCAACCGTTTTTGACAGCGCCTACATCGGCGGTCCCTGCATCATCGATGAGGATGCGACCATCCGCCAGTGTGCCTTCATCCGGGGCAGCGCGATCGTCGGCAAGGGAACGACCGTCGGCAATTCCACTGAGCTCAAGAACGTGATCCTCTTCAACAAGGTCGAGGTTCCCCACTACAATTATGTCGGCGACAGTGTTCTGGGATTCCATGCCCATATGGGTGCAGGTTCTATCACCTCCAACGTCAAGGCGGACAAGAAGAACATCATGATCCACTGCGACGGAACACACACAGCAACCGGTCTCAGAAAGATCGGCGCGATCCTGGGTGACTGGGTGGATGTCGGCTGCAATTCTGTTCTCAATCCCGGAAGCGTTGTCGGTCCTCATACCAACATCTATCCGCTCTCCATGATCCGCGGAGTCGTTCCTGCATGGCATGTCTATAAGGACAAAGACCATGTTGTGGAGAAAATCGCCGACTGACAGTGTTTTCACTTTCCGAACAGGAGATCATAACCATTAAAATGGGAGAATTTCAATCTGTCCTGTCTTTTGCAGGCCTCCTTGCCGCCTTTATTATTGTCACACTTATGCTGGGTATGCAGGAGCGGAAGAGGAGCAGAAGCAAACTTATCCGCTCTCTGCGCGAGGGCTTCGGAAGACCATCCTCCAAAAAGACGTCTCCGGAGCGTTACGCCCAGATCCCGCAGTATTACCTGCATCACAGACAGGATCATCAAATCGATGACATCACATGGAATGATCTGGACATGGATCAGCTGTTCCGTGTGATGGATTCCACCTGCAGTGCTTCAGGAGAGGAATATCTGTATTATCTTCTGCGGACACCCTCTCTTCAGGCACAGGATCTTGCGTTTTCACAGGAGCAGTATGACTGGATGGCGGACGATTCCAACGCTGACGCCAGGATCGGACTGCAGGAGATCCTCTCAAAACTGGGACACGCAGGGCGCTATTCACTCTACGATTACATCGACTTTACGACAGCTCTGGGGGAGCGCAGAAACCTTCCCCACTATATAGCCGCCGCGGCGCCTTTTGCCGCCTTCGGCCTGATGTTCCTGCACACGGGATTCGGTCTGATCGCGCTTTTGATCGTCTTTGCCTTTAATCTGCACACGTATTTTAAGGAAAAAGCGGTCATTGCGCCCTATTTTCAGGTTTTTAATTATATCCTGCGTCTCCTTGACTGTGCGAAGGCTCTGGAGAAGGAGAACTGCCCTGCCATTCTGGAGGAGACCCGGCAGATTCCCGCCCTGCTCAAGGCTTTTTCGTCCTTCCGCAGGGGATCTTCCCTGCTCCTTGGCAGTGCGGGAGCGGATTCCGATCCCTTCGGGTTCATCATGGAATATGTGAGGATCCTCTTTCATCTGGATCTGATAAAATTCAACAATATGCTGGGGCAGATGCGCGGCAGACAGCAGGAGATCGATGCGCTTCTGACCATTACCGGACGGATCGACGCCTGTATCAGCATTGCTTCCTGGCGACGGACCCTGCCGGTGTATGCAGTTCCGGTATTGCAAAAGGACTCCGCATTTTCCGCACAGGATCTTTATCATCCACTGCTTGAAGAAGCAGTCCCCAACAGTATCGAGGCCGACCGCCCCGTGCTTCTGACAGGATCCAATGCCTCCGGAAAATCAACCTTCCTCAAGGCCGCGGCCCTGTGTGCCCTGCTGTCACAGACAGTCGGGATCGCTCCTGCAGGGAGCTATAGCGGCGGCTGCTACCGTATTTATACCTCGATGGCCCTCAGGGACAGCCTGCAGGACGGAGAGAGCTATTTCATCGTGGAGATCAAGTCTCTTGGCAGGATCCTTGACGCGGCTTCGCAGAATAGATCTGATACGTCTGATTCATCTGCGGAAAGGCAGGATGGTACAGCTGCGCCGGTTCTGTGCTGCATCGACGAGGTGCTGCGGGGGACCAATACGGTGGAGCGCATCGCTGCGTCGGCAGAGATCCTGCGCTGTTTTGCCCTGTCCGGGACTCTCTGCTTTGCGGCAACACATGATCTGGAACTGACAGGACTTTTGAGCGATGTCTACGATAACTTCCATTTCAGCGAGGAGATCGTAGACGGTGATGTCCGCTTTTCCTACAGACTGATCAGCGGTCCCTCCACTTCCTGCAATGCCATCGCCCTTCTGGGTTCCCTGGGCTATGATCCTGCGATCGTTGAGAAGGCACGTGAGCGCGCGGACAGATTCCTCAAGGAGGGGGCATGGAACACAGCCATGGAGTAATTATATGAAAGTAGTTATTTTTACTGACGGTGCCGCCCGCGGCAATCCGGACGGACCGGGCGGGTACGGCGCAGTCATCAGGATCCGCAATGAAAAAGGCGGGATCCTCGAGAAAGAACTCAGCGGCGGCTATCCCCACACGACCAATAACCGCATGGAACTCATGGGTGTCATCGCCGCACTGGAGGAGATCGGGCGTTTAGGAGAACCCTGTGAGGGACTGATCTATTCGGATTCCAGATATGTAGTAGATGCCTTTCTAAAGAACTGGATCACCAACTGGAAAAAGAACGGATGGGTCACAGCCTCCAAAACACCGGTAAAAAACCAGGATCTGTGGATGCGCCTTCTTGATGCGATCGCCCCCCACAGGATGAACTTCCGCTGGGTCAAGGGGCATGCCGATCATCCGGAAAACGAGCGTTGCGACAGGCTTGCAACTTCCGCCGCCGACAAGATCGGCTGGAGTCTTGACGACACGGTGCAGCCTTTTACACAGGCTTCCGAATGGATCAGCCTCACAAGAGCAGGAGACGATGCAGCCGCTGCAGGCGATCCTGCTGCTGTATCCTCCGATGTTGTCAGTAATGATCCGGCATTAAAAACTGCCCGCAGTTCCCTTCCGGCAGCAAAAGCGGCAGGCAGACCTGCCAGGACAGCAGCTTCTTCCGCCATCCCGGTACCGCCGGCAGATCCCTCTTTAGGCCAGGAACCGCCGCAGACCATCCGGATCCGCTACCTCAGCGACAAGATTGAAAAGCTGCAGCCGCCGACCAACAGCGCCAACTGGATCGATCTTCGCGCAGCAGAGGATGTAGAACTCAAAAAAGGTGACTTCCGCCTGATCAGCCTGGGTGTTGCCATGAAGCTTCCCGAGGGCTATGAGGCCCATATTGTTCCTCGCAGCAGCACTTACAAGAATTTCGGGATCATCCAGGCCAACCACCACGGTGTTGTCGACAATGCCTACTGCGGAGACGGAGATTTATGGAGAATGCCCGTCATTGCCATGCGGGATACGCAGATCCATGTGAACGACAGAATCTGCCAGTTCCGCATCGAGCGCCGCCAGCCGGATATCATTTTTGAAGAGGTCGATCATCTGGACAGCGAAGACCGCGGCGGATTCGGGTCCACCGGCGTACAGTAAGGGGTCTGCGCCCTGACAGAGGCAGGACTCATGAATGAAGGAACGCAATGAAGAACGCGATGAAGCAACGTAATTAAAGGAGCGCAAATGAAGAAACGCAAATGAAGGAGAGCAGAACACCGCCTTCTTCCGCTGCCTTTTTTATCGGAGATTCATCGAAGATACTGTTAACTTTGCACATACATTTACATAGACAATTGGAGCACACTTATGAAAATCAGAACCAGATACGCACCCAGCCCTACAGGCCGCATGCATGTCGGAAACCTGCGCACAGCGCTTTATGCTTATCTCATCGCAAAACATGAGGGAGGCGATTTCATCCTCCGCATTGAAGATACAGACCAGGTCCGTCAGGTCGAAGGTGCCGTTGATATAATCAACCGCACACTGGAAGAGACCAGACTGATCCCCGACGAGAGTCCCGACAAGGACGGCGGTGTCGGCCCCTATGTCCAGAGTGAGCGTGTAGCTGCCGGTATTTATAAAAAATACGCAGAGGAGCTGATCGCAAAGGGCGAGGCATATTACTGCTTCTGCACACCGGAGCGTCTGTCCACCCTGACACAGACCATCGAGGGCAAGGAGATCAATATCTACGACAAGCACTGCCTGCATCTGTCCAAGGAGGAGATTGAGAAGAATCTCGCCGAAGGCATGCCTTATGTCATCCGTCAGAACAATCCTCAGGAAGGTACGACAACCTTCACGGACGAACTCTACGGCGATGTGACGGTCGAGAACAAGGAGCTTGATGACATGATTCTGATCAAGTCCGACGGCTATCCCACGTATAACTTCGCCAATGTCGTCGATGATCATCTTATGGGTATCACCCATGTCATCCGCGGCAATGAGTATATTTCCTCCACGCCCAAGTATAACCGCCTCTATGAGGCCTTCGGCTGGGAGATCCCCAAGTATATCCACTGCCCTCTGATCACCGACGAGGATCATCATAAGCTCTCCAAGCGGAGCGGACACTCCTCTTATGAGGACCTGATCGAGCAGGGCTTCGTATCCGAGGCAGTCGTCAACTTCATCGCTCTTCTGGGATGGTCTCCCGACAGCGACCGCGAAATCTTCTCCCTGGAGGAACTCGTGGAGCAGTTTGACTACCACCGCATGGGACGCTCCCCCTCTGTCTTTGACTACACCAAGCTCCGCTGGATGAACGGAGAATACCTCAAGGCGATGGATCCCGATGTTTTCTATGAGCAGGCAGAGCCCTGGCTCAAAAAAGCCATCACAAAGGATCTTGACCTTCGCAAGATTTCCGAGATGGTGCGCACCCGTATCGAGATCTGGCCCGACATTCCGGACATGGTTTCCTTCTTTGAAGAGCTTCCCGAATATGATACGGAACTCTACCGCAACAAGAAGATGAAGACAAATGCCGAGACAGCTCTTCCTGTACTCAGGGAGGTACTGCCGGTTCTCGAGGCGCAGGAATCCTGGACAAACGACGATCTCTTTGCAGCCCTCAAGGCATTTATCACTGAGAAGGGATACAAGAACGGCTATGTTCTGTGGCCTGTCCGGATCGCCGTCTCCGGCAGGAGCGTCACACCTGCCGGTGCCACAGAGATCCTTGAGATCCTGGGCAAGGAGGAGTCTCTCTCCAGAATCCGTAAATCCATTGACATGCTTTCATGATCTTATCTGTTTTTCAAAAGGTGCTGATGATACACACTAGTGAACAGAAAGCCGATCCGGCACAGGAAACCGCCATCCGTCACGGGGCGGGGCCCTGTGCCGTTATTGCAGGACCCGGCAGCGGAAAAACCTTTGTACTGGTGGAGCGCATCCGGTATCTGATCGATACAGGAAATGCAGATCCATCTTCCATACTGGTTCTCACTTTTTCCAGGGCGGCTGCCGCACATATGCGCAGGCGCTTTTTAAATTCCTGCGCTCATGCGGAAACGGTATTTGGAACATTTCATTCCGTTTTTTTAAAAATTCTCCAGGAGTCCTCCGCAGAGCCCCTTTCTCTGATTGCCGCCGGGGCAAAGCGGGATTATCTGCGCCATTTGTGCCGGCTGAAACCCGGCTTTTTGCCGGAAAAGACAACGGCGGAGGAACTGCAGCTGCTGATCAGCCGCTTCAAGAACGGTCTTTCCTGCAGGCAGGAATGGGTTGCTGAGCTGGTAAGCACTTATGACAACTACCTCAGAGGCAGGGGCTGGCTGGATTTTGACGACATGATCCTGCGCTGTAAAGAACTGCTGCAGGAAGATCAGGCTGTACTCTCCCTATGGCAGCAACGCTTTCGCTGGATTCTGGTCGACGAATTTCAGGATGTGAGCCCTTGCCAGTATGAGGTGCTCCGTCTTCTGGCCGCGCCTTTGGACAACCTCTTTATTGTCGGGGATGACGATCAGTCCATCTACGGATTCAGGGGAGCGGATCCCCTGATGATGCAGCGCTTTCTCAGAGATTATATTCTGGACAGGGACGATGCGCAGGACCGTATGCTCTTCCTGACGACCAATTACCGCTGCGGAGAGAGAATCCTGCAGGCCTCTGTATCCGAGATCCGCTGCAACAGGAACCGGATCGACAAGGATTTCAGGGCCGGTACAGGAGAGCAGGGGATTTTTTCCTGCCGCCCTTTTTCCGACCGCAACCTGCAGTACCATTTTATTGCCGGGGAATTGAAAATGATGACACCTGCGGAGAGGGAGAGGACAGCTGTATTCTTTCGTACCCACGGGGCGGCGGGACAGTTTCTGAAGGTACTTCAGGAACAGGCAGTCCCTTATCTTGCGGAAGGAATCGGAAGGACTGCGCAAAAGACAGAGGACAGTACAAGAGTCCTGCAGGATCTGATCGCTTATTACCGGGCGTCCGCTGTTCTTGAATCCGGCGGCATATGCCGGGACCAGACAAGTACGGCTGTGAGAAGCACCTTTCACGAAGATCTGCTGCGGATCATGAACAGGCCGGAGCGTTTTCTGTCCGGCAGCTTTGCTGCTTCGGGATGCATGGGCCGGGAGGACCTCCTGGCCCATGCAGGCTTTGATCGTTCTGCCGTCGAGGATCTGATCGGAGACCTGGAGCTTCTCAACACGCTGTCACCGGAATATTCTCTGCGCTATCTGCTGGACTCTGTGGGATACCGTGATTATGCGCATTCTGTCTACCGAGAGATCCCGGATTTTTTAAATACTTTACAGAAGGAGTCGAAGAACTTCGTCTCATCTCGCAAATGGATCGCCTTTTTGGAAAAGCAGAGAAATGAGTCCCTGCGTCAGCCGCAGGATGATCGAAGAGGAAACGGTCCGGCTGTCTCAGCCGGGGCAGTCAGGGTCCTGACAATGCATGCCTGCAAGGGCCTTGAGTTTGACAGGGTCTTCATTCCGGACCTCAACGAAGGCAGTCTTCCATCCAAAAGAGCGTGGACACCGGAGCAGATTGAAGAGGAGAGACGTCTTTTTTATGTAGCCATGACCAGAGCCCGTCTTGCGCTGACCCTGACCTATCTGGAGGGGACCGCCGACAGGCCGGCTGCACCCTCCAGATTTCTGCAGCCGATTTGTTTATAAGGCGTATTTATGATAAAATAAAATGTACTTTTGCTCTTTTTGCCTGCCCCGTTTCCGGCCTGTCCGCAGGAAATCCAAAAGTCCGGGAGGAGCAAGGATAAGAACAGCTTATTCTTTACCGCGTATTTTCTAAAAGGAGGTCGATACCTTGATCAAGGTTCCAGAAGTGTTTCCGGCACATGCGTCCAGACCTTTTGTACGCCCGCACGGCAGCGGCATTATTTTCAGTGCCGTTTTTCCAAAAAATATGGACTGCGTCCTTCAGCTGATTCATATTCCTGACGGAGAGACGTTTTATATTCCTTTTACAGATGAATACCGCCTGGGTCGTGTCTGTTCCGTGATCCTCACTCCTTTTGATGACAAAGAATGGGTGTATCGCTACAGGTGCGGTGAAACCTGGATTCCTGATCCGCACGCTTTTGCCGTCTGCAGAGCGAAGATCCGGGAAGACGAAGAGATCAAGGAAGTGACGGCGTGCACCTGTGCTCCGATCAGGGCCAGCGATCTTTTCGATGGAGCCCCTGAGAAGCCGCTTCCGCCCGTAAACTGGGCAGAGCAGATCGTCTATGGTCTTCATGTGCGGGGATTTACGGCCTCTTTGCAGCAGATCGATGAGAAACTGCGGGGAACATTTACCGGCGCTGCCGAAAGAATTCCCTACTTGAAAGACCTCGGTATCACGGCGGTAGAACTCATGCCTGTCTACACGCCGCTGCCTGACCGCGACAGAAAAAACAATTTCCGCACCATGCAGGAAGCCCTGGGCGCCTACCCTGTCGGTCCCGGCGGAGACCCCCTGCGCGACCTCAAGGAACGTCCCAACTACTGGGGATTCGGTGCGGGACTCTATTGCGCGCTCCGCTCTGAATATGGCACGCAGGAGGAATTTGCGCAGATGGTCCGCGCCTTCCATAAGGCCGGGATCCGCGTCATCCTGCAGATGTATTTTGATAAGGGCATCCTTGTACAGGAGCAGATTGGGATTCTGCGTTTTTATGTTGACCGCTATGGCATTGACGGATTTCGGCTTAAAGGTTCCGCAGCGTCCACCGGTTCCATCGCATTAGAACCTTGCCTGGCGGATACTGCTCTTTTCGGATACGATTTCCCCTTTGAGGAACTGGAGAAAGATACAGAGGCGACAAGCCATATTTATTACGCGAATCTGGAAAACATCCTGAAGCAGTCTGATCCGGCTGAAACAGAAGCGGAGACAGCGGGCGAAAACAGTCCCGAAACTGCTGTCGGACGGCCCCGCGTACAGAGACCGTCAATCAGACGGCTCCCCCAGAACGGACCTCTCCATGATTTTTCCGGGCTGATCACCTGCAAAGACGATTTCCAGACTCTCCTTCGCAGATTTGTCAAAAGTGATGATTATGTCATGAAGGATTTCCTCAAACTGTTTCTGACGGCACCTTCTCAACACGGCATCCTCCGCTATGTGACAAGCTATGAAGGCTTTACATTGGCCGACCTCGTATCGTACAATGAACGCCACAATGAGGCCAACGGTGAGTTCGGCCTTGACGGCACTGCGGACAACTACAGCTGGAACTGCGGTGAAGAAGGCAGAACAGACAAAGAGGAGGTTCTTGCCCTGCGCAGAAAGCAGGTCCGCAATTTCCTGACCCTGCTCCTGCTTTCCCGCGGGACGCCCATGATCTGGCAGGGAGATGAGAGAGGAAACTCGCAGAACGGCAACAACAATGCCTATTGTCAGGACAACGAAATTTCCTGGGTCGACTGGTCTTCCTCACCGGAGCAGAAAAAGCTCACTGCCTTTGCGGCCAAGCTTGCGGCTTTCCGTAAGGATCATCCGATTTTCACCGGAACGAAACCCTTCCAGTATATTGATTATCTTGGAATCAAGTCTCCGGATGTTTCTCTGCACGGTGCCGAGGCATGGAAACCGGATCTTGGTCCTTTCAGCCACAGCATCGGCATTGCCTTTTGCGAAAATTATGCGCAGGGAGCTTCCCGTAAGCCGCCTGCTTTTACTTATCTTGCACTCAACATGTACTGGGAAAAGCTGTCTCTGGCACTTCCCAAGCTTCCTCCGAACTATATCTGGAAGATCTGTATGGACACCTCCAGTGAAGAGGGCTTCCTTGCAGAGATGATCACGCCTGCGGACCAGCACTTTGTTGAAACAGAGCCTCGTTCCGTGTGTATTCTGCGTGCGGTTCCCGACACTGAATCCATCCGAAGGGAAAAGGCACAGGAACGGCTGGAAAGACTGCCTTCTGTCAGACTTATGAAAAAGGATCTGCGCAGAGCCAGAGCAGAAAAAGCGGCCAAGAGCAAAAAAATAAGAAAAGGAAAGCGATGCGGCGCATCTGCAAAACACATCGTTCGCGCCGCTGGCACCGGACTGGCTCCCCGATACAGACATTGATATGAGTCACAAGGGACGGTTCTGACTGACTCATTGCGCGCAATGAGTCGGTCGGAACCGTCCCCCATGACTCCACAGACATTGATATGAGTCGGTCGGAACCGTCCCCGATGACTTGCCGATGACTCCAATGCCCCGGTCAGAACCGCCCCGCATGAACTACAGACAAGCATACTGACCATCAGCAAAAAGAAATAACCGTATTTTTTTGAAAACAACGGGATAGTATATTATGAATCATCAGGAAAACACAGCAGAAGAGCGGAATCATGAGAAAATGAAAGGATGTAAACACATGCAGGATTTCATAGTCACTCCCACAGTGGATCATATGGTCCGCATGTACACCGGTAGACCCTGCCGCCGGGAACGTCCGCCTGTCACCAAGGAAAAGTTTTTCGGGCATCTTCACACGATCACCCATCACAAGCTTCTCGTCCTTGAAGGCTGCTGGAAGGTAGGCCTCTACAGACAGGGCCTGATCCATGATCTGTCAAAGTATTCCCCCGTGGAATTTTTTGTCGGCGCACGTTATTATCAGGGAAACCGCAGTCCCAATAACGCGGAGAGGGAAGACATCGGTTACTCCACTTCCTGGCTTCACCATAAGGGCCGCAACCGTCATCACTTTGAATACTGGGTGGACTATAACCTTCGCGGCAAGGATGGTGAGTCTCCTCTGATTCCGGTCAAAATGCCCGGACGTTATGTCGTGGAAATGCTGATGGACCGTATCGCAGCCAGCAAGACCTATTTGGGAGATGCCTATACTGACAAGGCACCCCTCAAGTATTTTGACGGCGGCCGTGCCCGTCAGTTTATGCATCCCGAAACAGCCGCGCTGCTGGAAAAACTGCTGCGCATGCTCGCTGAAAAGGGAGAGGATTACACATTTGCCTACGTTAAAAGCAAGCTTTCCAAATGACGGAGAGGTGGGCGGAACCCCGGACAAATCCGCCTGCTCGGACTTTATTACCTCTGCCGGAGGCTCTGCAGATCTGTATCCGTCTGAAGCCGGAGAGTGTTTCGGCTCCTCTGATTCAGTGGATTCCGGTCTGGCCTTTGCCAGACGACGCTTTGACGCTGCACGGACACAGACCATTACGCTGGCCCCCAGGGAAAAACATGGAATCGGCATGCAGTCTGAGAAGACTCTGCATGCTGTTTTAAAAAATTACATAGACGCCGATGAGGATCATCAGGAAATTCCTGTTGACAATTTTATTGCGGACATTTACCATGACGGACAGATTACCGAGATCCAGACTGCACAGATGGGTGCCATGCGGGCGAAACTATCCTGTTTCCTTGCCCGGTATCCGGTCCGCATTGTCTATCCCATCCCCGCCGAGAAGTGGCTTATCTGGATCGATCCCGATACAGGCGAGCTGCTCAAAAGAAACAAATCTCCCCTTCGGGGGAGTTTTTTCCGCGCTTTCAAAGAACTGTACCGCATCCGTCCGTTTCTGCAGAATCCAAATCTGTCTTTTGAGCTGCTCCTGATCGATATGGATGAATACCGCCTGCTGGATGGATGGAGCAGGGATAAAAAGCGGGGCTCTCATCGCTATGAGCGGATTCCGCTGCGTCTGAAAGACCGCATGCTCCTCACCTGTCCTCAGGACTATATGCAGTTTGTGCCCGAGGGACTCCCCGAGCCTTTTACTTCCGGGGACTTTGCCAAAGCAGTCAGGTTCCGGAAAAAAGATATCTCCACCGTCCTTTTGCTCCTCAATGAAATGGGAGTTGTTGAGCGTGTAGGGAAAAAGGGAAACTTTTACCTCTACCGCGTCACACAGGACTGGTAAACAGTATACATCTACAGGAGGTCATAAGCACTAGAATGGCGATCAATGAAAGATTTGAACAATTGGTACGGGAAGCGGATCTTAACAGCCCTGTGCCGGAACACGAGCCGGAGCGTCAGGCCTGGTTTCTGGCGCGTGCAAAAACCATTATTGAAAAACGCGCACAGGAGGCCGGCAGAAAGATGACCTTCCGTGTGGAGACCTTCGGCTGCCAGATGAACGCCCGCGACTCAGAAAAGATCATCGGAATCCTGGAGAGCGCAGGTTTTGCGGAGGCGCCGTCAGAAGATGCGGATTTTCTTGTCTATAATACATGTACCGTCCGCGACAACGCGGACCAGCGCGTTTTCGGACGTCTGGGCCGTGCAGGCCATCTCAAGAAGAATCATCCCGGCATGAAGATCGCCGTCTGCGGCTGCATGGTGCAGGAGAAATCCAATGTCGAAAAAATCCGCAGGAGCTACCGCTTTGTCGATCTGGTTTTCGGCACCCACAATCTCTACCGCTTCGCGGAATATATGTGCACCTGCATCGAATCGGACGGCATGGTGGTGGAAATCTGGGACCGCGCGGACCGCATTGTCGAAGCACTTCCTGTGGCCCGTAAATATCCTTTTAAATCCGGCGTCAATATCACCTTCGGATGTAACAATTTCTGCAGCTACTGTATCGTCCCTTATGTGAGGGGGAGGGAGAGAAGCCGTACTCCCGAAGAAATCATTCTCGAATGCGAGCGTCTGGTCAATGACGGAGTCGTCGAGATCATGCTGCTCGGCCAGAACGTCAATTCCTACGGAAAGGACCTGGAAACCTCCTGCTCCTTTGCGGAGCTTCTGGAAAGAGTCTGTAAGATCGAAGGCTTAAAGCGTGTCCGCTTTATGACACCTCATCCCAAGGATTTTTCCGATGATGTCATCCGTGTTGTCCGTGAAAACGAGAAGATCGCCCGCCATATCCACCTGCCCCTGCAGTCAGGTTCCGACCGTATCCTCAAGCGCATGAACCGCCGCTACACCAGGGACCAGTATATGGCCTTGGCCCTGAAGATCCGCGAGCAGATCCCCGACGTGTCGATCACTACTGATATCATTGTCGGTTTTCCGGGCGAAGAGGACTGTGACATTGATGACACTATTGATGTTGTCCGCACTGTAGGCTATGACAACGCCTTTACCTTTATTTATTCCAAGCGTGCCGGTACCCCTGCGGCCAATATGCCTGACCAGGTTCCCGACTCCGAGAAAAACCGCATGTTCGACCGGGTCCTTGCTGCTGTCCAGGAGACAGCGCACGGCCGCGCGGAACATTTGACAGGCCGTGTCATGGAGGCCCTGGCAGAGGAAATCAACGTAAAGGACAGCAGTTACATCACTGCGCGTCTGTCCAACAACATGCTGGTCCATGTTCCCGGAGATCCGTCCATGATCGGAAAAATGCTGCAGGTTCGTCTGGATGAATGCCGCGGCTTTTACTTTTTCGGAACCGTAGTCTGACAGGACTCTGGAAGAAATTGCTGCCGGGAACACCCTTTTCAGTCGAGTCGTGATGATCCCGGAATATATATGGTCCCTGAACTGAGGGCCAAAGGAAACCTGAATGGAAAACCTCTACGATTACACACAATTCTCATCGTCTGCGGTCATGGCGGATGATGCTGCCTTTATGGCAAAGCTGTCACCCATGATGCAGCACTATCTGCGGACAAAACATGAAAATCCGGACTGCCTTCTCTTTTACCGTCTGGGTGATTTCTATGAAATGTTCTTTGATGACGCGGTGACGGTATCAAGAGAGCTGGAACTGACTTTGACCGGCAAGAGCTGCGGACTTCCCGAGCGGGCGCCCATGTGCGGTGTCCCTTATCATGCCGTAGATACTTACCTGACACGGCTTGTCGAGCTTGGACACAAGGTCGCTGTCTGTGAACAGATGGAGGATCCCCGCACAGCCAAGGGCATTGTCCGGCGTGAGGTGGTCCGGATCGTCACACCCGGCACAAATCTCGATATGAACGCCCTCGATGAGAGCAAAAACAACTATATATTCTGTGCTTTCTATACCTCCGGTCAGATCGGCATCGCTGCAGCGGACATCACCACCGGAGATTTTCTGGTGTCTGAAATATCCGATACGGCCAAACTCTACGATGAGATCATCGGCTACAGCCCTGCCGAACTTTTGTGCAACGACCCTCTTTTAATGAGCAGTCTGGATCTTGCGGATCTGCGGGAGAGACTTTCCATGCAGATCAGCACCATTCCCAACAGCTATTTCGAAGAATCCTCGGCAGTCACCCTGCTTCTGGAGCATTTTGCCGCCTCCTCCCTGCTTTCCCTGGGGCTGGACGACTTCCCTTCGGGAACACTGGCCGCCGGCGCCCTTCTCCGGTATCTTTACGACACACAGAAGAACGCGCTTTCAAACCTCACCAGGATCCGTGCCTATGCGTCGGGAAAATATATGCTTCTGGACAGTTCCACACGCAGGAATCTGGAACTGACACAGACCCTTCGCGACAAGAAAAAACGCGGCTCCCTGCTCTGGGTTCTTGACAAGACCTGTACTGCCATGGGTGCCCGCCTCCTTCACCGCTTTCTGGAACAGCCCCTCACAGAGCGGGCACAGATCGAGGAGCGGCTTGACTGCGTGCAGGCTCTTTGCGAACAGAGTGTAGACCGCGATGAGGTCCGCGAATATCTGAGAGCGATCTATGACCTGGAGCGTCTGATGACACGCATTTCCTACGGCTCTGCCAATCCCAGGGACATGATCGCTCTGCGCGACTCCCTGCACATGTTTGTGCCCATTAAAAATGTGCTCAGGGATTTTGCATTCCGCGAATCCGAAAAGGAAAAAATGAAGGAGGAAGAAGCCCGCAATATTTCTTCTGAATTCTTCTCCGAAAATGACAGAACAGCACCGGTCAGACTGTTTTCCGATCCCGAACTTTGCGCGGATCCGGACACATCCCAGGTCTCTTTTGCCGGAATGCAGGATGGCGGAAACGGAAGAGCGGCTCACCGAAGCTCAGCCGAGGATAAACAGGACCAGGGAAGAAAGGTCTGCGCAGCAGGCGGCCTGTCCCGTCTCTATGAAGAAATCGATGATTTTTCAGACCTGACAGAGCTTCTGGATCAGTCCATTGTGGATGAACCGCCTCTCACGATCAGAGAGGGAGGAATCATCAAATCCGGCTATGATCCGGATATCGACCATCTGCGGGATGCCCGCGACAACGGCCGCAAGTGGCTGATGGATCTGGAGACAGAGGACCGGGAGAGAACAGGCATCAAAAATCTGCGGATCAAATACAACAAGGTTTTCGGATACTATTTTGAGGTCACCAATTCCTTTAAAAATCTTGTACCCGACGATTATATCCGCAAACAGACCCTGGTCGGCTCCGAACGTTATACGACCCAGCGCCTCAAGGAACTGGAGGACAGTATCCTCAACGCAGAGGACAAGCTCAACACCCTGGAATATGATGCATTCTGCCGCGTACGGGATGCCTGTGCAGAGCGGATCACCTCTTTTCAGAAGGCGGCGGGCGCCCTGGCACATCTGGATGCCTTTGCCTCCCTCTCTCTTGTCGCGGAGCGCAATCACTATGTCCGCCCCGCTTTCAATGAGAGCGGGACCATACGGATCACCGGAGGCCGTCATCCGGTCGTGGAACAGATGCAGCAGGGGGAATTTATCCCCAACGATACCCTTCTGGACAACAAAAAGAACTGTATCTGCATCATCACCGGCCCCAATATGGCCGGTAAATCGACCTATATGCGTCAGGTTGCCCTCATTACCCTGATGGCTCAGATCGGCAGCTTTGTGCCTGCCGAAAAAGCCAGGCTCTGTGTGACCGACCGTATTTTTACCCGTGTGGGTGCCACCGATGATCTGGGAAGCGGCCAGAGTACCTTCATGGTGGAGATGAACGAGGTCTCCAACATTCTCAGAAATGCCACTTCCAAAAGCCTTCTGATCCTGGACGAGATCGGCCGCGGAACATCCACCTATGACGGCATGAGTATCGCCTGGGCTGTCGTCGAACATATCAGCAACCGCCGCTATCTGGGCGCCAAGACTCTGTTCGCTACCCATTACCATGAGCTGACAGAACTCGAGGGCAAAATACCGGGTGTCAAAAACTACTGTGTTGCAGTGAGGGAAGTGGGGGATCAGATCAAATTCCTCAGAAAGATCATCCGCGGCGGAGCAGACAAAAGCTACGGCATTCAGGTCGCCCGTCTCGCAGGTCTTCCCGATATAGTCATTGACCGGGCCACCGAACTGGTCGCTCAGCTGACTGACAATGACATCACGGAAAAGCTGCAGAATTTCGATACCTCCGCCGCAAATGCCGCAGGCAGGAATACACCTTCCAAACCCGTCCACTATGACGAAGTGGACCTTGCCCAGATGTCCCTGTTTGACACCACCCCGGATACAGAAGTCCTGAAAGATCTGGCGGAGATCGATATCCAGAACCTGACGCCCCTTGATGCACTCAACACGCTCTATCGTCTGCAGAGCAGACTTAAGAACCGCTGGAACGCGGAATAAGACAGGCTGCCGGGTCATCTGCAAATGTAACTGCAACATAGAAACCTTTTCGGGAATTTCTCTGATTGCATATGATCCGACGGGCGGTATCAGCGGGATTATTCAGAAAGTCATAATCAGCAAGACATAATCAGCAAGACATAATCAGAAAAATATAAAAGGTACAGCTTATGGAAATAAAACTCCTCACAGAGGAAACCATCAGCCGCATTTCGGCGGGAGAGGTCATCGAGCGGCCTCTCAATGTTGTAAAAGAGCTGGTGGAAAATTCCATCGATGCGGGTTCTACAGCTGTCACTGTGGAGATCCGGGACGGCGGGATCACAATGATCCGCGTCACCGACAACGGATGCGGTATTGAGAAAGATCAGATCACCCGCGCCTTTATCCGCCATGCGACCAGTAAAATTTCAGACGTCGATGACCTCTCGCACCTTTCTTCCCTGGGCTTTCGAGGAGAAGCCCTGGCCAGTATTGCGGCTGTTGCCCAGGTGGAAATGATCACGAAAGTACGAGGTTCCCTGTCCGGCACCAGAGCGGTCAACGATCATCTGGCTGCCTATTCTCCGGATTCGCCGGTTCAGATCGATCTCGAAGAAATCGGAGCCCCGGACGGAACCACTGTTATCGTGCGCAATCTGTTCGGAAAGATCCCTGTCCGCCGCAAATTTCTCCGTCAGCCCCAGACAGAGGCCGGCTATATCACAGACCTTATCGAAAAACAGGCCCTTTCGCATCCCCTGATTTCTTTTCACTATCGAGTGAACGGACAGGACAAGCTTCATACCACCGGCAACGGGAATCTGCGTGAACTGATCTACAGGATCTATGGTCGAGAGACGGCAGGGGCCATCATACCCGTACATGCAGAAGACAAGGAGTCCGGTATGGTCCTTGACGGTTTCCTTGGAAGACCCGAGATCAGCCGGTCCAGCCGTGCCTTTGAGACCTTTTTTATAAACGGAAGGATGCTTCGCAGCAAAGAACTGTCGGCCGGACTGGAAGAAGGCTACAGGACCGACCTAATGCAGCACCGCTTTCCTTTTGCCGTTCTTCATCTGACCATCCCCCCCGAACAGGTGGATGTCAATGTTCATCCCTCCAAAATGGAAGTGCGCTTTACGGACAGAAGAGCGGTCTATCGCTTTTTGGACAGCAGCGTCCACAACGCGCTCAGGCCTGTCGAATTGATCCCCAAAGCGAATCTCAACACCGCGAAAGAGGAGCGGGACAAGATCAAAAAGGAAGAGAAGCTCAAGCAGCAGCATCTGCAGGCGGCTCCGCATTACGAAGCATTTGAAAAAGCAAGAACTGACAGACCTCCTGCCGCTCCTTCTGTTTCCACAGCCGGAAACCACGTTCAGACTTCGCCCGGGACTTGTGCCGGAGCAACTTGTACCGGTCCTGTTTCTGCAGAGGGTAATAAACCATCCGGAAACATCGAACGGTACTCGATTCCCTCTGAACATATAAAATCTGACCTTACCGGCGAAGCCGATGGTTTCGTCTTCGAAGACAGGCGTGCAGCGCCAGCGTTAGAAGAGAATAAAACAGATCGTCTTCTCATACACAAGTCCGGAGAGGTCAGCACAAATCGAATTCCCGAACCCGTGCCCGGAGAGGACAAAAATAAAGAAGAAGGTCTTTCCGGGCGCGTGGCAGAAGAGGATAGAGACGATCGACTCCCGCAGGGCCAGCTGACTCTGGAAAGCCTATTATCAGGATCAATCATATCAGAATCACTCTTACCGGATTCTGACTCCGCCGGTCCTGCTGAAAAAGGTCCGGACACAGAACATCTTCTCACGGCACAGAAAGCGGAGAGATTTAAATATATCGGTCAGATTTTCGGAACCTACTGGCTCATTGAATATGAGAAGCGGCTTCTTATTATTGATCAGCACGCTGCCCATGAAAAAGTAAATTACGAACGTATGATGCGCCGGATCGAGCGGGAGCATCCATCTCTGAGTGATGAAAAGACAGCGAAGGAGACAGTCCCGGAAGACTATCTTGCCCTGGACAGGTTATTGGAAAAGGAGCGGATAGGCGAAAATGCTTCCGGAGAAGGGTCTGACCCGGGAAGGGACCAGGTCTTTGTCGCTTCCCAGCAGCTTATGCCGCCGATCGTCCTTCGACTGAGCGGCCGGGAGGAAAGTGCTTACCGGCAGTTTCAGAATGTTTTTGCCGCCATGGGTTATGAGATTGAGGAATTCGGAGGAGGAAGCTATGCAATCCGCGCCGTTCCCACAGAACTCTTCGGGCAGACAGCAGACAGCCTCCTGCGCGAAATCCTTGAGGAAATTATAGACGAGCGCATCAGCGGGACTCCGCGGGTTATTATTTCCAAAGTGGCATCTATGTCCTGCAAGGCCGCCGTCAAGGGAAACAGCCGCCTCTCCGAGGCGGAGGCAAGAGCCCTGATCAGGGAGCTCTTATCTCTGGACAATCCCTACCACTGCCCCCATGGCAGACCGACTATGATCGTCATGTCCCAGCACGAGATGGACCGCAAATTTAAGCGCATCGTCTGACGGAGAACAATATGTCCAACCATTTTGATACAGATATAAAAAAAAGACCCCTGGTCATCATTGCCGGTCCTACAGCGACAGGCAAGACAGCTGTTTCTGTGGAACTCGCCAAAAGGCTTAAGGGAAGCGTGATTTCAGCGGATTCCATGCAGGTCTACAGAGGCATGGACATAGGCTCCGCCAAGGTCACTTGCGAGGAAATGCAGGGCATTCCCCATTACCTGATCGATGCGGCGGAACCGTCGGAAGCCTGGAATGTCGTGCGCTTTCAGAAAGAAGCGAAGGAAGCAGCCCGAAAAATCTATGAAGAAGGCAGGCTTCCCTTCCTTGTCGGCGGGACAGGATTCTATATCCAGGCATTACTTTACGGCATCGATTTTACAGAGATGGATGCGGACGAAGACTGCCGTCGTTCGCTCGAGCAGGAAGCGGAACAGAAGGGACCCGAGGTCCTTTACAAACGTCTGCAGGAAGTGGATCCCGATGCGGCGCAGGCGATTCATCCCAACAATGTAAAGCGTGTCATCCGCGCCCTGGAATTTGCGCAGAAGAGCGGCGGAAAACGGATTTCCGAACACAACCGAAGCGAACATCTTCGCGCCCCCGCCTACGATGCTGTCTTTTTTGTCTTCAATATGGACCGGGAAAAACTCTATGAGCGAATTGACAGAAGAGTCGATCTCATGATGGAGAAGGGGCTTGTCGCAGAAGTTCGGAAATTAAAGGAGAGAGGTCTTACGGATTCGGATGTTTCCATGCAGGGAATCGGCTACAGGCAGATTCTGGGCGCTCTTGACGGGAATTACCCCATGGAAGAGGCTGTCCGCCTGATCAAGCGGGATTCCCGTCATTTTGCCAAGCGGCAGCTCACCTGGTTCCGCCGGGAACGCGGTGTCATCTGGATCGATCTGGACGCATTTCCGGACCGGGACGATCTTTTGAACTATATGGAGCAGACCATCCGCCGGCTTTTTTACCTATAATACTGCTTCTGTCCATCAGAAACATATAACAATAAATAACTGATAAAGGAACAGACATTATGACTCAGACACAAACACTGCAGACCACACTTGCCGCCCAATACGCAGCTTTCGGCATTTCTCAGAAGGTTCTCGATTTTGCCGCGCCCGTACTGGAGCAGCTGCGGGAACGTTTTGAAGCGATCGACGAGACCGCGGAATATAATCAGCTTCGTGTGATCCGTGCCATGCAGGAAAATCATATCGGTGAGGCGCATCTGAAGGGTACGACCGGCTATGGCTATGATGATATCGGCCGGGACGGTCTCGAGAGAGTCTATGCCTCCTACTTCGGCACAGAGGATGCTCTTGTCCGCCCTCAGATCAGCTGCGGAACCCATGCGCTGGCACTTGCTCTTATGGGCAATCTCAGACCTGGAGATATTCTTGTTTCCGCGGCCGGAAAACCCTACGACACGCTGGAAGAGGTCATCGGAATCCGTCCTTCCCGCGGTTCTCTTGCCGAGTACGGGATCCAATACCGACAGGTCGACCTTCTGCCGGACGGAAATTTTGATTATGACGGCCTCCGCGACCTTCTCGAAGCGGATACGGAAGGCAGGATCCGCCTTGTCACCATCCAGCGCTCCAAGGGATACCAGACACGGCGCACTCTTTCCGTCACACAGATCGGTGAGGCCATCGCCTTTATAAAGAAAATCCGGCCGGATATAATCTGCATGACAGATAACTGCTACGGAGAATTTGTCGAGAGGATCGAGCCCTCTCACGTGGGAGCAGATATGGTTGTCGGCTCTCTGATCAAAAACCCGGGCGGCGGACTTGCGCCGGTCGGCGGCTACATAGCGGGTACCCGCGAATGCGTGGAAAATGCCGCTGTGCGTTTGTCTTCACCGGGCCTGGGCAAAGAGGTCGGTCCTTCTCTCGAAGTACTTCCCTCCCTCTACCAGGGATTTTTCATGGGCCCCACAGTCACTGCAGCCGCTCTCAAGGGTGCAATTTTTGCGGCATGCCTGTATGAGCGCCTGGGCTTCGAGGTCCTTCCCGACGGAGAGGAGTCCCGCCACGATATCATTCAGTCGATCACTTTCGGCAGCCCCGAGGGTGTCATCGCCTTCTGCCAGGGTATTCAGGCCTCCTCGCCTGTGGACAGCTTTGTTGAAGCTTACCCGGCTCCCATGCCCGGATATGACAGCGATGTCATCATGGCGGCGGGTGCCTTTGTGTCCGGCTCCTCTATTGAACTGAGCGCTGACGGCCCCATAAAACCTCCTTACGCAGTGTATTTTCAGGGAGGCCTGACATGGCCCCATGCCCGTCTGGGCATCCTCCGCACAGTACATAATTTCCTTGACCGTGGCCTGATTACACTATAAAATATTTTATGTGTAACCTTTTCTGCCCGGAGAGCAGAAAGGTTGCTGTATGTATAATTATCAACAAAATGAAAACACGAGTGACGTCCAAAATGCATTTTCACAAAAAAGAAACGCATCGGACGTTACAGTTATGCGCGCGGAGATGCCTTACGAGCGTTTCCTTGCCTTCGGCGCATCCAGCCTGACAAATGCAGAGCTGCTGGCGATTATTCTCCGCACCGGAACGAAGGAAAAAAATGCCACGCAGCTGAGCCGTGAAATTCTGGGGTATTACGAAAAGGGCTCGACTGAGCTGTCGACGCTCCACCGCCTTACCCTGGAGGATCTCAAGACCATTCCGGGCATCGGCGAGGTTAAGGCTGTCAAGATCCTTTCTCTCGCGGAGATCTCCAGGAGACTGGTACGTGAGCGCGCAGCAAGCCGTCTTGTCTTCAGCTCACCCTCTGCTGTCGCCGATTACTATATGGAACAGATGAGGCATCTGGAGACGGAAACGGCGATCCTGGTTCTTTTGGACAACAGGATGGCGCTTGTGCGGGAGGAGGTCCTGTCACTGGGAACCGTCAACTGCACCCTGCTCTCGCCCAGAGAGATTTTTCTCCGTGCCCTGCGCTGGGGGGCTGTCAATATCATGCTTCTGCACAATCATCCCAGCGGTGATCCGACACCCAGCGAAATGGATAAGGACATTACGGAACGGATCTGCAGGGCGGGACAGCTGCTGGGCATCCAGCTGATCGATCATCTGATCATAGGAGATCTCAGCTATACAAGCCTCAGAGAATACGGATGCATTCCCGATTGTATTCCCATGGATGCGTGAATCCCGTAAAGTTTTTGATATAGATTTATTGGATAAAGAATTATTGGATAAAGATATATTGGATGATGTAAAGGTCAAAAGGTATCCAATGGCTCTGAGTCTCGTCAAGCTGCACAAACAGCCGAAGGGCCTTGGCGAGCGGCCGGTACTTGGCCGCTGAAGCGAGGGCAGAGCGAGAGCGTGCCCAAGGCGTTTGTGCAGCTTGACGAGACGGTGTTCCCTTAGCCACCTTTTGACCTCAATATCATTGGATAAAGATATATGGCAAAAAACCTGATTTAGATCGTTTGTGATATATATTTTTGCATAAAGATATTTTATGATAGTGTTGTTTTTCGGATAGTGTGATTTCTACATTTCAGACACATGGTTACAGGAGAAGCGTTTTGAAAGAACCATCCAGGTCACAGAGCAGACAAAGTGCTGACAGACTGAATATTGACAAACAGAATAAGAGGTCCGGCCAGCAGATCAGTGAACGGGCCAGAAGGAGCGGAAGGATCAGATCTTATATTCTTGCCGCACTCAGCATCGTCCTCGCCGGCGTTCTGATTTTCCAGCTCTATACACTGCAGATCCTCAGAGGTGAGGAATTCCAGAAGGAGTTTCAGAGCCGCATCCGGCGCACGGTTGTCGTCCGCGCAAAGCGCGGAGCGATCCGGGATGTAAACGGCAAGATTCTCGCGGAGACTGTTTCCACCTACAATATCACTATGAACGACCTGACGGATGATTCTACGGATGATAATAAGCTGCTCAACGACAGGATCAGTGAAATCATTCAGATTGTCAGCGATAACGGCGATATCGATAAGATGGTGACGAATTTCAGCATCGAGCTGATCGGCGGCAGCTTTTTCTTCAAGGATATGGGGCAGACCGCCAAAAACCGCTTTCTGGCCGACGTCTATGGCTATGCGGATCCTGCCGATATGCCTCAGGAGTATTTTGACAAAACTGCGGCTGATGTCATCTCGGATCTGGCTTCCCGGTACGGTATCAGCATTACCGGTGATGATATTGAGAACAGGAAGACTCTTCTGCAGATGGTCATTGCGCGGTACAACCTCAGTCTCAATTATTATCAGAAATATCTTTCTACAGTTCTGGCAAAGGATGTCTCCGATAAGACCGTACAGGAGATTGAAGACAGATACAACTCGGAGGAAGACGGAATCCAGATCGAAGAGGAACTGGTCCGCAGATACTATGACCCGGAGTTCTTCAGCAATATCATCGGCTATACCGGTGAAGTATCGTCTGACTTCCTGGAAGAGAACACCGAAACCGATGAGTACGGTCACCTGATCTATCGTGAAGGTGACACTATTGGCTATACGGGGATTGAAGCCTCTCAAGAGCAGGTCCTGCACGGACAGAGCGGTCAGAATACTTTCAATGTGGATAATATCGGCCGTGTCACCGATGACGCAGTCGATGAAAGCCAGCTTCCGGCAAATCAGAAGTCCTATGCGCCCATTGATGGCTGCGACGTTACACTTACCATAGACAGTGATCTTCAAAAAGCCGCATACCGGATCATAGAGAAGAATCTACGCGATATAATCCTCGGAAAGCTTCGCGATTCTATTTATGATCAGGTGATCTCCGAAGATGATGACGGAAATTCCATTGTTATCCCGATCAGCAATGTCTATACCTCCTGCCTGTGCAATGTCATTGACAGCACACATTTCACTTCGGAAGAAGCCAGTGATACCGAGAAGGAGGTTCTTGCCAGTCTCAAGAGCTTCCGGCGCCATCGCTCCGAGGATATCATGAGTGAGATCCGGGACGGCCGGAACAGCTGGGAAGATCTTGACCTGGAGATGCAGGCCTATCAGACACTTCTGGCCAAGGCACTTTTTGACTACGGAATCTTATCCAGTGAAGAGGCGGAGAGCGGCAGTATTGCCGACAACGCTGTATATCAGCAGTGGGATGATGGTACAGTCTCTTTGCACGATTTTGTGACGGAGGCTGTCTCCAGAGGCTGGATCAATAAGGACAGCCGCTTTATTGATCCCGGATTGTCCCAGTACGACGCGGTCATGGAGTTTTTCGAAAGAGTCATCGGCGCGGGCGACGATTCCCTCAACGACCGCGACATGCGCAACGCGTTTTACAAATATCTGATCATCAACTATGAAGTCACTGGCGACCAGGTCTGTCAGATCCTTCTGGATCAAAAACTCGTTAAGATCAGTGATGAGGAGAAGGAGAGTTTTGATTACGAGTGGGGCGAGAGCGCCTTCACATTTATGTATAACCGTATTCATGACATGGACCTGACTCCCGCCCAGCTCCACCTCTACCCTTCGACAGCCTCTGTTGTGGTCACCGACCCTGAGACGGGGGATGTCAGAGCCATGGTATCCTATCCCGGATATGACGCAAACCGTATCAATGACCAGGCATATTATCAGAAGGTCCTCGATGACCCCGCCAATCCCCTGCTCAACTACGCGACACAGCAGCTGACCGCTCCCGGTTCCACCTTCAAGATGGTCACTGCCACAGCCGCCCTGGGAGAGGACGTCATCGGCCTGAATGACAAAGTCAATTGCAAAAAGAAAACTTCCTTTACAAAGGTAAAAGAGGATCCAAACCCTCCCAAATGCTGGATCTATCCGAAAAAACACGGAAAGCTGAATATGGAGGGAGCGATCGCCAATTCCTGCAACATGTATTTCTATGAGATGGGATATCGTCTCGGAACGGACGATGACAATACTTACAACAGCAATTACGGAATTGAACGGATTCAGAAATATGCTGCCATGTACGGACTGGACGGTACTTCCGGTGTGGAAGTCAGCGAGTCCGAACCGACCCTCCTTTCTTCGGATCCTATCCGGGGAGCCATCGGTCAGGATACCAATGCCTACTCGACCGCAAGTCTGGCCAGATATGTTTCGGCAATTGCCAACGGGGGAACTGACTACCGCCTGACACTGATCGATAAGATCGGAACAAAGGATGGACAGGAAAGCAAACACGAAAAGTATATAGATAATACGATCAGCCTCGAAAGCAATGAGTGGAATGCGATCCACGCAGGTATGCGCCGTGTGGCAACAGGCTATTCCGCGTTCAATGTTCTCTGGGAGCATCCTGTTGCAGGCAAGACGGGTACAGCTCAGCAGACCGGCATGCCGGACAACGCGCTGTTCGTCGGCTACGCGCCCTATTATCTGGAGGACGCGTGGAATGCAGAAGAGATGTCCCAGCAGGACAAGATTGCCCTGGCTGTGCGAATTCCCAATGGCTATTCGTCTTCCTATGCTGCTCAGCTGGCTTCGGATGTCATAAGGGTCTTCTATGATCCGGATGCGCTTGACGAGATCGTCGACAGTGTTATTTTGAACCAGGGCTCTTCGAACGACTGACTCTGATCGATTCTGCTGCTGTACGCAATCTGTCAATGTTTCTGTACAGTAAACTTTCTCTGATATGGTCACGGGATGTCTGGACCGTCTCCTGGCTTTCAAAGGGGCCAAAGCCTCTCGCGGGTAACATTTTATGCTAAAGACATTTTCATTCCGGAAATTTGATTACTTCATGGTAGCGCTGCTGTGCGCGCTCAATTACTGCGGTCTGATTGCTATCCGCAGCGCCGCTCCCGAGCTGTATGATAAGCAGCTCCTGGGGTTGGGAATCGGCGTCGTGCTGATGCTGCTGGTCTCTCTCGTGGACTATCATTTGATCCTCCGCCTTCACTGGGTCATGTATGCTGCCTGTATCATACTGCTGGTACTGGTATTGGTCTCCGGGTCTTCAGGCGGCGGAGCGCAGCGCTGGATCTCCTTATTCGGAATCACTTTCCAGCCCTCTGAAGCGGCAAAAATCTTGTTGATTTTATTTTTTGCACAGTTCATAATAATGTACAGGAAGAAATTGATTCTTCCGCTGCACCTGCTTCTTTGCATTGTGCTGATCGCGTTTCCGGTATTTCTTGTTTTCAAAGAACCGGATCTCTCCACCAGCCTGATGCTGCTTCTGATTTTCTGTGTCATCATGTTTACGGGAGGATTGGAGTGGCAGATTGTGGTTGCTGCATTAGCTGCTGTTATACCTGCCTTCCTGTGGACAATTTATCAGGCTATGCAGGGAGATAACAGTGTTCTGTCACAGTATCAGCAGAACAGGATCCTCGCCTGGCTTCATCCTGAAAACTATGCGGATACAACAGCCTATCAGACTATGAATTCCATGATGGCGATCGGCTCCGGAGGACTGTACGGAAAAGGTGTGGACGGCAGCAGTTCCTTCCTGGAAACGGGGTATATTTCGGAATCACAGACGGATTTTATATTTACTGTTATCGGTGAGACCTTCGGTTTTATCGGATGCTGCGCAGTGGTTGTCCTGATCTTCCTGATCACTGTCAAATGCTTTCTGATCGCAGCCCGCGCCAGGGATGGACAGGGCAGGATCATTGCTTCAGGAATGGGCGCATGGATCGGACTGCAGAGTTTCCTCAACATAGGCGTTGCGACAGGACTCCTTCCCAACACGGGAATACCGCTGCCTTTCGTGAGCTATGGCCTTACCAGTCTGGTATGTCTGTATGCCGGAATCGGATTTGTAATAAATGTACGGATGCAGCAATAGGCAGAATAAACATGGGATGATGGCCGCACATATGATTCAGTAATGACCTCCAGAAAGACCGGGATGATCACGCAGCATATTATATAAGGGGTTACAAATGAGAATCGCTTTGATTGCACATGATGCTAAAAAGAAACTGATGCAGAATTTCTGCATTGCCTATAGGGGAATTCTTGCCAAGAATGAAGTCTGTGCAACCGGCACCACGGGCAGACTGATCGAAGAAGTGACAAATCTGACTGTCCACAAGCTTCTTGCCGGGCATCTCGGCGGCATGCAGCAGATCGGGGCTCAGATCGAACATAATGAAATCGATCTGGTTATTTTCCTGCGGGATCCGCTCACTGCCAAACGTCATGAGCCGGATGTCAATATTGTTGTGCGCCTTTGTGATATGCACAATATTCCCCTTGCGACAAATCTTGCCACTGCAGAGCTGCTGATCAAGTCTCTGGACAGAGGAGACATGGAGTGGCGGGAGATTTATAAATAATGAACGGTGTTACAGAAATAATTCAGTAGACGGAGGTCATTATCTTCAGGATGAACTTTTTTAACAGGTTTACCCGCACAGGCACCGCTGACAAAAAGGGCGTCAGGCCTGTGCGCTTTTTATGCTCTTTTCTTATCATATTGACGGCACTTTCCATGACCGGCTGCAGCCGCGGTTATATTTCGTCCTATTATGACAATGTTCACAGGAACAGCTATTCTCTTACAGCAGTATCTGCAGTATCTCCGGATTTTAACAGAAAAACAAAGCTGTATGCGGAAAACGGCCTGGCTGTTCCCGGAGAGGGAAGCAGTCTGGATGTGGGAAACCTGCACGCGTCCGGGCTCTTTGATCTTGAGGGCGGCACGACTGTCATTGAAAATGATATCACCAAAAAAATCTACCCTGCCAGCATCACCAAGATCATGACTGCCCTTTTGGCCATCAAGTACGGCGGAGATATGGACCGCATGCTGACAGCATCCTCAAAAGTGCCTGATATGGAGTGGCAGGCCCAGAAGATCGGTATCGAAAAAGGAGATAAGATGACCCTCGATCAGGCTCTCCATTATCTCATGGTCTACTCCGCAAACGATGCAGCGGTACTGATCGCCGAGAATGTCGGTGACGATTACGATGACTTTATCGATATGATGAATAAAGAGGCCGCACGTATAGGAGCCACCAACACGCATTTTGTCAATCCCCATGGTCTTCACGACAATGATCATTATACGACAGCCTATGATCTGTATCTGATCTTCAACGAATGCCTGAAATATGATAAATTCCGCGAACTCATTGATATCAGCTACTACAGCACGATATTTCATGATAAAGACGGCAATATCCGCGCGATCGAAGTTCCCTCCACCGACAATTATCTGATGGGCTATGTTAATCCGCCTGCCAATATCACCGTCGTGGGCGGCAAGACCGGGACAACGGACCAGGCCGGATCCTGCCTGATCATTCTCTCGAGAAACAAGGACGACAGAGAATTTATCTCTGTTGTTATGGGGGCTGTAGACGGAAATGAGGTATATGTCTCCATGAACCGCCTGCTCCGGAAAGAACGCGGATACGGTCAATGAGGACCGAAAAACTGTTTTAAGGTATCCGGTTAAGGCGAAGCCTTCAGGAATCGGCGAACGAAATGATGCAAAATAACAGGCAGTTCACCGTGAGGCCGGAAAACGTTAACAGTTCTTTCACTTTATTTAATTCTGAATCAATTGTTTTTTCAGGCTGTTTCATCTATAATAATAGTCTGATGAACGCAGCGATGCGTTTTGATGAGTACAGCGGTCCTGCCGTCTGTATTGTCACAGCAACTTAATAGTAGGAGGGTTTCGTCAAATGGTTCATCTGATCACCGGCAACAAGGGCAAAGGAAAGACGAAGTGGATGCTGGACAAGGCCAATTCGGAAATCAAGGATATTCTTGGCAGCGTCTGCTATCTGGATAAAAGCGCACAGCACATGTATGAACTGAACACAAAGATCCGCCTGATCAATGTGAATGATTACATGATTTGCAACACAGATCAGTTCCTTGGCTTTGTAAGCGGTATTATTTCTCAGGATCACGATCTTGAACAGATGTATTTTGATAGCTTTCTCAGTGTCTCTTATCTTGAGAACGCAGATATACGGCCGGCAATAAACAGACTCCAGAAGCTCAGTGAGATGTTTGAAGTGGATTTCTTTATCAGCATTTCCGTGGATGATCATGAGATTCCTGAAGAACTGAAGGAACTTGTTATTGCTTCCCTGTGATCTGCATATAATCAAAGTAACAATCCACATTTTTTAGAAAGTCCGTAAGGGCAGGGGCAGAGAACAGCGCCCCTGCCCGATTTTATCGAGTAACAGCTCAGGCGGAAAGACCGGATATGGAACAAAAAAGAAAACGCGAAAGCCGTATAAGACAGCTGATGCATATTGACATCGGCATGGTCATTTTTTTTATCATACTGATCTATATGTTTGCCAGTATTGTGCTGTACGTAACCTCCGACAAGACGGAGGTTTATGAAGTCCGCATGGGAACTCTTTCTGAAAATACCACCTGCCGGGGGATTGCGCTCAGAAGCGAAAAGATAGTAAACAGCCGCTATTCCGGGCATGTGAACTATTACAACAGAGAGACCGATCATGTGGCAGCCGGCGGACTTGCGTATTCTGTGGATGAATCCGGTGAGATCGCCGACTATGCGGACGCGAACATGCAGGCGGGAGATTATTTCACCCCTCAGGATCTTGAAAACTTCCGTGCTCAGACGATCCGTTTTGCGGAACAGTTTGATCCGGACAGATTTTATGCTGTTTATGACTATAAAAGTTCCTCGTCCAGCCAGGCGCAGAAGATCAGCAACCGCGCCATTCTTGCGGATATCAAGAATCTCGACTCCACAACCATCCATACGGTGAGCGCTGCGGAGACGGGCTCGATCATGTACTCCTATGACAACTACAGCGACAAAACCTTTGACACGATCACTGCCAAGGATTTTGACAGCTCCTCCTGCCGCAAGGTCCAGCTGCAGAATGGTCAGAAGATCCAGGAGGGCAAGCCAGTCTACCGTATAGTCACCGATGTAAACTGGTCCGTTGCTGTGATGGCGGAGGATGAAGCGACTGCCAAACGCCTTGAAAAAGAAGAGTATGTTGAAGTACGTTTTCTTAAAAACAACTATACTTCATGGGCACACGTAAAGATCCGAAAAGATGACGATCACAACTGGTTCCTCAATCTGGAGTTCTCCAACTCCATGGAAGCCTTTTCCTCAGACCGCTTTGTCGACATTGAAATCTTCTCCAATGAAGAAAAGGGCTTAAAGGTCCCCAATACTTCTATCACGACCGGAGAATTCTTCCTTGTCCCCAAGGAATATGTATTTGAGGGATCCAATGGACAGCCCGGCGTCCTGCTCCGTGTCTATACCGGTACCGGAAGCAGCAGCCAGGGCACCAGATTTGTGGGGGCTGTTCCCTACAGCGAAACCGCGACCGAGTATTATCTGGACAACTCCGTGCTCAGGGACGGTGAGATTCTCCAACGCCCCAATTCCACCGATCAGTTTACCCTGGGCAAAAAGGAAAACCTTATCGGTGTCTATTATATAAACAAGGGCTACCCCGATTTCAGAGAGGTCAAAGTCATCATGCAGAACAACGAGTATTCCATTGTCTCGTCAAATGAGCTCTATGGACTGCAGGAATACGACTACATCGTCCTTCATGCGGATTCCATCCGCTTTAACAATTACTGATGGCGGTAACAGCGAATATATACATAGCTTTAGAAGGAGTTCAAATGATAGCTGATAATATACGCAGCGTGGAAACCCGTATACAGAATGCCTGTGAGAGAGCAGGAAGAAATCGTGATGACGTCACTCTGATCTGTGTGACCAAGACCATGCCGGTGGAGGATTTAAGGCAGGCCTATGAAGCAGGCCAGAGATGCTTCGGGGAAAACCGTGTGCAGGAGATCAACGACAAATTTCCCCGGCTTCCCGATGATATCAAATGGCACATGATCGGCCATCTGCAGACCAACAAGGTCCGCTATCTCATGGACAAGGCTGTTATGATCCACAGTGTCGACAGCGCACACCTTGCCAGGGCGATCAGCAAAGAAGCTGTCAAGGCCGGCCGTGTAATGGACATCCTCCTTGAGGTGAATGCGGCGGGAGAGGAGAGCAAATTCGGTCTCAGCCGGGAAGAAGTTCTGCCCCTGGTAAAAGACATTGCATCCCTTCCGGGAATCCATATCTGCGGACTGATGACCGTTGCCCCGTATACAGATGATCCCGAAACCAATCGTGTTTTTTTCAGGAACTTACGGGAATTAGCTGTTGACATAGACCGCCAATCCATTGATAATGTCTCTATGGCTGTTCTCTCGATGGGAATGACCGGCGATTTTGAAGTCGCCATTGAAGAAGGCGCAACCCATATCCGTGTGGGCACTGCTATCTTCGGCAAACGAAATTACGACATCTGACAGCAAATTAATATGCGTTGCTGCAGCATATATGAATCCCGGCCTCGGGAAAGATCTGACAGGAGGAATAACCTATGAGTGTTATGGACAAGCTCATCAACGCCATGAAGTTCAACGATGATCCTTATGACGAAGAAAATGAAAACGAAGAAAACGAGTATTACGGCGGAGAACCCGAAAGTACTGAGACGGATTATGGAAAAGAGGACGATGAGATGGAAGAACTTGAGAACACATCTGCACCCAGAACAGTAAGAAGGCGCGGCATTGCCGAGCGCGAGAGTGCACCGGTACCCAGGCCCAACGTGAAACGCCAGTATTCCGAGTCCGGTATGGAAGTATGTATTGTAAAACCTACTTCTGTCAATGATGCCCGTGACGTCACTGATCTGATCCTGCAGGGAAGCACCGTCGTGCTGAATCTTGAGGGTCTCGACGTCGATATCGCACAGCGCATTATCGACTTCACATCCGGTTCCTGCTACGCTGTCCAGGGCAATGTGATGAAGATTTCCCATTATATCTTTGTCATCACCCCCTCTACAGTTGATATCAGCGGCGATATTTCTATCCCCACCGGTGCTGACCAGGACGGCAGTGCAGCTCTTGACATGCCCTTTACCGGCAGATAAGGCACTCCACATTTGAAATGAGTTTTCGCCATGGCGGAATATCCGTCATGGCTGTTTTTTCTGTTCTTTAATACAGGTGCTAATATATGGATCAACAGTCTTCGACCAATAATATGGATCAGCAGTCTCCGACCAATAAAAAAGCAGGTCTCAGGCAGCTTCTCGTTTATCTGCCTATAACGATCATCCTCATTATTCTCGACCAGATCACAAAGAAAATTGCGGTCGATACCCTGTCATCAGGACGCAGAATTCCTTTGATCAACGGTGTTCTGGAATTCACTTACGTGGAAAACCGCGGTGCCGCATTCGGAATCCTGCAGAATGCGCTGCCTTTCTTTGTTGTCATTACATTGGCCGCCCTGTTCGTAATCTGCTATATCCTGGCCCATATACCCGCTGACAGGCATTATCTTCCCATACGGCTATGTTTGTGTTTTATCGCTGCCGGTGCCATCGGCAATTTTATCGACCGTCTGATGATCTCGTACGTGCGCGATTTTATTTATTTTTCTCTCATCAATTTCCCCGTTTTTAACGTAGCGGACATCTATATAACATGTGCTACGATCATTCTGATGCTTCTGGTCCTCTTTTATTATAAAGCGGATGAAGACTTTGCCTTTTTAAAATAAGGCAGTCTTTGACATGCTTAAAGGAATTGTATGACGAATCAACAAATTGACAATTTGATAATTGATGATTTTCCACTGGACCAGGACTGCGCCGGAGACAGTTTCGCCACGGACCAGGACTGCGCCGGAGACAGGTTTACATTTGTGATCAGTCAGGAAAGGGCGGGAGAGCGTTTTGATAAAGCGGTCTCGGATTATCTTCCCGGCCAGTCCCGCAGCTATATAAAAAAGCTGATTAAGGACGGCAATATCAAATTGCTGGATTCCGCCCTTCAGAGGGCTGTCAAACCCAGCATGCCGGTCTGCGGGGGAGAAAGTGTCTCCGTCTTTCTTCCGGTTCAGATGCTGCCTGACATTCTCCCCGAAGACATTCCGCTCGATATTCTCTACGAAGATGATGATGTGCTGGTCGTTAATAAGCCAAAAGATATGGTCGTTCATCCTGCGGCTGGTCATTACTCCGGCACACTTGTCAATGCAGTCCTTTTTCACTGCAAAGGAAGCCTGTCAGGCATCAACGGTGTTCTGCGACCCGGTATAGTCCACCGCATTGATAAGGACACAACCGGAAGTATCATTGTCTGCAAAAATGATGCCGCCCATCGGAGTATCGCGCAGCAGCTCGCGGAGCATTCTATTGTCAGAAGATACAGGGCCATTGTCCTTGGAAACATCCGTGAAGATGAGATGACAATCTCGCAGCCCATAGGCCGCGACCCGCAGGACAGAAAAAAAATGACTGTGCGTCCGGACGGTAAAAATGCTGTCACTCATGTACGCGTACTCGAACGTTTTGGAAATTATACCTATGTCGAATGCAGGCTGGAAACCGGCAGGACACATCAGATCCGTGTTCACATGGCATGGAAGAGACATCCCCTGCTCGGGGACAATGTCTACGGAAGCCGTAAAAAGTCTCCCTTCAATACGTCGGGGCAGTGCCTGCATGCAATGATACTGGGATTTAAACATCCTGTCACAGGTGAGTACATCGAGACAGAGGCCCCGCTTCCGGATTATTTTGAAAAAATCCTCAGAAGCCTGCGCTCCGGCTGACAGATCACTGACAGATCACTGAAAGATCTCTTACAGATAAGTCTAGTCAAATGAGAAGTCTTATCAAATGATCTATGTCTTATCAAATGATCGATCTTGCAAACGGCCAGTCTTATGAACAGTCAGTCTTGTGAAATGCCTGTGAAATCCATGTTTCCGGCGCTTGAATTGATTGCAATTTAATTTTGTTACGGCTATAATGTATCTGGAATTTTTTTGTATTGTACAGTCCATGTAAATGGATTGTATCGCACCCCCGTAATCATACTTAAGAAAGAGGTCGCTCATGAAAACCATTGTAACAATTGGAAGACAATATGGCTCCGGCGGACGTGAGATTGGACAGAAGATAGCAGATCATTATGGGATCAAGTTTTATGACCGCGAGCTGCTTGCCCATGTAGCAAAGGAGAGCGGTTTTTGCAAAGAAATCATTCAGAGGGAAGACGAACGCCCTACAAGCTCTTTCTTATATAATCTCGTAATGGATACATATTCTTTCGGACATGGCGCTGCCGCCGCATTTACCGACGTGCCCCTGAGCCAGAAGGTTTTTCTTGCCCAGTTTGAGACCATCAAATCCCTTGCTGACAAGGGGCCCTGCGTATTTATCGGCCGCTGTGCGGATGAAGCCCTCGCAGAGCGCAAAAACGTACTGAATATTTTTATCCATGCATCCGAGGAATTCCGGATCAGCCGTGTCAGAAGCTATCCTGAATACAATGAGCAGGAGCAGAACGGCAAGCGTATCACTGATTTTATGTCAAAAATCGACCGTCAGCGCCAGAGCTATTACAATTACTATGCATCAGGCAAGTGGGGAAAGGCAGATAATTATGATTTCTGCATCGATTCCTCCCTTCTTGGCATTGACGGTACCGTCCATCTGATCACACAGCTGATTGATGATTTTGAGAAGATCAGCTGAAACGCACCGACTCAAGTTGTATTTGCAGAAACAGCAGCCATATACCCATTTTACGGATAAGCATATTTGCTTAAAAGGAGTTCCTGTCGTGAAACGAATCGAGTTGTTTAAGAAAACCGGTATTTGCTTTACAGCCCTTGCACTCAGCGCCATGGTGGGCGCTGCAAATCCCTTGATGACAGCCTTTGCTGCTGATAGTCCGACTACAGAAGCGGCAGCTTCTGCTGAAGAAGGCGGCGATCAGAATGATAATACCGATGATGGAGGCGGTTCTACTGATGACAGCGGAAGCGGTTCAGATGAAACACCCACAGAATCAACTTCTGAATCATCTTCTGAAGGCGGCGGCGATGATACTTCGGATGACGGGAATAAACAAGAGGCTCCACAGGAAGACAGTTCGGATAAGGGAGATTCTCAAGAAGAGAATACCCCTACCGGAAATCCCGAGAACGAGAGCTCTGTTGATGAGGGAAGTCAGGAAGAAGTGGAAAAAGTCACCAGGACTCCCGGAGACAGCAATACCGGTGATGACGGATCCCAGGAGGAAGTGACGAAAATTCCCAAGACTCATGGAGACGACAATTCCGCAGTCGGGGATTCCGGGAACACAACTGTTCCTGTAAATCCTACAGCTCCTTCGGAGAGTCCGGCGGCGGATACGCAGACAAATCAGCCTCAGCAGACCGGGACTACACTTGATCCGACAGGCAAATACAAGGATAAGGGAACTACTCTGAATCCGGGAGAAACTCCGACAGGTTATGATCAGGCTTTGAATTACGGAGGTTCCAATGCTGACCTGATTGCCAGCCAGAATATTGTCTCCGGACTGTCCATAATGAAGGATGACTTCCGTTTCCGTACAGTTGACAAGGATGCTGCCATATCTTCCAAGAAGCAGTCAGTTTTTGAAGAAATGGATGTTGCATCCCGTGAGATCGGCCTTTTGTCTGAAAACGATACGCTTTATATTCTGAGTGAAGAAGAGGACGGCTGGCTCTATATTGAGTCCGGAAATGTTCGGGGCTTCATCCCCAAAGACGATATCAAAAAAGTTAAAGATTCCGATGCGGCAGAGCAGATTCCTTCCTTTGCTGAGGAATCTGTACCGGCTTCTGAAAATTCTGCCTTCACTTACAAGCGCTGCACAACCAAGTCCACAGTCATAGACAAGGATTATGCAGTCGCGGATACGGACACCATGATCATGGAGAGCACCAATGAAAATGCCCGGGAAATCGGACATCTGGCTCCCGGAAGTCTGTGTTATGTTTTGATGCAGGTAGATGAAAAATGGGCTTATGTCGAATCCGGAAATGTTCGTGGATTTGCCCGTACTTCAAACCTTACGACAGGCACTGCAGCAAAGAAAACCATTCAGCAGAACGGAGAGGTCAATATGACCACTGCTGAAGAGTATATTGCACCTGCTGACAATAAAGCGCTGTATTATACATTGAATTCCGTTAATGACGGGGCTGTTTTCAGCAGCGTCCGCACCGACATTGTTGAAAAAGCTGCAGAATGCATCGGCAATCCATATGTCTGGGGCGGAACATCCCTTACAAACGGTGCAGACTGCTCAGGTTTTGTCCAGAGTCTGTATGCTTTGTTCGGCTATAGCATTCCCCGTGTGGCTGACGCACAGTCCAGATATGGCACACAGATTCCGATCAGCGACGCCGCACCCGGAGATTTGATTTTCTTTGCAGCCAACGGCTATGTATATCATGTGGCTCTGTATGCGGGAGACGGCATGACTATCGAGGCTTACAGCGAAAACAGAGGTATTATCGCAACCCCGATCGGAAACCGCGATGCAGTCTGGGCAACACGCGTCATTGAAGACTAAGACTGATTTAAAAACTGCTTTTAATTATAATTGCTTTAAATCTGACATTACACTAAAACATAATCATAAAAACCCGATGCAGGATAAACATATGTACCTGCATCGGGTTTTTCGCGTCCTGATGTTTAATAGCTGTTTTATGGCGGGAGAATACGCCTTTTACCGTCCCTCTCTTCATTCATTTATTCGCAAAAGGCATCTTTAACGAATAGTTGGCGTCAAAAAATGACGCCAACTAATTCGTTAAAGATGCTGTTTTTCTTTTGAAAATATAACCGGCGTCAAAAAATGACGCCAACTAATTCGTTAATATAACCGGCGTCAAAAATGACGCCAGCTAATTCGTTAAAGATGCTGTTTTTCTTTTGGATATATAATTGGCGTCATAAAATGACGCCAATTAATTCGTAAAATATGCAACTAAATATGCAACTGTATATTTGTATTTATTATTGTTCTTGCAGAGAAGTTACTGTATAAGATGTTTCAAGTGGAGTGATCACTTGGGAAATCAACTCGTCGAGGGTCTCATAACCTGCCAATGTTCTGAAGGTGAAAACGCCGGGAACTGATACCTGTGCGCCGTCTCCCAGGGCTTCGCCTATAATCGGAATCGAGGGCTTGTGAGGATATTCAATCTGTCTGAAATCTGCGATTACATCGTTTGAATCATCGAGCAGGATGTTTTCAAAGCGGATGTAATAATAGTATTGCATCTCTTCACCGGCGTCATTGATGTAATTTACACAGAACAGGCAGAACAGATAATTCTGCGTCTCCTGGGATGAAGCAAAATACATGCCTGCATCGTCGAGGGTGAACTGTTCATCCTCCTGGTACTCTTCATTCAGAAGAGACTTTGCAGCTTCACGAGCCTCTCCCATCACCCTTTCTCTGGCTTCACCAGGAAAATCCTCAATCCCTCCGGGAGTATCATACAGGCCGGATACCGTATATTGCTGCGAAAGCGAAGTCGGCATAATATGATAATCAGCTACGATACCGTCGAGATCATAGTTATTATCAAAGGTGATGGAAACTTCTACCACATCTCCGTTGTGAAGGGCGGCGGAAGGTTCTGCCGTGAAGATCAGCGGATAATAACCATTATAATAAATCCGGGCCTCTCCTGCGCCGTTCTGTCCGGTAAATGAGACCGACAGATCTGCAAAAGGATCATACGGATTTGCTTCCGGAAGGCCTTCCGCAACGAGTGTGACAGGATCACATTCAAACGCCAGGTAAATACCCTGTTCCCGCATCTCTCTCCACACATCCTCGCCTAAATCTGCGTATACTGTTACAGTATCTCCGTTAGAAATCCCGGGCACGGGAAGCTCCTCGTTCTCCGCATTATCATCTATATCGCTGTCAATATCCGCGTCGTCTCTGCCCTCAGCTTTCTCCACATCGATATCATAGGACAAAGAAGCTATGACCTTGTCGACAAGAGATTCAGCATCCGCCTCACTCAAGGACGACTTCTTGGACAAAAGAGTCTGATTAAAATCCTCACGGAATCCATCTTCATTAAAAACCGGTTTTGTAACGGCATATCCGTCAGCGCCCTGAATATCGATACTCAGATAAGGATCGAACCATACCACAGAAACCCGGGTTTTTACAGCCATAAAAATCGCGCATGCAATGATGCTGAACTGGATCAGAAGTATGAAGATAATAAAAGCCATTTTTCCCCCGGAAATATTACTTTCTTTTTCCGGAATCGGATAAGTACTCTTGGATAACATAGACTGCAGTTCTCCCGGTAATCGTCATGGTTGAAAACAACTCATATTTGCCGCTTTTGTGCGGCAGCTTCGTGTAGAAAAACGTTTAGAAAAACTTACAGTCTTATTATAGCATATTAATTCAGACTAATAAAACAGACGCGGACCCCAATTCAGGAAATCCGCGCCTGCTGCTTTTTTTGATACACCCTGCAAATGAAATACATAACCTCCAGGTGCCAGAATGAAGAAATATGTAAGACATACAGGGTGCATCCTATGCTGTATAAATAAACCATCCCTTCTGCCGCATAATTTCATCGCTGATATCATGATCCCCCCTTGCGGACTCAAGAAGAAACAACAGCATAGTTATTTGTCGTAACAACGATTATTAATAATGCAGAAAATATTGAATCGCAATCATTTTCTCACCCCTTAATAATTCGTATGCTAAACAATTTTTATTTACCATACTGAGTACTGATTGTCAATACAGAATTTATCATTTTTACGTGATTTTGACGAATATTTAATATTATATTCAGATATTATGTAAGATTTAGACATGAATTTAAACAATGGGTTAAAAGCATACATCATTATTGCATATTTTTATATCCTGATGTATGAATAAACAGTAAGCCGGGAGGCATCAAATGCCGGGCTTACTCGAGCATTAGAGGTCATTTGACGATCGCACAATATGAGGAAGAAGCCATAAGCTTCGGATGCCTGGGCTTTACAAAATGTGTTATAATCGGAAAACAGAAACATGAATTTTTGTGTACAGGGAATCATTACCACAAGTATTGATTCAACACAGAGGCAGGTACGAAAGGTATCTGCAGTCAGGGAGTAGATGGATCACATGGCTGGAAAAGTCAATCAGAAAGACAGAAAAGCGGATGGCCGCACAGAAAAGTATTCCCGTGAACAGGAAATAAAAAATACCAAAAAGATGCGCGAAATCCTGGAGGAGCTTCCCCGCTTCTGCAGACAGTATTTTCGCGGAATCGAGGAATCGACAAGCGCTCGCACAAGGCTTGCCTATGCCTATGATCTTCGCATTTTTTTTGAATTTATTGAAAACGAGAACAGCGCCATGAGGGGAACCGCTGTTTCTGATTATCCTGTCAGCATACTGGAGCAGATCAGCAAAGAGGATATTGAGGAGTTTATGGAATATCTGACTTATTATGAAAATGACGGTCAGGTATTCACCAATGATGCCCGCGGGAAGGCCCGCAAGCTCTCTGCCGTCAGAAGCCTGTTCAAATATTTTTATACATCTGAACTTCTTTCGAAGGATGTGACGGCCCTTGTGCCGCTTCCCAGGCTCCGCGAAAAACCGATCATACGTCTGGATGCAGACGAGGTCAGCGATATGCTTGAAAAAGCAGACACAGGAGCACAGCTCTCCAAAAACCAGCAGCGATTTCACGACAAGACGAGGCTCCGCGACATTGCAATGCTTACTCTTCTGCTCGGCACCGGAATCCGTGTCTCGGAGTGTGTCGGTCTTGATCTTGATGATCTGGATTTTAAAGAAAAAGGCATCCGTGTCCATCGAAAAGGCGGATATGAATCTATCGTATATTTCGGCGACGAAGTCGAAAGTGCGATACAAAGCTATCTGGAGCAGAGACGGCAGATCATTCCCCGGGAAGGTCACGAAAAGGCCCTTTTTCTCTCCCTGCAGAACAGACGGATCACAGTGCGGGCTGTCGAGAACCTGGTCAAAAAATATGCCGGTCTTGCAACCTCACTCAAAAAGATCACTCCTCACAAACTGCGCAGCACCTACGGCACAAGCCTCTACAGGGCCACAGGAGACATCTATCTGGTTGCAGATGTGCTCGGCCATAAAGATGTCAATACGACCCGCAAACACTATGCAGCCATAGATGAGGACCGCCGCAAGAGCGCGCGTAACATCGTCCGCCTGCGTGATCAGCAGACCAAAGATTCCGGGGAAGATCCGTCTCTGCCGGACCTGTCCCTGCAGAACGCTGAGGATACTCCGGAGACACAAGATCAGCAGAATGAGCAGAATCTGCGGAATCAGCAGAATATGCAGAGCGAATGAATAATGCGAAGAGCGGATGAATAAGAAAAAAAGAACCGAAGCGATCCTGACCAGATCTGCTGCGGTTCTTTTTATTATTAAATATTTTTTATGAAATAAGTATTTTAATATGCATTGTTTCTGAAGAATCCGACGTATCAGATGCTTTGTAACAAAGTACTATTTAACGAAGTGCTATTTAACGGAGTGCTATTTGAAGCATTATCCATATAATATCTGCTTCGCCGCTATGAACTTACCTTGAATAGAACACTGTTTCAAACTCAGTGGTCTCGCCCTTGTAGTCCACACTGAAGATCACTTTATAGGCATTGGATCGTTCATCGATCCGCTCATAAGTGACTTTTACATCTTTTGTAACATCTACACCGTCTTTTGTGACGGCATGCAGAATATCGTTTTCCCTCAGAATATCCGCAAGATTATCCAGGTCCTTGAGGTCGAAGAAGGGGACAACGTAATCCAAAGTGATCTTTACGGAAGACTCTTTCCGGGAAGTACCGGTTTGACCTGAAGAACTGTCCTCATTGAGAGTCGGAGGCTCATAAATTATGAATGAGTCGCCGGCAGGTATTTCATCGCCGTCTTCTTCATTGAGAGCATTTGCTGCGGCACTCAATGCTTCTGCAGCAGCAGCCTCATCGGATTTTTCAGATGTGCTGCCTGTAGAAGCATTTTCCGCTGCCTGTTCGGAAATCTTTTCTTCAGAAAAGACCTTTGCGTCAGTCATATCTTCGGAAACTGCCTCAGCACTGCTTTCTCCGGTCTGCTCTGCAGCTGCCTTGTCGGTACTGTCCTGTTTTTGCTCTGCGGCTGCCTCTTCAGTGCTGTTTTTTCCAGTCTGTTCTGCAGATGCCCCTTCAGAACTGTCCTGAGCTTGCTCTGAAGCCGCGTCGTCAGCTTTGTCAGCTGTTCCTGCATTCTTATCCGCCGCAGCCATTGCATCGGCTGTATCACCTTTCTGGGCCTTTTCAGAGCCATCCACGCCGGTGTCGGCAGCTTCGGACTCTTCTGCAGCGGCAGAGGTATCAGCCTCTTCGGTCTTTTCTGCGTCAACAGAAGTGTCAGCTTCGGCAGCCTTTTCCCCGGTATGATCAGCAGCGGCGGCCGCGTTGTCAGTGCTTTCCGCCGTCTCTGCTTCTTCCTGAACATTCTCAGAAGCTGTCTGAACCGCTTCTTCAGTCTCGCTGTCATCGTTCTTTTCTTCGGCAGCTGTTGCAGCGGTTTCTTCACTTCCCTGCACACCTGAAGCAGCAGCAGACTGATGGCTGCCGGGAATAAGATGATTGGTGTCTGCGGGCTTTCCAGCCTCTGCGAGGGCGACTGCCTGAATGCCGTCTATGCCGTCAAACCCGGCAGAAGCATTTTCTGTAGTGCCGGAAGAGGCAAGTGTCTCTTCCTGAGCGTCCTCTTTGCTTTCAGTTTCAGATGCGGAATTGTCTGTGTTGGATGTTCCGGCTGCAGAGGGATCAACGGATGTGGAGGATTCTGTTCCTTCTTCCGCGGAAGCAAGAGCGGTCTGCTCGGCCTCTTTTGCAGCGGCGATCCAGACTTCGGAAAATTCCATCATCTCGGATGCGGCCTTGATATCACCGGATTCACTCAGCAGATACCAGTCTTCACCGTCCCGGACCATACCGGTGATCAGTGCGCCCTGTTCATCAAAATAATAATTTTTACCATCGATCTTGACCCAGCCCGAAGCCAGTACACCATCTTTGTCAAAATAATATTTGACACCGTCGATAGTCTTCCAGCCGCTGATACGGTTGCCGTCCTGATTCAGATAGAAAGTTTTATTGTCGATCGTAAGCCAGCCAATATGATAGGAACCGTCATTTTTAATATAACGCCATCTGCCGTCTTCCTCATACCACTCCGCAGGCCTGTACATGCCCCAGAAGGTTCCGCTGGCCAGATTGCCTCTGTAGACAGAAACACTGCCGCGGCTGGCGGGTGCCTCAAAATGATAGCAATAATACTGTCCGGCACTATAGGCACCATCTGAAGTGTTTTCGACAGAGCGCAGATGAGATTCTACGCTTCCATAATAATTTTTGAGCTCATAGTCCAGATAAGCAAGCTGTCCGTCGATAGTTGTATAATCGTATCCGTTGGAACGGCACCAGCTCTGGAGACGGCCGTAACGGCCGCCTGTCCACTGACACAGTCCATAGCTGCCGCCTCCCGCATTCCATGCATGCGGATTGAAAGTGGATTCGCAGCGGATGTTGGCCATGATGCCGCAGGCGGCGGCCTCGTTGTATCCAAGTCTCTTTGTCAGATATTCAAAAATATAGTCAGCGTTTTCCGAGTATCCCGCAGCAGAAACCTCAATAATGCCGGGAGCTCCCAGGCCCATGACTCCGGCCATTGTTCCTGTCATAATAATTGCAGCAATGCGGCGGGCTGCTCTTGCTTTTTTACCGATCTTACATGTTCTGTTCGTCAAATAGATTGCTCCTCTCCGAATGTATTGTTGCCTCTAATAGATGTCAATACAACGTTGATGTGTATGAATGTAAATAGAATTATCTAAAAATTCGCACGACAAATAATCAGTCTACGACAACTACAGATTATATACAAAAATATTTAGAAATTCAACAAATTTTGTAACAATTCCGTAACTTTTCACATTTTTTACATTTTAAGCTTTTTTTATGATTTTACCGGATGATCCATGAACTATAAGCAAGTACTTATTTAAGCAGGCAATTAATAATTGAATAACAACTGAAAACTGCAGGGACATAATAGTCTTCGGTCAGCGAAAAATAGATTGATCATACTGGTCAGCTTTCTTGCCTGTGCCCTGTTGGTTTAACCGGAAACAAATTGACTGACTTGATAATATCGACTGCAGGAGTCATCCTCAAGCAATATCCTGCTTTGTTCATGTATGGAAACTCAAAAAAACAGCCGTTTTTTCCGTGTACTGGTGTATTGTCTTATAATGTCCCGGCACAGCAAGTGTCAGTTTTTCTTCTCCATCTTGCGTTTTCTTGCCACGTTGATCAGCTCTTCTGCCTCGTCAAAAGCACGGAACAGATACTCTTCCTCCCATTCACGGCCGTGTTTTTCAAAATATTTGATCTTCTGCCAGTCCACCAGGATCGCTCTGGAGTCATCAGGAATGTCTTTTTTCCGATCTGTGCTTTTTTTAGTGGGTTTTTCAGTGTATTTTTCAGCGTTTTTGTCAGTACATTTTTCAGCGTTTTCATCAGAAGAAACTATAGAGGTAATACAGGCGCTTTTATATGCTTCCGGCAGGTACTTGAGACTCTCTTCTCCGAATACATGCGGATGACGGCGGATCATTTTTTTGTTAATACCGCGGATCACATCCTCCAAAGTAAAAAGACCTTCTTCTTCCGCGATCTGTGCATGCATGACGACCTGAAGCAGAAGGTCTCCGAGCTCCTCGCGCAGGCTCTGCGTTTTCCCTGTATCTGAAAGAATATTGATACCGCAGACCACTTCTGCAGCCTCTTCCACGCATGCCGCTTTCAGCGATTCATGGGTCTGGGCACGATCCCAGGGGCATCCGTCCGGGGCCCTAAGACGCGCGACAGTCTCCTGCAGCTCTTCCATTGCACTCCCGGTCTTTCTGTTTTTTATGTCTTCATCATGTGGATTAATCATATCTGTAGGAATGACCTCCTGGATTTGTTCATTATTCCCGGATATTGCCCTCGAGGATATTTTTCTGAATAAGCTGATCAATGTATGCGAACAGTGTTTCGGATCCAAGGCGGGTTTTTATCTGGCGGCCGTAGATTTGCTTCGATGAGACCTTGTGGCTGCGCCAGTCGCCGCCTCCGTTGGAATCATTGAGGATAAGGGGCTGAAGGTTGTCCATGGCATGGGCGTATTTGGACTCGGGCGTCTCACAGGCTTCAAATTCGTCAAACAGGTCGATGAGCTCCTGTTTCTGATCCTCGGGAAGGATCGAGAAGATCCTCTCTTTTGCAGCGTCCTCTCTCTCCTTCTGTGTGGCAAGTCCTTCCTCGTCATAGGCGTAAGTATCACCGGCATCGATTTCCACAATGTCGTGGATCAGGCACATCAGCATCACTTTTGCTATATCCACCTTCTCGTTAGCGTATTCGCGCAGAAGATAAGACATGATCGCCATATGCCAGGCATGTTCCGCGTCATTCTCATTTCTGCCATTCTGCGACAAGTGCGTCTGTCGGAAGATGTTTTTTTCCTTGTCTATTTCCAGCGCAAAAGCCAGCTGCTTTTCAAGGCGTTCGTTTCTATCCATCGTTTCACTGTTCTCCTGAACACATTTTCGTTGTTACTTTTCATCCACCGGATCAAACCAACCATGGGCTTGACAGACTTTGTAGATACCGTCATCTATATTGGCAGGTGATATTTCGTCCGCCATGGCTTTGAGGTCAGGGTGGGCGTTTCCGACAGCGATCTTGTAGAATTCCGGAGCAAACATGTCTTCGTCATTGGTGTCGTCGCCGAATACCACAACATCCTCATAGGAGCCGCCCAGAAGCTCCAGCATGCGGTTTATGCCGGCTCTCTTATCATCATGCTGGACAATGGTGTAGTCAGGCTCAAAATTGACATACCCGAGTTCTTCAGGGAAAGGAAGACGGCGGCGCTCCTCTTCTGTCGTCGCTGTGTAAAGTTTATAGATCGCACCGAAGTCGGCCGGGTCAAAGTCCGGGTCAATGATATAGGTAGTGGGCTCGCGGCGGGGCCCAACCTGATCATAGAAGGTAAAATCCTTTGCGTAGACTTTCTGGGAATCATCTACTGCAGCAAGAATACCAATGCCGTGATCTACACAGTAATGATAAAGCCAGAGTGCTTTTTCAAAATCGATAGGACGATTTTCAACCAGCTTTTTATCGATGACAATACCCATACCGCCGTTGCAGACCATGTTGTCAAAATCATGCTCATCAAAAAATTTCCGTGCTTTGTAGTGGGCGCGTCCGGTATTGATGGCAACAAAGTGGCCTGCAGCTCTGAGTTTTTTGAGCGCGTCATGGGCAGAGGGAACGATCTTCCCTGTGGCGCGGTCCGTCAGAGTTCCGTCTATGTCAAAAAAGAAGTATTTTTTTCTCATTTGCTTTTTTCCTTTAGTCAGTAATCTCTCAATATTTATATTTCTATTTTTTATTAAAATTTCTATATTTTAGTGAAAACAGCTCAAATGAACTGCCTGGAAAAGGTTTCATTTGAGCTGCTGTCGATAAAATCAGTTATTCTCGGGAAACATTCTGGCGTAATACGGTGTCTGATCAAATGTCGCAAAATAATCTTTGGGCTCCTGAGGACGGCGGATCTGCTGGACGGAACCGTCCTCTTTGAGCAGAAGCTCCGCGCTCCACAGGCGGCCGTTGTAGTTGTAACCCATGGCAAATCCATGGGCACCGGCGTCATGGATAAAGAGAAGGTCGCCGCGGTCGATCTGGGGAAGCTCCCGGTCAACGGCAAACTTGTCGTTGTTCTCGCACAGAGAGCCGACAACGTCGTAGGTGTGATCGCAGATGGCGTCCTCCTTGCCGAGAACCGTGATGTGGTGATAGGCACCGTACATGGCGGGACGCATGAGGTTGGCTGCGCATGCGTCAACGCCGATGTATTCCTTGTAAATATGTTTGGAGTGGATGGCACGTGTTACGAGTGCGCCGTAGGGAGCGAGCATAAAGCGTCCCATCTCAGTATAGATTGCGACATCGCCCATGCCGGCAGGCACCAGGAAACGCTCATATTTTTCACGGACACCCTCGCCGATCACGCGGATATCGTTGGGGACCTCACTCTTGCGGTAAGGAATTCCAACGCCGCCGGAGAGGTTGATGAAGGAGAAATGGATACCCAGTTCATTCTTGGCTTCAACCGCCAGCTTAAACAGGCGTCCCGCAAGCTCAGGGTAATAATCGTTTGATACGGTGTTGGAAGCCAGGAAGGCGTGCAGGCCAAAATGCTTTACACCCTTGTCGCGCAGGATCCGGTAGCCCTCAAAGAGCTGAGCCTTGGTGAAACCATACTTGGAATCGCCCGGGTTGTCCATGATTCCGTTGGACATCTGGAACACACCGCCGGGATTGTAACGCAGGGACATGGTCTCCGGGAACTTCCCGTCCAGGATCTTTTCAAGGAAAGGGATGTGTGTGATGTCATCCAGGTTGATGACCGCACCCAACTGAGCCGCGTAGGCATATTCCTGCGGCGGAGTATCGTTAGAGGAGAACATAATCTCATGTCCTTTTGCGCCGACAGCATTGGAAAGCATCAATTCTGTCATTGAGGAGCAGTCGAAGCCGAATCCATAGTCGCGGAAAATATCCATGATATAGGGATTGGGAGTAGCCTTGACAGCAAAATATTCGCGGAATCCCGGATTCCATGCAAAGGCCTCCTTGACGGCCTGTGCGTTTTCGCGGATTCCCTTTTCATCATAGAGATAAAAGGGTGTCGGGAACTGCTGTGCAATCTCCTCTGCTTTTTCTTTTGTAACATAAGGTATTTTTTTCATGGAATTTCCTCACTTATTGGTTTCAGCTCATATCCTGTTGATTACAGAGATGAATGATTTTATGAAATTAACGTACTGAAATATTGTATACACGGATACGAATTTCGTCAATAATTTGGTCTGTTTTTTTATCAATATTCAGGACTATTCAGGACTGTTCAGGATTGTTCAGGATTGTTCAGGACTATTCAGGAGCTGGTATATTTAGGACCTGTCTTCGACTATGGTACCGGCTGTTCCGTTTATGGGCCGATATTCTCGATCTGCCAGTCAATCGGCTGAACACCGTTCTTCTCGAGGAAGGCATTGCATTTGCTGAAATGTCCGCAGCCAAAGAATCCGCGGAAGGCGGAAAGCGGACTGGGATGCGGGGCCTTCAGAATGAGGTGGCGGGAATTGCGGAGTTTGGCAGCCTTGGTCTGGGCCGGCGTTCCCCAGAGCATGTAGACAATAGGCCTGTTCTGGGCGTCCACAGCCTGCAGGATCGCGTCGGTGAACTGCTCCCATCCATGTCCGCGGTGGGAATTTGCCTCGTGCGCACGGACGGTCAGAACGGTATTGAGAAGCAGCACGCCCTGGCGGGCCCACTTGACAAGATATCCGTTGTCAGGAATGTAGCAGCCCATATCGTCGTGAAGCTCTTTGTAAATATTGACAAGGGACGGAGGCGCAGGACAGCCTGGCCGTACAGAGAAACACATACCATGTGCCTGCCCCTCTCCGTGATAGGGATCCTGACCCAGAATGACGACTCTGACCTTTCCCAGGGGCGTTTCATGCAGCGCATTAAAAAGATCCTGCGCAGGAGGATAGACCGTATATCTGCGGTATTCATCCTGCACAAAGGCAAAGAGATCTTTATAATAGGGTTTTGAAAACTCCGGCCGGAGCGCCTCCAGCCAGTCGCCGCTGATCGCTGCCATCTTCCGCTGTCCTTTCGTACTCTTTGATAATTTCTCTTTTAATTTCCAGCTCTTTTTTTACTTTTTTATTTCTGTTTTTATTTCTGTTTTTATTTCTGTTTTTATTTCTGTTGTTTAACTTTGTTGTTATTTGTTATGTTATATTTGATATTGTTTATGATGGTGTTTTTTGATATATTGTGGTTCCGCTTCTTTTTTAAAAAAGAAGGGTCACGCATCCACGCAGACTTCCAGGAGTGCCTTGATGTAATCATAAGTGCGTTTGCTGGAAGGAATATTGAGTCTCTCAGCAGGCGTATGCACTTCCTCCATGTCAGGGCCCAGGGAAATGCAGTCGAGACCGGGTACCTTTGCGGCGAGAAGTCCGCATTCGAGACCGCCGTGAATGACGACTACAGTGGGCTTTGTGCCGGTAACTTTCTGATAAACATCTGCGGCAAGATCACGGAAAGCAGATTTTTCAATCAGTTCCCATGCGGGATAAGTTCCTTTTGTTTCAACCTTTGCCTTGAAGGCATCGCAGATGCTCTGGATCCGGTCAAGCATCATCATCTTCTGGGAATTGATGCTGCTGCGTACCATGGAGTGCACGCACATGCCGTCCGCCATTGTCTTGAGAATACCCAGGCTGAGGGATGTCTGAGGAACGTCTTTATAGAGAGGGGAATACTCGATCACGCCGTTGGGCAGCGCCATGAGAAAACGGATCATACGGCGGCTGTCCTTTCGGCTGAAGGCGATTCTCAGATCTGTTTTACCCTTGTCGGGCCATTTCGCATGGATATGAATATCAGGATCTGTCACACTGTATTCCCTGGCGATATCCCGTGCAAAGCCTGCAATGGCTTCCTTGATCTCGTTTCTGGAAATGTCTCCTGTAAAAATGATCTCCGCCTTGGAATCACGGGGGATGGCGTTGTCGCGTGTTCCGCCGTTAAAGCTGATCAGGCAGTATTTACCAAAACTCTCAAGACGATAGAGGAGGCGGGTGAGCAGCAGAACCGCATTTGCTCTGCCGTGAGAAATACGCTCTCCGGAATGGCCGCCGCGGAGTCCGTCGACAGAAATCTCCAGGACCTCACCTTTTTTCTCGCGGCGTTTTCCCGAAAGTGTGCAGATGTCCTCGGCACCGCCTGCACAGGAGGCTGTGATCACACCCTCATCCTCGGAGTCAAGATTGATCATCCTGCGGCTCTTGAGTGTGGAAAGGTCCAGAGAATAGGCACCCAGCAGTCCGACTTCCTCATCTACTGTAAACACACACTCCAGAGGAGGGCACTTGATGGTTTTGTCTGCAAGAAGTGCCAGCATGATCGCGACTGCGATTCCGTCGTCTCCGCCGAGTGTAGTACGGTCGGCCCACAGCCACTCTCCGTCTGTCTTCAGAGTGATCGCCTCCTTTTCCATATTGATGGGATTGGAGGCTTCTTTTTCGCAAACCATATCGATATGGCCCTGCAGCGCAATGGGCTCGGCATCTTCACAGCCGGCAGAACCGGGTCTGGAAATGATCAGATTTCCTAATTCGTCGCGTACATAGGACAACCCGTGATCTTTGGCGAAGCTTTCAAGATAATCGCTGATTTCCTTTGTATGGAAAGAACCATGGGGAATCGCAGAGATTGCTCTGAAGTATCCGAAAACATCTGCAGGCTCAAGCATATCCAGGGTCACTGCAGCAGGCTCGGAAGCTGCTTCTTCGCTGATCTTATCGTTTTCAGTAATAATTTCTTTTACCAAATCCTTCTCACTCATAACTATCTGCTCATCTCCTTCTCTTGTTGACGGTTCCTCTGTGATGACCTGCTCATCATCTTTACTTGCCGGGGATTGCTCTTTGACAATCTGCTCATCGTCTTCGCTTGCTGAAGATTGCTCTTTGACAATCTGCTCATCGTCTTCATTTGCTGACAATTCTGCATTATCTTCTTCAGAATCCGCTGTTTCTTCAGATTCGGCTGGATCAGAAGATACTGCCGTTTTTTTCAACTCTGCCGCTTTGATAGTGTCTGCCGTTCTCCTGGATTTTACTGCCTTAGCGATTTTTTTTGCCGCTCCGGCAATATTGCCGGGTCTGGCTTTTTTTAACAGCCTTCCAAACAATGACATATCTTTGTCCTCTCTTTGAGCATTGCTGATCCTGGATCATTTACAGGCGAACGGGGATTCCCTGAGCGTGCAGGTATTCCTTTACTTCGCGGATTTCGAGCTCTTTGAAATGGAAAAGGGACGCGGCCAGAGCGGCATCGGCACCCCCCTCGGTCAGGGCTTCGCGGAAGTGTTCAAGAGTGCCGGCTCCGCCGGATGCAATAACTGGGATGCGCACGGAATCTGAAATAGCTCGTGTCAGTTCCAGATCATATCCGTTCTTGGTACCGTCTCCGTCCATGCTGGTGAGAAGAATCTCGCCGGCACCGAGTTTCTCGGCGCGGACAGCCCATTCGACTGCGTCAATCCCCGTATCAATACGGCCTCCGCTGCGGTAGATCGTCCATCCGTTTCCGCCAGGCCTGCGTCTTGCGTCAATCGCGACGACAATACACTGGCTTCCGAAGCGTTCTGCGCCTTCTGCAATGAGTTCCGGGCGGTTGATAGCCGCGGAGTTGACAGAAATCTTATCGGCGCCTTCGCGGAGAATGGCGCGCATATCATCAATTGTACGGATACCGCCGCCGACTGTAAAGGGGATAAAGACACGTTCGGCAACTCTGCGTACCATATCCGCCACGGTAGCACGCGCGTCGCTTGTCGCCGTGATATCAAGGAAGACCAGTTCATCGGCTCCGGCCTTGGAATAGGCTTCTCCGGCCTCGACAGGATCACCGGCATCACGAAGAGAAACAAAGTTGATCCCCTTGACCACTCTGCCCTTATTTACATCAAGGCAGGGAATGATTCTTTTTGTCAGCATATTTTTTCTCCATTTTCAAACAGATGATTATCAAAAAACAGTCTCATAAGACATCAGAGTTTCGGGACACCAAAACTTCGGGATATCAGAACTTCTGGACACCCTGGCTGCGGGATATCAGAGGTTCAGGACGTCAGAGCAGCAGGGCATCAGAGTTTCGGGACATCAGATATTCAGGAAATTCTGAAGGATCTGCATACCGACACGTTCGCTCTTCTCAGGATGGAACTGGCAGGCAAAAAGGCTGCCGTGCTCGACCGCTGCGTCAATATGGACTCCGTATTCCGTACATGCGGCGACGTCTTCGGGCTCACCGGCCTGCAGATAGTAGGAATGGACGAAGTAAACGTAGCTTCCCTCTTTTACGCCCTCAAAAAGACGGCTCCGGTGAGGAAATGAAAGGTCATTCCAGCCAATCTGGGGCACCTTGCGGCCCTCTCCTTCAGGTATACGTCTGATTATGCCGGGAAGAAGGGCGAGGCCCTTTACTCCGGGGCTCTCTTCGCTTTCTTCAAAAAGCAGCTGAAGTCCCAGGCAGATTCCCAGAAAAGGTTTTCCGGACTCGACCGCCTGGTGAATGGTCTTATCAAGTCCTGCCCCGCACAGACGCTGCATGGCATCTCCGAAAGCACCGACCCCGGGAAGGATGATGTGGTCAGCTCCGAGGATTTCCTGAGGATCCGCCGTGACCTTTACATCGTGTCCCAGAAAACGGACTGCATTTTCCACACTTCTGATATTTCCGGCGTCATAATCGATAATCGCAACCATATTCTGTTCCTTCCATTCAAATATTGCAAATTTGTTTCTGCATCGTGACATTTCACTCATCATAGTCAGCGGACACACCAGCATCGAGTTCAAACCAGAAAGCAACACCATTCTCATAGTTTTCGACACCATAGCCGCGGTGGTGGAGAGTCATAATCGCCTTTACAATCGAAAGGCCGACTCCGGAACCGCCATAGGCACGTGTCCTGGCTTTATCGACTTTGTAGAATTTCTCCCAGATATGAGGGAGAGAATCCTCCGGCACGGGTTTGCCGGTGTTGAATACAGTCACACGGACCAGGTCACCGGTCGCTTTGCAGTGAATGTGGATGACCTTTTCATTGGCACTTCCGCTGAAATCCACATGGTGCAGAGCGTTGCTGTAATAGTTCTGGAAGACCTCCTGGATCAGGAAAGGATCTCCCCAGACAAAGATCGGGTCTTTTTGATTGAAAAGAAGCTTCACACCGTCCTGCTGGGCCAGAAGAGACGCACTCTGCAGATAATTGCGGATCATATCGACGATATCAAAACGTTCCATGGAGACACTGTCATCGCCGAATTCGAGCTGGTTGAGCATGAGGACCTTCTGGACGATAGTATTCATCTTGTTGGATTCGTCAACAATTGTTTCCAGATAGAAGGACCGGCTCTCGGGATCATCCGCAATCCCGTCCTGCAGCCCCTCTGCATAGCCCTGGATCAGGGCGATGGGTGTCTTGAGCTCATGGGTCACATTGGAAAGGAAATCCTGTCTCATCTCCTCCTGGCGGTTTCTGCGGTCCAGATCCCGCTGCAGATCATTGTTGGCTGTACGCAGGGCGGAGATGGTCTCCTCCAGCTTCTGGGACAACTCGTTCATATTGCGGCCCAGAATGTCAAGCTCGGTGCGGTTGGCGCCGTCATACTTGGCGCTGAAATCCAGATCCTTCATCCTGACGGAAATATCCGTCAGCTGTTTCAGAGGCTTTGTGATCCTGCGGGATAGCCACACTGCAATCAGGGTACCCACAATTGCGAGGACGACACCCACATAGCCGAACAGCCGGTTGGCTGTTGCCGCGCTGCTGCGGATATCCTCCAGAGGCGTACGCAGCAAAAAGAAGCTGCTCTCACCGAGCGGCCCCCACATTTCTATGCTTCGCGAGCGGGCTCTTCTGTCAAGAACGACATTGATCGCATATGGCTGTTCCTGTTCCAGAACCTGTGTGATCACATAGTCACTTTCATAATAGGATTCGTCAGTTTCCTCTTCGGGATATATTCCATCCCGGCCTTGCTCCGATCCGTATTCATCCTGCTGTTCCTGAGAATCCTCATCCGGAGGCATTTGTCCTTCCGGAGAATCGGAATTCATAATAGGGGTCATACCGAAAATATTAGAGTAAAGACGTTCTTCCATCAGCGATTCATCCGCCGACCAGACCTTGATCGTCCTGGTGTCGGAATCCATTACGAGAAGACTCATATTGCCCTCGCGCAGAGATTCACGAAGAGAATAATCAAAATCATCGGTAGTCAGCAGTTCGCTGACAGAAGCACTCTGCAGTTCATTATAGACCCTTACGAGTGATTTTTTTCTGTCCGTCAGGTAATAGGACTCCAGCAGGAGCATATTGATCAGATAGCTGAGTAGGATCGTTCCGATCATGAGGAGGAAAAACAGTATGCCGAACAAACTGCGCAGGGACATCAGCGGACGCTGCTGACCTGCCGTCACCTTTTCATTTTTCAAAAAAACTCCCATAAAACAAGCGATCCGGCCCGGAGCAGATCCAGGCCGGAACCTTTTTGTAAAATAACAGAAATTTTATAAGCAGTAATATTTTCAGGAAAACATTTTGCAGGTCTGACGTAAAAAACCTGCGGCATCTCACGTTTCGGGCATGTACGACTTTTTATCAGGTTTCAAATTTGTAGCCGATTCCCCATACAGTCTTGATGAGAGAGGCCTTGTCGCCGAGCTTGGAACGCAGCTTTTTGACATGCGTGTCGATCGTGCGTGCATCTCCATAGTAGTCATAGTTCCAGACACTGTTCAGGATTCGCTCGCGGGAAAGGGCGATTCCGTTGTTTTCCATGAAGTACTGCAGCAGTTCAAATTCCTTGAAGCTCAGATCCACAGGATTTCCGTCTATAGTCACTATATGGGCGGATTTGTCCATTACGATCCCGCCTGCCTCCAGATGTTTCTCAGCGGCAGAACCTATGGTCCGGCGCAGAATGGCGTTTACACGGGCCGAAAGTGTGCGGGGACTGAAGGGCTTCGTCACATATTCATCGACACCGAGTTCAAAGCCTCGCAGCTCGTCGCGCTCATCACTTTTTGCGGTCAGCATGATGATCGGCACTCTGGAAGTTTTGCGGATCTCGGATAATAGCTGCCAGCCATCCATCTCGGGCATCATTACGTCGAGTATGATCAGGGCAATGTTCTGTTCTGTATTAAAGATATCCAGCGCCTGCCTGCCGTTTGCGGCTTCGAGAACGATATAGCCTTCACGGATCATGTAATCGCGGACCAGTTTCCGCATACGCTGCTCGTCATCAACGATTAAAATTTTAGTTCCGTTCATTGAAAACACTCCTACTGATGAAACAGTGTAAATACCGCGACGCTTCGCTCCTTTAGAAGGAACAGAGGACTCTTCAAAAATACAGCCTGTTTGTGGAAAAAGACGTGGTCATCGGCGTCTGTATAAATATTTATACCCCAGGAAAGACCTGCTCGAAGAGCGGGCAGGCGGATCTCAACGGGTTCCCAATAGGCATTGATGGCCATATAGACCACATCGTCTCCCTCAGCACCCTCGGCACGGCCGGCATAAAGGATACCCAGCACCTTGTTGGAGCGGCCGATCAAGTGATCGTCGGGATTGGCTCCGCAGGCAATGACATCCGGCAGACCGCAGACAGCGGGGCCCAGAGGCCTGGAGATGACAGGATGCTTTTTGCGGAAAGCGATGACATTTTTGAAAAACTTGAAGAACTGCTTGTTCAGCCGCAGATAGTCCCAGTTGAGCCAGGAGACTTCATTGTCCTGACAATAGCTGTTGTTGTTGCCGTGCTGTGTATTGCCGAATTCGTCTCCGGCAAGGATCATCGGCGTGCCGCGGCTGCACATCAGAACAGTGATGGCATTGCGCATCATCTTGTATCGGAGCTCCTGTATAACGGGATCGTCCGTGGGACCCTCCACGCCGCAGTTCCAGCTCCGGTTATCGTTTGCGCCGTCCGCATTGTTCCAGCCGTTTGCCTCATTGTGCTTGTGGTTGTAGGAAAACAGGTCATACAGAGTAAAGCCGTCGTGACAGGTAATAAAATTGACCGAGGAACGGAAACCCTGATACCCGTTGCTGTAAAGATCAGCAGAACCCATGATCCTTTCTGCGGTCTCGGCGGCATTCCAATAATTGCCCTTGAGGAAATCGCGCAGAGAATCACGATAGCGGCCGTTCCACTCTGCCCACCGGTTATAGGCGGGGAAGCTGCCCACCTGATAGATCCCGCCGGCATCCCAGGGCTCGGCAATGAGCTTGGTGTCCGCAAGAACAGGGTCCTCGGAAATAGCGCGCAGCAGAGGCGGATCACCCATGGGAACACCTATATGGCTTCTGCCCAGAATACTGGCAAGGTCGAAACGAAAGCCGTCGACATGGTACTGGGTCACCCAGTGCCGGAGACAGTCGACGATATATCGGACTACCACGGGATGATTGCAGTTAAATGTATTGCCGCATCCGCTGAAATTGTAATACTCTCCGCCGGGTGTCAGCATATAATAAACACTGTTGTCGACACCCTTAAAGCACATGAAGGGGCCTGTCTTGTCACCTTCGGCAGTATGGTTGAACACAACATCGAGATAAACTTCGATCTTGTTTTCTTTGAGGACCTGGATCATAGTCTTGAGCTCCGAGCCCTCTTCATTATATTCGATCGAAGCGGAATAAGCCGTATTGGGTGCAAAAAATGCAACCGTATTGTATCCCCAGTATTCAAGAAGACGTTTGCCGTTATGCGTACGTGCGTTGATCGTCTCGTCAAATTCAAAGACGGGCATAAGCTCCACGGCAGTGATCCCCAGACTCTTCAAATGGGGTATTTTTTCAATAATGCCGGCAAAAGTGCCGGGATAACGGACACCGGAAGACCTGTGTCTGGTAAATCCGCGCACATGCATCTCGTAGATGATGGTATCTTCCATCTTTGTCCGGGGAAAATCAGCCTTTTTCCAGACAAAATTGTCCTTGACGACTCGTGCGTGATAGGCACCGGACTGCTTGGCGGCACCCCAGGCGCGCTGCCCGGTGACGGCCTTTGCATAAGGATCCAGAATCAGTTTTTTGCGGTCGAAAATAAGGCCCTTCGACGGATCATTGGGGCCGTTGAAACGATAGCAGTATTCAAACTCCTCAATATTGAGCTGGTAGACAAAAATCGAATAAATACCGCCGGTGCGGTAACGCTCCGGAATACGGATGATGGCATAAGGAACTTCTGCTTTGCGGCGGAACAGTAAAAGCTCACAGGAAGTCGCGTGCTGAGAATAAATCGTAAAATTCACACCGCCTGTAAGCCTTGTCGCGCCGTTGAGCAGACAATTGCCCGGACGCACCCTAAACCCCGATATTTCATCAAATGACCGATCTGTATCCACGATCGTGTCTACAACATTTAATCGCTTCATTTTACGTTAACCATCTTTGATGACTGACTTAAGATGTCTATTAAAATCTTTTACCAATAAGAAATATCTTTACATACTATTCTAATGATACCAGATATAAGCAAAAATTCATAGAAAAAACTCAAAGATTCTCTACTCGGAATACTGGATTCCTGGAGGCGGGACTCCGGGGACGTTTCTGATGGTCCCCAGCGTCCCGCCGGCATGCTGAAGCCGATCATGAAAAAGGAAAAAGCAGGCCATGCGCACAAAGTGCAATGGCCTGCCGTAATTTTTTCATGAGCAATAATGATTTGTCATAATAATTTTTTATTATGATTTTAATCCTTCGGCAATCCAAAGGCTTGCCGTTTACATAAGCTTATAAGGGATAAGCTTATGCAGGGTAAGCTCCGTTCTTGGTGTCTGCCTTGGAAAGATCGACACCGGTCTGCTGTGCCTGACGATATTTGAAGAAATCGACAGCAACCTGAGGGAACAGAGCGTAGGACAGAACGTCCTCATCCTGCTGCTTCCACTGGGCAACTTCCTTCTCAAACTTGGCAAGCTGGGGCTCGATGAGATCTGCGGGACGGCAGGTGATAGGCTCCTGGTCGCCGATGATCTTCTTGCGCACCTCTTCCTTGATGGGAAGGGTCGTGCGTCCATAGTGGCCGCTAACCAGATCCTTGGTCTGTCCGGAAGAGACTTTGTAGCGCTCTCCCATCAGGACGTTCATGACGGCCTGAGTACCGACGATCTGGGAAGAAGGAGTGACGAGAGGCGGCTGGCCGAGGTCTTCACGCACACGCGGAACTTCCTCGAGAACCTCTGTCAGACGGTCGCTTGCGCCCTGCTCTGCCAGCTGGCTGACCATGTTGGAAAGCATGCCGCCGGGAACCTGGTAGAGCAGAGTACGGATGTTGACGCCCAGAACCTTGGTGCTGAGAAGTCCGCTCTCCAGGCACTCTTCACGATAAGGTGTGAAGTGATCCGCGATCTCCTTGAGGGCAGCCTGGGAAAGGCCTGTGTCATAAGGAGTACCTTCGAAGGCACCGACCATAACCTCGGTCGCGGGCTGGGAAGTTCCCAGGGCGAAGGGGCTGATCGCGCAGTCGATGATGTCTACGCCTGCCTCTGCAGCCTTCATGTAAGTCATGGAACCGCAGCCGGAGGTGTAGTGGGTGTGGAGCTCGATAGGAAGATCTGTCGCGGACTTGAGCGCGCGGATCAGCTTCTCGGCTTCGTAGGGAACAAGGAGGCCGGCCATATCCTTGATGCAGATGGAGTCAGCGCCCATGTTCTCGATATCTTTTGCGATATTCATCCAGTACTCTTCGTTATAGGCGGAACCGATGGTATAGGAAAGAGCGATCTGAGAGTGGCCGCCCTCTTTCTTGCAGGCCTTGACAGAAGTCTCAAGGTTGCGAAGGTCGTTCAGGCAGTCAAAAATACGGATGATATCGATGCCGTTGGCGATGGATTTCTGTACGAAATACTCGACAACATCGTCTGCATAGTGGCTGTAACCCAGAAGGTTCTGGCCGCGGAGCAGCATCTGGAGCTTGGTCTTCTTGAAGCCGGCTTTGAGCTTGCGAAGTCTCTCCCACGGATCTTCCTTGAGGAAACGAAGACAGGAATCGAAAGTCGCGCCGCCCCAGCACTCTACGGCGTTGTAACCGATATTATCCATCTTGTCGATGATGGGCAGCATAACCTCGGTGGGCATACGGGTCGCGATCAGGGACTGGTGTGCGTCACGCAGGATGGTCTCTGTGATCTTGACCGGCTTGGGTGTGATAATTTTATTTTCAGACATATTCTTTTCTCCTAGTATAGTCTCCTGGTACATGTATGGCAGTTCAGAAACGGTCGATCAAAATTCAATGAACGAACCGATGATCATACAGATTTTATCAACATTCTATGAATGAACCAGTGATCCGACAAAGTTGATCAAAAATCAATGAATGAACTTGTGATCAGACGATTCCGAAAACGGCCATGAACACACCGGCAACGACGGCAGTACCTATAACGCCTGCGACGTTGGGACCCATTGCATGCATGAGCAGGAAGTTGGAAGGATCATATTCCGCACCGACCTTCTGCGAGACACGTGCCGCCATAGGAACAGCGGAAACGCCTGCCGAACCGATCAGAGGATTGACCTTTCCGCCGGTGAGAGCGCACATCAGTTTGCCGAACAGGCAGCCTGCGGCAGTACCGAAGGAGAATGCGACAAGACCAAGACCGACGATCTTAAGTGTTTCAATATTCAGGAATGCTTCTGCACTGGTGGTCGCGCCTACGGAAGTACCCAGCAGGATAACAACGATATACATCAGAGCGTTGGAAGCAGTGTCAGTCAGCTGACGGACAACGCCGCACTCACGGAAGAGGTTACCCAGCATCAGCATACCGATCAGGGGAGCCGTGGTGGGAAGAATCATACAGACGACGACTGTAACGACGATCGGGAAGAGGATTCTTTCCAGCTTGGATACAGGTCGAAGCTGTGACATTTTGATCTTGCGCTCTTTGTCCGTTGTCAGCGCGCGCATGATGGGCGGCTGAATGATCGGAACCAGAGACATGTAGGAGTAGGCTGCGACAGCGATCGGTCCCAGAAGCTGTGTCTGTCCAAGTTTGGAGCAGAGGAAAATGGAAGTAGGGCCGTCGGCGCCGCCGATGATGGAGATAGCTGCAGCGGCTTTACCGTTGAAGCCAAACCAGATCGCGCCGAAGTATGCACTGAAAATACCGAACTGAGCTGCAGCGCCCAGCAGGAAACTCATAGGGTTCGCGATCAGGGGACCGAAGTCCGTCATCGCGCCGACACCCATGAAAATCAGTGAAGGCAGGATCGCCCACTCATCGAGAGTGAAGAAATAGTACAGAAGTCCGCCCGGTGATCCGTTTGCGGGTTTTGCCATAATATCGGGATAGATATTAACGAGCAGCATACCGAAAGCGATCGGAACGAGCAGAAGGGGCTCAAATCCCTTTGCGATTGCAAGATACAGAAATACAAACGCGATCAGGATCATCAGGTAGTTGCCCCAGGTCAGATTAAGAAACGCTGTCTGACGCAGAAGATTTCCCAGCGTATTAGTAATATATTCCATATAAAGGCCTCCTGGTGAAATAACCGGGTACTACCGGGTACACGAAATGTTCTGTGAGGAAGTAAATCCCATCACAAAATCGCTGTTCCTGGATTAGTCTACGGTCGCCAGAACTGTACCGGCCTCGACAGCATCACCGACTGCGCAGTCAATGGAAGCGATGGTGCCGTCAACAGGAGAAACCATAGGGATCTCCATCTTCATTGCCTCGAGGATGATAACAGTCTCGCCCTTCTTGACTGCCTGGCCGACCTTCACATCGATCTTGAAGACCTTGCCTGCTGCGCCTGCTTCGATCTTGTTGGCGCCTGCGCCTGCGGAAGCTGCCTTAGCTGCGGGAGCTGCGGGCATGGGAGCTGTCTGAGCGGGGGCCTTGGGCATTGCGGGTGCTGCTGCGGGAGCTGCGCCGCCTGCGCTCTCCTCGACAGTTACTTCATATGCAACTCCATTCACGGTAATGGTATAGCTCTTCATTATGTACCTCCTGTGTGTACGAATAAAAGAAGTCAGATTTTACTTCAATTTTTTTGTGATGCTTTTTTCGAATGGAAACAGAGAATATTTAAATGCTTTTTGCTCTGCAAGTTCTCTGAATACCACACCATCAAAATCATTTCCTGCCGATACGGCGGATCTTACGCACGACAAAACCATCGGGAGCCACTGTAGGCTCAGCCTGCTCGCGATAAGCAGTGACAGCTGCGGCAATTACTGCGATCAGAGCATCGTCATCAGACGACTGGGCTGCAAGAGATCCCTGGGATACTCGTGCGGGTGCAGGAGCTTCTGCGGCAGCGGAAGCCTTCTGCTGTTCTTCTTTTTCGATCTTCTTTTTATCCCATGAGGTGAAGACCTTACCGAAAGCTGCAATGATCAGGCTGAGCAGAATCAGAACAGCGAATGTAGTTCCCATACCCAGAAGGGTATTCAGGCCTGCCTGCTGGAGCATCTCGCCCATGGTATAGTTTACATTGGCGACAATACTGGAATAATCTTCAGAAGGCATATATCCGGTAGACATGATGTCTTTTTCGATATTCTTGGAATATACGACAATACACTCGACTGTCCTCGGATTTCCTTTGGGATCAAGCTGATCACCTGTAACGCTGGTGGTGACCACATAATTATCATCTTCGTCAAGAGTGATGGCTTTATTCACATCCTCATCAAAATAGAAGCAGTCTATGATACCGTTTCCATCACTGTCTGTCGTAAAATCGACATTACCGAGCTCTTCTTTTGCGCTTGCCCAGCTCTCAAGGCCGGAATGAATAGCGGGGTAATCCTCAAATTCTTCGATTCTGTTATTTACGACGTTTTCGTCGATGCTCTGAATCGTCGACTGGGTCAGGCTGTAGAGGAGATTCTTGGTATCTTCGGAAATCTCCTTATTCTCCACGGTACCTCCGCAGGCAGTCAACATCAGAAGGCAGGCAAAAACGGCGAAAAAACCGAGTAGTTTCTTTCTCATTTTTTGTCCTCATTCAGAAATCAAATCAGATCAATCATCGGCTGCGGGTCATTGCAGAAAAGGCAGCCGATCACTGTCAAAATCAGTGCTGTTCGTACGGATCTATATTCCGTCAGATAGAAGCATGTTTCCTGGAAGGAAGTGCTTCACGCTTGGAATAAAGGACTTCGACAGCGCCGATGAGGTACCTGCGGATCGAAGCAGGCTCGACGATCTGATCAACATAGCCGCGTGCAGCTGCAGCGTCAATGCTGTTCTGAAGCTCATCATATGCCTTGGCAACCTCAGCGATCTCCTCAGAAGAACCGTTGCAGAGCACAGGTGCAGCGAACTTTCCTTCAAGGATACCGACGCATGCGTCTGTATAAGCGAAGGTAAGGTCTGCGCCCAGAGCCTTGCTGTTCATGACAGCGTAGGCACTGCCGGCTGCTTTCTTTGTGATGACATTGATCTTGGGAACAGTTGCGCCGGCGAAAGCTGCAGCAAGACCGGCTGCGGCAGCGGCAACAGTGTTCTCCTCTGCCTCTGTAGCCGCAAAGCCGGCTGCATTGGTCAGGGTGATCACAGGAATCTCAAAAGCGTCGCAGAAACGAACCAGAGCGGAAGCTTTCGCGCAGCCTGCTGTTGTAAGAGCAGTGCCGAAATCCTCAGCCTTGGCGCCTGTCTCATCGTAGCAAGCGCTGCGGTTGGCGATGATACCGACTGTGGTGCCGCCGATGCGGGCAATGCCGGTGACCATCTCTTTTGCAAAATCTTTCTTTGTCTCGAAGAACTGTCCGCCGTCAGCGATCTCATACATAGCTGCGCGGGGATCTTCAACAAATGCCGCTGCGGAAGGGCAGTCACGATTCAGATCGTCTGCGCATTCCTGTGCAGCGTCATCTTCGTTATTGGAAGGAAGCATGGCGATCAGGCCTCTGACCTGTGCAATGATCTCCTCTTCTGTCCCGACAAAATCAACATCGCCTGCAGCAGCTTTTTTGGATGCAGCCGCGGTGTTGTTCTTGTCTTCGCGATTGCCTGCAAGAGCATTGGGGGAATTGACGAAAAGCCTGGCGTCATTTTCCATGAAGGTAAAGTCCGTCATGGCAGGGAACAGGGCGAGACCGCCGCCGCAATTACCGAAGACTACGGAAACCTGAGGAATGACACCGGATGCCTTAGCCTGCTGTGCGTAAATTGCGCCGAATGCCGCAAGTGCATCCATGCCTTCCTGCAGACGCAGACCTGCGGAATCGATCAGACCGATGACAGGCGCGCCTGTACGCATAGCAAGGCGATACAGACCGACAATCTTTTTCGCATGCATTTCACCGATGCTGCCGCCGAGAATGTCTGCGTTCTGACCGTAGACATAAACGAGTCTTCCGTCGATCAGACCGTAACCGGTTATCACGCCGTCAGAAGCCTCCCCGGCAGGTGCAGTGTTAAAATCTGTTGCTCTGGCCTTGACCATTGCGCCGATCTCAACAAAGCTGTTTGCGTCGAGCAGAGATAGGATCCGCTGTCTCGCTTTTGAAGTACTGCTCATGTTATGGACCTCCAAATCATTAATAAAATATTAAAATGCACTTTTTCACATGCACTTATGAGTATACCACAGCTGTCAAAAAACAAAAACTGTCAATATTACAAAAAAATAAACATCGTTACTGTTCGCATTGTATATATTTTGCACGCAAACTACTGTGATTCAATGCTGCGTGCATCCTAAACCGGCATGAACCGGTCAATATCACAGGCTGACGAAGCCGTTCATGAAAAGGATTGGCATGCCCCTTCCCTGATCAGACTGACGTATTCATTCAATGATCAGATATTCAGCTTGGTGGAGACCTCTTCTTCTGCTTCCTCCCGGAAAAGTTCCATGCGGGAGCTGTCCGGTTCGGGCAGTTCCTCCACCGAACGGATGCCGAAGGAACGGAGAAACTGCTGCGTCGTTCCGAAAAGGAGCGGCCTTCCGGGAACCTCTTTGCGCCCGACCTCCTCTACCAGATCGAAAGAGATCAGACGATTGATCGCGAAATCACTGTTTACGCCTCTGATATTCTCAACTTCCATCCTTGTGACCGGCTGCCGGAAGGCAATAATAGACAGAGTCTCCAGAAGAGTCGGCGTAAGTCTGGGCTTTTTGGGCTCGCTCGCGATGCGGATCAGATATTCATACAGTTCCGGCTTTGTAGACAGCTGCAGGGAATCTTCATACCAGTTCAAAGCGACACCGCTCCCTGCCTGCCTGCAGCGCTCGGAAAGCACATCAGCGGCCTCCAGTGCCCGTTCCCTGCTGACGCCGAGGGCCTGGGCGATCGAATCGACCGGCACCGCATCTCCCATGGCAAACAGGATCGCCTCCATAGCTGCGACAAGCGTATCCTCATCCGGCACCGCAATGTCCTGAGAAGGAACTTCATCTTCATCCGGCTCTGCAATGTCCTGTGAAGGAACTTCATCTTCATCCGGCACCGCAAAACCCTGAGAATGATTCAGGGCAGTATCGGATGAAGAATCATCGTTTTTTATATTCTGAAGCCTGATTTCCACATCTCCCACTCACATATCCTCCTAACGGGGAATCAAGGCAGAAACGGCACAGTCGCCCTCTGCCTGAGGCCGTCCGCGACCGCCGCAGGGAAGTCGAATACATTTTGCGGACCGTGCCATACATAAAAGACCCCGGCACGCGGCCGGGGTCCTCTGCATTTCATTCTCATTTCTGATGACAGCCTATATGAATTGCTGTTAGGCTGTCTGCTGCAAAAAACCAGCGCATCAGAATCTAATCATAAGGGATTAGTTATATTTGCGCTTTCTGGCAGCTTCGGACTTTTTCTTACGCTTTACGCTGGGCTTTTCGTAATGCTCTCTCTTACGAATCTCCTGCTGGATGCCCGCCTTGGCACAGCTTCTCTTGAAGCGGCGCAGTGCGCTGTCCAATGTCTCATTCTCTTTGACAATTACGCTTGACATATTCTCTACCCTCCCTTCAGTCCCCTCAGTTCGACACCGAATGTCCAGACTGAACAGGTTATTTAATCATATTTTATTGTCAGGGGATTGTTGTTTTCCCGAATATTTTTTATCCCCTGCAAAAACATGCATTACAATTATAGCACAGAAATCTTCTGCGTCAACACTTTTCTTTGAGGAATGTGTGGGACAGCGGCACCTGTCGGAGCAGCGGATCGATATTACATAATCATTCCTTTAAGTACTTCGGGAGCCTTCTCCAGTGCTGCGGGTATGCCTGCGGGGTTCTTACCGCCGGCCTGAGCCATATTGGGACGGCCGCCGCCGCCACCGCCGACTTCCTTTGCAACTGCCTTGATCAGGTTGCCTGCATGGGCGCCCTTCTTGATGGCGTCATCGGTCGCCATGGTCATGATGCTGACCTTGCCGTCCTTATCGGAGATCAGGAGGACGACACCGCCGCCCATCTTCTCCTTGAGCTGGTCGCCCAGGTCGCGCAGACCGTTCATGTCTACTCCGGGGACAGCGGAAGCAAGCAGCTTGACGCCGTTGATGTCCTGAATCTTGTCCATGACATCGCCCAGAGCGGACTGGGCCTCTTTGGCCTTGAGAGACTCGACCTCGCTGCGGGCAGCCTTGAGCTCTTCCTGAAGCTTCCTTATATGATCTGCGAGGGTTGCGGGAGTCGCCTTCACCAGGGAAGCGGCCTCGTTCATCTCGCGCTCCATCTCCTCATAATAAGAACGGACATTGTCGCCGGTCAGGGCTTCGATCCTGCGGACGCCGGCTGCGACACCGTTTTCGGACAGGATCTTGAACTGGCCGATGCGGCTGGTATTGTCGACGTGGGTGCCGCCGCAGAGCTCTGTGGAGAAATCGCCCATCTTGACAACACGGACTTCGTCGCCGTACTTCTCACCGAACAGAGCCATGGCTCCGCTCTTCTTGGCATCCTCGATGCTCATGACTGCGGTATTTACATCGAGGCCCTCGCCGATCTTCTCATTGACCAGATCCTCGACCTTTTTCAGTTCGTCAGCGGTCATAGCCTGATAGTGGCTGAAGTCGAAACGGGTTCTGCCGGAATCCTGATAGGAACCCTTCTGCTCGACATGGGTGCCGAGGACTTCGCGCAGGGCTTTCTGCATCAGGTGGGTCGCACTGTGGTTGCGGCAGGTGTCGCGGCGCTCTTTTTCATCGACCGAAAGAGTCACTTCGTCGCCCATCTTGAACATACCGGAGGTGACGACACCGATGTGCGCGACCTTCTGGCCGGAAACGGGCTCTGTCTTCTCAACCTTGAAAGAAGCGTCGCCGCAGGTGATGACACCGATGTCACCGACCTGGCCGCCCTTGGTTGCGTAGAAGGGAGTCTTCTCGGTAATGATAGCTGCGTGCTGTCCGTCTGTGACAGCGTCCGCGACCTCATCGGGACCGATCTTCTCACCCTTTTCATCTGTATCAGCCAGATGCGCCAAAGCAACGATTTTGGAAGTATCAGTCAGGCGGTCGTAGCCGGTAAACCCGGTCACGAGAGCAGCATCCATCTGATCGTAGACAGTCGCTGCGGCACCGCTCATGCTGGTCTTGATCCAGGAACCCTTGGATTTCTGTCTCGCCTCTTCGCGGGCGGCCTCAAAACCTGCCTGGTCGACGGTGCAGCCGTTCTCAGCCGCCACGTCCTCGGTGGAGTCGATGGGGAATCCGTAGGTATCATAAAGAAGGAAGGCGTCCTTGCCGGAGATTTCGGTCTTGCCTTCTGCTTTGAGCTTTTCGAGCATGCCGCCCAGAATCTCGAGACCCTGGTCGATGGTCTTCTCGAAGCGCTCTTCCTCGAGGCGGATATTGTTGAGGATAAACTCCTGCTTCTCTTCCAGCTCGGGATAGCCACCCTTGGAACCTTCGATGACTGCCTTTGCAAGGGTGGTCATAAATGCCTCGCGGATGCCCAGCTTACGGCCCTGGCGGATGGCGCGGCGGATCAGTCGGCGAAGGACATAGCCCCTGCCCTCGTTGGTGGGCATGATGCCGTCGGAGATCATGAAGGTCGTGGAACGGATGTGATCGGTGATGATACGGACAGAGACATCGGTCTCATGATCCTTACCGTACTCGCAATGAGCCAGCTCGCAGACCTTGTCACGAAGTGCGCGGACAGTGTCGACATCAAAGAGAGACTCTACATCCTGCACTGCGACGGCAAGACGCTCCAGGCCCATGCCGGTGTCGATATTCTTGTGCTCGAGCTCGGTGTAATTACCGTGCCCGTCATTGTTGAACTGAGAAAAGACGACGTTCCAGACTTCCATGTAGCGGTCGCCTTCGCCGCCCATGACATCCTCGGGACCGTTGCCCCACTTCTCGCCGCGGTCATAGTAAATCTCGGTGCAGGGACCGCAGGGACCTGAGCCGTGTTCCCAGAAGTTGTCTTCCTTACCGAACTTATAGATGCGGTCTTCCGGAATGTGCATGTCATTTTTCCAGATCTCGAAAGCTTCGTCGTCATGCTCATAGACAGACGGATACAGACGGTCGGGATCCAGACCGACCCATTCGGTCAAAAACTCCCATGCCCACGGAATGGACTCTTTTTTGAAATAATCACCGAAGGAGAAGTTGCCCAGCATCTCAAAGAAGGTGCCGTGGCGGGCTGTCTTTCCTACGTTCTCCAGATCGCCTGTGCGGATGCACTTCTGGCAGGTAGTCACGCGTGTGCGGGGCGGGATCTCCTGGCCTGTGAAATAAGGCTTGAGGGGAGCCATACCGGAGTTGATGATCAGAAGACTCTTATCGTTGTGAGGAACAAGGGAGAAGCTGTTCATGCGCAGATGTCCCTTGCTCTCGAAAAACTTCAAAAACATCTCACGCAGCTCATTTACACCGTATTTTTTCATTGCCAACCTCTAAATTGTGATTTATATAAAAAATCCAGGACGCAAGGGTCGGTTCTGACCATCACATTTAATAAACCGTCTTACTATTTGGGACAATCAGAACCATCCCCGGTATCCCATCTGTTTCGGTCAGAACCGGTTTCGACCGCTCGAAAATGAGTCAATCAGAACCGTCCCTCGTGACTCATCAGAAATCAAACTTGTCAAGGAACCATGCATCCAGCTGGTCGATCGGGACGCGGACCTGCTCCATGCTGTCGCGCATGCGGATGGTAACGGCCTTGTCCTCTGCTGACTCGAAGTCGTAGGTCAGGCAGAAAGGTGTGCCGATCTCGTCCTGTCTGCGATAGCGCTTGCCGATGTTGCCGCGATCATCGAACTCGCAGTTGTAGCGCTTGCTGAGCTTTTTGTAGATCTCGAAAGCATCGTCGGAAAGCTTCTTGGACAGAGGCAGAACACCGATCTTGACGGGTGCCAGCGCGGGATGGAAGCGCATGACAGTACGCTTGTCGCCGCCCTCGAGCTCCTCTTCGTCATAAGCTGCGCACAGGAATGCCAGAGTGACACGGTCTGCGCCCAGTGAAGGTTCGACAACATAAGGGATGTAGCGGGTCTTCTTCTGATCATCGAAGTAGGTCAGATCTTCACCGGATGTATTCTGGTGCTGGGTCAGGTCGTAATCAGTTCTGTCCGCGATGCCCCACAGTTCTCCCCAGCCGAAGGGGAACAGGAACTCGATATCCGTGGTAGCCTTGGAATAGAAGGAAAGTTCCTCTGGATCGTGATCGCGCATGCGGGTCTCTTCGGGTTTGAGGCCGAGAGTCATCAGCCAGTTCCAGCAGAAATCCTTCCAGTATTTGAACCATTCGAGGTCTGTGTCAGGCTCGCAGAAAAACTCAAGCTCCATCTGCTCGAACTCACGGGTACGGAAGGTGAAGTTACCGGGTGTGATCTCGTTGCGGAAAGACTTACCTACCTGGCAGATGCCGAAGGGAATCTTCTTTCTGGAGGTTCTCTGGACGTTCTTGAAGTTTACAAAAATACCCTGAGCGGTCTCGGGACGAAGGTATACAGTCGCGGAAGAGTCCTCGGTGACGCCCTGGAAGGTCTTGAACATCAGGTTGAACTGGCGGATATCTGTCCAGTGGAACTTGCCGCAGGAAGGGCAGGGAACGGCGAACTTGTTGATGAAGCTCATCATTTCGTCTGCTGTCCAGCCGTCAACACTGCCGTCCAGAGTCATTTCCTTCTCTGCCGCATAGCTCTCGATCAGCTGATCCGCACGATAACGGGAGCCGCAGGCTTTGCAGTCCATGAGCGGGTCGGAAAAGCTTGCCAGATGTCCGCTTGCGATCCAGGTCCTGGGATTCATGAGGATTGCACAGTCGACGCCAACGTTCTCGGGTGACTCAGTGACAAACTTCTGCCACCATGCTTTTTTAACATTGTTCTTGAGCTCTACGCCAAGATTGCCGTAATCCCATGTGTTTGCCAGACCGCCGTAGATCTGGGAACCAGGATAAATGAATCCTCTGTTGTTGCACAGCGCAACGATCTTCTCCATTGTCTTTTCCATAACTCGCTGAAACTCCTTTGCTTGTTTTTTATAACTCTCCGCAAAATACCCTGCCCGGAACTCTTTTCACGCAGACATTGGATATATCCAAATCTTCCGCGCACCAGCCTTTCCAGCAGATTGTCCTGCGGAGACGATATCGTAAATTACTTACTAATGATTTGAGAAAAAACCACCGAACTATCATTATAGAGCACGAATGTATGTTTTTCAACAATAAACTTCTTTTCTCTGCCGGTTTAACCAGGACGCTTTAACCAGGACTCTTAGGCCGGAAGCCAGAGTCAGGTAAGCTATAGGTCAATAATGCCATCGAAGTTCAATTAAAAAAGACTCCTCACCACAGACTTGAATAAGGGAAGCGAGGAGTCCTGTTCGTTTTTTCAGTTTTGTTTAAAAATGTTTTTTATAATTGCTCTGTTGTTTTTAGCTGCTTTTCAACGAAATTGTTCTCAGGTCAGTAATGTTTTCAGGATCTCAAGGCTCTCAAATCTGTGATTGAGGCTTCTTTCTATGGAAACGGCTGCAATGTGCTCCAGTTCAAGGAGGACTGATTCATTTACGGCGAAGGTGTAAAGAGTTTTGAGCGGGGAACGCAGGATGTGGTTGACAGCCTGCATAGCAGCAGGTGAAAAACCATCCGCTTCCTGCGGGGGAAGAAACTCTCCTTCCAGGATCATGGTGCGGATCTCGAAGACGGCGCGGACCAGGCGACGGGCTATTCTCCCGGATTCGAGGGCCTTGAAGGATTGATAGGCCAATAAAAGGAGGGAAGCTTCGTCGTTATTTTCCCGGGTGATATATCTGAGGATTTCCGTAAAATAGGAGGCGTACAGAGTCGCCTCCATATCTTCTCTTAGTTTATCAAAAAAAGTATGTAGCTTTGCCTCGACGAGGACATTGGAGTTTCGTCCTTCCCGGATTTGATAGGTTCCGAAGCAGAAAGGCAGGGAAGCCGCCATCACCGGGCTCCCGGGCCGCCTCGCGCCGCGGGCAAAGCAGGATATTTTTCCTCTCTCCCTCGTCAGCAGGACGACCCTGCGGTCATATTCGCCGACCGGCGTACTCCCCAGGACCAGAGCGGTGAGGCTCAACAAGTTCTCATTCATTACAGCTTTCTCTCATCATATCCGAAGGAGCGCATCTGGGTGTCGTCGTCTTTCCAGTCGCGGCGGACCTTGACCCAGAGTTTGAGGTTGACCTGGCACTGCAGCATATTTTCAATATCCTTGCGCGCATCGGTGCCGATCCTGCGCAGCATCTCGCCGCCCTTGCCGATGACGATGCGCTTATGCCCCTCGCGCTCGCAGATGATAGAGGCGTCGATATCGCAGATTTCTCCCTTGCCCTTTCGGGAACGCATTTTCATGGACTCGATGGTGACTGCGATGCCGTGGGGAACTTCTTCCTGCAGCAGGCGCAGGGCTTTCTCACGGACGATTTCACCGGCAATCTCGCGTTCTGTCTGCGTCGTGACCATATCTTCATCATAAAAAGGCTCGCCGGGCGGAAGCAGTTCGAAAATATCCTTCATCAATTGATCTACGCCGTCACCTGTCCGTGCGCTTACCGGAATGATCTCATGGAAGACGCCTTCATGCGAAAATAGGTCGATCACGGGGAGGATCTCCGCTTTTTTCACCTTGTCAATCTTGTTGATGACGACGATGACAGGTGTTTTGACTTCTTTCAGAAGCTCGATGATAGCCTTGTCTTCTTCAGACAGTTTCTGGCGGGGCTCAACCAGCCAGAGGATGACATCAACTTCCTTCAGAGTGCCCTTGGCGGCTTTCACCATATATGCGCCGAGCTTTGTCCGGCTCTCATGGATACCGGGTGTATCCAGGAACACGATCTGGCCCTCGTCACCGGTATAGATGGTGCGGATCTTGGTCCTTGTCGTCTGCGGCTTGTAGGAAGTGATCGCAATCTTCTGCCCGATCATACGGTTCATAAGCGTGGATTTGCCGACGTTGGGGCGGCCGATAATCGTTGCAAAACCGGCTTTTTTGAGCGCGGGCACCGCGGGATTTTCGGACTCTTCAAACTCATCAGAATCATCGGATTCTTTGGATTCATCGGATGATTTATCCTCATTAATATCTTCGGCATCTTCAAATGCAGGTGCTTCATTATCGTTTTCAATTTCTTCAAATTCAGGTGTCTCATTCACTTCAATGGAAGTCTTATCTGTCATTTTTACCCTTTCTTGGAAATGAGTCGAGAGGGACGGTTCTGAAAAACTCATTGCGTGCAATGAGTTTTTCAGAACCGTCCCTCGTGACTCATCGCAGGCTGCAGGTTGGTTTATTCGCAGAGTCACTGGAAAACGGGACAGTCAGAACTGTCCCTTGAATCCCTTTCTTTAAATTAAACGAGTTTGCTGATCTCGTCGAAGAGGTCGGCGTTTTCGCGGAGTTTGTTATCGCTGCCTACAACGCAGAGACAGTTGAAATCCATGATGGCGTCGAGGTAGTCGGCGAGGGCGCGGATGTCCGCGGGAGTTGCGTCGAGTACCTGGTCACGCTCTTTCTGGAGCATCTCATCGGTGAGGCCGGTGAGGTAGGAACTGAGGGAATAGCGGCCGTAGACGTAGGGCGTCATGGGCTGGTCAAGTCCGCTTACGGCTCCGATGATGTATTTGGTCATGGTGCGTTCGTCTGCCTCGAAGCTTCGGAGGAAATCCGCGGTATTTTTGAAGGTATCGATGGTGCGGCGCAGGTGCGGGTCGCGGTAGGAAACGAGGAAGGCGTTTCCTTCGCGTGTGAAGCTGCTCATGCAGCCATAGGCACCGCCTTCGACGCGGATGCGGTTCCACAGGTACTCGTAGCCCAGCAGGACGCGAAGTACGCGGAAAGCACCGGTGCTGGGACGTTCAGGAGCGGCAAAGCGGCCTGCGCAGCAGACAAACTGTACCTGGCCGGCAGTTGTGAAGCCCTCTCTCTTCCTTACAGGAACAGGATCAAAGAAGTCGGGTTCTGTCTGCAGGGGCGGATTGAGCTGTCCTGCAAGGTCCTGAACAGCAGCGAGGATCTCTGGAATGTCCTCTTCGCAGGCGGTGCAGTCGAAGGTGAGGTTATCCGCGCGGAAAATCATGACTGCCATCTCCTGAAGGAGTTTGCAGAGGTCCTGGATAGAATCTGGCTCGCTGCAGACCTTATCAAATGTGCGGTAGGCTTCGAGGCCTGCAACCATGTCCATAATGACGCCGGCCTTGGTGAGGTAGGACAAGGAGCGCTGGGCAGCGGTGGCGTGTCCTGCGGAAGCCATGCCTGCCCGCATGCCTGCGCGTTCTTCTTCGAGGACCTCGAGAATCCGCTCGGGCATGTTATAGTTGGTAGTCATGAGAATCTCACGGATCAGACGGATGACGTCTTTAAGGTTTTTGTGAAGGGCCTTGACACTGACTTCAAAAGTCAGGCGATATCCATACTTCGGAGCTTTCTCAGCAGGGCCGTACCAGTTATAGCCGCTCACGACACCGCCGAGCCCTCCGATGGAGATATTGATCTCGTGACCGAGGGAAGCATAATTATAGGATTCCGTGTCCAGGACACTGAAGAGAGTTTTGAAAATACCCAGGCAGCGGATATATTTTTCCGGAAGGTCACGAATATCAAAAAGGAAAGTCATGTAGTCGATCCGGTTGGTAAACTGGGGATGGGTCACAGCGGTAAAGGAAGTTTCCTCTGAAGACGAATTGTTCTTCGCCGCAGAAAGAGCAGACCCACTTGCGGACGATTCGTTCTTCGCCGCGGAAACAGCAATCCCCTTTGCAGCAGAGTCCCTCCCGGCCGCTGACAGTGTGCGGACCTCGTTAAGAATAGTGGCTGCCTTGCGGGTCAGATCCTCACGGCGGAGCATGGGGATTTTTTTCTTATCTTCTTCAGAATCTTCGGTCTGCTGCCAGGCGCGGAGAGCGGCGAGCTCGTCGACGATCTTCTGCCTCTGCTCACTGCTGAGGCTGTCTGCCAAGGTCTTCATACGGCCGCGCATTTCTTCATCAAGGCGGTCGGAAAGACCCTGCTCGGGATCCAGCACGATAACAGCACAGTGGGGATTATCCAGCAGGCACTCATGAATCAGTTTTTCAAAAAAGCCCTTGTTCTTCTGTTCCCGGAGATAGTCAAAGTACTCTCCGACTTCCAGGCCGATGAAGGGTTTCCTGTCATCGTAGAGCCAGGAGTCCAGGGCGTTCAGGCCGTAAACGAGTCCCTTGGAATAGGAACCGAAATCCGCTTCGCGATAGCGGAATTCATAAAGGTTGATACCGGCTTCCAACGCGCGGGGGTTGATGCCTTTTTCAGCAATATCGGCAAGAGTCTCCCGGATGGTGCTCACAAACTCTTCCTTGCGGGAAGGATCGGTGTATTTTGACACGATCGAATAGTAAGGCTGGCGGATTCCTGACTCAAAAATGGTATAGACGTCTTCTCCGAGGCCTTTGTCGCGCAGAGCCTTGCGGACAGGGGCACCCTCGGCGTCGCAGAGGGCGTAATTGAGGATCTTGATGGCCATAATGCGGCCGACATCCAGACTGTCGGGAAGGACTGCCAGATTCCAGGAAAGATAGGATTTACCTGCGGGATCTTCCTCGGGGAGGATCGAATAGGTGCAATGAGCCTCAACAGGCGCATCAAAAGCAGGCTCCACGGGAATCGAGGAGTCGATCTCCAGACGGTCAAATTTTGACAGGTAGTTTTCGTCGATCCATGTCAGACGCTCGGCCATGTCCATATCGCCGTAGAGGTAGATATAGCTGTTGGAAGGGTGATAATAGCGGCGGTGGAAATCAAGATAGTACTCGTAAGTGAGGTCGGGAATGTTGACCGGATCTCCGCCGGATTCATGCTGATAGGGTGTATGCGGATAGAGGACTGCGTTGATCTCCCGCCCCAGAATGTCATCTGCCTGCGAAAGAGCGCCCTTCATCTCGTTGTAGACAACACCGTTGACTGTAATCTCACTGTCGGCGCTGTCTGCCTCGTAATGCCAGCCCTCCTGGCGGAAAATATTCTGTTCTTTGTAAATATTTGGATAAAAAACCGCATCCAGGTAGACATGCATGAGGTTTTTGAAATCCTGCTCATTGCAGCTTGCGACCGGATAGACTGTCTTGTCCGGATAGGTCATAGCGTTGAGGAAGGTGTTGAGAGAACCCTTGGCGAGCTCGATGAAAGGATCCTTGACAGGGAAGTCCCTGGAGCCGCAGAGCACTGTGTGCTCAATGATATGCGCGACACCGGTGGAGTCCTCAGGCGGCGTGCGGAAGGCAATGTAAAAGACCTTGTTATTGTCATTTTTCGGAAGCAGTGCCACGCGCGCACCTGTCTTTTTGTGCCTGAGCAGCCAGCTGTCGCTGTCCACATCCGGCAGGAAGTCATGCGCGATCACTTCGTATGCCGCAAGGTTTTCAATACCGGTCTTTCCGTCAAAAGTTTCTTTTTTATCATGGGTAAATTCCATATGAATGATCCGTCTCCTTATCTAACTTATCTAAATTTACCTAACTTATTGGAAATGAAATATGGGACAATCAGAACCGTACCCTATGTCCCGGTATCCTGGACCCGTCCCCTGTATCCCAATGAAAGCCGGAAAAATCATGGGGCAGTCAGAACCGTCCTTAGTATTCCGTATCCGTGTCCTGCAGACAGCGAAAAATGAGTCGTGCAGAACCGTCCCAATGGTATTTAGTTAGGCCGAAACCTCCCTTGGCGCTTGCATGCCATCCCATTTATTCATCTGCATGTATTTCCGTTATTGGCCCCT
>ONKG01000030.1 GCA_900318375.1 uncultured Lachnospiraceae bacterium
AAAGAAAATACTGAAATTAGCTTGAAATTAGCTGTGCTAATATTGGGAATCAGTCCTTTGCAACCTGTCGATCATAAACATTGACTACCGGCTTCCGGAGCAGACATGCAACCTGTTGCTTCCCCAGTGGAACGATAGACAATATTCAATTAATCAGATTTGAATCTATCATACACGATTCGTTCTTAAAAATCCACTATATTTTGGCCACTATGCATGCTTTTTGATATTACGATTCTCCCAGCAGAAAACAGGCTTTGGCTAATTAAACAGAGGGAACTTTACCTACCGCCGTCAGGGCGGTAGCACAATCGAACAGTTTCTTCAAACCTGCTTCCAGTAAGACCCTTGGGCAAACAAGATCATGGTTGAACACTGAAATAGTAGGAGATATATCGATACAATCCCAGGTAAGTCCAAGAAGTTCTCCCATACGGAGCGTGCAGGAAAATGCAAGGTTTAAGGCAAGCTTCAGCCTTTCGTCTTCACAGATCTCAATTGCATGGAAAAGCGTCTTCGCGTCCCATATCTTCCGTGGCTCCCTCTTCGCCTTTGGAACAGTTGCATTAATGCAGGGATTTTTCTCCATGAGTTCCCATTTTACCGCCTGACCAAAGCAGTTGCGGAGCAGCTTGTGAATGTCCCGCACCGTATGTACTGATGCGTCACATTCATGTGACGGCAAACATCACATCGATATATTTGGGGACAAAAAGAAAAGCGCCTGCATTTAAGCAAGCGCCAAAATCATAATTCTGAAACTTCTTCTATCAACTCCATATCACAGCAAATTCAGACTGTGACAATTTGTCACGCTTATGAAGTGCTACTTCAAGTCACTTAAAAATGCCGGAGCCATTGCATCTATCTGCCCTCTGGAAAGCCCACATGTTTTTGCAAGATATTTCCATCGGTCAGATACTGTCTTTCCGATGTCTCCGGCAATGCCTTCCGCCTCTTTTTTTGTGATTCCAAAACGTTCCGCAACCGATATGGCCAGTTCTATCCGTATACGGTTGTCTGTTTCGTCAACATTCAGAGAAAGCTCATTTCCGGCCGGCTCCGGATTTACATCGAACATCGGCGACAGAGACCAGCCTCTTTGTGTCAGCAGAAAAGCATGATTCCGCAAATGATCATCCGTGTTGGAAACCGTCATGTTAAAAACGATTCTTTTCCACAACTCTCTCAGGTCCGCTTTGGGATTCGCGCCATGAGATTTGATGAAGGACGCAATATCAAGGTAACTCACGCCGTCTTCAGCGGAAGCGCCATCCGTCCTTCCCAATAAGGTCATTGCTGATGCGTAGTGAATCCTTTTGCTTCCGTTCCGGTCAAATCGCCTGACAAGATATGTGCTCCCATAACGGGAAAGCTTTTCGAGTCGTGCCTCAGGCACATTGAGTCCGCATAATCCGGCCAGGTCATGGACGACTTTTTCCCATGCACCGATGTCGTTTTCATCATGCTTTGAAGGGAATTTTGCGATCCACAGTTCCCCTTTTTCATCAACAACGGTCGCTTTCGGTCTGGCACCGCCCAGCGAAGATCCCGGACGGACCAGCTGCTCCAGCCATTTTTCTGTCATGCCGCTCTCATCGTTCTCATAATTTCGGGCAGCCTCCTCCAGTGTACGCAATCTTGCCCAGGGAGGAATAGCAACATCCCGGTCGTCCGACAAAAAGGGGCCATCAGGGTCTTCCTTAAACCGCAGACCGCCCATCCGGGTTTCATCATAAACGCCGATCAGGTAATCGCTGTCATACAGTTTTCTTGGCTTTCTGGAGTCTTTCTCCGCCCTGAGACGTTCTCTTTTATTCATGAGGACACGCCCCCAGCGGTCCGGGGATGCATCCGCAAATACTCCAAACAAAGGTTTTCCGGCAGGATACTGTCTTCCCGGGAAAGGCATCAGCTCCGGATCCAGCGAAACCGCCGGTGACATCTTTTTCAACCACTCTTCGTCGTATTCGAAGGCACAGCTTTCGCCGCCACGTATAGGAGTAATATATAAGCATCCTGCAAGTAATGGCTCAGAGCTGCTGAAGTCATCATAAACATATATCTTTCTGATGTCTGCTGCCATTATTCTTTCCTCCGTGAAGCCCTCTTCCTCGTAAGCAGGTTCATATCCTGAAGCTGCCGCCCAAACAGGTCATCTTTTGCGACCAGCAGGAGATCGGAGTCCATATTTCCCAGAGCATGCAATACAGCGGCATATATTCCCATGGCAACCGCTGGATTTCCGGACTCTACCTTCCAAAGGGAAGACCGACTGATGCCGGCTCTTTCGGCAACAAGTTCTGCAGACAGGTCTCTCCGAAGTCTTGCCAGCTTGATCTGTTCACCCAGTGCCTTTAATATCTCTTCTGTCCCAGGCATGATGTTGTACGCGGCTTTTTTCATATGTCCTCACCTCTTTCGATTTCTATTATAAACTGATATATCATTATTGTCTATAATAGAAATCATTAAGCGTGAGGCCTTGTTATACCGGCTGTTATAACGATTTAAGGTAATCTTCTACATTCAGGTATTTGATGCCATCGCATTCTGCCGGCTCACCACGGTAAATCACATATTTTCCCACTATATCACCATACCTGTGACTCGTCATAGAGCATTTCTCATCATCGTTCAAATGGCGAAATTGTTCAGCGACCTGTTCCTTACTGTACTTTACCTCATAGATCCTGCAGGTAAGTTCTCTGGTATCACATACGACCATATCAAACTCACCGATTGGGAACTGGAGTTTAAACACTTTTTTGTCCGGACTGGCCAGCCTGGTTTCCAAAAGGATAATTTCTTCCATCATTCTTCCGCGTATTTCAGACAAAAGCCTGTCTAATATACGCTTCCTGTCCCTCGCCGATAATTCCTGAAACTGCTCATCGAGAAGAATGCTTTCCACAATGGCTTCTGCCTGTGCATATCGCAAGCCCGGCTGTGTTATGACTGTGAGTTTTCCTTTTTTGCTGACCTCCGGCAATGATTCCAGATCGATTTCCATAATGAGATCAAGCATCGTAAGATACTCCCTGATCTGAATCATATGGTCCTCTTCAATCTGCATACTTTGATCCTCTTTGTTCAGGATATCCAGCATCTTCATAATTCCGGATGTCACTTCATCAAGATTCAAATGCTCCCTGATATTGATCGGTTCCTCGCGGTCACGCAGCAGATTTGCTGCCGTTACAGAGATGTCGTGCGACTTGAATGTTTTTTCAATAACACTTTTTGTAAAACTATGGTTGATGTTCTCCACCACCCGATTGATCACATTGGTTAATTCGCCCCGCTCATATAGATCCAGCAGTAATCGAAAATGGCCGCCATATTGATACGCCTTCAGCGAATGCTGAATATTCTTTGCGATTGCAGTATCTATGTATTCTTCTGCATGTTTTGCGTCTGAAAATGGCATATCCGCGTTATAGTTGATCCCTCCCAGGCTCATCGTACCGCCATATCGGATGTATTTATCAATACCTTTCACGCCAAGAACTTCTTCAAATTCGCGATAGGGAATGAATGTGGTATGCAGCAGGATACACCTGTCATAAAGCTGCTCTTCCCTGGTAAATGCAAATCCTAAGGAATCTGTCCCCGACAGAACGATCTTCATACCGCTGCTGGCATAAATATCAGAAAAGATCGCAGCCCCTTCGATGAAATCTTCCAGCAATGTAACTTCGTCAATAAAGACATACCGGAACCCGTTCCTCTCCAACAGCCTGAGGTCAGTATCCACATCAGCAAGCGAGTCGCCTGTTGTCACCTGGATGAAAGCAGCCTTTTTGAATTCTTCCGGAGACAGTTCTGTAAGGATCTGGCGGATCATCGTTGTCTTTCCGGTTCTTCTTAATCCGTAAATGATCAAGACCCTGTCCTGCGCGGGGCCAAAGATATAGTCCCTCAGGACACGGATACATTCCCTTTTCTTGTACCTTCTGGTTATTGCAATCTGCGATTCAAGTTGTTGTCCTGTTCTCACGTTTGTTTTATATTCCGGTTTTTTTTCTGCAATCCTGTCTGCACCTTTCTCTTCCTTGGGCAGCATTCGCTTAAGCTCCCTCAGTTTTTTCTCAAGTGCCTTCCTTTTTTCAATCTTCTCTTTAAGATCCGGAACCTGTTCAAAGCTCACATAGTTCTCAATTCTCTTACCGCTGCGGGTTATTCGATGATAATAGTAATCTTTATCTTTGATCTTCTTTTTTGTGATGCTTCCCTCCGGCAGGACCGCTATTTCTCTCTCTATTTCTGCGATCTGGTTGTATATATTCTCTATTAACATGGAATAGCCCCCTCCGTAATTTGTTATACCCATTATACCCACTTAGCGTTTATTTGTAAAGGGTATAATGGGTATAATTATCTGCAGACATTGTTCTCTTGACAGCATATGTCCAGCTCCTTTTCCATAATTTATATTTTCATCCGCAATTCTTTTTATTTTGCGGATCATTTTATAAATAGCTGGAAACTTCAGTTGGACTGGCGGTTCAGCTTCGCCCTTCTTCCGGCATCGATCCTAATCCAATCATCCAGCGTCACCGGAATATAATCAGAAAACATACAGAAACAGTTAATCATGTTACAGGGGATCGAATGCTCCTCCGGCTTATTTCGGGAGGTGACAACTGTGCTTCTTGTGATCCGGATGAATTCATTTACCAGCTTCTCATCGTGTGTGTCATGTACATGACCATAGAGCATATAAGTCAGCGGATCTCCTCCCGGTGTTGTGCGATACTGGCCTTTATAACAAAATACCGGATAGTGGGAGAGGATTATCCGCCTTTTTGAATCCATAATCTCGGCATAGGGCTTAATCCACTGAAACAGGGACCGGTCAAATTCCCTGTCGTTCAGAAACTTATCATGATTTCCTTCGACCAGGTATTTTCGACCGTTCAGCCGACTCAAAATATCGTTCGCCGCACTGCCTCTGGAAATTGCAAAATTCCCTAGAATATATACCTCATCCTTCTTCGTGACATGGTCGTTCCATTGCTTCACCATGTGATCATTCATTTCTTCATAGCCAGAAAAGCCACGCAAATCCATGCGGTGATTCAGACTGTCATGATAAAAATGAAGATCCGAGATATACAGCTTTCGTACAGGAATCTTCTTTCGATGCCGGATTTTCTTTTTCAGTTCGTCGGTATCCACTTTCCAATCTGCAAGGAACCGGTCAATCTTCGCCGCCTCGTCTGCAATGACTTCCTTTGAAAGGAGTCGTGCCTGTACATTAAAATGATTTGCCAATACATCATTTTTCTCGCAATCTTTCTCTCCTGTTTTGTTGTTTGTCACAAGGTCCCTACTCTCGATGTCCGGTTGATCCGGCTTTCGTTCACATGTTCAATGCTCCGGGTCAACGCATCCAGCATCTGCTGTTTTTCCTCCCGGAGAATTCCGTCAATCTTCACGGAATCCAGAGGATGGAGCGCCCAGAAATAGCAGTCCGGGAGATCCAGTCCTGCAAGGAACTCTCGTTCCTCTTCCAGGTTTTCTTTTTCGGAAGCCGGGAGGAAAGCGCCTGCTTTGATCTCCTCATCCAGTTCTGTTCCGACAAAAGCAGACATGGTATTGATCAGAATCTTTCTGGGCTGAATCTCATTTTCAAGCTTTGCGGATGCCCTGGCACATTCCAGTCCTCTGCCTTTGCCCGCTGTCCCCAGCATCAGCAGATCACAGTGTCCGATGCCGGCAGCATTCAGCCGCAGGCATTGCTCCCTGGTATCGTCAGCGGAATAGCCCTTGTTCAAATTTTCCAGAACATCGTTCAGACCGCATTCAACGCCGATATACAGGTCGTCCACACCGGCTTCCTGCAGCCTCTTCAGATCCTCATCGGACTTGGAAGCGATGTTGTCCGTCCGCGCATACATGGTAATGACTTTCGTGTTCGGCAGGTACTTTTTGATCAGCCTGATCCGTTCCAGGAGTCTGTCTGCTGACAGGGCGAAGGGGTCTGCACCGACCAGGTAAACTCTCTGGATCTTCTCACAGTACCTGCCATAGATTTTCTCTACTTCCTGAAGATATTCCTCGACTTCGGAAAGGGACAGCATCCGGAAGGGAATGTCCTGGTACATGTTGCAGAAGGTGCAGCTGTTATGGGTGCAGCCCTCCGTGACAGGCAGAAGAAAGGTATTTGCCTCCACCGGAGGCCTGTAAATTGTTCCATTGTAGGTCATGGCAGCCACCTCTCTTAAAATGCACGCGTGATATACTCACGGTACTGCCGCAGCTTCTTCTCGTCATTTTCCTCCATGAACTTCCGGATATAGGAGAGCAGTTCTTCCTTCGACTCCAGGATCCGGCACTGGACATGGAAGAGATTGGAGGCATGCTCATTCATGAAGATCGTATCATTGGTGAGGCAGCGCACCAGCTCATGGATCTCTTCCAGTTTCTCTGTCTCTGTGGATTCCTCATAGAGCCCTTTCTCCATCGCCCGGTAAAGCGGCGTGCCGGGCACGACCGTCAGCATGGAAGTATTGACCATCGTGGGGTGAAGGCCGTCATACAGCTTCGCCGTCAGCTGCGCGTTGGTAAGACCGTAATTATGACCGCCTGCTCCGTTCAGGAAATTTACGATGAACGGGAGGCCTGCGGCGTCGATCTTCTCGAGCTGCTCCCTGGCCTGTGCGGCGGTATATCCTTTATTGATCCGTTTCAGGACCACGTCATCGCCGGATTCCACACCGATGTAAGGATTGGCAAAGCCTGCAGCAGCCATGTTCCGCAGCTGTTCTTCGGTCTTATCATAGAAATTGTCGATCCGGGCATAGCCGCCGATCGTCTTAACGGAAGGAACGTATTTGTGCAGCAGCTCCGCCGTCTTCATCAGGACATCATAGTCCGCAGCATAGCCGTCAGCACCCTGCAGGAAGATCCGCTTCGGGGCGCCGAAGGTGGCAGGGATCTCCTTGATATCTTCTTCAATCTCCTCTATGGTCGATTTTCGGAATTTCTGGTCTTTAAAATAAGTGCAGAAGAGGCAGGTGTTATGAGAACATCCTTCCGCCGTCTGCAGGTATCCGTCCGCTGTCTCATACGGCGGCCGGTTGATTCCTCCTGAAAAATGCATGCAGATGCGCCTCCTTCTTAAAGTGTTCTTTTGTAACGGCGCAGTGCCGCCATACGGTCCAGATCGCCGTGGCTGATCTGGCGTTCCAGTGCGGCAACGATTCTTTCTTTTCGGGAAAGGAAATCGGGGCCGGAAAGGTTGACGCCGGAAATCGTGTGATGCGTGATGAAGGAGCAGTCGCAGGTCAGATTCTCCACGAAGAGTTTCAGCTCCTCCAGCATTTCCTTCTCGGAAAGCGGATCAAATTCACTGCGCTGTGCCTCCTCCAAAAGGGGAGTGCCGGGAAAGAGTGTCAGTCCTCCTGTCCCCACCAGCATAGGCCTGCACTGGCTGAAGATCTCTGCAGAATGGATCGCATGCTCACGACTGTGAGATTTGCCTGCCACTCCGTTCAGGAAGGTCATCCAGTAATCAATGCCGGCTTCCTCAAGCTTGTGGCACTGCTCCAGGATATCCTCCGCATGATAACCCTTATGGATCCGGTCAAGAGTCCAGTCATCGCCGCTTTCCACGCCGAGGGAAATCTCACGCATTCCCAGGTCCTTCAGCTTCTTCAGCTCGTTCACCGTCTTGTTCTTCAGATCGCTGACCCTTCCCGCCAGGTATATGTATTCCATCTTCGGCAGGTATTTGTGGATCATCCCGAAGATCGGAGTCAGCCTGTCGTAGGTCAGGACCAGCGGATTGGCTGAGAGCAGCTGGATCGTCCGGGTATCCGGATCGCACCCGGCGATCTCCTTCAGGTCCTCTTCGATCCATTCCATCGGGGACATCCGGAAGGGCACTTCCTTGTACATGGTGCAGAACTTGCACTTGTTGTGGGTGCAGCCCTGTGTGATTTCTAAAAGCGGCCATGTCGGCCAGTATGGGTTTCTGTATACGGTTCCGGTAAAATGCATCGTTTTCTCTCTTTTACCAGGCTTCCTTTACCATCCGAGCTCCCAGCTCAAATGCTTCTTTCTGTTCTTTCGGAAATACATTTTCGTGGCGCTTTTGTTTTGCCGCAGGATCAAAGATCGTCCAGTTGAACCGGCTGTAATCCCTGACCTGCAATGTATCCCCTGCGATCATGACCTTCGTATTTCCTACCGCTTCTGTCAGTTCCTTCTGGTATGCCTTCACAGTTTTCCGGTATCCAAGTGGTGCATAGAATTCTTTTGGAGAATTGCTCGTCATGATAAACAGAACAGGGATCTTCCGGATGTCATAACGGTGCGGATCTTTCTGATAGGTGAGGGATTGGAAAATTAGGCGCTCATAGATTGCCCGAAATCCTGCAGAGGCATCCCCCAGATAGTTCGGTGTGCCGATGACCAGTCCATCGGCTTCCCGGATAGCTTCCAGCACGGGAGCAAGCCCATCCTTGAAAACGCATTTTCCCTTATTGGGTGAGAGTTTACAGGCAAAGCAGGACATACACCCATGTACTTTATCAAGACGATACAGGTCGAAAACCTGCACTTCGGCTCCTTCGGATTCGGCGCCTTTTGCTGCTTCCCGCACCAGGGTGCCGGTATTCATGTTGACACGGGGGCTGGCGTTGATTACTACGATTTTTTTCATGTCATCCTCCTGCTTAAAGCTCTGTTACAAACGATTCAACAGGCTCTCTGTCAAAGTGCGCCTGATGAGCCTTCGCCCGGGCATTGGGATAGCCAAGACCAAGCATCATTACAGGGATCATATATTCCGGAAGGCCAAATGTATCTACCACAGTCTTGGAGTCGAAGCCTCTGATCCAGATCGTATGGATGCCCTGCTCCTCGGCCTCATACATCATAGTTGTAGCAGCAATGCTGGCATCCTGTTCGCCGGAATTGTAATTCCTGTAATATCGGTCGTTGTCTGTTTTCCACACCTTTCTGGCATCATAGCAGACAAGGATCATCATCGGAGCATTGTAGTGGAAGTAAGTCACCTGCTTTAAGGCTGTCAGAGCCTCTTTGCTCCGGATCACATAAAATCGCTGTGGCTGGTAGTTGCAGGCAGTCGGTACAACGCGTCCCGCTTCCAGAATCTTATCCAGCTTCTCCTGTTCAATGGGTCGCGGATCAAAGAAACGTTCCGAGTATCTGTTTTTTGCCAATTCAAGAAAATCCATATTGATCCATCCTTTCAAAAGGGGCAGAATACGGGGGTTCTGACCCTGGCTGTTCTCGTTTATGGTCCGAGTTTACACAAAGTCCTTGAAAGATTCCACATACAGAACTATAATTCTGAAAGACATTCTTACATAATTGCATTTTTGTAAAAAGGAGTGTGTTTATGGCTGAGATCACTAAAATGTGGATCGCGGATAAGATGCGGGAGATCATGAAGCACAAGCCCATTGAAAAGATCCGTGTGACAGAGATCTGTAAGGCAGCTGAAATTGAACGGCCGACCTTTTATTACCATTTCAAAGACAAGTATGACCTGGTGGCCTGGATGTTCTGCACGGATGCCTATGGTACAGATATCACCTCTGTCCCCTCTGCCGCTGCAGGGATGAACAAGATGAAACAGGAGATCCTGTTTTACAAGCGTGCTTACGAGGACTCCTCTCAGAATGCCCTCTGGCACTATATGGTGGAATACTTTACGAAGCGCTATTCTGACCTCGCAAAAGAAAAGCTGGGCACCGATATTCTCGACACTCAGCTTGCTTATAGTATACGATTTTATTGTATGGGCTCCGTCGGCATGACACAGGAATGGGTCTTAACCGACAACATCACCTCAGCAGAAATCGTAGTACAAATGATGTTCAATTCCATGCCCGAGAACCTGCGGGCGGTACTGTTCTGAAGTACCAACCGGTTATCTGCCTGTTGTCAAGGCTCCGAAGCCCCGGAACAGCCGTTTTCCGGAGAGGACCCGATCCCATCCTTTTTACTCTCCTGCAAATTATCTCCTGGAGGAGTGGATTAACCTTTTCACCATTTCATCAATTAAACAGAGCAGGTCCGAAATCAATAGTTTCTTGATGACGTTCTGAAGATGTCTGCGAAAATAACAACCACACATACGGGAGGTGAAAGAATGAGCACAACTTTTGGATCCTACATCCGTTCCCTCCGCACACAGAACGGAATGACCCAGGCCCAGCTGGCCGACCGGCTGTGCGTCACGGATAAAGCTGTTTCAAAATGGGAGCGGGACCTGTCCTACCCGGATATCACCCTGTTTCCCAGGCTGGCGGACCTGCTGGGCGTCACGGTAGACGATCTGCTGCGCGAAAGCAAAAACGGCGGCCAGCCGTCCAGACTCCTGCAGATCTTCGAGATGTCCCACGATATACGGACACCTCTTCACATCATACTGGGCTGCGCCAATATGGCCAGCCTCCACCACGAGGATACAGCCCTCCTTCTGCGCTACCTCGAGAGCATACGGATCTCCGGCGAGTACCTGCTCCAGGTCATCGACCGCGTCATGGAGGTCACCCACCAGGAGCAGAAAGATCCCGCTGAAAAGGCGTCCGGCTTCACAAGGGATTCCTCTCCCGGACAACAGCGTCCGGATGGATCAGGAGGAGCTTATCGCTCCTGCCGGAAAAGATCTTCCGGATCTCCGCGTCTCTCTCTTCTTTGATCGCGCTCATGTTCCCGGTCAGGGGGTACATCTCCTTGACCTCCATCGGGATCGCGAGCTTTCTTTTAAAATCCATATTCATAATATCTGCCCTCTTTGTCCGGAACTCATACGTAAGTCCCTTACTGAATGAAAAAAGCGTGCCGTTCGGTGGACAGGCGCATTTTTTCTTTCAGGCCCTCTTTGTCGTCCTCCGCGAGCAAGCCGCGGAATTCATTGAGTTCCGCAATAAAAGCGTCCATGTGCTGGAGCAGGTATTTCTTATTCATAAGAAACAGCTCTGACCACATATTTTCATTGATGCTGGCGATCCTGGTCAGGTCGCGGAAGGAATCGCCCGTGTAGTCGACCAGGTGGGTATTGTCATTGCAGGTCATGAGGCTGACGGCAATGACATGGGTCAGCTGGGAGACGAAACCGATCATCTCGTCGTGCTCCTCGGGGGTCAGCACAGAGATCTTCCTGCAGCCGAGGATCTTGCCAAGGCCCCTGCACCACTCGATGCCGGCCTCGGTGTTTTTCTCCGTGGGGGCGACGATGAAGTTTGCCCCGTGGAAGATGGTGTCGTCGGCGTTTTCGACCCCGCTGACCTCGCGGCCCGCCATGGGATGGGAGGGTACATACTCCACGTCATCGCGCAGCATCTGCTGGACATCATAGACGATGCAGCTCTTGACACCGGTCACATCCGTGATCAGCAGCCCGTATTTGAACAGGAACTGATGCTCGCTGATCCAGTCCTTGAGGATCTCCGGATAGAGGGCAAAAATGATCACATCCGCCTTGCGGATCGCCGTCTCGTCCGGATGGTCATAGCCCCGGTCGATCAGCCCGTTCTCTTCCGCGAACCGGATCGATTCCGGCCTGCTGTCGATCGCCTCCACCTTGAAGCCCAGGCGCTTGAGCGCCTTCGCGTAGCTGCCCCCCATGAGGCCCAGCCCGACGATCAAAATATTATTTCTGCTGATCCAGTTCATCATAGATATCTCCAACCTCCCCGACCGCATGCGGTCTTTTCATAGGTACATTCGCTGTTCGCGTGAAATCCGGTATTGCCACCGTCCACGGACGCATGCGGTCTTTTCATAATTTCACTCACGGTTCGTATGAAACCTGTATTCCAAGGCCTGTCATCCGCTCAAAAAAGTCCGGCAGACTCTTTGCCACGGCCTCCGCGCCGTCGATGGTCCCGCCTGTCCGCGTCAGCAGAATGGACAGAGCCATGACGATCCGGTGGTCGTTGTGCCCGTATAAATGTTCCCGCGGCGGCCGGATCCCGGAAAAAACAGTGATCTCATCCTCCGCCATATCCACCCGGACACCCATTTTGGCCAACTCCTGCTGCATGGCCGTCCCGCGGTCGCTCTCCTTGATCTTCAGCCGCCTTGTGCCCGTGAAGCGGGCCCCGTGCCGGGCGGCCGCAAAAGCCATCAGGACCGGTCCCAGATCGGGGCAGTCGGACAGGTCGATCTGAACAAATCCATCGTCGAGTCCTGCCAGATATGTGCGGTAGATCCGGTCACCCTGCAGGCTGTTCTCCGCAAGACCCGTGACCTGTATTCCCGCTGCATCCCCTGAAGCCTGCGCATCGGATGTGTCCAGCACGTCCGCTGCATTCTGATCGCCCTGTGCAGCCGGCAGACTCTGTGCATCCGGTACACTTGTCCCGCTTTTTTTATTCAACATGCCCAGGGCCTCGAAAAAGGCCGCGTTGGAGTAGTCTCCCTCCACGCGCAGGCCGGCCTGCGGCTGGTATTTCTGCTTTCCAGGGATGCGGAGCGCGCAGGGGAGGTCTTCTTTCTTTCCTGACAGCGGATCCTCCGGTTTTATCCAGTCCGCGCGGACGCCGAACTGCCGGAGGGCCTGCAGAGTCATATCGATATAGGGGCGGCTCTCCACCGGCGGGACCAGGCGGATCCCGCTGTCCCCCTCCAGCAGGGGAAGGGCAAAGAGCAGGCCGCTGATGAACTGGCTGCTGACGTCACCCGGCAGCACATACTCTCCCGCCGCCAGTCTTCCGCCGACCAGAAGATCCTTCTGTCCTTTTTCAAATGTAAGGCCCTGTTCCCGGCAGATGTCCTCATAGACCTGGAGGGGCCTGGTCAGCAGCGTCGTGCTGCCGGTCAGCCGGCTCTCCCGCCCGCTGAGCAGACAGACGGGGATCAGGAAACGGATGGTGCTGCCGCTCTCCCCGCAGGGGAGGACGGCACCAGTCTGCGTGCCAGGGCCGTTTAATCCTGCCAGTCCCGTTCCCCGGACGTTCACACGCCCCTTCTCATACTCGATCCGCGCGCCGAGGGCCCGCAGACAGGCGATGGTCGCCTCAATATCCCGGGACAGGTCCACATTTGTGATGACACTGATCCCCTCCGCCAGACCCGCGCAGATCAGCAGGCGGTGAGCCATGCTCTTGGAAGGCGGCGCCTCTATGATCCCGCGCGCCGCGGACGGTGTGATCGTGACTTTCATGCTCCGCTGCCATACCTCCTGTCACAAAAGGCTGCCAAAAAGAGTCAACAGGGAGTCAGCAGGGACGTTTCTTTCTGACGCCTTTTGACATTTCCTCTGCTGACGCCTTTTTCTGTCAAATAATACCACCGAGGACCGTCCCCACCGGTACTTCCGGCAGCGCTTTCCAGCTACACGCGGTATTTCAGGACCCGGAGGATCCGCTCGGCGCCCTGATCCTCGGCCACCGCGCGGGCGGTCTTGCTGGTTCCGCCGCTGCCCAGGATGAGGACCTTTCTGCCCGCCGGATCCGTTCCGTTCAGGCGCAGGAGTTCCCGTATGCCAAAATAATCCGTATTGTGTCCATACAGCCTGCCGTCCCGGTTGACGATGGTATTGACTGCCCCGATCCTGCGGGCCTGGTCGCTGATCTCATCCAGGTAAGGGATTACCTTCTCCTTATAGGGGATCGTCACATTGATCCCTTTGAAATCCTTTTTCCGCATGAAGGCGTCGATCTCATCGGGCGCAAGCTCCAGCATGTCATACTGATAGGGAGCCAGTTTTTCATGAATGATCTTTGAGAAGCTGTGGGGAAGATGTTCCCCAATCAGTCCGTATTCCATAATTTTCATACCTCCAATGATGTTGCTCTGGAAGGTCCCAGATAATCGGTTCCGAAGCGCTGGGTCAGCATGTCGCAGAGCACCAGCGCCGTGACACAGTCGGCGACGACGACGGCCCTGTGCACGATGGCCGGATCATGTCTGCCTTTGATCAGGATCTTCCGGTCCCGCCCCTGCAGGAAATCGACGGTCTCCTGCTCCCTGTATATGGACGGCGTCGGTTTGACCGCGCACCGGAAGAGGATGGGCATGCCGTTACTGATCCCCCCGTTGATCCCGCCGTTGTGGTTGGTCCTGGTGACGATCCTGTCATCCTGCATGGCAAAGCTGTCATTTGTCTGACTTCCCCTGCCGTCCGCGAGGGCAAAGCCGTCACCGAATTCCACGCCCTTGACGGCGGGAATGCTGAACATGGCATGGGCCAGCACGCTCTCAAGCGAGTCAAAAAAGGGCTCGCCGACGCCGGCCGGCATTCCCGTGACCGAGGTCTCCAGGACGCCTCCCACACTGTCACCGTCCTCCGCCGCCGCTTTCATGGCTGCGCGCATTTTGTCCGCCGCCTCCGGATCCAGGACCGCGAACTGGCTTTCCTGCAAAAAAGTAAGGTCCCTCTCCAGATCTCCGAAGGCCCGGTCCGCGATCTGCGCGCAGCGGGCGATGTGGGTCCCGATCCGGATCCCCTTCTGCTCCAGGGCGTACATGGCAACGGCGCCCGCCGCCACGAGGGGGGCCGTCAGACGACCGCTGAAATGGCCGCCGCCCCGGTAGTCCTCAAAGCCGTGATATTTGCAGTAGGCAGTGTAGTCCGCATGCCCCGGCCGCGCCAAGGCGCGGGTGGCTTCGTAGTCGCCGCTCTTCGTGTTTTCGTTGGGGATCAGGATACAGAGGGGCGTGCCCGTCGTGAAGCCGTTGAAGACACCGCTCACGATCTTGAAATTGTCGGGCTCCACCCGCTTTGTGGAAATGGCCCCCGAAGGCCTCCGCCGGCTGAGCCTGGCGGCGATATAGACTTCGCTGACCGGTATGCCGGGCGCAAGGCCGTCCAGGACCGCTCCGATCTGCGCCCCGTGGCTCTCCCCGAAAAGCGTGACACTGACACTGTTTCCAAATGTATTTTTCATTTCAGTTCTTCTCCGTGTGCTGTGTACTGTCTGCCGTCTGCTGCCGGTGCGTGTGACACCGGCCCTATCTCCAGCTGTATTTTTTACACCGATCCTCCATGCACCGCCTGCCGTCTGACGACCGTCTCCACCTTTTTCCGCAGGTCCGCGGCGCCCGCGCGCCGCATCCGGAAGGTTCCGATCCGGTCGGTCTCGACGATGGTGATTTCTCCGCTGTCGGCCTTTTTGTCGTGCATCATGGCCTCGCAGACCCGGTCGGGATCCATCCGGCATCCGGACGGCAGGTGCAGCTTTTCATAGACGGGAAGCAGGCGGGCCCGGATCTGCGGGCTGCACATAGGCAGCATGCCGATGGCCACGCACTCGCCGTGGTAGAGGGAGCCGTCCAGGCACAGGCTCTCGATGCCGTGCCCGATGGTGTGCCCGAAATTCAGGACCCGCCGCAAGCCCTGTTCGGTCTCGTCCTGCTCGACGACGCGGCCCTTGATCCGCAGGGACCTCTCGATGACCGTCTCCATCACATCCATGTCGGGCAGGTCTTCTTTTTCAAACAGATCTTCTTTTTCAAAAATCCAAAAAAGATCTTCATCAAAGGTCACGGCCATTTTGAGGGCCTCGGCCAGACCCGCGGAGATGTGGCGCCGCGGCAGGGTCCGCAGGACATCCGTGTCGATCAGGACGCCGCGCGGCTGGTGGAAAGCGCCGACAACGTTTTTGATCCCGTCCAGATTGACGGCCGTCTTGCCGCCGATGGAGGAGTCCACCTGGGAGAGGACCGTGGTCGGAATATTGTAGAAATCGATCCCCCGCATGTAGGAGGCCGCCGCGAAGCCCGCCAGGTCTCCGCAGATCCCGCCCCCGACCGCGACGACGCAGTCCTTCCGGCTGAAGCCAGCCGCCAGCATGGCGGACAGGAGCTTTTCCAGGCTCTGCAGGGTCTTGTGCTCCTCGCCCTGCTCCACCGTGCAGATCACGGCCTCCCGGCAGGCGCCGGCCACCGTCCGCGCATAGGCCGCCGGAACGCCTGTATCCGTCACGACCAGAACCTTCCGGTCCAGGTTCAGATACTCTCCGACCTTCCCCAGACAGCCCCGTTCGATCACGATCTCATAGCTGCGCGCGCCCAGATTTACTTGCAGATTCATCATTTACCACCCTGATTGCTTCTTTTTTTCACAAGCCGGTCAACTGACGATTGTCGGTCGATCCATCATTTATAATCGTTACAGATCACCGCCCTGAATATACCAGTTCTCCAACTACCGATTGCCGGCGATCGAACCATTTCTATTTTACAGATCACCGCCCTGGATATACTGGCCGACGACCCGGAGCATATCGCAGTGTTCCCTGAGCTCCCGGACCATCTTGCGGCCGTCCTGCGACGTTGGGCTTCCCTCGACCTCCGCGTAGAAATAATATTTCCAGGGAGTCGTCTTAATGGGCCTGCTGCGCAGGACGTTCATGTTGAAGCCGTAGCGGCTGATGACCTGGAGGGCGTCCGCCAGGGCGCCGGAGACGTTGTTGACGCGGAAGAGCATGATAAAGCGGTTTTCGTCGCGGTCTGTGGACAGCTCATTCTGCGTCCTGGCAAAGACCGCGAACCGGGTCGTGTTGTCCCGGCTCTCATTGATGTCGTGGTCCAGGACCTCCAGCCCGTAAATGGATGCGGTCTCCGCGCTCGCGATGGCCGCCACGGAAGGATCGCCCGTCTTCGCGACGCGCTCGGCCGCCACAGCCGTGTTGACCTCGGTCTGCTCCTGATAGCCGTGCTGACGGATATAGGGCTGGCACTGGCTGAGGGCCTGCGGGTGGCTGATGACCATCCGGATATCCTCCGGCCGGGCACCGGGCACCGCCAGCAGGTTGTGGATGACCGGCAGGGAATAGACGCCGTTGACATACAGGATCCCGTGGAACATCAGGTCCACCGACTGGCCGACCTCCCCCGCGTAGCTGTTCTCGATGGGCAGGACCGCGTAGTCGCACTCGCCCTCGACGACGGACAGATAGGCCTCATCAAAGGACGAAAAGGCGATGCAGTTTCCCTGCGGGAAGATCTTTTTCGACGCGATATGGGCGAAGGCCCCCGGCGTCCCCGAAAAGGCCACCCTGGCCCCGCTGATCAGGCGCTCCTGATACTTCCTGGAAATACTCATCACTTCCTGCATGAACATCGGATAATACTGCCGGATCTCCGCGTCTGTCACAAAGGCCGTGTTCCTGTCCAGGACCTTCTTTTCCTGCTCCTCATCGAGGACAGGGAGGCCCCGCTCCCGCTTGTAGTCGGCCACATCCCGGACGACCTCCATCCTCTTCTGAAAGAGGGCCGCCATCTGCTCATCGATCTCACGAATTTCCTCTCTTGTCTTTTCCAGATCTCCCATCATACCCACCTCACAAAAAACAAGACCGCGCGGATCTATGATCCACACGGTCTGGAATGCAATCTCACTGCGCCCTCATGTCGGATGGCCGGCGCACGCTCTTACTGTTCCCGATTTGTATGCATCACAAAACATTCTTTCACCCCTTCGGTAAAAAAATAAAAATAAAAGCGGTATGTCTTGTCAAGCATACGGGGGTCAGTCATTACAATATCCTTTTCGTACTATCCACACTTTGTCTGTACTGAATGATCGAGCCAATTCTATCTTATCATTTCATTGCTGCATCGACTCATCAACTTTAGCACTTTGGCCTGTTGAAGTCAACCTGAAACGTTCCGTTTTAACTGGTCAATTCGCCAAAACAGGATAAACACAGGTGCAGTTTTGCATACATCTTCCATGAAACCGTCCCAGGCGGTACATCAGTCAATCGCCGTCAGGTGGTAGATGAAGGCGGTGAATTCCGGGATCTCACGGGGAATCGGGATGCCGGCGTGCATGAAGGCCATGCCGGAGGCGACGATCTGCACGTTGTCGCGCTCGATCAGATAATCCTGCACCTCTTTCCGGCCCACATCCAGCACCAGCTGATTGCGGCTGCGGACCGCGTGCCGGCCGGGAATCTCCATGGCCCAGTCCGGATGCGCCCGGTAGAGGTCGGAGTCCTCGGACACCATCTCCGGTTCGAACCAGATCCCGAATTTCAGGCCGATCTCATTGATCTGACGAACCAGCTCCGGCAGGCCGCACTTGATCTTCTTCTCATTGACCACCCAGTCGCCCAGACCGGAATTGTCGTCGTCGCGCTTGCCGAACCACCCGTCGTCCATGACGATCATCTCAACGCCCATGCCCTTGGCCGCCTTCGCGATCTCGACCAGCTTCTCATCATCGAAGTTGAAAAAGGCCGCCTCCCAGGTATTGATCAGGACGGGACGGCGGACGTCCCGGACAAATTTGCTGCGGTTGAGGTTGTACCTGATGAAATCGTGGTATTTGTGACTCATCCGGGTCAGGCCCTTGTGGGTGTAGGTCATGAGGACCGCCGGCGTGTCAAAATCCTCCCCCGGCGCCACGGGATAGCTGAAGAGCCGGTCATTGATACCCATGACCAGACGTGCCTGGTCATACTGGTCCAGCTCCGCCTCTGCCAGGAAGCTCCCGGAATACATCAGGGCAAAGCCATAGCAGGCGCCGAACTCCTCGGTCGTCGTCCGCTCCGCCAGCGCGATGAAGGGATTCTGCTGGTGAGAGGAGATCCCGCGCCCGCTCCGGATCTTGTGGACATGGTGGGTCAGCGGCTGCCGCTCCACCTGCCGCTCCTGGCCATACCGGCCGGGCAGGGAGATCAGGTCCAGATTGCCGCCGTTCATATAATCCATGTTAAAGGACATGATCCGCTTGAGCAGGATCTCCCCCTCGCCGCCGTTGTGGACCCTGGCGGCCCGCATGATGATGATTTCCGCACCGCCCCATTCAGAAGAAAGAAGGAGATAGCATGGAAAAACAGCATGGAAGTTAAGGACATCGCACCTGTCATGGCCAGCATCAAGCGTGTTTCACTATTTATCCCTCCCGCCCTTTAAAAGCAGGGCGTGAGCATAAAGCGCTTCACACCGCTTGACCCAGTCCCTGCCAGGAGCAGTAAGAACACCAAGAGGTGTTAACACACCTCTGCTCTTAACAAGAGCTGTTTTCTTAACATGTGGTGACGATAATTGGGCTATTGAAAAACAGACTTCTGCAAAAGTTAACGCAACGCTTTTTAAGAAAAACAATGGTTTTTGTTGCGTTAAGTTTTTCAATTAAGGCTTATGTCGCTGATTGTATTGCCGTACAAATATATAGAATGAAGATTTGTCAGGCCGGAGAGAGCACTGATGTCACTGATCGTGTTGCCGGATAAAGATAGTGAATTCAGACTTGTCAGACCGGACAGAGGAGTGATGTCACTGATCTGGTTATCGGCAAGCGAGAGGGAAACCAGGTTCGGAAGACCGGACAGAGGGGTGAGATCGCTCACCTGATTCGCGTCCAGGTCCACCTATTCCAGTTTTGTCAGACCGGACAGGGCACTTAGATCACTCACCTGATTCTCGAACAATTCGAGCCAGGTCAGATTCGGAAGATCCGAGAGCGGGCTTAAGTCGCTCACATTGTTGGAATACAGATACAGATCAGTCAGATTTTCCAGTCCCTAAAGAGGAGTGAGATCCGTTACTTCATTATTTCGCAGATTCAGATATTTCAGGTTCGGAAACTCGGACAGGCCGGTGAGGTCTGTGATTTTTTCTTTTTTATCAGTCCCGTCATATTCCAGCGATGTCAGAAGTAAGGCATCGTCTCCTGTAACAGTCTCATCCTCCGAACCGGTTGCATCCAGGATCGCTTTATTCAGCACGGGATCCGGGATCTCTATCGTCACAGATGATGCAGCTGCCAGTTCTTTGGAGGAAACGATCGCCTCTTCCCCCGCGGCCGGTCCGTTGTCGGGACGCTCAGCCTTCATGTCGGATGTGCTCATACCGGTATCATTTGATGAAGCGGTCTTAAAGGGGTGAAAAACTACGGCACCGATCGCGAATACGATCAGTAAAGCAGCCACAGGAATGACAAATTTCTGCCAGCTGCTCCCGGTCCCTTTTTCGGTTGTATCTTTTCCAACCGCCGAAGAGACACTCTTTTTTTCTGTTCTTTCAGTTCCGGCCGCCGGAGGGACAGCGTTCTTTATATCCTGCTTTGCCTCAGCTGCTGTCTTCTCCTTTTCCCCGCTCTCAATGATGACTGTCTTATTATTGTCTGATACCGGCACCGTCGGGTCCAGGCTTCCCTGGCTGCGTTTTACAGGTACTGTCGGATCAAGGCTCCCCTGCCGACGGGGATTTTTGGAAGTATCCGTTATGGTCTCATACTGCACAATTGTTTTTTTCCATTTCGTCTTTTTCTGTCATTTTCCTACCTCATGCCAATCGTCTGTCGTTATTATGCATATAACAAAATATGCCGGTCATGATGAAATAACCTGAACCTGGCGGCCGAAAATGCGATCATGTATTTTGTGCAGTGTCAAAAACAAGGATATCTACACCTGTATCTGTTCCGTGTATTTCAGAACGGAAAACAGGGCGGGATAAATATTCCGCGAGAAGCGGACTGTCTGTAAGAAACCGCGGGCAGGCATCGATATAGGTTTTTTTATGGTCTTCCGGACGGAAATATCCCGTATTATCAACATACAAATAACAGGTATTATCCGCGCTGTCCCTGCCCCGGAACATATATCTCGCCTGCAGATGGCGGCAGCCGGAAGGGTCAGTGATCTGTACATCTGCCGCCCCGGGAAGGATCGTGCCGGTGAACAGATCCGATCTGACATAACCGGTAAAGGGAATCACGCTGACACGCGGCTGCGCATCCTGCATTTCTGAAATTAGTGTGCGGTCAATTTCTATATTAAAAATCATAAATGGTTTACTCATGTAACCTCCCGAAAATAATGTGGACTGCCAGAACCTGCTCACATGTCTTGAAACAGCCTGCGTATATTCAAGACTCGCTCGCGTGCCTTGTGCATGTATCCTGTGTCTGAAATCGCGGGTATTGTGCGATGAAAAATGAAGAAAAAACACAGAACCGTCCCCGATTTCTCTTTTCGGATGTCTTATGTATGCTGTTTCATGCGAAAATAGCGCTTAAAGAATTGCTTTTAGAGAAGATCCGCAATCTCAAGGATCAGGCGTTCGGATTTATCCCAGCCAAGGCAGGGATCTGTGATGGATTTTCCATAACAGCCGCCGTGGATATCTTGTCGACCGTCTTCTATATAGCTTTCGACCATGAATCCTTTGACAATATTGCGGATACGATCGCTGTTCCTGCGGTTCTCAAGGACTTCCTTGAGGATTCTGGGCTGCTGAAGAGGATCTTTTCCGGAGTTTTCATGATTTGTATCGATGATGACAGAGGGGTTTTTGAGTTCCGGTCTGGCTTCGTAGGCATCACAGAGACGCATAATATCTTCGTAGTGATAGTTGGGGTAATGCTCTCCCTTGCTGTTTGTGTAGCCGCGTAGAATGGCGTGGGCATAGGGGTTGCCCTGGGAGACAGCCTCCCAGCCTCGGTAGATGAATGTGTGGCCGTTCTGGGCAGCGTGGATCGAATTCATCATGACTGTATAATCGCCGCTGGTGGGATTTTTCATGCCGGCGGGAACATCCATGCCGCTGGCCGTCAGTCTGTGCTGCTGGTCTTCTACGGACCTGGCGCCGATGGCCACGTAGGAAAGCAGATCGTCGAGATATTTATAGTTTTCCGAATAGAGCATTTCATCGGCACTGGTCAGTCCGATATCGCGGATGACGCGCATGTGGAGCTTTCTGGTGGCGATGATGCCTTTGAACATATCCGGTTTTTCTTCGGGATTGGGCTGGTGAAGAAGGCCCTTATAACCGTCACCTGTTGTTCTGGGTTTATTCGTATACACACGGGGAACGATCAGGATTTTTTCCTCCACCTGTTCCTGGACGCGCGCAAGGCGCTCAAGGTAATCCATGACACTGTCTTCGTTGTCAGCAGAGCAGGGGCCGATGATGAGGAGAAGTTTGTCGCTTCTTCCGGAAAAAATCTTCTGAATCTCGGCATCGCGCTCTTCTTTGATTCTGCCCATGTTTCCGGTCAGGGGATACATTTCCTTGACCTCCATGGGGATTGCCAGTTTCCTTTTGAATTCCATATTCATACAATTAACCTTTTTTTTACATCTGCGGACGGCCTGATGTCCTGAGCTGGAAAAAGTGCCTGGTTTTTTTCAGTTACAGATGTACAGCCTTTATTAACCCCTTCCCGGCTGTGTTCCGCACCTTCCGTTCATCGGTCATCGTACTGCAGCCTGCCTACAGCTGCAGGCGTGACCGGTTCACTTTACGGCGCAATGAGTTGTTTCCGTGCCCCGCGCCGCCCACAGACAGGTCATCACTGTGCAGCCTGCCTACAGCTGCCTGTGTGTCCCGGACTGCTTTGCGGCGCGGAAGATGGTTGATCGTTATACGTTCTGCAGGGCTGCGAGGATTTTTGCAATGCCTTCCTCGGGGGTCAGGTCATTGGTGATGGATTCATCGCAGGTTGCCTTGTAGATGGGGTAGCGCTTCTCGAGCAGAGCGGCAACTTTTTCCTTTGTATTGGCAAGCGGCCTGTCATCTGCGGGAAGAATCTGGTTGAAAGGACGATCGAGGAAAATGATGCAGCCGTTCTTTTTGAGGGCATCGACGTTCTCCTGACGAAGGATCGCTCCTCCGCCGGTGGCTATGACCAGGCCTGTCTGAGGGGCCAGGGTGCGGGCCATTTCCGTCTCCAGATCGCGGAAATATTTTTCCCCGTCCGTCGCGAAGATTTCTGTGATCGGCCTCTGTTCTTTTCGGATGATCATCTGGTCGGTGTCCTCCAGAACTCTGTCGAGTTTTTTCGCCAGAAGTGTTCCGAGGGTTGTCTTGCCTGCCAGCGACATTCCCGAGAGAACAATATTTCTCTTGGAGTTCAGGATTTCCTTGAAGACCTGATCGGTCTTTTCACTCTCGATCTTCCTATCCGCGAACAATTCCGCCGCGTAGACCGCCTGAACGACCAGCATGTAGAGACCGCCCTCTGCCGGGATGCCGCGCTTCTGCGCCTCCAGGATCAGGACAGTGCGCAGAGGATTGTAGATCGCGTCAATGACACCGCATAGATCGGGGAAGCGGGAAAGGTCTAAAGGACAGTCATCGATCGCAGGATACATTCCACAGGGAGTCGTGTTAATGATGATCTGCGCGTCTGTGTGCCTTTCGTAGGCCTCTTCATAAGTGGGAACGCCCTCTTTTCCGGTTCGGCTGACTTTATACACTTCCGAGGCGCCCATGTCGGTCGCGACCGCAAAAGCTGTCTTACTGGTTCCTCCGGTTCCCAGGATCAGGACCTTCTTCCCGGCGGGATCGATACCCAGACGCTCGATCAAAGATTTCATACCGAAGTAATCTGTATTGTAACCGCAGAGCCTGCCGTTTCTATTCACTACAGTGTTCACAGCACCGATGCTGCGGGCCTGATCACTGATTTCATCCAGATAAGGAATAACGGTCTGTTTGTAGGGGATCGTAACATTGATCCCTTTGAATTCTTTCCCCCGCATGAAAGAATCCACTTCGTCGGGCCTGAGCTCATGCAGTTCATAGCTGTAGGGAGCAAGTTTTTCATGTATGATTTTTGAGAAGCTGTGGGGGAGATGTTCTCCGATTAATCCGTATTCCATTGTAAACCTCCATAGATTTTCATGATTTATGCGCGTCGGCAGAATCCGTTATCGTCTGATCAGGAACATATATTATAAAACAGCGCCGGATAATCCGTTCATCATGCAGAGATCGGCATGCCATTACGGATTCCTCTGCTGATTTCGCCGGTATATTTTGAAAAGGTATGCACAGGTGCTTATGCATAAATCGCCTGCATCTACTGCGCGATAAGATTAAACAAAAAGAGACCGTGCAGATCTGCGATCCACACGGTCAGGTTAATTCATTCACGGACATATGATTTATATTGATCAAGAAATCTCTTTACCGTTAATTCCTGTTTGCATGCATCACAAAACGCTTTTACTTTTATCGGGATAAAAGTAAAAGTAAAACCAGTATGTTTTGTTAAGCATACGTGCGGTAGTCATTGCTGCAAGAGATCCTTTCGTTTCATTCGACTGGTTAATATCAGGCATTTAACCAATTCATAAAATGTATCGGTTATGTTCAAAAAAACTATCATCCTTTATAACATCTGTCAAGTATTTTTTCAAAAAAACAGCCGATCAACAGACGAAATTCCGCAGCATCCGCATATCTTTTGTATAAATATGCAGATGAAACCTATATTTTTTATCATTCACATTTATACTTTTATAAGGCTATTAATACGTTTTAGCTATCCTTTCATTCCTTCGGCCGATTACTTTTTTATTGACATCTTATCGAAATACTGTATAATCAGCATTAATTTATATTTGTCACAAACCGTTGAAGCGGGAGTAAAGGCAACATACGAGCTTACAGAGAGCGGACGATGCTGAGAAGTCTGCGGCAAACGGGTTGTCATAATGGTCCGCGGAGGGCGCAGTGAAAGCTGCGACGTTCAGGCACACGTCAGATGCCGGGGGTATGCTGGTACCCTGCTAAGCGCGCGGCTTCTTCGCCGCGAATCAAGGTGGCACCGCGGAATCTGTATTTTCGTCCTTGGTCTATGCACGTAGACCGGGGACTTTTCTTTTTGCGCGAACATCCCGCGTTCGCGTACCTGCAGGCATGAGTTCCCGATCGATCGGCATTGATTCATCTTCTGTCGGCCCGGTTCCGCAGCCCGTCGGCATGGACCTGTGTGCGGCACTATCTTCTTTTCAGGAGGGCTCTATGAAAAAAGGCACTTTTCCCACTCTCGGAGACGTGATGCAGTATGTGCATGAGTATCGTTCCGTACCGGTAAGCCGGACGATCCTCTCAGACAGCCGGACACCGATCGAGGTGCTCCGGGCGATGAAGGCCGTCAGCAGGCATTGTTTTATTCTGGAAAGCCTTGAGGATTCGGCCAAATGGGGAAGGTATACTTTTCTGGGATATGATCCCCGCCTTGAATTTACCTGCAAGGACGGCACTGTCACGATTCACTCGGGTACGACCCTGACGATCCCGAACGCGGATCCCGCAAAGTATATCCGGCAGATCATCGCGGAGCACAAGGCCCCGCAGATACCCGGACTTCCGCCCTTCACCGGCGGTCTCATGGGCTATTTTGCCTACGATTCCATCAAATATGCCGAGCCCTCCCTGGCACTGGACGGGCCGGATGAAGAGCATTTCAACGATATAGACCTGATGCTTTTTGAAAAGATCATCGCGTTTGACAACTTCCGTCAGACGATCACGATGATCGTCAATGTCCGCACGGACGCTGCAGAGGAAAATTACAGAGCTGCGTGCCTGGAACTGGATACCATGGAGAATCTGATCCGGCACGGGACACCGGCCGTCAACCCGCCGCTGAAACTCAAAGGGGATTTTAAAGCTCTGTTCAGCAAAGAACAGTTCTGTGCCATGGTAGACCGGGCCAAGCGATACATCTTCGAGGGGGATATTTTCCAGGTCGTGCTGTCCAACAGACTGACCGCGGAAATGGAAGGAAGCCTTCTCGATACCTATCGCCTTCTGCGAACCCGCAATCCCTCCCCTTACATGTTTTATATTTCCAGCGACAGTCTGGAGCTTGCAGGCTCGTCCCCGGAGACTCTGGTAAAACTGGTAAACGGCGTTCTGCATACCTTCCCGCTCGCCGGAACAAGGCCCCGCGGAAAGACCGAGGAGGAGGATCTGACGCTGGAAAGCAGTCTTTTGTCCGATCCCAAGGAACTTGCGGAACACAACATGCTCGTCGATCTGGGACGAAACGACCTGGGACGCCTGTCCCGTTTCGGGACCGTATCGGTAGAAAAATATATGGCTGTCGAGCGCTATTCACATGTGATGCATATCGGCTCGACAGTGCGCGGCGAGATCCGCGAAGACAAGGACGCCGTAGATGCGATCGCCAGCGTTCTGCCCGCCGGCACCCTCTCGGGCGCTCCCAAGATCCGGGCCTGCGAGATCATTCACGAACTGGAAGGGGGCAGAAGGGGTGTTTACGGCGGAGCGATCGGCTACATTGATTTCACCGGAAACATGGACACCTGCATTTCCATTCGTCTCGCCTATAAAAAGAACGGCAAAGTCTTCGTACGTTCCGGCGCGGGCATTGTCGCAGATTCTGTTCCGGAAAATGAATACACCGAATGCATCAACAAGGCAGCCGCAGTTATAAACGCCGTCTGTGATTCAGAGGGCGGCATCGACAGATAAAACGCCATATATGATTCAGAGGGCGGCATCGACAGATAAAAACGCTGTATGTGATTCTAAGGGCGGCACCGAAAGATAAGGCTTGCCGCACGCTTGTTTTAAGGGAGGGATAAACGATGACTCTTCTCGTCGATAACTACGACAGCTTTTCCTACAATCTTTTCCAGCTTGTCGGCTCCATGGATCCGGAGATCAAAGTGATCCGCAACGATGCCATGACCATCCCGGAAATCGAAGTTCTGTCCCCCGACAGGATCATCCTTTCTCCGGGACCGGGGCGGCCTGCCGACGCAGGTATCTGCGGAGACCTTGTCCGCGCTTTTGCCGGGAAAATCCCGATCCTGGGTGTCTGTCTGGGACACCAGGTCATCTGCGAAGTGTACGGGGCGACTGTCACCTACGCAAAACAGCTTATGCACGGAAAACAGTCGAATGCAATCCTCGATAAATCCTGCCCTCTATTTGCGTCTCTTCCGGATACGATCCCCGTGGCCCGCTACCATTCCCTTGCCGCAGATCCGGCGACGATCCCGCCCTTCCTGCGCGTCACTGCCATCACGAAGGAGCGGGAGATCATGGCTGTGCAGCACACCGATCATCCCGTATTCGGCGTCCAGTTCCATCCCGAATCCATCCTCACTCCGGACGGTAATACCATCCTCCGGAATTTCCTGCAGATCGGAACAGGATCCTGACTCCCAGGCCCTGCAGGGTCCGAGCCGCCCTATACGCTCCGTCTTACTCTTCCCCGCATGTCGGGAACAGCTCACCGGGACGAAAGGGATAAAACAATAGTGAAACACTTTTAAATCATTTTTTCACAGGAGGAAAGCATCATGCTTCAGCAGATTTCTATTTATGCAGAAAACAAAAAAGGCGCAATCCGCAAACTTACCGGACTCCTTTCCGACGCCGGGATCAACATCCATTCTTTTGTCACGAATGACAGTGCGGAATTCGGTATCGTCAGAATGGTTGTATCCGATACAGACAAGGCTCTCACTATTTTTCAGGAAAACGGCTATCTCACAAAACTCACCACAATCCTCATGGCGGCGGTCGCGGACGAGCCCGGCTGCCTGAACAGGCTTCTCTATTGTATCGAAGAGGCTAATGTCAATATTGACTATCTCTATACCACCTTTGACCGCGAGAGCAACGGAGCGCTCATCATTATCCATGCCGAAGATCTGGCCGAGGTGGAAAACCTCCTGAAGTCGGAAGGATTCCGCTGCATTTAAGACCCTTTCGATGGTTACAGCAAAAGCAAAGCGCTGCAAACTACAACTATGAGTTTCGCCGCCCCGGTTGATCCAGACCGGAGCGGCGATTATTCATTTTCATCTCGCAAGACCGGCAGACAAGTCCTGCATTCACTGACAGTATCGGTTTCTCAATCAATCTTCTTCTGCAAACTCAAGATAGTCGCTCTCACTGGAAAAGAGGACGTATCTGCCGTCAACATAACCCATGTATCCACTCTCTGTGACATAGCCTTTCATCATGTACCTCCTGTCCGATTTCACTGGCTTTCCAACCCGCGCAGGCTTAAGGCTTCGGTTCCGGCTTGAAAAGATTTGCTGCGTCAACTATTTCGATTCAGGCCGTTCAGGCCTGGTTAATCTTTGGATCTTATACCTATATAATGCCAAGAGAGGTGTCCCTTTATACGGACAGCAAGCTAATGAATATGTCTGAAAATTTTATATTATTAAACCTGAATTATTCATAGCGGTAAGTCATAAGCAATGATTTTCCGCGTAGTTACAATGTTTCCAACTGAATATTGCTTTCACTGATCTGGTGAATTAAAAAGAATTAAAAAAGAGCCCGATCCATGGTAAAATTTAGGTGTCGAAGCTAAAAACATACCATAAGAAAGGGACTCTTTATGGATATTTTAAACACCATCTCTCTTGAAAGCAATAGCTGCTTTAAAATGAATTTTAACGGAGGAAACCTTTCTTCGGATGCCGGTCTGCTCATGCTCTATGATTTTATGAGGGTCATGGGGTTTGAGGACATCATTTCGAAGACATTTGCTACTCCCCGGAAAGATCTGTTCCGTAAACATTCCGACAGTTCCATGCTGCTCCAGTTCCTGTATCAGATCTTTGCAGCTTATTTTACGGATGACTGTGCCGACCATCTCAGAAAAGATCCGCTCTTTACAAGGCTTGTAGACAAAGACGTGCTTGCATCCCAGCCAACGCTTTCCCGTTTCTGGAACCGTATGGACGATTCTACCCTGGGACAGTTCCTCTCGATCCTAAAGAAGATGAGAAAAGCAGTCTATTCTGTCTCCATGCCGCGGGAAGTGATCCTTGATCTGGACTCTACACTGCTGACTGCTTATGGTCAGCAGGAAGGCAGGCGGTTCAATTTCCATTACCAGGACAGCGGCTATCATCCGCTCCTGTGTTATGACGGACACACCCATGACCTGATCCAGATCCAGCTCCGGACAGGGAATGTCTTTTCCTCCGATGGAACTGTTGATTTCCTCCAGCCTGTCCTGAATGAATACCGGACAGAATATAAGAACATCCGGCTCAAGCTCAGAGGGGACAGCGGTTTTGCCATCCCCGCCATTTATGACCAGGCTGAAGATAACGATCTTTCCTATGCGATCCGGCTGAAGCAGAACGCGGCTCTGGTCCGTCTTGCGGCCGGGGCTGATGAACAGCTCTATGAGATGACCCGTGAAGACCAGATCAGCTATGCAGTCATCTACGGAGAATTCGAATATAAAGCAGCTACATGGAGACAGCCCCGCAGGGTGTGCTTTAAGATCGAGAAGCCTGCGGGACAGATGACCCACCTGTATACCTTTATAGTGACAAATATGGTCAGTATCCCTCGCTGTGTCGTACAGTTCTACTGCGACAGGGGCCGCATGGAGAATTTTATAAAGGAAAGCAAAAACGATTTTGATTTCTCAGCTGTCAGCAGCTCATCCTTCACTGTGAATGAGAACCGCCTGCTTGCACATGCATTGGCCTATAACATCTTCAACTGGTTCCGCCGGCTTGTCCTGCCTGCGAAGATGAAACATCTTGAGGCTGATACACTTCGGCTGATGATCATTAAGATCGCTGCCAGGGTCAGATATTCTGCTCGATATTATATATTCGAGTGCGCGCGCAGCTGTGCCTGGAAACAGGAGATCGATCAGATCTTCTGGAGTATAAGACACTTGAATCCACAGCTGGAATAACAGCAGCTGTGGACGCAGCCCCAGGCTGTATAGGATTACATTGACAAGAACAAATACAGTGTTTCAGCCGTTTAAAGGGGTACTTTGCCCTTTTTCAGGTGTGGAAATAA
>ONKG01000114.1 GCA_900318375.1 uncultured Lachnospiraceae bacterium
GAGCTTGACCATATCCTCCGGTCCGACCACCACATAGGCGATCACCAGGATCAGGGCCAGTTCGCCGGCTCCAAGCCCCATACTCACTCCTCTCCGGGATTCAGGCGGAACAGAATCGCCGCTGCGGCCATCACGAATACGATCAGACCGACAGGCAGAATACCGACGATCCACTCAACAGCGGTTGGCACGTAATTCCAGAAACGGACGAAAACGTCCTCCCCTTCCGTGAAGGTTCCAACCGCGATCGGGAAGGTCCAGAGCTTTCCTGCCACAGGCAGTGTGAGCGGAATCGAATTGAAAGCGGGAAGGAGCAGCATCATACGCTGGATGAAAATACCCACAATAACCAGGATGCCTGCCACTGAGACCAGTTCCTTTCCGAGACCGCCGCCGACCAGGAAAAGGATCATTGCCAGCAGAGGCAGGATGATCTGCAGCCAGAAGAGCAGTCCGTAGGTGTGGAAGATCAGATGCAGCAGATGCCGGCTCTCCTGTGTGCCGCTCCAGGCAAGCGGAACGATCTCGATAAAGGACATGACAATGTAGGCAGCGATCGATGCAGCTGCGATGCGGGACAGAAGACGGATTCCGTCACTGTTCTCAACAAAAATCTCATGGCTGACCATCAGCACACAGAGAAGGATGGTGAAAGACAGACCGACGGCTGTCGCTTCCGCGCAGGCATTGACCGGAATCAGAGCGCTGTGCCACCACTCCCTGGTGTTCTGTGTCGCAAACATGAAGCTGGTGATGATATTGAGAAGAAAAGCCATGGGAAAGGCAATAAAGGAAAAGCGCCGGCAGTTCTCTTCGTTGGTCATCCTGTAACCGCGGTCATGGACATGTTTTTTCGTGTCGGGAAGGAGCGTGAGCACTACCGCGACAAGGCAGACGATCACGTACAGGGTCAGGATCACCACATCCCAGAACAGGGGGGAACCCACATTGGGGGTGATGATCATATAAAGTGCGTGGAAGGGTTCGCCCAGGTCCTCAAAGATCGCGACGCCGGCCGCGACAACAGAAGCCAGGGAGCCGATGGACGCAATTTTGACAAAGGGCTTCAAGGTCTCAATGTTCCAGAGATAAGCAATGGAGAATACAAGGATACCGCCTGTCGCCATCGCGATGAAGAACTCAAAGCTTCCCATGTAGAGTCCCCAGGTAAAACTGTTGCGCAGGTTAGTGACCTGCATGCCCTGAACCAGCTGATAGATCCACGCCGCAAGTCCTGCGGCGCACATAGCCGCGCCTATGACCAGGGCAGCTGTTTTTTTGGCAGATAATTTTTTCATAGCTGTCCCCCTTACGGTATGATGGTGTTCGGTGTCTTATTTTCCCAGGACTGTTCCGTCCACGGACCCTCGACATTTTTGCTCTTGGTAGAGGAGATATAGTAGACTTTGGGCTCCGTGCCGTACTCCTCTTTGAGACGGAAGACCTGTTTGGAGCTGACCAGGCGGCTCACTTCGGAGTTGGGATCATCCAGATCGCCGAAATAACGTGCCTTTCCGGGGCAGGCGCGGACACAGGCGGGAAGAGCATCATAAGTGCCGTCCGCATTCATGCACTCAACACAGAAAGTGCATTTTTCCACGACACCTGCCGGGCGGTCCTGGGTGTAGACCAGGCGTTTGCCCTTTTCTGTGACATCAAAGGGATAGCCATATGCATAGCCGGCCTCTTCCTTTGCCTTTTTGGGATCCTTCCAGTTGAACTGGCGCACTCCATAGGGGCATGCCGCCATACAGGTGCGGCAGCCGATGCAGCGGTCATAGTCCACCAGGATCATGCCCTCTTCATTCTTGTAAGTCGCGCCTGTGGGGCAGACTCTCTCACAGGGGGCATTGTCGCACATCTGGCAGGACACCGGGAGATATTCGATTTTAAAGCCGTCTTTGGTGCCGACTGCAGACTGGTGATAGTCGGATCCCTGCGTGAAGACCCTGTTCCACCAGGTTCCCTGCGGCTGGGCGTGATGCATTTTGCAGATCACTGCGCAGGTCTGGCACCCGATACATTTGTCCAGATCTATAACCATACAGTAACGCATTTGTATTCATTCTCCTTTCGGCTTATTTAAATCTCTGCCTTCTTGAAGTCGACCAGACACTCATTCCATGAGGTGTTGGGCGCCCACATCTGCGAGACAAAATACACCTCATGTACCGGATTGATCCAGGGATAGAGCAGTGTATTGTAGGAAGTTCCATGCGTGTAACGGCTCCACCATCCTTCTTCGAAGATGACGGTCATGGTGCGCACACCGGGATCCAGAACGGCTTCCGCAAGGAGTTTGCCTCTGTCGTTGAAGACCTCGACCAGATCGCCTGCCGCAATTCCCTTTTCCGCGGCATCATCAGGATTGAGGTAGACCTTGGCGCTGTCATCCTGCAGTTCCCGCATCATCTGGTTGTTGGAGTGCGTGGAGTGTACACGGTGAATACTGTTGCGTGTGATATAGGTATATTTGTAAAGTTCCCTCGCCGCGGGATTGAGCACATACTCAGTCTCCTCAAACGGCGGTTTGTGAACAGGCAGGCATTCGCCAACCTTGATAAAGGTGTCCTCGTCCTTGTAGAACTCGATCCTTCCGCTCTTGACGAACTGAGCTGTCTTGTCGATGGTCATGGGATAACTGACCGGCGGGAAGGGCTGTCCGCCCTGGATCTGCTCGTAGAAAGGGATCCTCTTGCGTCCGGGATTCTCGTGGTGGAGCTTGACAGGGCCCTGTTTCAGTTTTTCGAGAGTGACGCCCTCCATCTCGATACCGCCGGTCTCGCAGGTAAGTTTGATGACTTCCTCTGCTGCCTTGTCGGGATCCAGATCGGGGTAAAACCACTTTCTGTCTCCGGGATTGACACGGTCGGCCAGCTCGCGCATGATCCAGAGCTCGGGCTTGCAGTCGTACAGGGGTTCGATTGCCGGCTGCATGAGCTGGGCATAAGGATGAATCGGTGTGGATACCAGCTCGGTCTTCTCATACCAGCTGACACCGGGCAGGCAGAAATGCGCATATTTACTCGTTGTGGTCTTCTGGAAGTCCAGGGTGATCACACACTCGAGCTGTCCGCTCTCGACCTGCTCGCGCAGGACATTGGCGATATTGTGCTGATCAAATGCGTTGCAGCAATACAGGATCCAGGCCTTGATGCCGCTCTTGGGGAAGGGACAGGTCATCGTGGGACGGGGGCCGTTTTTCGCATAATCGTTGAGCGTGTAGTCCAGCATGTAGGCGAAAGAGGTTCCTGCGGGCTTCTTGTCGGGAAGCTCCGGTACATTCCACCAGGCTCCGCCTTTATAGCGCATCTTGTACTGGCCGGCATAGGTGGAGAAACCGTCGCCCAGATGACCGATGTTACCGGTCAGAGCTACGAGCAGGGACAGGGCGCGGCCCTTGAGGTCTCCGTGGTACCACTGATAGTTGGAGGCGCCGTACATGATATGAACGGGTTTGATCGTCGCTATTTCCCGCGCGATCCTCGGAATCTCGGAGGCAGGCATATCCGTCTCCGCTTCGACCGCTTCCGGCGTCCACTGTGATGCCATCTCGCTGAGCAGGTCGAAGACAGGCCGGCACTTGACGCTCTTGCCATCCCTGAGCCTGATGGTCACTTCACCTTCGAGCTGCGTATCCATGGGCAGGTCAAACTTCTCGGGATTGACAGTGACAGGTTTCCCCTTGCTGTAAGCAACAAAGGCCTGCCTGTATTCGGGCATATCCGCGGGTACTTCCAGTCCCTCGACATCTGCTGCCAGGAGCTTCTTCTGATTATCGCTCCGGATCAGGATCGGCATATCCGTGAATTTGCGGATAAAGTCCGCATCATAGAGCTTCTCGTCCAGAATGACCTTGGCGAAGCCGAGCGCCACTGCCGCGTCGCTGGAGGGCTTGATGGAGTACCATTCATCCGCCTTGGAAGCTGTCGCAGTAAAACAGGGGTCAAAGACCAGAAGCTTTGCGCCGTTCTCACGGGCCTCATTGAGGAAATGGGCGTCCGGAATACGGGTCTGCATGGGGTTGGAACCGAAGCACATGATGTACTTGGCATCCAGCCAGCAGTAAGTCTCAAGCTCCTCGGACTGCACGCCGAAGGTGATCGGCGCGGACATGGGCAGGTCGCCGTTCATCTCGTAGCCGCCCATCATTGCCCAGCCGTTGAGTGTTGCGATTCTTGAGATCGCGCCCTTTGCCACGTGGCCGGTGCCCGCGACCTGGACGACACAGGCGATGGACTCAGGGCCATAGGTGTCGCTGATCCTGCGAAGCTCCGCAGCCGCCTGATCGAGTGCATCCTCCCAGCTCAGCTCCTCAAATTCATCCTCGCCGGGAGCTCCGATCCTCTTGAGAGGCCCGTGCATACGGTTAGGTCCGTAAATCAGATTGGAGAAAGAGATGCCCTTCAGACATCCTCTGGGATTGTGCTCGGAATCCTCGTAGTCCGATGCCTGAATGATATCTTTGATCTCTCCGTTGTAAACACATGCCTGCTGTCCGCAGCCGCCGGTGCAGTTGGGCGCGCAGGTGGTGCGCACATACTTCAATTCACCCTTTTTCGCCTCTTCATCCGGCGCGGCATGAGCCGCAAGCTCAATTCCTCCCGCAGCGGCAACGGCGCCTGCCGCTGCCGATACCTGGAGAAATTTTCTTCTGGTCAATTTCAATTCTTTATCCATACCTGTACCCCTCCTTGCAAAGTTGAAACCCTGTTACTCCCCTGCAGTACTCAAAAGAGTCTCTTTCAACAGAGACTCTTTGTTTGGGCAGACAACACTGTCTAAATCCTTCTAAATTATTATAAGAAAAATCAAATAACAAAAATATCGGGGGAATCCCTCATCTAAAATAGGGTTTTTCCCTGTGTTGCTGTTCACTCCCTGTCGAGGGCGTGAACAGTAGTTTCCCTGTCATTCATCCTTCTCCTGCAGATTCCAGTCCGTCAGCCGCCTGCTGCCGCGCTCATAGACAAATCCGTCAGAAGTCTCAGTCTGTCGAATATATCTGCGGTAAAGCAAATACTTCAGGCCGCTTTCCGTGTCTGCAATGCCTGCAGACTCATCCTCCTGAAACATTTCTTCAGATCGGATGCCTCCCCGGGCGGGAACCTTCTGGTAGACCTCAAGGATCCGCAGACAGTATCCCCCCAGCATGGCATCCAGTACTTTCAGGCATTCTTCCGCGCCCTTTTCTCCCTGCTGATCTACACCGATGCAGCGGCCTCTTGCCGGCAGAATCATCTGAGGACACAGTCTTTTGACCCGTCGGAGAACCTCGATCTGCAACCCTAATGTATCCACCTGCGGATCCCAGCTGTACACTCCCGGCACTTCATCAGCACCTACCGCTTCGCCGGCAAAAAGTAATTTCTTTTCCGGAAACCAGAGTCCGGTAAGCCCCTTCCTGCATGCCTCCAGTCCTATGATCCGGAGTGTCCTGCTGCCGATCCGGAATAAATCTCCGTCCCTCACCTGTATCCAGGGAAAAGCCGCCTGATCATACGCTGCCTCTTCCGCTTCCGGCCTGCCCTGCATTTTCCTGTCCGGTTCGTCTGCCTCCTCGGAAATTGTCCTGTAGGGCCGATCACAGCAATAAATCTTCAGCTCCTTAAAAGCAGGCCCGCTGTCCGTACAGAGTTCCTTTCTTCCGGGCTGTGTCAGGTAGATCCGGATCCTTCCGCTGTCCATTTCCCTTATATGTGCCAGACGGCAGATACTCCCGATCATGTCCACTGAAGAGGGATCGATGACGGCAACATCCTCCCCGGAAAAAAATACATAGCTGTTAGAAGAACTGCCTGCCTCACAGACCCTGTATATATCCGGATCTCTCATAATCTCTTCCCAGATCAGGCGTTTTCTGCTGTTGTTTGTCAATTAAGGACACCTCTTTCCTATTTCAAGACTCGCTCGCGAGTCTTGCGCGATGAAGAATAAACTTTCCCTTTATAAACTTTCCCTTTATAAACTTATAAACGGCAAATGATCGGTAAAAATACAGCCTGTGGACACTATATGCACTTTAACGATCGTCATTCCTGATAAAAGCATAACATTTAAAAAAACATAAAAAATCGGGGAATCCCCCGTGATTATTCACGGGCGATTCCCCTTTTCTTGTTCTTATCACTATTCCCCATTACATAGTGTAATGGACTCACTGGGACCACATCAGCCAAGTTCTACATCTATGTTTTACTCCTTGTCGCTCAGCATTAATTCGTACTCATTATATCATAGGGTACGATTGTCCATTTAAATTTGAGGTATTTGATCACTTCATTTTGAGCAAATTTATCAGGCAGTCAGAATATAACGGTGTTTCCGGCCTTTTT
>ONKG01000019.1 GCA_900318375.1 uncultured Lachnospiraceae bacterium
CTCTTTGAGGTTCAGCGCATGAGCGTGGCCCTGGCTGCCGTAACCGACGATTGCGATGGTCTTGCCTTCCAGAAGAGAAAGATTACAATCCTCCTGATAGAAAATCCTGGCATCTGACATTTCTTGTTCCTCCATTTGCAAAAAAAATTGTGTAACAATGTTACTTACTGTAAAAGACGATCAAGCGGCCATGCGGATGGACGTGCCTGCACGGACAGACACATGGACATTTGACCGGCCCGCATGTATGAGACAAAAAGCCACTCGCCGCATAAGCAGGCGCGGCGCCTGTCGAATACATGGGGTGCGGATTGCGAGAGTGCGGCCCAGGGAGCACGGAACAATCCGCAGACTATTAATCCCTCTCGGGACCGCTCGAGATTCCCGCGCCCAGACGCAGATCATCGATATAGATGATATTCTTGGTGCCGCGGCCCAGACCTGCGACGCCTGTCCTCGCCAGCTCGAGGATCTCGTAGCCGCTGATCAGACGGATAAAAGCATCGACCTTGCCGGAGTTGCCGGTAATCTCGATCATCAGGCTCTCCTGGGAGACATCGATGATATTTCCGCGGAAAATATTCGCAAGCGCAATCACATTTTCTCTCTGAGAGGCATCCGCCCTGACCTTGATCATGGCCAGCTCACGGTAGACGCTCTCCTCGGGCTTAAGCTCGTGAATATCACGGACATCGACCAGCTTGTATACCTGCTTTTCAATCTGCTCCATAATGTCATCGTCTCCGGAGGTCACGATCGTGATCCTTGTGATCCTGGGATCCGCGGTGACGCCCGCAGTGATGCTCTCAATATTATATCCACGCCTTGAAAACAGTCCGGCGATCCGGCTCAGAACACCGGAATTGTTATCGACCAGAATCTGAAAGACCTTGAACTCTTTTTTATTCTCAGATGTGCTCATTGTTCCTGTTGGTTCCTTCCAAAATGTATCTCATGATATGTCCGTCCCGGCCTCTTCACGCACAAGCTGCGCAGTGAATGCCGCTTCTCTTCCGCAGGCGGATCCGGCTGCCCAGATCTCAAAAAACACCTGAACAAAAGGAATTTCACATGACATACACGCCATTATAGCGCTGTGCCGCATTAAAGTCAACGTGTACAATTATACAATTTACCCGTGATAAACCTCTTGTTACAGTACACGCCCTGTCGAGGGCGTGTACATGTAACGTCGCGTTCGACGATTCCAATACGCTTCGCGTGCGTCGAACGCCGTAAAACTCCGGTTTAAAACACGTCGAGTTTCAGGTGGGTCTGTACTGTAACAACCTCTTCTTTCCCGACTGGCTGCAGAACAGACCCTCAGCCGTGCTCATTGCACTTGGTCATTGCGAGGATGCCGGTGCGTGTGATCTCGACGATACTGAACGACTTGAGGGTATCCATAAAGATGGCGACGCGCTCGGGTGTGTCGCACATCTCGATCATCATCTGGCTGCGGGACATATCCACGATACGCGCGCCCAAGATCTGGCAGTTGTCCATGATATCCCTGCGGTTTCCGCGGTTGTATTTGATCTTGACCAGCAGGAGTTCACGGTTGATGCTCTCCGACTCGTCAAAGGTTTTGACTTTAATGACGTCCAGTTTTTTATTGAGCTGTTTTTCAATCTGTTCGAGCGTCCTCTCATCGCCGGAACTGACGATGACCATACTGGACACTTCCCGGTCGTCTGTCTCTCCGACTGTGATGGAGTCGATGTTGAAACAACGGCGCCAGAAGAGGCCTGCGGTCTTGCAGAGGACACCGGCACGGTTCTCGACCAGAATGGAATATATTCTTTTCATTGACAGTAAACCTCCACTCGTGAAACCAACACCGCTGCGTCAGACCGCTGACGGTCTGTCCGCTGTATGCGGTGTAAGCCCTTCATGCATGACCGCTCAGCAGAGCTCTTCGCGGTCGACAGTTACCTCAAGAATCATGGATTTGTCCTCGGCGAGGAACTCCTGCAGCGCCGCGTCTGTCTTCCAGCTGTTGTCCAGCTTCAGATAACCGATACCGTAGGCCTTCGCGATCAGGGACAGATCGGGCATGCCGCCCAGATCGATGACAGAGTATCTGTCTTTATAGTTGTAGTGCTGATACTGGCGGACCAGACCAAGCACGGTGTTCTTGAGGATGACGAGCTTGACGGGGATGTTGTACTGGGAAATCGTGGCCAGTTCCTGCATAGTCATCTGGAAGCCGCCGTCACCGCACACTGCCACGACCTGTTTGCCGGGAGCCGCCACTTTGGCTCCCATGGCTGCCGGAAGGGCATAACCCATGGTCCCCATGCCGCCGCTGGTCATAAAACGTCCTCCGCGGGCGACATAGTTGGAACAGGACCACATCTGGTTCTGTCCGACATCAGCGACATAGACCGCATCTTCCTTCATCGTATAGGAAAGCTGACGGATGAACTCGACCGGATTGATGCCGTCCAGGTCTTTCTGGTGGGCGAGGATATCCTCCTCGCGCTGGAACATACGGCGGCGCTTGGCGTCGCGCGCATCAGCCTTATAACCGTCGAGCTGATCGATCCAGTCCGTGTAATCGGCTTTGAAATCAATCTTGTTGAACTCATCAAAGACGTGCCTGATATCACCTACGAGAGGGATCGTGGGGCCGGCATTCTTGCCGATCTCAGCGGGATCAACGTCAATGTGAACCAGGATCTTGTTTTCCATGATCAGATCGGGCTGGCTGATCGACCGGTCCGCGACACGGGCGCCGACCATAATGACCATGTCCGCGTTGTTCATGGCCCGATTTCCGTAGGGCTTGCCGTTGTTGCCCACCATGCCGTAGAACAGAGGGTGTTCTGTGGGAATAGCGGAAAGACCCATCATCGTGCTGACGACGGGGATCCCGTTTTTTTCAACAAACGCAAGGACTTCCCTGGCGGCATGGCTCAGATGCACACCGCCTCCCACGCAGATGATGGGGCGCTTTGCCCTTTCGAGCTGGTTGATGACTTTTTTGATCTGTACCGCATGGCCTGTCACTGTGGGCTTATAGGTCCGCAGATTTACTGCCTCCGGATAGGAGAAATGACGGATCGTCTGCATCTGTACATCGACCGGAAGGTCGATCAGGACCGGTCCTCTCCGTCCTGTATTGGCGATATAAAAAGCCTCTTTGACAATTCTGGGAATATCCGAGGCCTCCCGGACAATGTAGCTGTATTTGACAAAGGATTCGCAGGCGCCGGAAATGTCCGCCTCCTGGAATACATCGCTGCCCATCATCTTGCTGTCCACCTGACCGGTGATACAGACAAGCGGAATACTGTCCGCGAAGGCAGTCGCAATACCTGTGATCAGATTTGTCGCACCGGGGCCGCTGGTGACGACCGCGACGCCGACCTTTCCTGAAATACGGGCATAGCCGCTGGCCGCGTGAGCCGCACTCTGTTCCTGACGGATCAGAATTGTGTGGATCTGAGTCTGCAGAATACTGTCATAGAAGGGACAGATCGCCACACCGGGATAGCCGAATACATATTCGACACCCTCCGCAGCCAGACATTTTACCAAAGCATCCGCACCATTCATATGCCCCTCCTTTCCGGCAGTTTTCACCTAACTGCCTGATGATAAGTATTTTTAAAAACATCGCATTCCGGCGGCACTGAAAAAGCCCGCCGGAATACAGCTCTTTTTTTGTAATCTCTTACCGGCCTGCTGCCTTCGCCGTTCTTCAGGTCTGCTTGCTGATTCCGCGCCTTCCTTATTCCACGCGAAGACGTTTGTAGCTCTTCTTGCCGCGCTGCATCAGGATTCCTTTTTCGAGGCTTTCTTTGCTGAAAACTGTATCGATATCGGTCACCTTTGCACCGTCGACGCTGACACCGCCCTGCTTGACATCGCGGCGGGCGTCGGAACGGGACTTCTCAAGTCCGCACTTTACAAGCGCTGTCAGGATGCCAAGACCGCCGTCCTCGAGGTCGTCCTGAGTCAGGAGAACTTCCGGAACGTTGGACATATCGCCGGCACCGCCCGCCGCAAAGAGGGCTTTGGCGCCTTTCTCGGCCTTGACAGCTTCGTCCTCGCCGTGAACCAGTGTGGTCAGCTCGTGAGCCAGGATCTCCTTGGCTGTGTTGAGCTGCGCGCCCTCCCACTTGTCCATCTCATCGATCTGCTCCAGAGGCAGGAAAGTCATCATGCGCAGACATTTGAGGACATCAGCATCGCCGATGTTTCTCCAGTACTGATAGAAATCGTAGGGAGAGGTCTTGTCGGGATCAAGCCAGACCGCACCTTTTGCGGTCTTGCCCATCTTCTTGCCCTCTGAGTTGAGGAGCAGAGTGATGGTCATGGCGTGTGCATCCTCGCCGAGTTTCTTGCGGATCAGCTCTGTACCGGCCAGCATGTTGCTCCACTGGTCATCGCCGCCGAACTGCATGTTGCAGCCGTATTTCTCGTACAGGCAGAGGAAATCATAGGCCTGCATGATCATGTAGTTGAATTCGAGGAAGGAAAGCCCCTTCTCCATTCTCTGCTCGTAGCATCTGGCGCGGAGCATGTTGTTTACGGAGAAATGAACGCCGATATCGCGGATGAACTCGATGTAATTGAGGTCGCGGAGCCAGTCGGCATTGTTGACCATCAGGGCTTTGTCGGGACCGAATTCGATAAAACGGCTCATCTGCTTCTTAAAGCACTCACAGTTGTGGTCGATCATATCTACAGTCATCATAGAACGAAGATCCTGCCTGCCTGAAGGATCTCCGATCATGCCGGTGCCGCCGCCGACCAGCGCGATCGGCTTGTTGCCGGCTTCCTGGAGACGTTTCATGAGAAGCAGTGCCATAAAATGACCGACATGAAGGGAATCCGCTGTGGGGTCAAAGCCGATATAGAAGGTCGCCCTGCCGTTGTTGACGAGATCGCGGATCTGCGCCTCATCCGTCAGCTGGGCCAGAAGTCCTCTTGCCTGAAGTTCCTCAAAAATCTGCATGTTTTTTTCCATCGGTGAAAATGTTCTCCTTTTGTTTCTTTCTATGTAATAACACGTATGTATACCTGCGCCATAGTCTCATGACCGCCAGTGAATGAATAAACTGCCTGTGCGGTCCGGGCGTCTTCAATCATTTTTTGTCCAGATCGAGCTGCTCGGAATTGCGCTTGATCAGATAGGTCTTGCGCTCCGTGCCGGACAGAAGACGGCCGATATTGGCGCGGTGCCTGAACCAGGCCATGGCGGTCAGAAAGCCCTGGATCACAATGATCTCAATAAGCATGGCGTCTGATACTCCGAACATACCTGCTTTTCCTTCGATTACCAGCTGTATGAAAAGTCCCAGGTACAGCAGCAGAGATCCCAGGGAAACATATTTTGTGGTCAGATAGGGAATGAAAAAGAGCAGGATGCCGGTGGGGATCATGGTCCAGTGAAAACCGAAGACAAATCCCGCCATGACAGCAACGCCTTTTCCTCCCTTGAAATTCATATAGAAAGGGTAATCGTGGCCCAGGACAACACCTGCAAAAGTCCAGACCTTGAGCAGATAGACTGCTTCCGGATGGGATTCCCCGAACAGAAAACCCACGAGCAGCAGGGCAAGAAGGCTCTTGAGCAGGTCGCCCAGAAAGACGATGAGACCGGCTTTCTTGCCGAGAATGCGCATGGCATTTGTCGTTCCTGCATTTCCGCTTCCATGCTCACGAATATCAATTCCCTTGCTTCTGCCGAGAATATAAGCTGTCTGAAACATGCCGAATACATACCCGATTACAAGGCAGACGATGCGCAGTAAAACCAGTTGATCCATTACACACCTCCATATTTACATTGATAGCGTTACTTAAGACAGCGTTACTATTTCTTTTCCGTGCGTTCGCGGATGACAAAACGGAGCGGTGTACCGCGAAATCCGAAGGCATCGCGGATCCTGTTCTCGATATAACGCTGATAGGAAAAATGCATCAGTTTTTTGTCATTGACAAAGAGAACAAAAGTGGGCGGGCAGACGCCTGCCTGGGTGCCATAGTAGATCCGGAGCGCCTTGCCCTTGTCGGAGGGGGGCTGCTGCATGATACAGGCCTCGGCGATGATCTCATTGAGGACACCGGTCTGGATGCGCAGGTTCTGGTTGTCATGCACCATGTCGATCATATCATAGAGCTTGATCAGGCGCTGGCCGGTCTCCGCGGAGATAAACATGAGCTCAGCGTAGTTGAGGAAGGAAAGCACCTGACGGATCTTATTCGTGAACTCACTCACGGTGTGATTGTCCTTCTTGATCAGATCCCACTTGTTGACGGCGATAATGACCGCCTTGCCGCGCTCGTGGGCGATGCCCGCGATCTTTGCATCCTGCTCTGTCACGCCCTCGGAGGCATCAATGACCAGGACTGTGATATCCGAGCGCTCAATAGCGCCGACACTGCGGGCGATCATGTAGTGCTCGAGGTTTTCCTTGATCTTGTTCCTGCGGCGGATACCCGCTGTATCAATAAAGACGTATTCTTTGCCGTGATAGACGATGCGGGTGTCGATCGCATCCCTGGTCGTGCCCGCGATATCGGAGACGATCACCCGGTTCTGGCCGATCAGGCGGTTGATGATGGAGGACTTGCCGACATTGGGTTTTCCGACGATGGCAATGCGCACCGCGTCATCCTCTTCCTCGTCCGCCGAATCATCGGGAAAGTATTTGATCACTTCGTCCAGCATATCGCCTATGCCGGTCCGGTTGGCGCCGGAAATGGGCCAGGGATCGCCGATGCCGAGATTATAGAACTCGTAGATGTCCGCCATCATTTTGGTCGGGCTGTCCACCTTGTTGACCACAAGGACCACAGGCTTTCCGGAGCGCCTGAGCATATCTGCGACCTTGTTGTCCGAGTCCACCATGCCGGTAGAGCGGTCGACCATAAACAGGATCACATCTGCCATATCGATCGCCAGCTGTGCCTGCTCCCGCATCTGCGACAAAATGATATCCTTGGAATCAGGCTCGATACCGCCCGTGTCGATCAGTGTAAATTCTTTATCCAGCCAGCTGCAGTCCGCGTAGATCCTGTCCCGCGTCACACCCGGCGTATCTTCAACGATCGAGATCCGTCTGCCTGCCAGCACGTTAAACAGAGTGGACTTGCCCACATTTGGCCGGCCGACAACTGCCACGATCGCTTTTCTTTTTCTTTTTGCCATATATTATCTGTTCCTTTCCGAAAAGACGTTCTTTTCATTGTATCTGAGAAACTCCTGCATGGCAAGTAAAAAAACATCCCGCGCAATCCGACACCAGAACTGAAGTTATCTGTACAGACCCACCTGAAATTCGAGGGGTTTTGCGGGCTTTTTCGCGGCTTTTTCGCGCAACCCCCGAGTGTAAGGGCGCGCGGCGCGCGCAGAGCGTATTGGAACCGCCGCGCGCGGCCTTACATGTACACGCCCTTCAAGGGGGCGTGTGCTGTAAGGAACTGAAAGCCCCCGCTCCGGCAGCTGTCCGTAACGGGGGCAATGATCATCTACGTTCAAAAGTAGTCTCTGTGCCGGGCCGCATTACTCTGCGGAAACTGTTCCGGCACTCTCAAGGGATTTTCTCTCTCGCGCGTTATAGGCTGTCAGGATCTCACGGATTTTCTCGGTCTGTACCTTGATACCGGAAATCGCCGCGTCATGATTGAAATAATCGATGATCGTAGCGATATATTTGCTCATATCCGCCATGGCGAACCAGGGTTTGTCCAGCAGTTCCTGGGGCAGATAGGTGAGGTTGGTGGTGACCAGCTTGTCAAACCAGCCTTCCTCATAGGCTTTGTCAAAGGCTTCGAGTCCGTCTGTGAACAGTCCGAAGGTCGTGCATACGAAGACGCGTCCCGCGTGCATTTTCTCTTTGAGCTGGCGGGAAGTGTCCAGCATGCTGCCGCCGGAGGAAATCATATCGTCGATGATGATCGCATCCTTGCCGTCGAGCTTTGTTCCCAGGAACTCATGCGCAACGATGGGGTTCTTGCCGCCCACGATCTTTGAATAGTCGCGGCGTTTATAGAACATTCCGGTATCGGCACCGATGACGTTGGCAAAATAGACGGTCCTGTCCAGAGCGCCTTCATCCGGGCTGATGACCACGACGTGATCCTTGTCGACCTGAAGATCATCACAGGTGTCAAGCAGAGCGTTCAGGAACTGGTAGGGAGATACGAAATTGTCAAAGTTGTCCAGCGGTGAGACGCTGGCGATTCTGGGGTCATGTGCATCGAAGGTGATGAAATTATTGACTCCCATGTTGAAAAGCTCTCCGAGCATCAGAGCTGCGTCGAGTGACTCCCGCGAGCTGCGGTGGTGCTGACGGCCTTCATAGAGGAAGGGCATGATCACAGTGATCCGCCGGGCCTTGCCCTGGATCGCGGCGATCACCCTCTTGAGATCCTGGAAATGATCATCGGGAGACATGTGATTGACAAAGCCGTTCATCTCATAGGTGACGGTCCAGTTCATCACATCCACAAGAATGAACACATCCTTGCCGCGGGCAGATTCCCGTAATACGGCTCTGCCCTCTCCGGTCTGAAAACGCTCCAGATTGACTTCCATCAGATAACTGTCCTGATAATAGTCTTCACGGTGGGGGACCATTTTGCCTGTTTCGTCGGCAAGTCTGCGGAACGCAGAGATATAGCTGCTCACCTTTTCTCCCATATCTTTCGCTGACGGGAGCGCGATGATCGCGAGAGGGGCAACCGGCATACTTCTGTCAAGCTGCTGATTAAGTGATCGATCTAAAGCCATGAGCTCTCCTTCTCCGGCAGGTACAGCTGCGCACTGCCGGCAGATATACAATATATTTCAGCCAAATAAATAATCAGAGACAAGGTTATCATACCGTTTAGAGTCACAAAGCGCAAGCAGAAAATCCCCGCGTCATACCGGGGTCTTCCGCCGCCTTCCGCGCCGGTCACACACATCCTGCAGGGATATGGATCACAAGGGGGCAGGCAGCCTCAAATACAGGGACTGCACAGGCATTTGCGGACAATGAACGCTCCTGCCGGCAGAAAAGTGTAAATAGTGTAAATAACAGCCGTCGGCAGACAAGTCAGCGGATAAATGGAAAAGCGTCCCGGATCCAGCGAAGACTGGCATTTGTAACCGAGACCACGTCAAATCGCACAGGGATCTGCGTGTTCATATTCTTCCTGTGCAGATAGTACAGGGCAGTGCGGCAGATGCTGCGCTGTTTTTCGGCCGTGACTGCCTCTTCCGGCGTCCCGTATCTTCCGCTGCTGCGGAATTTTACTTCTATAAAGAGAAGCGTGCCGTCCTCTTCACCGATGATATCGATCTCGCCGTCCCTGTCATGAAAGTTGCGTTCGAGGATCTTCACCCCTTTTTTCTGAAGGAAGCTCACCGCCTCTTCTTCTCCCCGTCGTCCTGTCTCGCGGCGGGAGGGATGTTCAGAAAAAAGCACCTCCGGCCCCGGGTCATTTTCTGCAGGAAAATCATCTTCTCCGCGCCGGATCCGGCCGGGGGATTTGCCGGCGCCCCCGGGACTTCCCGACAGGATCTTTCCCAGAAAGCTTCGGCGGTGGATGGGGCAGGGACCATATTCCCGGATCGCCTCACAGTGGGATTTTGTGCCGTAACCCTTGTGACCGGCAAAGCCGTAGACAGGGTATTTTTCATCCATTTCTTTCATATAAGTATCACGCGTGACTTTGGCGAGTATACTGGCCGCCGCAACGGAGATACATTTGGCGTCTCCCTTGATGACCGGAACCTGCAGGATGTCTACTCCGGGGATCGTCACTGCGTCGTTGACGAGGACATTCGGGCGGAGGGAAAGCTGCCCGATTGCCGTTCGCATGGCTTCATAGGTCGCCTGGAGGATATTGATCTCATCGATCCGTTCGGGCGGCACCAGAACCACAGCCCAGGCCAGCGCCTTTTCCTTAATCTGTCCGAAAAGCACTTCTCTGCGCTTTTCAGTGACCTTTTTGGAATCGTTCAGATAGGGCAGCAGAAGGTCCTCCGGAAGGATGACAGCGGCTGCCGCCACGGGACCTGCCAAGGGCCCGCGCCCCGCCTCGTCAATTCCGCAGATCAGGCCGTGTCCGCCCGCGCGGCGCACCGCCTCCAGTTCAAAATCACGCATCTGCTGTACCCGCGCAAGCTCCGCTGCCATGCGCGCTTCTTTTTTCTGCAGGGCTGTCTCTTTCTGTGTCATCTGCTCATCTCCTGCGGCTTCCCGCGTCGTTTCTTCCCTTTGTTCCGCGTCCTCTGCCGGCGGATTTCCCGCTGCTTTTTCCAAAGGCATTTCCGCTGTTCCTGCCGGTGGTCTTTCCGCCGGTCCTGCCAATCGTTTTTCCCCCGGTCCTGCCGCCGGTTTTGCCGGCAGTATTTCCGGTGTTTTTCCGGGAATGATCAGAATAAGCTTCTCCGCTTTTCTTTCTGCGGTCGGCAGCAGCCTTTTTCTTGCCGGCTTCTTTTTCTGTTTCACTTTCCCGCGCGGAAGTATATGCCTGCCTCTCTTCTTCCATCTTCAGGGCATCCTGCGGTCTGTCCAGAGAAATGCGCCCGATCCTGCCGTTTTTGCAGTCATCGATCAGCATGGAAGCCGCCCGGTCCGCGTCGGGTTCTCCGCCCTTCATCAGAAGCCTGCGGGCAGCGGCGATTTTCAATAAGAGCGCGTAGCCGGGAGGAAGCATGGCCTCCTCTTCCGGGTCAGAAAAAACCGTCCCCTCCGCATCTTCTTCCTGATCAGAAGAATCCGCCGCCTCACCTTCCTGCAGCTCCTCCTGCGCAGCCTTTTCCTGCAGGTACTTTTGCTGCAGAACACCGGGATATTCCTGTTCCAGATAGTCGATGAGCCAGACCGCAAGCTCCTGCTTGTCCAGCACTTCATCGCGGATCGCGCCCACCAGAGCCAGGCGCATGCCGATCACCTGATTGTCAAATTTGGGCCAGAGGATTCCGGGTGTATCAAGAAGTTCCACATCTCCTCCCAGGCGGATCCACTGCTTGCCCCGTGTCACTCCGGGCTTGTTTCCTGTCTTTGTGCTCGCCCTGCCCGCAAAGGAATTAATAAAAGTGGATTTTCCGACATTGGGAATACCCGCCACCATCGCGCGCAGAGGTCTTCCGACGATACCGCGTGCACGGTCCCTGGCAATCTTTTCGCGGCCGGCCTCCTGAATGTAGCGCCGAACGACCTCGCCTGCCTTTCGTTCGCGGGCGTCGACAGCCACCGCCAGAATTCCCCTGCCGCGGAAATATTCTGTGAACTCCTCTGTCTTTGCCGGGTCCGCCAGATCCGCCTTGCAGAGAAGGACAACCCGTCCTTTGCCTGTGCAGAGGGCATCGATGTCAGGATTGCGGCTGCTCAGCGGGATCCTGGCATCCACAAGCTCGATCACAAGGTCCACGAGCCGGATGTTTTCCTCCATCATCCTCCTCGCCTTTGTCATATGTCCCGGATACCACTGTACATCCATTTCCTGCTCTCCTGTCAAATCTTTCTGTGTTAATGAATCCTCCGGATCATTTATGCCGGATCCATGCTGTCTAATCAATGATTTCAGAATCAATGCGGCCGGATTCATATTGTCTGATTCACTCTGTCAGATCCATGCTGCCGGATCCATGCTGTCATATATAGAAAGAGTGCCGTGCCTGAAACGGCACGGCACTCCAAATGGTGACCATTGCTCGAATAAACCGGAAATGAAGAAGATCATCTATTGCGCGAAGATCATCATTTACGGTTCCTGCCGGAGCAGAAATCAGCCCGGTAATTATTTCTTCCTGTCGTCGATTCTGGCTTTGACTTTCGCCTTCTTGCCGCTCAGGCCGCGAAGATAGAAGAGTTTCGCTCTTCTGACTTTACCTCTGCGGACAACATCAACTGCCTCAACATTGGGGGAGTGAATGGGCCATGTCTTCTCGACGCCGATACCGTTGGAGATTTTCCTGACGGTGAAAGTAGTCCTTGCGCCGCCGCCCTGGATCTTGATGACTGTGCCTTCGAAGATCTGTACTCTTTCTCTGGTACCTTCCTTGATACGGTTGTGAACGCGGACTGTGTCGCCTGTCGCGAACTGAGGAACCTCAGCCTTCAGCTGCTCTTTTTCCAGCTCTTTGATGATTTCGAAATTCATAATGATCTCCTTTCCACGCCGGACGTTCTTGCTCTTTCACATGCTCCGGAAACTCCGGACTCCCCTCAGGAGCCGCTTCCATCATCGCTTTTATAAATCATGCGGATGCTCTTCCTGTCATCCGTCCAGTCGGCAGAGGACCGTCTTAAGTGAACAGAATGCGCGGCATTTGCCGCAAAATAAAATGCAACGTTAATAAACTACCACATCCGGCAGGATTGCGCAATACCTTTTATCGTGATTTTTTGAATCTGTACACCTTGTGAATGCCCTCCCCGTTGGGAAGCACCCCCTTCTGCGCCAGGGTGATATGCTGCGTCCCGTCAGGGCTGTCAATGGAAAGACCGACAGAGTATCCTCTCAGCAGGTCTTTTGAGTAGGGGACCGTTCCGGTAACAGTGATCTCCTGTCCCGGAAGAAGTTCGGAGAGCTTCAGATCCAGGGTCTGAACACGTATACACTCCTTTTTTTTGTAGATGTACATATTGACCGGCCAGTCCCAGTACATGGGAGCGGCACCTATATTATTGAAGGTAAAATGAAGCTGCAGATCATCTTTGAGAAAATCCATGGTCGTCTGCAGCCGGCTCAGATACAGACAGTATCCCATCTCACGCCGGATCATCTCGCTTCCGTTGGTCTGCTGCTGTTCCAGGTCCGGGCAGCCGGGGCCGATAAAAGTGAGATGACAGCTGCGGGTCTGGCTGAGGGTATCCGACAGATTATCCAGCAGCAGCTGATCCATGGGGACAGTCTCTGCCATTCCGCCTCCGACAGGGGCCTTTGTCCATAGGAATGTCTGCTCATCCCCGGTCTCACGTGTCAGGCCCTGTATCTGCCACTGCCCTGTCGCCTGAGCATCGCCCAGGACATCCTTCCAGCTTCCGGCACCTTCCGCTCCGCTGTTCTCATCCGCGCAGGTCAGAAGCCGCAGGTCTTCATCGTCGGAAAAAGCTTCCGCATACTGTGCCTCATACTGCGCAAAAAGCGCCTGAGAGGGGGCCAGATCAGCAGCAGCCTGCGCCGTCTGAGTCCGGACACCGTTCTGACCGACGGAACCGATTTCCACATAAGAGACAAAATCGTCTTTTCTGCACCAGGAAGCCAGCGCTTCAATGGCATCCCTGTGCGCAGCCATAAAGGTCTCGTCCGCATAGTCGGGAGCATAGCCCTTTCCGGACGCGTCATTATAATCGACACCGCGGGATATCTCGCAGAGCCAGTCCGGTACATCCCTGTGCTCCTTCTTTGAAGGAATGTCACAGACAAATCGAAGAACGGCGTGTTTTCCGCTCTTTTTATACTCCTCGATATGATATTTTGTCTCCACGCCCTCCTTGTCATAGATACCCTTCTGCGGTTCCCATTCCGAGAATGGCAGAAGAATAAAGACCAGATCCGTGTCCCGGCAGTTCTCCTCTTCCTCCGCGCGGGGGGCGTAGCCCATGAGCGGATTCTCCGGTACACTTTCCGATGCGTCGTAAAGCACAATGTCATACAGCCGGTAACGGCCGGGCACAATATATAACAACAACCCCGCGATCAGGACCACCTGCACGGCGATCAGGATAAACGGGAGTTTTTTTCTGATAAAAGGTTTCATACAAAAAACGCCTCGTCACATATCACTGCTGCTTTCACACCACAGAACCGCACAGCTTCATCGTCTCCGCGGCCGCACCGCCCTCTTTCTTCCGTCCTGAGGCAGGGGAGAAAACCTTGTCCTGCTGCTGTCCAGTCTCTTGTCAGTCCTGGTGAGAACATTTTCAAGGCAAGTAAAAAGTCCCCGGCCTGTCGAAGAAGCTGCTGCCTGTCTGCCCAGAAGCAGGTAGGGAAGACGCCTTGTAGACCACTCCAGACGCACCAGTGTGATGACAAAGTAGACGATCGCTCCCGCCATAAAACCAAGTCCGAAATAAGCGGTATCGCCTTTTACAGCCTGCCAGATCGTGACTGTATTGGCCACAAGGGCAAAAGCTCCTGTCGCCGTCAGTGAACCTGTATAATCTTCGAAATAGAGGAGGATCAGCATCATTGCGTTGGCAATGGCATAGAGTCCGTAGCCCACGCAGAGTGTCCTGAAAATGCCCTTGCCCAGGTCCATCATGCCCAGCGGAAGAATATCCATTATAAAACCGCCGAAGACTACGAAGAGAATGGTGCTGATGATCTGGCGGTATCCGCAGTAGACAAGTTCACGGCTGAGTACCTCGACCATTCTGTCCTCGGCCGCCTCTATGTCATTGATCGAACCGCCGTCATTGTAGAGACTATAGTATTGCCTGTATTCCGGGTAAAAGCGCACCTCCACCGAGGTCACGAAACTGATGGTCGTGATCAGGATGGAGAAAAAGGCTGTCAGCGAGGGAATATCATAGCTCGGGGCGGCGTAAAACAGTCCCATGATCTTTCTGTGAAGCGGACCGAAGTACATGATCACAAGATGACCGTAAAGACCCAGGTTTACAAAAATACCTGTCAGAGCAAGCGCCCGGCATTTGTCAAACCACTGCAGATAAGTAAAGGGGCTCCCCTCTCCGTGGGGAAAATATCCCAGCATCAGCACGTAATACCATATGCTCATGATCCCGTATGACAGGATCACACAGAACATCAGACTGAGCACTGTCCCGTGTCCGAAAAAGGCCAGGGCCAGGGCCAGCAGGAATCCCGTTAGCATAGAAGCCGCAAAGCCCATCGCGATCGAGCGGTAATCCTTAAGGGCAGACAGATAGTTCATCTGTGTCCATACTACGATCATAGTAAGAGCAAACCACATACTGACGATCATGTAGACGGGCGGTATGCCCGAAAACAGCAGCACGATCCCGTATCCGACAAAGCAGAGGGGCAGCATGACTGCCAGCGCTCCGTAAAAGGAGGGCATGACCCTCTCCTTCCTTCCCTCATAGAGCATATCCGAGATATATCTGGTGAGGATCATATTCATAAAGCTCGTCACAAACAGAGAGACCAGCAGACTGTAAGTGAGCATGCAGTTCATGATCTCTCTCTCTGCCTGGGGCATGCCGGCGACCTGCGAGACAAATGAGATCCCCAGCAGAAGGCACACACCCATGACCATGGGACCGATCGCCACCGCGCCTGCATAAGCATATGCCCGGCAAAGGTTGAGCATTCCTTTTTTCTGAAAAAGCCTGTTCAGACTAAAGCCTATCCCAGCCATCCTTTTTTGTCTTCCTCCAGCTTTCCGGCCCCGTCCTTGTCCCGCACGGGAGCCAATCATAAAATCATATCTTTATCGAACTGCCGGGAAAACCGTCCGCCTTTTCAGACGGCAGGTTTCCTGCAGAAGTCCTTTGCAGCTCGTGAAAGCAGCGCCTTACAAGTACACGTACTTTCAGGGTCTCATGGAAGCGGCCGCAGCTCAGCCCTTCCATCTCCTGAACACCTCATCATATGTATCCAGGTAATTTCTGATCATATCCTCATGCCGGAAATAGGCCTGGGCGCGTTTTTTGCCCGCGTGTCCCATCTGCAGACGCCTTGCGCTGTTGCGGCACAGATCCTTCATGGCCTGTGCGAGGGCATGAGGCTGCATGGGTGGGACGCAATATCCTGCCTGACCGAAAGGATCCTGCCCTTCTCCGTAAATCAGTTCCTTGCAGCATCCGACGTCCGTGGTGACACAGGGGCGTCCCGCCGCAAAGGACTCCAGGACAGAGAGCGGCTGTCCTTCGGAAATACTGGAAAGCACCGTGAAGTCAAAATCCCCCATGTAATCCAGTACATTGATCGTGCCCATAAAAACTGCGTTTTTGATCCTGAGCTGCCTCATGAGCTCTCTGCATTCGAGTGCGTAAACAGGGTCGTCCTCCGGTCCCGCGATGAACAGCCTGACGCCGGGAACATCCCGCTCCACTTCCGCAAAGGCATAGAGCATGGTCTTGACGTCCTTGATGGGAGCAAGGCGCAGAATCGCGCCTATATTGATCGTATCGCAGGGCTTCCTGTCCGGGATGCCGGCGAAACGGTCATAGTGAATACCGTTGGCCACGACTCTGCACCTGGAAGCATCCGCGCCGATTTCCATCTGCGTCCTGCCCGCCCGCGCGAACAGGCTGGTCACCATGGCGGCGCCTCCGTAGGCAGCAGAAGAAAGCATGTAGAAAAAGCTGATCCACATGTCCTTGAAATCCGGAAGGACCCAGTTGGCACGGATGATCTCTTCCTCCCGCTCACGGGTATAGATCCCGTGCTCGGTCAGAAGGAAGGGTACATGATATCTGTAGCTTCCCAGTCTTGCCAGAACACCGGCATAACCGGTCGCGATCGTATGGTAAACATCCGCCTGAGGTACATCGGAACACAGGACATGCAGAAGCGGCATCAACATGGACCGCACTGTATGGAAAAAATCCGAAAAAGGTGTGTAGGGATATTTTTCCCTGCAGATATCCGCGAGAATATTCACGAAATACTCACTGGCAAGAAAGTCTGCCGGCGAAATACCTCTGTCCTGAAAAATATGGAAAAGCTTCTCCCAGTCCGGATGCCCGCATTCGACCAGCTCATGAAGTGCCTCCAGCTCCTGCTGATCAAAGCGGAGGGGGTGCCCGGTCTTTCTTCCCCGAAGAGGATCTGTCAGAGAGACCTCCCTGATTTCAACGACATTGTCCGGCAGCGTGTAACGGAATTTTCCGTTCTGAGAAGGATCGGCATTGATCGCCCACACCACAAACTCATGCTGCGGCATCGCCTGTATATATTGATGCATCCAGGAGGAAACGCCCCCTGTCACATAGGGGTAACATCCCTCCAGAATCACGCAAATTCGCATAGTGTCTACTCCTGCCGGACTTCTTTTGTCCGGCTCAGGTCATCTGTTGATAGTGATTCTCAGTTCCGGCGAGACCGCCCTGACCAGATAAAGGCCGTCGGCCGCCTCTGACAGAGACCCGCCGCTTACATGGCCCGGTTTCCCGTTATTGATGCGAAGATAAAACCATGCTTCATCATTGAAGCCTCCGAGAGAAAGTCTGATCCCTCTCTCCGTATCCTCCCGGCGGACCTGCAGTCCGTCATAGCGCTGTACTGCGCCGGTCAGCTCGCTGCCTGTGAGGTTGCGCATCTGCGGGAGCGCCCGATGAAGCCATTCTGTATAATCCGTCAGGCGGCTGAAAAGTTCCTCCCATCCCAGGGCAGCGCCCCGATCGGTATCCAGCACATCATCCGGGTGCTGGAAATGGGTATTGACACAGTGAAAATACAGCTCGCTCATAGCAGCTGTGCGCATATAATCATCGAGGACATAGCCGGAGATGATTCTGGGCGTCTGGACCATGCCGTCCTCCGTGACTGTGAACTCCTGAGAATAGGAGACATCATTGTCATCGGGAAGATACAGGCTGGCAATGGCGCGGATTTCCGGGAAATCCTCTGCCAGAAGCTTCCTGCCCTCCTCGGAAATGATATTGGAGGGCGGAACATACACATGAAACTCCTCGTTGGGAAAGATCTCATGGCAGAATCCGGCAAGCTCATTCATTGCATCCCGCATGGCATCGACACTGACCCACTGCCTGTAGGAGTCGTACTGTCCGATATAATCGAATTTCTCGGGGACCAGCGGCATATGGTTGTAGCCGTGATAGCCCAGCTCTCCGCCCTCGCGCAGCAGCATATTTCCGAAATACTGAAAACGCTGGATATCCTTGTTGCGGGGGAAGACTCCCTCAACCTGGGCCGAATAATCCTCGATGACAAGGCCCGTGTAACGGATATTATATTTTTTCGAGAGGTTATAGACGTCTTTCCACCAGTGATGCGTATAGAAATTCTTGATGTCCATCCCGAAATCCTTATGGATGAACTGACTGTCACCTTCCGGTACAGGAGACGGGAAATCATCTATATAGAAAGTCGAGCCGTTGATGACAGGCCAGATACATTCGTCCTCAAGAAGGGTATAGGCCGCGCAGTGAAATCCTCTGTATGCTTTTTCCAGAAAGTTCATATTGTCAAAGACAACAGTACCTTTTCCCAGAGGCTTTCTCCAGATGAGAGGAGTCTCGACGGGACCGGTCGACTCCAGAAAGACTTCGCACGAGTCGTCAAGAGTGACGTCCAGGGATGAATTGTATGGATCCGAGATAGACAGATCCCTGTTGCTGCCGGGCATGATATCGCTGGTAAAATGAAGACCTTCGACCAGAGTCATGGAATTGCCGACCGAGGTGATCCCCAAATGGGGAGCGATCGACATAAAAGATTCCTCATTATAAGGAGGATACAGAATAAGGAGCGAATGCCCTTCCATGACCCAGTCCAGAATGGATGTCAGTCTGTCTCCCAGGACGCTGAGGTCCGTGACGGACAAAACCGCAATGTTTTTCTCTTTCAGGTCATCCTTTTTAAAGTCCTTTGCCCTTCTTTCAACAAAAGGAATCCTCATCTGAGAGAGGATTGCGTTCATCTCCTGCCGTCCGTCGCTTCCTGTACTGTCTGTATCCCAGATCAGGATCGTCCCTGCGCTCTCCGGTGTGACCGTCCCCGTCAGTTCCCCCTCCTCGAGGATACGCACGGTGCTCTTACTGGTCCCGTACAGGACATTTCTGCCCACGGAGAGAACAACAGAAAACATCAGTATATATATAACAAGAATCTCCAGCAGCTGTATAAACCGCGGTTTTCTTTTTCTCTTCATAGTGAACTTGTCTTACCTTTTTTACATATACTTCAGTTCCATGGCTGTGTGCCCGCAAACATATATGAATATAGTACGCGCCGGTCCGCGCCGCGGGTCCTCCCGCATCGCTCCGGACATTCGCACATCACCCCGCTGCGGCCGACTAGGAGACCTTGTGCTGCTCCGCGATGCCGGCGCCTGCTCAACGCAGCAGTCTGCCGGATGCTCCAAACATCCGGGATCTTTCGTCAGGCACTCCAGAACTCAATCTGTTCCCTGGCATCGGGAGACAGATAAATACCGCTGTTCTTCACCATACCGATCATCTCTGCAAGGCCTTTTCCGTCGCGCGCGGCCGCCCTGGCTCTGAGAACCATCATATAACCGTCTTCCCTGTCAGGGAACTCTTTCATGAGTCCGCGTCCGGCAGCTTCCGCAGCATATGAGTCCCCCTGCTCCAGACAGATGCTGCCCAGCCTCCTGAGAAGCTCTGCCCTGCGGCGGCGCTCCCTGATATAAGCCGTCTTTCCCTTCGTGCCGACGGAGGAGGAAATGCCTCTGCCCCCTGTTTCCTGCCACTCATAATAATGCAGCAGCTTTTCGAGCATACTGCGGCAGTGCGCAAGGCGCTCCTGCCGCTCAGTGCTGTCCGGAATCTGACTCCGCAGATATTCTTCATCGAGATCCGCGTAGTCCATCATCACCTGCGCACTTGCGGGATACTTTTGATATTGTTTCTCCATCTGCGAAATACGCTGTGTATATTCACTCCGAAGTTCCACCAGAGCTGTGACTGCATAGTGGACCACCTCTGTGTCGTCATTGACACCTGCTATGCGAAGAGGCCGGACAAAAGGTCCCGGCCCTTCATGCAGGACAGATAAGAGCAGGCTTCTGCGCCTTACAGGCGTACCGCTCTCCAGGACATCCTCGATCGGCAGGACACCGGACATATCATCCTTGTCCATGCGGATGCTCCTGTACACCTCGTCCGTGATTCCGAAACGCCCCGAGCCGGGCTCCTGATCCGCCTTTTCACCGCCGCGGATATGCAGCTCGGCTGCTATTGCGCAGGCAGGCCCCCAGAGAGGCAGCAGAATCACAGCCGGTATCATGGCTGAAGAAAAATGCATTAATCCTTTTCTGCGGGCTGCAGTCACATAGATGGCAGCCGCCAGATGGATAGCCATCAGAAGAAGTGTCATGAAAGTGTCCTTTCCCGCAGGGCTGCAGATTCAAGAGCATCCTGAAAGAGCCCGCAGAGGATAGTAAAATGATTCATATACCAGAGGCTGAGCTGATCCCGCCCCGCCTTCTCAACAGTCACAAGATAGGTGATCTCCTGTGTGCCGGTATAGTTCCTCCCAAGCATTCTGTTATACTTTACCCGGGCGGCATACATGGGGGCATATTCCGAAAAATGGATATTTTTCCATGTTTCCCCGCTTTGAACAGTCCTGAACATCTCCGCGCACTCTGCCATGTCTATGGCCTGCCGCCCTCCTGTATCTCTGCAGCAGGACAGCAGAAGCGCCTTTTTACTGCCGGGGTCAAGCTGATAGATCAGAACAGTTCCGTTATCGAGGAGTCTGCGCAGTACGCGGACCGCCTCCACACATACAGCTTCGGGAGTCCTCTGCTTCATCTGCCGCACAGCCCCGTAGATTTTGCCGTAACTGTCTTCTTCACTGAGGATCTGTGTCCAGAGATCCTTTCTGTTGGACACGCTTGTGCGATAAGCCTCATTGAGGAAGAGATATTTGTTGCGGATCAGTTCATTTTCCTTCATCACGGAACGAGTCTGCTGTTCCCGCTTCTGATGACTGTATCCGCTGATGGCGCCCGCGGTCAGATAATAGACAAAGGGAATCCAGTTTTCAACATTATAGAAAAGCAGAAGGCCCGAAATACCGATCTCATTATATCGCATGACAAGCATCACGCACTCCAGTATGGCTGCCGCGAAGCCCGCTGCGATCCCATGCATCATACCCATCAGAATGACAAAAATAAGACGCACATCGACAATCTTAAAATAGACGGATTCGGAAGTGATCCTGGCCAGATACTCTGCCAAAAGAAACATGATGGCCAGATCCAATACAGTACCGGCAATCTTTCCGGATTTCTGCATGAAACCGGTAAGCCGCTCTCTGAGCGGCGATGCATCGCCGGACTCTTCGGCCAGAGCGCTGTACTGTTCCGCGATTTCCCTTGTCCAGTCCGTCGACACAGGAAGGCGGTAAATCTCCTCCAGCTTCCCGTCACAGACATTGGAATCCGTCGCAGGCAGAAGCATGTGCAGAGTCCCGTGTCTCAGACTGCCGCTGCTCCCGGGATATTCGATCCGGGCACCCGGCCGTATGGAGAGAAGAGTCTCCCTGAGTTCTTCCTGGGTGCCTCTGCTTCCGCCCGCTTCATAAATACCGGGCTGAAACCAGTTTTCCGTACTCATGCGCATTAAGAGTGCAGAAAGCTCCTGCATGGCAAGAACGGAAATCTCCCGGTCTCTGCCTCCTTCCAGGCAGACGGTCTCATCCCTGCGCATTGCAGTGAATATTCTGTCCAGCCTGCCGCCGGCCAGTCCCGATCCTGTAAGAAAAGGTGTCTGCACAACCGCGACCCTGACCTGTGAGGAGCCGTCCGAAGGAGATGACCACTTCCTGATCAATCCGGGGAAATCCGACTTATCTGCGCTCTCAGTGATCACGATCAGACGCGGTATACTGTAATAACTGCACAGCTTCGCGATCCGCTCGATATTTGCGCTCTCATCTGTGACGCGTCCGCCGTCCGCGCATCCCGAGACATGCCAGACAGCCCGGATTTCTCCGAGCTCGAACACTTTCCGGAAATCATTGTCCGAAGGTGTGACCGGAAACATACGGATCGTGTCCGGAAGTCCCTGCAGTCTCCCCCCGGTCTTCTGCCCGGTCAGAAATACTTGTGTTTCATATCCGATATATTCCAGGACATCTTTCGAAAAAAGTCCTGTCTTACCTGTCAAAAGGATTGTATCCATTCTTATACTCCATGCCGCAAATACCGGCATCTCGTTATTTTACTCTTCGGGGAACCTGCGGCATTCCGGAATATGCGGGTCTGGCCGCGCGGAATCATCCGTCTGTGCAGCCGGCTGCGCGCCCCTTCCGCTTAAATCATTTAATCATCCGGAGAAATCAGATTCACATGGCTGGAAATGTAGTATCGGAAACCGTTTTTTTCGCAGTAACGGCTGATTTTTCTCTCTACATCTTCATCAGTCGTATATTCAAGCAGATAGACCTCAATCCCTGCCTTTTTACAGTCCTTGAGATAATCTGTGTAATATTCGTTCTCTTTTTCCGGCTGCTCACCGAATCTGTCCTTCTCATAATCGAGGATCTTGCTGAACACGGTCTCCTGATTCACTCCCCGGATCAGATCTTCACGTTCTTCTTCCAGCAGTCTTGAGACAAAGGTGTCGGCTCCGTTTACCAGAACAGGCAGATCCTCTTCCTCATAGGATTCCAGAATACTGATCAGTGACGCGTAGATATCCTCCTTCATGGAACGATATTTTCTCTTGTTCATGACATGATAATAAATATCCAGGTTATCCAGGAATAGTCCGTCCACTTTCGGATCTTTGGACAGAATCACCTGCGGCAGATACACGCCGGTAAACTCCTGCCACCTTTTTTGTGTCACATCGATCCAGTACTCTTCGGGCCAGTTCTCGTACTTATCCAGACACAGGTCCTTGTAATCCTCAAAGTAGTCTCTGGACATTTCGATCGATCCCACATTGAGATAGGAATAAACGGTATGCCCCTTTGCGTGAAGCTGCGCCAGCTGGTCTTCACGCAGCTCCTGTGCGTCCACGACCACTGTGTCGTATCCGTCAAAAATATTGATGTCAAAGGATTTACTGTCGATGCCCAGAAAAACACCGTAACTTTCTTTGGACGTATCCGGCACCTCCGTATCCTCATCTTTTCCGCCTGAACATCCTGTCACACAGAACAGGATCCACCACAGAAGCAGTGTCGCAGCCAGGCCGGCGGAAAATCTTTTCCTGTCTTTGCCGAACCGGCAGATCTCTGCGCAGACTCTGAATTTGTGTTTCCTCTTCATCATCGGCTACTTCTTCTTTTCCTGCTCTTGTCCGCTTTCTCCGGACTGTTCTCCTTGTTTCTGCTCCCGTCTTCTGCGCCGCTCCTCCAGCCTTTTCTGCCGGTCGATCCGTTTCTGACGGGCTTCCATGATTTCCGGGTTCTCCTCAACAAATTTTCTATACAGATCCGGCCGCCGCTCCCTGGTGACCGCCAGGGACTGTTCGAACCGCCACTCTTCCACCCGCGCATGATCGCCGCTGAGCAGGACGGGAGGAACTGCCTTTCCGTGCCAGACCGCCGGTCTCGAATACTGCGGATATTCCAGAAGTCCGTTCATAAAAGAATCTGTGTCCGCGGAATCCGTATTGCCCAGGACACCGGGGATCATACGGGAGACAGCATCGACGATCATCATGGCGGGAAGTTCCCCGCCGGTCAGGACAAAATCCCCGATCGAGACTTCTTCGGCGCCGATCTCTTCCAGCGCCCGCGCGTCGATTCCTTCATAGTGGCCGCAGAGCAGGATCAGTTCTTCTTCCCCCGCAAGCTCCTTTGCCATCTTCTGATCGAAAACACGTCCGAGCGGAGACATATAGAGCACCCTCGCAGGCCTTCCCTGCCTCTCCATGATCCCTGCCTGAACTGCAGCACAGCAGTCATATACAGGCTGGGCCTGCATCAGCATGCCGGCACCGCCCCCATAAGTATAATCGTCGACTCTGTTGTGGCGGTTATCGGTATAGCTCCGGATATTGACCGCGCTGATCTCAACCAGACCTTTCTGCGAGGCACGGCCGAGTATGCTCTCTCCGAGGGCAGACTCCACCATCTCCGGAAAAAGTGTCAGAACATGAAATCGCATCACAGGTCCTCCAGACCTTCCATCACATGGACAGTCACAAAGCCTTGCTCCGGCTGAACGTCAAGGATACACTGGGAGATCGCGGGCAGGAGCAGATCTTTTCTGCCCTCTCTCCGGACAACATAGACATCGTTGGCGCCCGTCTCAAGGACTTCCTTCAGCGTTCCGATCTCATTCCCGTCCTCATCGCGGACCGACAGACCGATCAGATCCGCTATGTAATATTCATCCTCTTCGAGAGGAATTGCATCCTTACGTTCCACAAGAAGGGGGCATCCGCGCAGTTTTTCCACATCTTCAATCCGGTTCATCCCCTCAAATCCAAGGATGACAAACTGTTTGAAAAATTTCACGCTGCGGATCCTGATCCTGCGTTCGCTCCTTTTTTCCTGCAGGATCAGTTCCTTCAGGACCAGGAAACGTCCCGGATCATCTGTTGTCGGGAAGACCTTGACCTCCCCCCGAAGACCATGTGTGGAAGTAATCACACCAACCTGAAAACGTTCAGTCAACTCTTTTCTCCATTACTCTGTACAGTTTGTTCTATCAGCTGTTCACGCCTGTCAGGGACCGGGATGCTTATGAATGAACAAAAGGCGGCGCAGAACGCCGCCTGTATCTTATTCAGTCATTAATCGATATCTACATCGATCCGGTAATCTTCCTGTGCAGAGGCGGCTTTGACAACAGACCTGATCGCCCTTGCGATTCTGCCCTGCCTTCCGATTACCTTTCCCATGTCCGAAGGCGCCACATGAAGCTGCACCCGTATATTTCTACCCTCTTTTTTCTCGGTCACGACTACTTCATCGGGATTATCAACAAGTGCCTTCGCAATCACTTCTACCAATTCTTTCATAGACAATCCTTCTAGACCCGGCACTGAACATACCGAATCTTATTGTCAGGCGATATATGTAAAAATACTGCGCATGCCTGCAGCAGAATTCTTATTTAATACCAGCCTGCTTGAACAGTTTTTTGACCACAGTCGTAGGCTGCGCGCCGTTCTTGAGCCACTTCTTAGCTGCCTCGACATCTACGTCAACAGTGCCGGGATCTGTGTTGGGGTTGTAGTGTCCGATGGTGTCGATCGCCCTGCCATCCCTGGGGGTGGAAGCATCTGCGACGACGATTCTGTAAAGCGGGACCTTTTTCTCACCGATTCTTGTAAGTCTGATTTTAACTGCCATTGTTTTTTCCTCCTCTTTCTAATACGCTGACCTTCTTCAGCGCTGTTTTGTGCTGATTTATCTCAAAAGGGGAATCCTCCCCTTCTTGATCCGCCCATGCCGCCGAACATGCCCGAGAGGGGATTTCTCCCGCGGCGCCGGCCGCCCATTCCGCCCATCTGCTTCATCATCTTCTGCATCTGGGTGAACTGTTTGATAAAACGGTTTACTGTCGCTATATCGCAGCCCGATCCCTTTGCGATGCGGAATTTCCGCTGCGGAGTAAGGATCTTGGGGTTTGCGCGCTCCTGAGGTGTCATGCTCAGGATGATGGCCTCTGTCTGCTTCAGCTGTTTTTCATCGACTGCCCCCTCGATCATGTCCTTGCTCATTCCCATTCCGGGAAGCATCGAGAGGATACTTGACATACCTCCCATCTTGCGCATTTGTTTCATGCTCTCGAGGTAGTCGTTGAAATCGAACTTGCCTTTGCGGACGCGGCCGGCCATATCGCGGCTCTTTTCCTCGTCCTCTTTATCCAGCGCCTCCTGTGCTTTGTCGATCAGGGTCAGGACATCGCCCATACCCAGAATACGGCTGGCCATACGGTCCGGATAAAACTGTTCGAGGTCGGAGAGCTTCTCACCCATACCTATGTAGAGGATCGGCTTTCCGGTGACCGCCTTGATGGAAAGCGCCGCACCGCCTCTGGTGTCACCGTCCATCTTGGTGAGGATCACGCCGTCGACGCCGACCTTTTCGTCAAAGGTCTTGGCCACATTGACTGCTTCCTGACCTGTCATGGCATCGACGACCAGAACTGTCTGGTGCACCTTGACGGCATCTTTGATATCGGAGAGCTCCTGCATCATCGATTCGTCGATCTGCAGACGTCCTGCCGTATCCAGTATGATCACTGTCTCGCCGTTATCTTTGGCGTGCTGCAAGGCCGCCTTCGCGATCTGCGCGGGCCGTGTCCCGTCTTCCATGGCGAAGACATCGACGCCCTGCTTTTCGGCGTTGACCTGCAGCTGTTTGATCGCAGCGGGGCGATAGACGTCAAGTCCCACCAGAAGGGGCTTACGTCCCTTGGACTTGAACTTGCCGGCAAGCTTGGCAGCAGTCGTTGTCTTACCTGCACCCTGCAGACCAGCCATCATGATCACGGTGGCTTCCCTTCCGGGTTCGAGTCGGATCTCGGTCGTCTCGGAGCCCATCAGCTCCGTCATCTCCTCATCGACGATCTTGATCACCATCTGTCCGGGATTCAGACCGTTCATGACGTCGGCACCGATCGCCCTCTCCTGTACCGAGGAGACGAACTTCTTGACAACCTTGAAGTTGACATCCGCCTCCAGAAGCGCCATCTTGACTTCGCGCATAGCGGTCCTGACGTCGCTCTCTGTCAGACGTCCCTTGCCGCTCAGGTTCCGGAACACCTCATTCAGTTTATCGGTCAGACTCTCAAATGCCATTAACTGAGATCCTTTCTGATCCTGTCTGCAATCATGCGGGACCGGACTGCCAGCGTCTCCAGGCTGTCCGCAGTATCCGCCGCCTCACTGAGCTCATCGGCAGCCTCCCGGAGGCTTTTGAACCTGCGGATCATGCCCAGCTTGTTCTCATACCTCTTCATAAGCGCCGTCGTCCTGCGGATCAGATCATGCACCGCCTGGCGACTGATCCCCTCCTGCTCTGCAATCTCATTGTAGGACAGGTTCTCATAGACCGCCTGCTCATAGATTTTCTGCTGATGTGCTGTAAGAAGCTGCCCGTAAAAGTCATACAGCAGCCCCTGCTCTACGATTTTTTCCATACCTGTGCTATTGTAACCACATGCCCCATGCTTGTCAAGCAAACATTCTTGACTTTTTCAGGTTTTTATCCGTACTTTTTGCCGTCTCCGCTTTTTGCGTCTGTACTTCCTGTCTGCTGAAGCATCTTGCCGCAGCTTACTGCATCACTTCTACGCGGACATACAGAATTGATTTTCCGGGTACACCCTCCATATTTCCTTCCGCGCTGTACTCCCAGAAGTCAAAGCTGTAAGGAAAACTTAACGTCTCTTCGTGATCGATCACCCATCTTTCATATTCAGAAAGCCCGGAAAGATCGATCTGCGCCGCGCAGGTATGAAGATCTGTTCCGATCACCGGATGCAGTCCCCCGGCCTGCGCCTCCCCGCCCAGAAGCTTTAAGGAATCAGTCCAGGCGGTCTTGTCTGATCCGTCATCGGAGAGATTTTCCACAGCGCGCAATCTGAAAAGGATGGTCGGGTCGATGGCTGCCTCCGCAGACCCGGCCTCTCCCTGTGAAGGTTCCGAGGTCTGTCCCGCGCCGGAATCCTCCGCTCCGTCGGAAGACATGTCTCCCTGATCAGCTGTGTTTTCTTCCTTCTGTGTGCTCTCTTCCTTCTGCGGAAGATCACGAAGCCCATACAGTTCCACTGCCTTGCCGATCACGGTCATTGCCTCGTCAACAGCCGTATCCGCGGGGGGCTCACTCACCTCCAGGCACAGACTGATCCGCTTTCCCTTTTCAACTGCCTTCCTGCAGTTTCTTTCGAATTGCTGATCCGGAATAAAACGGTCCCCTTCAAGATCGCCTGCGCTGAGCACGATCTCTTCGATACCGCTGTCCCCGAGCCTCTCCCAGTCGATCTTTCCGTTGTCGTCCGAGAGCAGAATGCCGCGGCTCAGATGCAGGTCAGGATTTTCCCCCGCGTAAGTGATCAGCCCATCGCTGTTGGTCAGCATCCCGATTTCAAGGGGATTGTGGTCCACTTCCTCAAGGAGAGGATAAAAATAGTACCGCCCTCCGCTGACCACGACGATGCAGTCGTCGAAGATCTCCCGCAGCATCTGCGTAGTGCTCCTTCCCGATTCCAGAGAAGACTGGATCTCCAGAAGGAGTTCCTTTCTGGCATCCTCCGCGGCTTTTTCCTCAATATTTTTGATCTGCCCGTCCGTATAAAACTGACGGAAGCCGTCTGTCCCGTGTCTGCGCAGTCTGAAAAAAACAAACAGAGCAAACACCAGCGCGGCGATTGTCAGGCAGCTCAGGAATATTATATTGGCCAGATACAGCGAGCGCCTCTTATTGGGATTACCCGCCGCATCCCCGTTTCGATTTAACTGACTCATTTTTTTACCCTGTTTTTCCATCCGGCAAGTTCCCGCTTTGTTACTGTCCGCTCCCCCTCAGGGGCGCGGGCATGTAGCCCCGCTTTCCGACATCCCGGAAACGATCAGCTCCTGGTCTTGACAAGACGGGGCTTGAAGCCGTTTTTCTCGAGTATGGAAATGATTTCCTTCTTATGCTGTGTGCCGAAGGCTTCCAGTGTGATGCGCAGCTCCACAGCGGCATTTCTGTTGATGCTCACGAACTGGTTGTGCTCGAGCTTGATGACATTGCCGTTGGCCTGCGCGATCAGGCCGGAGACACGATGCAGCATGCCGGGCTTGTCGGGAAGCAGTACGGAAACCGTGAAAATACGATCCCGCAGGATCAGACCCTGCTGCACGACGGAGGACATTGTGATCACGTCCATGTTGCCGCCGCTCAGGACACTGACAACCTTTTTGTCCCTGCAGTTGATATGGCGCAGTGCCGCAACAGTCAGAAGTCCGGAATTCTCGACGATCATCTTGTGGTTCTCGACCATATCCAGAAACGCGGTGACCAGTTCCTGATCGGGAACCGTGATGATCTCATCCAGGTTTTTCTGCAGATAGGGAAAAATCCTGCTGCCCGGCGTCTTGACCGCTGTGCCGTCCGCAATGGTATTGACAACCGGCAGTGTGACCACCTTTCCCGCTTCAAAAGAAGCCTTCAGGCAGGCTGCGCCTTCCGGCTCCACCGCGATCACCTTGACATTGGGCTTGAGATACTTTGCCAGACAGGAGACACCTGTCGCCAGGCCTCCGCCTCCGACAGGCACCAGGATAATATCCACAAGAGGCAGGTCCTTGATGATCTCCATCGCGATGGTTCCCTGGCCCGTCGCCACATCCGGATCGTCAAAGGGATGAATAAAGGTATAGCCGTTTTCCTCTGCCAGCTTGTCCGCGTGAGCAGCCGCGTCATCATAGACATCGCCGTGAAGAACCACCTCCGCGCCAAGAGCCTTTGTCCGGTTGACCTTGATCAAAGGTGTCGTCGTCGGCATCACGATGACTGCCTTGGCGCCGCATTCACGGGCCGCATAAGCCACGCCCTGCGCATGATTGCCCGCGGATGCCGTGATCAGCCCGCGCTCCCGCTCTTCCTGAGTCAGTGTGCTGATTTTATAATAGGCGCCGCGCACCTTGTAGGCGCCGGTGCGCTGCATGTTTTCCGGCTTCAGATAGACCTTTCCGCCGGTCTGCTCACTGAAATAATCCGAATAGATCAGCTCCGTGTCCAATGTCACGCGTCCGACCGCCTCACAGGCCTCTTCGAATTTCTTCAGGGTCAGGACCTCATTCTTCTCCTTAACTGTTTTCCCGGTTTCCATGTCTTTCTGTTCCATCTTTACACTTCTTTCTGCTTGTAATTATGTAATGATGCAAAGGTCAAAAGGCGGTCAGGCAGCCCCCGTCTTTAAGATACTTTTGACCCTTACAGGATGTAGTTATGCAATATGCAAAATAACCTCTGCCCCGCTTTTTTCAATCTCTGTAAAACAGCGCATCCACATATTCATCCGGATTGAACCGCTGCAGATCCTCGATCTTCTCGCCGACGCCGATGAATTTGACAGGAACACCGACCTCGGACTGGACCGCAATCGCGATACCGCCCTTTGCCGTTCCGTCCATCTTGGTCAGGACAATACCGGTCAGATTGGTCACAGAGGCAAACTCGCGCGCCTGGGACACCGCGTTCTGACCTGTTGCCGCATCGAGGACGACCCAGTTTTCACGATAGCATCCCGGGAACTCTCTGGTGATGATGCGGTCGATCTTGGAGAGCTCGTTCATCAGATTCTTCTTATTATGAAGACGTCCGGCTGTATCGCACAGAAGAATATCGATTTTCCTCGCTTTGGCCGCCTGTACAGCGTCATAAACGACACTGGCAGGATCGGATCCCTCTTTTCCGCCTATGATATCGACGCCCGCACGGCGGGCCCAGACTGTGAGCTGCTCATTGGCGGCGGCACGGAATGTATCCGCGGAAGCGATCAGGACACGTTTGCCCTGGCTCTTGTAATTGGAAGCAAGTTTTCCGATCGAAGTGGTCTTGCCTACACCGTTGACGCCGATCACCAGGATCACGGCCGGACCGTTTTCAAAATCATAGGCGTCCCCGGGCTGTTTCATACGGTCCCGGATGCCCATGATCAGTTCCTGTCTGCAGTCAGCGGCATAGCGGATGCGCTCCGCTCGCACTTCCTCCCGCAGATGGTCCAGAAGATCCTCGGTGGTCTTCACGCCGATATCGCCCATGATCATGGTCTCTTCCAGCTCGTCATAGAACTCTTCCGTCACCTTTTCATAGGAATTGAAGATCTGCTCCATGCCGTCTGTAAAAGAAGCCCTTGTTTTTTTCAGGCCTTCTTTGAGCTTGTCAAAAAATCCCATTTTCCCTCCCGTCTGTTATTTGATCTGTTAACGTTCTGTCTGCTTAACGTTTTATCTGCCCTATGTCCTGTACGCTTTACCTTCTGTACGCTCATTTATGAAATATCTTCATCGTTGATCAGGTCCACGCTGACCATGGCCGATACGCCCTTCTCCTGCATGGTAATGCCATACAGGCGGTCCGCCTGCTCCATGGTACCGCGTCGGTGTGTGATGACGATAAACTGGGTCCTCTCGGTCAGTTTGTGGAGATACTGGGCGAAACGGCCTACATTGCTCTCGTCCAGCGCCGCCTCGATCTCGTCGAGCAGGCAGAAGGGTGAGGGTTTGAGGCTCTGGATGGCAAACAAGAGGGCGATGGCCGTAAGGGCCTTCTCTCCGCCTGAGAGCTGCATCATATTCTGAAGCTTCTTGCCCGGGGGCTGGGCGATCACGCGGACACCCGCCTCGAGGATATCCACATCCTCGATCAGTTCCAGTTTTCCACCGCCTCCTCCGAACAGCTCCCTGAAGACCGCATCATAAGCCTTCTGTATATCCGCGAACTGCTCGCGGAACTGTCTGCGCATTGCCTCGTCGAGCTCTGCCACGATTTTTTCAAGAGATGCGGCAGCCTCGGTGAGGTCGTCATGCTGTCCCTTGAGGAAGGTGTAGCGCTCCATGAGTTCCTTGTACTCTTCGATGGCACCCACATTGACGCTGCCCAGGGCTTTGATCTGTCCCCGAAGACCGGCAATCTCTTTTTTCATAGCCGCAAGATCGTTGAGTGTCTCGTCGCGCTGCGCTGCAGCGTCGGCGATCGTGACCTCGTATTCCTCCCACATAAAGGAGGCCTTCTGCTCGATGGTCTCTTCGAGCCGCTCACGCCTGGAAGTCAGACGGAAAACCTCTTTGTCGAGTCCCGCAATCACTTCCGCAGTGGTCTCCCTGTCCCGGGACGCCTCATCCTGCTGCCGCTGCAATTCTTCATTATCGTTCCGGAGAAGCTGAAGTTCCTCTTCCTCTTCACTCCGGACATGGTCGGAATCTGCCGCCTCCTGCCTGAGGCTTTCAATCCGCCTGTTCTTCTCTTCGATCTCCCTGCGGTCACTGTCCGCATTATCGAGGATCTCCTGCAGCTGGGAGCGCAGTGCCTCGAGCTCGCGGCGGATCCGGTCCGCATTCTGCTGCTGGAAACGCAGCGACTGCTCTGTGCGGCTGTTTTCAAGCTCCAGGGCGGAGAGAGCACTGCTGTCACTCTCCTCATCCTTCTGCCTCCTGGCGAGTTCTTCCTGCAGATGTGCCGCGGCGGCAGAAAATTCCTCTTCCTTCCTTTCGCTGGCGGAAAGGTCCCGGGCGGCAGCCGACTGCTGCGCCGCCGTCTGCTCTGCCCGTTCCAGGAGCGCGCGCAGCTCCTGCCGAAGGGTTTCCGCATTTCCGGCCGTCTCGCGGAGTTTTTCCTCCTCCTGCTGGATCCGGACACGCAGAGTATTCTGGCGGATAAACTGCTCCTGGAGAGAGCGCTTGTTTTCATCGAGTTTTCTGCGCAGGATATTGCGGCTCTCCTTGGTATCTTCGATAGTCTTTTCCTGCTTCTCAACTTCCTCTTTAAAGCGCTTTGTGCTCGCGGTCAGCTCCTCGATCTCGCGTCTTCTGCCCAGAAGACTGCTGGCATTGCGATAGGTGCCTCCGCTGATCGCGCCGCCGGGCGCAAAAAGCTCTCCCTCTATGGTCACCATGCGGACACCGTGTCCGGACCGCCTGGACGCGGCAACTGCGTGGTCGAAGGTGTCCACGATCACGGTTCTTCCCAGCAGGGATACCGCCACATCAGCGCAGCCCTCCGCGGTCTTCACCAGAGAATCGGCCGTCCCGATAACGCCCTCCTCATCCAGCACCTTGTGTCCCGCCAGACTCTTATTATTCCGGATACTCGAAAGAGGCAGGAAAGTCGCCCTGCCCGCCTTTTCACGCTTGAGGATCTCGATCAGACGCCTTGCTGTCTCTTCATCCTTCGTGACTATATTCTGAATGCTGCCGCCAAGGGCAACTTCGATTGCCGTCTCATATTTTTTCTCCGTGGAGATCAGATCCGCCACGGTTCCGATGATTCCTGTTTCCCGGGATCTTTCCTGCATGACCCGTTTGACGCTCCCCCCGAAGCCCTCATAGCGCTCCGCAAGGTTCATGATGGCATCGAGCTTGGATTTTTCCTGATGCCAGGAAAACTGCGCCCGCTGCAGGAGTGCATCCGCATCTCCCAGAGATGTCTTGTGCTCCGCGATCTTATTCTCAATGTCCTTCTGTCCGTCCTGCATGGCGCGGATCTGCGCGCCCACCTGGCGGAATTCCTCCTTGAGAGAAAGGATGGCATCATCGGTCTGGGTCTGCTCCCCGCTGACCAGAGAGAGTTCCTTCTCCACCTCTGCCCTGCGCGCGTCCTCCTGGGCCTGCAGAGTCTGCAGACTTGCAAGCCTGGATTTCATCGTTGCCCTGCGGTCCATCTCTTCGAGGATCCCGGCACGTTTTTCCTCCAGTTCCTCCCGCAGACGCCCTACATCTTCTGCGGAAGCCGAAGCCGCTTCTCTTGCGGCGGACAGGCTTTCCTGCATGGTATCAAAAGCTTCCCGGGCCGCATGGATTTCTCTGGAAAGAGCCTTCTCCTGGGCGGTCCTCTCCGCGATGTCCGCGTTCAGGATCTTTTCCTGCTCTGCCTGCCGGCGGTTTCTCTGCTGTGCCCCGCGGATCTGTTCCTCGAGGACCTTGATATCCCCCTCGATCCTGCCGTGTACAATACTGGCGTCCGTGATCCTGCTGCGGACCGACTCGATCCTGCTGTCCAGTTCTCTCCTGCTCTCCTGGAGCTTCTCGATCCGCTGCCTGAGCAGCTCGCTCCGGGCTCTGGCGTCCTCGAGGTCAGACGCCGCTGTCGTCTCCTGCGAAGTCAGTTCCTCAAGCTGACTGGTATTTTTCTCATTTTCTATCAAAAAAGCATTTATATCCAACCGCTTTAAAGCGTCGCGCCGCTTGAGATATTCTCTGGCCTTTTCCTGCTGTCTCTCCAGGGACGGGATCTGCTTCTCCAGCTCACCCACAATATCCGTGATCCGCGTCAGATTGTCCCTTTCACTCTCAAGGCGCTTTAATGTCTGCTCTTTTCTATGTTTGTACTTGACAATACCGGCCGCCTCGTCAAAGAGCGCGCGCCGGTCCTGGGGCTTGTCGGAAAGGATCCTGTCAATCTGGCCCTGCCCGATGATCGAGTAGCCCTCCTTGCCGATCCCTGTGTCATAGAAGAGCTCATTGACATCTCGAAGACGGCACACCGTCCCGTTGAGCAGATATTCGCTCTCACCGCTTCTGTAAATGCGGCGGGCTACTGTCACCTCCCTGTAATCGATCGGGAGAGCGCCGTCGGAATTATCCAGCGTGATCGCAACATAAGCAAAGCCAAGCGGCCTGCGTGCCTGCGTCCCCGCGAAGATAACATCCTGCATAGAAGACCCGCGCAGCTGCTTGACTCTCTGCTCACCCAGCACCCACCGGACTGCATCCGCGACATTGCTCTTGCCGCTGCCGTTCGGCCCCACAATTCCGGTGATGCCGTTATGAAATTCAAATTTGATCTTGTTTGCAAAGGACTTAAAGCCCTGAATCTCAATACTTTTTAAATACAAATCTGCTACTCTTTCAAACATGCCGCCCGTCAGGCCGGCATCCGCGGGAAAATAATCGCAATACGACTTTTCCTCGTGTCCGAATGCTCGTCAAGGCCTCATGGGCATTCGCGCGGTCATGACGGTCCTCAGCTTTTCCCAGGCTTTTTCCCGCTGTAATTTTTGTTATTCTCATGCCGCACGCCTATCTGGTCCTGGTTCCGCCCAGGGCCGCGTAGGCCGCCTGCTGCTCAGCCGCTTTCTTGGAACGTCCTTCTCCCACACCGCAGCGCCTGCCTTCCAGGATGGCCGCCACGCGGAAGCGCTTCTGATGTCCGGGACCGCTCTCTTCGAGTATCTCGTAGCGGACCTCATGTCCTTCCCGCTGCGCGCGTTCCTGCAAAATAGACTTTGCGTCGTAAAAAAGCTGCTTGTCCTCAAGGTCTGATAGAATAAAAGTCATGATGAACTTACGGGGAATGTCGATTCCGCCGCTGTCCAGATACAATGCTCCGATCAGCGCCTCCATGACATCTGATGTAATGGAATCCTTCTCCCGGCCTCCGCTCGCCTCTTCTCCTCTTCCGAGGCGGATGTATGTACCCAGGGAAATATCCCTGGCGCAGAAGGCCAGAGCGGGTTCACACACAAGGGATGCCCGCAGCTTGGTCAGCTCGCCCTCTTTTTTATCAGGATATGTCCTGTAGAGGAATTCACTGGAAATCATCTCCAGCACAGCATCACCCAGAAACTCGATTCTCTCATAGTCCTTCAAAGTCTGAATTTTCTGTTCATTTGCAAAAGAAGTGTGAGTCAGAGCGCACTCGAGCAGATACCGGTCCCTGAACCTGTATCCGATCCGCTCCTCCAGCACTTCCAATGGTGCCTGTATCATGATGTCCTTTCATAAAGGCTCTTTAAAGGCCTGTCAGCTCAATCGTCGATTGCATTCTTGATCAGTTCCAGCGCCTGACCGACCGTTGTAACTTTGGAAGCAACGTCGGAATCTACTGTAACATCAAACTCTTCCTCAATGCCCATGATGATCTGCGCGACATCAAGTGAATCCGCGCCCAGATCATCGATGAACGTGGTGTCGACAGTGATCTCATCTTCATCCACGCCCAGTACATCAACAATGATTGAACATAATTTCTTAAACTCCATATCCATACCTGTTATCCTCCCTTTGTGTCAGACAAGTGATGATATATAAAAAGCAGCTTTGTCACCGGCCGGCAGCCTTATCACTGATCTGCAGATCTTTCCTCTGCAGCGGGAGCCTGGCTTTTCTCCTCCTGAGCAGCCTTCACCTCCGGAGAAGCTTTCTCTTCCTGAGCAGCTTTTTCTTCCTGAGCAGCTTTCTGTCCTGCTGCTTTTCCGTTCTGTTCCAGGCCCATTTTTTCTACAAACTGTCCGTTGATATCCTTTTTCTTAAACACAAAACACTGCTCGATGGCATTTTTAATCTCAACCGCCTCAGCGTTGCCGTGGGTCTTGACCACGAGTCCGCGCAGTCCCAGCATGGGCGCGCCGCCGTATGAGGAGATATCGAACTCTTTGAGCATTCCCTTGAGCGCAGGCTTGATCATGAGGGCGCCGATCTTGGAACGCAGTGATGTCATCAGCGCATCCTTGATCTTGTGGATCAGAGTGGAGGCAAGCCCCTCATAGAGCTTGAGGATCACATTGCCGACAAAGGCGTCACAGACCACAACATCGGCATCGCCGGCAGGAATATCCCTGGCTTCGATATTGCCTATAAAGTTGATCCCTTCACACTCCTTCAGCAGCGGGAATACCTCCTTGACCAGCGCATTGCCCTTTTCCTCCTCTGCCCCTACATTGACAAGGGCGACGCGGGGATTCTCGATTCCGGTCATATTTCTCATATAGATGGACCCCATCTGCGCAAACTGGACCAGCTGGGAGGCGCGGGCATCCATGTTGGCTCCGCAGTCGACCAGAAGGACCGGTCCCTTGGCAGTGGGCATCAGAGGCGCGAGCGGAGGGCGCTCGATTCCCCGGATCCTTCCCACAAGGAGCTGTCCGCCGGCAAGTGTCGCTCCGGTACTGCCTGCTGTCACGAAAGCATCGCAGGTCCCTTCCTTTACAAGCTTCAAGCCTTTGACAATCGATGAGTCCTTCTTCCTGCGGATCGCATTGACCGGCGGCTCCGCCATCTCAATGACCTCCCTGGCATCCAGGATCTCAACCCTCTCCTCGTCATACTTATATTTTTCCAGCTCCGCGCGGATGACCTCTTCTTTGCCCACAAGCGTCACATGGAGACTTTTTCTCTTCTCCAGGGCCTGAACAGCGCCCTTTACCGGCTCCGCCGGTGCCAGATCTCCGCCCATTGCGTCAACTGCTACCTTAACGTATTTTTTACTCATCTTGAACCTTTTTCCACAAACTTTTCTCTGACCCGGACAAAAAATGTATGCCCGGACCCTTGTCAGACCAAATCAAAAATATACCGGAAATACTGCCTTTCCAGACTGTTCCCGTCCCTGTAAAAGTCATTTTACAGAAGCCTCTTCTATCCGGTCACGGCATATATTTTCTTACAAATACTATACTATCACGGTCTCCATATTGCAAGCGAGCATGAAGAAGCCTCCCGCTGCAAAATAGCAACGGGAGGCCTGCCATAAATCTGTTTTATTCCGGTCCGGACCAGCTGTTATAAAAATGCGGTTGACCCGCTCAATTACAGGATCAGTCTACGACCTGGATGATCTCCTTCTTATTATAGGAGCCGCACTTAGCGCAAACCCTGTGGGGAACCATAAGAGCACCACACTTGCTGCACTTCACCAGAGTGGGAGCGGTCATTTTCCAATTAGCTCTCCTTTTATCTCTATGGCTTTTCGAAGATTTATTTTTAGGGCAGATCGACATGATAACACCTCCTTCTTTCAAAGAATCACACGAAGGATATTATATGGACGCCGCGTCGATTTGTCAACAGTTTTTTCTTTACAAAAACCTGTTTTTTCCAAACCTGTCCCGAACCTGTTTCCAGACTGGTTTTTCCGGCATTTTCCGCTTGTTTTTTTCCGGACGCTGATCCATCACTTTCCCCGGACGCTTGTCAGAAGCGGTTTTTCGGACTCTTTTCCAGGCGGATTATCTGTTTATTATCCGGTGCCGTTTTCTCAGTTCAGACGAGTCCCTGTGCAGATTCACCGATCAGAAGAACTCATGCTTTTACAAAGAAGGGAGCGTATTTGGCGGCGAGGAGAATGGCTTCCGCCATGCTGATCTCGCTGACGATGCCCTTGCCGGCGATATCAAAGGCTGTGCCGTGGTCCACGGAAGTACGCAGGATGGGCATGCCGTTGGTGATGGAGATGGTACGGTCAAAGTCAAGGGTCTTGGTCGCGATGTGGCCCTGATCGTGATACAGGGACAGGACGCTGTTGTAGCGGCCAAGAGCTGCCTGATGGAAAACGGAGTCCGCGCCGATGGGTCCGGTCACGGGATAGCCTTCCGCCTTGAGTTCTTCCACGGCAGGTGTGATCTCGTTGACTTCCTCCCAGCCGAAGAGGCCGTGCTCGCCGCAGTGAGGGTTGAGGCCGGCAATGGCCATAGTTCCCTCTGTGACTCCCAGGCGCCTGAGGGCTGCAAGACTCTCCTTGACACAAGCCTTGATGTTGTCTTTTGTGATGTCATCCAGCATAGCCCGCAGGGATTTGTGACGGGTCAGGAAGAAGACACGCAGACCGTTTGTCTCGAACATGGTCAGCGGATCGGGTGTATTGGTCAGGGCACCGAAGATCTCGGTGTGGCCGATGAAAGGAACTTCCGCTGCGTGCAGGGCTTCCTTGTTGATCGGAGTTGTGGCGACAGCATCCGCCTCGCCGTTCATGGCAAGCTCGATGCTTTTCTTGATGTAGGCAAAAGCAGCCTTGCCGCACATAGCCTGGACAACGCCGTAGGAGAACTGAGACTGGTCGATGTTATCAAGGTCGATCAGGTTCAGGATGCCGAAACGATAATCGCCGTCCGCGGGTTTTTCCACGACATTGATCTTGAGGTCTGCGCCCACGATGCCGATCGCTTTTTCCATGACCTGACGGTCGCCGATCACGATCACATTTGCTGCATCATTGACTTTTTCCAGCGCGCATGCCTTTGCCACGATCTCGGGGCCTACACCGGCGGGATCACCAATCGGTACTGCAATCATAGGTTTTTTCTCTGCCATTTTAATTCCTCCCTTATATATCTGCAGTTATAAAAGTCATCTGGGTAAAAAATGTCCGCAGAGGCCCGGCTTTTCGTCACAGTACACGAACCCGTCAAGGCCATGTTCATGTAACGTCTTTTCTGATTTTAACATGTTTTACTTACGAACGGCCAAACCGCGCAGACTTTTTCAGAACAAATCTGATAAACAAAGATCAGATAAACGCGAATCAGATAAACAGCTTCTCCTTCAGGTAATTGACACAGACGTTGAGCGCGGTCTTGTCGCCCTGGCTTCCGCCCTTGGTGATGAAATCCAGGCCGTCGAACTCGCCGCCGCTGAACTGACCATAGGCGGCCAGGGGCAGAACCTCATCCTTGAGGTCAAGTCCCGCCGCGCCGAAGTGTCCGCAGAGAGCCTGGGTCACATCGCCGCCGCATGCATACAGACCCTGGAAACGGGGCTGCTGCCGAAGCAGGCGCACCGTGATCTCCGCCAGTGAATTGTTGATCATATCTGTCACTTCCTCCATGGAGCAGTTGTATCTCTCCATATATGGCCGGAAATCAATCCTGTTTTCAAGATAAATTCCGTCTCCGACAACAGAGGAAGTAGTATAATTATCCGCTTCTTTCAGGATCTCACCGACAACACGGCTGATCTCCTTCTCCCTTCTCTCCTCTCCTTCGAGAAGTTCCCGGGTCCTGACCATCACGTTGTTGGCTTCCTGGGTCAGCCAGAACTCCTCCAGCTGGGCGGTGGTGCTGGAATTGACACTGCCCACGACGACCAGGATATGGTTCTGTCTGCGGTCCATCCTGGGTTTGATGATCTTTCTGGCCAGGGATGCGGTAAAAGCACCTGGATCCACAGCGATGATCTTCTCCCCGCTCTCTATGCAGGCGTCCGCGATCAGATCCAGATCCTCCTGGGAGACGCAGTCAAAGGTGAGGATGCGGCTGCCCGCCTGATGGCAGGCCCTGATCTTTTGGGCCAGGGCATGTACGCCGTCCATCATCTCGCCCATGCGGATGGCTGTCACCTGATATTTGCTCTGCTCCCGGAACAGTCTGTCCACCTCTGAAATCCTGACCGGGCATTTGGGATCCAGGGCGATGTTGGTCCTGTGAAGGGGGGTTCCGTTCACCAGCATGTAATTGCCGATGACGATCCTTCCGGAAGAGGGGAAGCAGGGAGCTGCCACTGCGATATAGTCCTCTCCGAGGCTGTCCAGCATGGCGTCGGTCTCACTTCCCAGATTTCCCCTGAGCGTGGAGTCGATCCTCTTGCTGTAGACAAGAACATTGTCATTCTTCAGAGACTGCGATGCCTCAAATACTCTCCTGTATGCCGTCTGTGCATCTACGCCCCTGCTGTCGGTGGGATAGAGCAGGCAGTCGCACTCCTGCATCTCTTCCGGATCATTGTTGTCCAGAGACATGATCGTCGCTGCCCGATACTGCATTTTTGTCAGAAGGACACCGGTCGCATTGGCTCCTGTCAAATCATCTGCCACTACTATACATGCAGCCATATTGCCTCCTATTATACATTATTAATGATTATGACTCTGTGTCTGCAAAAAATATACCAGGCGCATAAGCCCGTATTTTCAAATATCCCATGCCCGCATATAGTTCCCGGGCATGGGATAAATCGTATAAGCGGGCTGTGCGCCTGTATTTTGTATCTTACATGTTCCTGTAATTATCAGTCTGTTTCCTCAGATGTCTCAGTTCAATAATGCATCTACATAGAGGTAATCATGGAGTCGGCAGAACACGTAAGGACAAAACCATGATCAGTGCATGAAGATACTCAGGACGAGGATCTCGACAACACCGACTGCCCACGCGATGGTGGAAGTGATGGACCAGATCTGCAGCTGATCCTTTGCTTCGCTGACGCCCATTGTACGGTTGACGACCCAGAAATAGGAATCGTTGAAGTAACCGAAGAAGAGGGAGCCGACGCAGCATGCGATCGCGCCGAGTGTGGGGTTGACACCTGCCGCGATCAGGATGGGCGCGGAGATGGAGGCAGCTGTTGTCATGGCAACAGTACCGGAACCCTGGATGAAACGCATTGCAGTGGAGATAACCAGAGGCAGGATGATGATCGGGATGGCAGTGTGGGAAAGACCTTCTGCCATGAAGTTGCCCAGACCGGAATCCTTGATGATCTGGCCCAGGGCACCGCCGCCGCCGGTGACCAGCATGATGATACCTGCGGACATCATACCCTTTTCCATCTCTGCCAGAGCGGTGGAACGGTCAAGGCGATTGCCCAGTGTGAAAATAGCTACGATCAGGCCGAGGCCGACTGCGATGATGGGCTGGCCGAGGAAGATCAGGACACCCATGATACCGGTCTTCATGCCGAGTGCGGATGCAACAGTGTTGATGAGGATCAGGAGGATGGGCAGGAGCAGGGGCATGAAGGACTCGAGAGTTCCGGGAACACCGGTCATATCCATGCTGAATGCGCCGTCATAATCGGGTTTCTGATAAGGAGCAGCGTGGGGCTCGTCGTTTTCGTCAAGAAGCCAGTAGTACTTCTTGGCAAGGACAAGGCGTGCATAAACGATGCAGGCGATGGCCATAGGCAGTGCCAGAACGATCGCGAGAAGGATGAAGAAACCGACATCGATTCCGAAGATACCGCAGACGCCCAGAGGGCCGGGTGTGGGCGGAACCAGGGAGTGGGTGATGACCAGGCCTGCTGCCAGGGAAACGCCCAGAGCGATGACAGACTTCTTGGTTGCCTTGGAAAGAGCCTTTGCGATGGGTGCAAGGACGACGAAACCGGAATCACAGAAGATCGGGATGGATACCAGGAAACCCGTGAAAGCCAGAGCCTCTTCTTCACGTCCCTTGCCGAACAGCTTGAGGAAGGTGTAGGCCATTCGCTTGGCCGCGCCGGTGACTTCGAAGATCTGTCCCATCATGACACCGAAGCCGATGATGATACCTATGCTTCCCAGTGTGCCGCCGAAGCCCGAGGTGATGGAATTGATAATACCGAAGGTCTTTCCGTCATCCAGGGTGATGTTCAGGAGGGGCATGCCGCCGATGACACCGACCAGGACCGTTGTGGTGATCAGAGCCAGGAAGGCCTGGATCTTTGTTTTCAGAACCATGATGATCAGAAGGATAATGCCGATCGCAAGGGCGAGCAGCATTCTCTGTCCGCTTAATCCGTTAATCATTTTGTACTCC
>ONKG01000018.1 GCA_900318375.1 uncultured Lachnospiraceae bacterium
ATCTTTGTTTTCAGAACCATGATGATCAGAAGGATAATGCCGATCGCAAGGGCGAGCAGCATTCTCTGTCCGCTTAATCCGTTAATCATTTTGTACTCCCTTTCTAACTTTTCTAAACAGATAGTTATCTTATCCCTTTATGAATTTTTATAGATTGATTATTTAGCTGTGAGGACCTCGACCGCTTCGCGCAGTGTCGTATTTTCTCCGACGTTGCCGGGGAAAATGACATAAGGAGTCTGCGGGAACTTACTCTCCTCTCCGGTCTGCCAAACGGGGATACCCGGACGGATCTGTCCCAGGACATTGGCGCGCTTGACTGCCAGAGCCTTTGTGCCGACATCACTGGAAGTGATGCCGCCCTTGGCGATGACGAAAGCGGGCGTGACAGTCAGTCTTCCGACGAGAGACTGTACAGCGTCAGAGATGCGGACGGACAGACGAAGCTCGTCTTCCTTGTCGCCTGTATCTGCCGTGATCAGAGCTCTGGTCGTGTAGCAGCAGACAGTCTTGCCGGAGCGGATGCACTCCTCTTCCTTTGCCAGGCAGCGCCTGACTTCGTTCTCGAAAGCTTCCTCATCGCGGACCAGGGTGGCGTCGAGTTCTATGAACTCGATGTCGGTGAGCTTTTTGAGCTCCTCGACCTGGGCTGTCGTCTTGTTGGTGTGGGAACCGACCACGATGATACCGCCGTTGTCTGTCTCCTTGACCACCATCTGCGCTCTGGTGAGCAGGGGCTGATCCGAGACGCCGCCCATGACCTTGACGATCGCGGCCGCGGTGCGGAACATGAATACCTTGCCCTTGGCCATTGCGAAAGGTGCGTCCTTTTCCGAAATCCTCAGGCATGACCTCTCTTTTCACAGGCGGATCGTGGAGTACAGCAAGAACGATGAGCTGATCAGTCTGTATGAATCCCATAATCACCAGCTTTATGATATTGCCATGAAGACCTTTGAACTGGAGGGACGGCCGGCCATCGCACTCGCAGAACATCGGGCTATCCTTGATAATCTTGTCTCTGATGCCGAAAACGCCACGGCAGATACCTACCTGAGCGTTATGAAACACATGGACAACACCCGGAACATTGTGATCGAGCTGATGTCCTGACCGGTTTTATTCTTCGATATTATTCTTCGATTTTATTCTCCGGTTTTATATTTCGCTTTTTGTGTTTCCATAAAGCTGTTCATCGTTTTTTCATAAGGGATATTCATCGTTTTTCATGACGATATTCATCATTTTCATGACAGCAAAAAAGGGACGATCGTTACCGCCTTCAGATAACGATCGTCCCTTTTCTTATTTTTGTTCTTGCCTGCGGCACAGACAAAAGCCCGGAAACAATGAACTGTTTCCGGGCTTCCCTCATTTCAATTCAATTTGAAATTCTGTTTCAATACTTTTCAATACCGGCGGTCAGATGACCGAAGATCAGCAGAGTGCTGCAGTCTCACGAGCGATCGCAAGTTCTTCGTTGGTAGGGATGACATAAGCCTGTACAGCGCTGTCGTCAGTGGAGATCTTGATGACTTCGCCGCGGCCCTTGTTTGCTTCCTCATTGAGCTTGACGCCGAGATAGCCGAGGTACTGCATAACCTTTGCACGTACGAATCCGCTGTTCTCGCCGATACCGGCAGTGAAAGCGATGTAGTCAACGCCGTTCATGGATGCTGCGTAAGCGCCCACATATTTTGCAACGCGATAGCAGAAAGCGTCGATAGCCAGCTGGCAGAACTTGTCGCCTGCAAGATAGCCGTCTTCCAGATCACGGAAGTCAGAGGACTTGCCGTTGGACAGAGCGAAGACACCGGACTTCTTGTTGAGGACGGAAACAACCTCAGCAGCTGTCATATTCTCTTTGCCTGCGATGAACTCGATGATGGCGGGATCAATATCACCGCTGCGGGTGCCCATTACCAGGCCCTCAAGCGGGGTGAGACCCATGGAGGTGTCGACGCATTTGCCCTTGCAGACTGCAGAAATGGAAGCGCCGTTGCCCAGGTGGCAGACGATCGTCTTGATGCTGTCATAAGGCTTGCCGGCAACATTTGCCATCTCCTTGGAAACGAAGGCGTGGCTGGTGCCGTGGAAGCCGTAGCGGCGTACTTTGTACTTGTTGTAATAATCCATCGGAAGGGCATACATATAAGCCTTCTCGGGCATGGTCTGATGGAAAGCGGTATCGAAAACTGCTACCATGGGAGTGTTGGGCATAAGAGCCTTGCATGCGTCCACGCCGATCAGGTTGGCGGGATTGTGGAGGGGAGCCAGGTCAGAGACTTCCTTGATCGCCTCGATGACTTCATCATTGATGACAACAGAGGTGGTGAATTTCTCGCCGCCATGGACGATACGATGGCCGACCGCACCGATCTCATCGAGAGACTTCAGAACACCGGTCTTCTCATTTGTCAGAGCCTCAAGAACCAGGCTGACTGCCTTATTATGATCAGGCATGGGAGTCACATTGACTTCCTTGCCGGCATTTGTAACCTTATTCTCATAAGTGATCACAGAACCATCGATGCCGATTCTCTCGCAAAGACCCTTTGCAAGGAGTGCCTCGGTATCGGAGTCGATAACCTGAAACTTCAGAGAAGAACTGCCGCAGTTGATAACCAGAATATTCATTTTTTCCTGTCCTTTCGAAAGATTCTTGAAAAAAGCATTGATTGTAACATCTGCAGATTCCCGGCCTCTGCCGGGAGCAGAGAGCGGAAAGCCTGCGGAAAGCCTCAGTTCTGTAGAAAAAGAACACGAGACCATTTGAAATATTACCCTATGTTATTATATCATTTATACTGATTCATTCAAGAATGAAACGGTACAAAACATGGGACAAAAACTATGAGTTGGCAGAACTTTGAAGCGACAGAACTTTGAGGCGGCAGAACTTTGGCAAACATAAGGCAAAGCAAAGGCTGAAAAATGAAAGTAACAGGCATCATCATGGAATGCAACCCCTTTCACGAGGGACATGCATATCTTCTGCGCCAAGCGCGCAGACTCACACAAGCAGATTATATTGTTGTCGCCATGAGCGGCGACTTTGTGCAGCGCGGGGAACCCGCTGTCTTTGACAAATATATCCGGGCTGAACAGATCCTGCGCGCAGGGGCGGATCTGGTATTGGAGCTTCCCCTCTACGCAGCATGCGGGAGCGCGGAGTACTTTGCCCATGCGGGCATAGCCCTGCTCGACAAGCTCGGTGTCGTTACGGATCTCTGTTTCGGATCCGAGAGCGGCGACATTGATCATCTGCAGCAATGTGCCCGGATCCTGTCTCTGGCGGAAGATGGCGGGGGCGGCGGGCTTGCGGCAGTATACAGGGATCTGCTGCAGGACGGGCTTAGAAAGGGGATGTCCTTTCCCGCTGCACGGGCCGCGGCCCTGCAGCAAGCTGCAGTTCTTGAGTTCAATATGGCAGTAAACAAAGACAGCATCGCAGAAAACTGTTCTGACATTTCTCCGCGCACTGCCCCTCCGGGGAACAATCCTTTTGAAAAAAAAGAAAAGCCCTGCCCTCCCCTGCACTTTCCGTCTGTGCCCAATGATCTTCTCGCTGTCGAGTACTGCCGGGTTCTCCGGACCCTGGACAGTTCCATTCGTCCGCATGCCATCCGCAGAATCCAAGTCCCCTCCGCCACACAGCACCGGAAAGACCTTCTGCAGAACCGCGGCAGACCGGACTTTTCTTCAGGGATCCTTCCGCAGATCACCGTCACGCAGGTTCCTCTCTTTCCGCTCGGACCGGATGATTTTTCCGCACAACTCCTCTATGCGCTCCGTATGTATGAAGATGAACTGGAGGAGTTCGCGGATGTATCCCCCGACCTGGCCCTTCGAATCAGAAAGAATCTTGGCAGTTACAGAGGATTCTCCGATTTCTGCGACCTTCTCAAGACCAGAAACCTGACCCGCACCAGGGTCAGCCGCTGTCTGCTGCACATCCTTCTGCAGATCAGGAAGGAACGGCTGGACGCACTGAAGTCTTCGGAAATGGCCCTGTATGCGCGTCCGCTCGCACTCAACCGGTCCGCAGCTCCTCTCCTCTCCGCCATAATCAGCAAGGCATCCCTTCCTTTTCTCTCGAAAATCTCCGCGGCGGATGTACAGCTTACATCAGAGGCCTCTTCCCTGCTCCGGGAGGAATTTCGAGCGGAGGAACTGTACTGTCTCACTCTGGCAGGCATTGCAGGAAGCTTTCCCTCAGCAGGATCCTGTCCAGCCGGAGTTCCCCGCGCGGCACAGAGAAAACTTCCGGTCAAAAGAACATAGGGTATCCCGCGGCCGGGGTCAGACGCATTGCGGGATGAAGTGAATTGCCCTTTTTGCCCGCATATTCCGCAGCCGGGGTCACGCGCCTTGCGGGATAAAAAGAAACAGTGTTGTCGTATATAATAAAAAAAATCGGAATATGTCCAAACGGTCGTTGACAAATGCGTTCGATTTGTGTAGTCTAACATCGTTAGGGAAATCTAACTTCTACGCAGCAGATATTATTTGGCAGATCTGATTTCTGTATATCATTGCTGAGCCCAAACATAATCTTTGCAAAAACGGTTATCCCGGATAGTTATTTCTACGCAGAAGGAGAGCAGCAGACCAGATGGATAATATGGATAATATTAGAGACTACGAAATGCTTGCAGAAAATCTGTGTGACATTCATTTCCTGTATTCCAGGGATTTGTCAAATGTTTTTGAACAGCACAGTACACGAGGTGAAGAAGCCGCCCTTTTCTGGCTTTCAAAACTGGAAAGCCCCGTCTCCGCCGGTGAACTTGCCTCAAAGCTGGGAATCACATCCGGAAGAATCGCCAATATTCTCAGCAGCCTGGACCGGAAGAAATATATCGAACGTCACCGTTCTACCAGAGACCGCAGGCAGATCAATGTTGCCCTTACCGGGGCCGGCGCGGATCATATCCGTTCCGTCTATGAAAACGCCAAGGAAAACCACATCACTCTCCTTAAAAAAATGGGAGACGACAATGCCCGGGAATTCATCCGCCTCATGAATCTGGCGATCCGGACCGCCTCCGAAATAACAGGCGCATGATTGTACATCATTAATCAAAAATCCCTTCGCTGACCGCATCATCAAGCGGCCGCGAAGGGATTTTTATTCAATACCGACTCTAAACTATTTTTTGGCGGCTTCTCTGTTGATCACAAAAATAGCCTCTATGGTTTTTCTGGGAATGTAAAATGCCTTGTCATAAGGGTTAAGCACGATTCCCTGGATATTCTCAGGGATGATCTCCCGGGAAGGGTCCGGGAGTGCATCCGGGTTGTCAGCATTCTGAACAGTCTCACGGATCAGCTCACTTCCCGCCGGAAGAAAGCGTCTGAAAAGAGCATCCATGGAGTAGGAAAGGACCATCCCCGATCCGGGAGCCGGAGTTCCGGAAGCCGGCGTGTCTGTCCCATCCGCCGCCCCTGCGCGCGCCTTTGCCATTGCCGCGTTTGCCTTGTCAAGCTGGGCACGGCTTGTGTAGGCAGGCTGCCATACCTTACCGTCCTTTGTGCGGATGGCCTGCATGCTGTAGACCATGGCATTCTGCGGAATTTCCCTGCCGGATGCACCATTCACTGCGAAATTCCGGGTCTTGTCAGTGTTTTCCGTACTTTCGGCACTTCTCTCAACATCCGCATTTCCTGTGCCTGCCGCATTTCCTGTTGCTGCACTGTTTCCTGCACTTGCCGCATTTCCTGTATCTGCAGAATTTCCCGCACCTGCTGCGTTCCCTGCACTGGCTGCACTTCTCTCAACATCCGCGGTCTCTGCGCGTCTTGCGGAAGCGATCGGGACAAATACGCGTCCCTTGTTATTCATGCGGAACCGCAGCATTTCAAGCGCCTCGATAAAGGTCTGCTGGTTTTTATTCCGAAGCATTCTGTCGATTGCCTGCTCCAGAGGCTCGTTCCCCTGCACTGTTGCGGGGTGGCGGGAAGAGGCGCGGATCAGGGCATTCTCCCACCTCGCCTTTGCCGCGGGATTGCTCTCGCGGACAGCTTTTTTCTGTGCGTCGCGGGCAGCAAAAGACTTTGCCGCAGTGCGCAGGTCAACAGGGAGCCTCTGCAGGCAGGCATCCCTGATCTCATCCGGGATCCCGAAAAATGCCTCCGCTATGCTTCCGGCAATGGCTGCAATATCGGCACTGTTTCCGCCCATTGAAACTGCTCTGCGAAGAACATCCTCGAAGTCTCTTCCATTCAAAAAGGCACTCATCGCCGCGCGTACGCAAAGTGCCGGCAGGCTGCTTCCGGGCTGTCTGTCCCCGCCGTCTCCGATAGTATTCTCCGCGCCGCCGGACATGCCCGGGAAGCCTGAGAGCATCCGCGTACCTCCGGCGCGAAGGATTTCCTCGCGCATCTCCTCTTCTGCAGGGATTCTGTATCCGAATTCTTTTTCCAGATATCCGGCAATATAGGGTTTCGTGCTGCCGTGGATTGCCAGGAAAACCGCGCAGGCCGCTGCCTCTGCCGCCTGGATCGATTCTCTGCTGCGATGTGTCAGTCCCGCCTGCAGACGCGCCATATGACGCATCATATACAGGTCGTCCTGGAAGGTCCAGGCAACCGGGCTGACTCTGGCAGCGGGACCGGCATCCTCCGACAGTGTCGGCTTAGATCCTTCCCTGAAGAGCCAGATACTGAGATCCATCGTATAGCCCGCAAGCGGATATGCCTGACCGAGCCGGCGAAGGGCAGAAGTCAGCTCTTTTTTATAATTCTCCTCAAAGGCATTCTGCGGAATATGAGGACCCTGTATCTTTGTTCCGCCCACAGCGATATTGACCGCACCCTTATTACCGGCGTCGGCCTGATCGGTCTCCCCTCCATCATATTTCTCAGTACTCTCCTGCACCGCACTCCCGGCAAGAATTTCCGGGATCCTGCGCTCAAACTGCAAGAGTCCCTCTTCCACTGCGGCAGCAAGAACGGTCTTATCCGAAAAATCCTCTCCTGCCTGCGCTGTGCCGGCCTCCGGACCGCTTCCGGCTCCCGTGCTCTTTTGTTTAAATAAAGGGATGCTCCTGTCTGTCAGATTTTCATGATTATATTCGTAGGGGAATCCTGCCATATCCCCGATTATCGCACCAAACAAATCTTTACCTCCATGGCCGCAAGTGTGAATAAACTACGTATTTCCTCCCCGGTCTTCCCTTCTCTTTGGGCTTTTTTTTACAGGCACTATATCTCTATATCTACAGGTCGGGGACCTTCCGGATTGCCTTCACTGATCTCAAGTCTTTTCAGTCTATATTATTTATATCTGCAAGATTATGATGTAAAGGTCAAAAGGTATCCAATGGCTCTGAGTCTCGTCAAGTTGCACAAACAGCCGAAGGGCCTTGGCGAGCGGCCGGTACTTGGCCGCTGTTGACCTCAACATCAGATTATTTATATCTACAAACCCAGAACCTCGCGGATCGCCTGTGCGGCTCCATCGTGTTCGTTGTCTCCCGTGACCAGATCTGCTGTCTCTTTTACAAAATCAGGGGCATTTCCCATGGCCACAGACAATCCCGCGCCCCGCAGCATCGGCCGGTCGTTATCGCCGTCTCCCAGGGTCATGATCTGGGAATCAGTGATGCCCAGCATTGTCCCCAGATCCTCCAGCGACCGCCATTTGTCCGCCTGTACATGCGTGACTTCCAGGTCAGTCCTGAAAGGGAGAAGGACTGTCAGGATCCGCTCCCCTTTGCTTCCGCGGATATTTTTAATCCTGGCAAAAGAGGCATCCCTTGCCTCCTGCGAGGAAAACATCAGAGAGACATTCTCCACATGAGAGGACGGATCCTCCAGCAGTTCATCAAATCCGGAAATGACCTTTCTGCTTCGGTTAATGTAAGCCAGGATGGGAGGAGCAATTCCGAACCGCGCTTCCAGCATCAGCTGGGTCCGTACATCATGATATCCGACACCCCGGACAAATATTTCCCTGATCACATCTTGGCCCGGCGCAGCCTCCAGAATCCGGCGGACGACCTCGTGGGGCATATGGGCCTTCCGAAGCACGGTCCCGGGTGTCTTTCCGTCCATTGTTCCGGACAGGATCAGTGAACCCTTCCCGTTTTCGTGCTCAGAAAGATCATAGGTATTTGCCCCGTTGGATGTGATCACATACCGGATGCCGGGAATGTCCAGCACCTCATGCGGCACACCCGCAAGCGGTCTGCCTGTCACGGGAACGACTTCGATTCCCTTATTTATAGCTTCCTCAAGGGCACTTCTCGAAACCGCCGTAAGTACTTTTTGTTTTGTGAGAAGTGTTCCGTCAAGATCTATTCCGATCATGCGTATCGTATTGCCCATTCTATTTTTCCCTTCCAGTTTTTTCCGGTCTTTTTCCCGGCCTTTTCCCTCATCCCGGTTTTAGAGAAATATTATATCACGCCATGCCAATTCATGGTATAATGACATTCCACAGTTCGAGCGCCGCATTGCCTTACCGCATTGCATTATTGCGTCAGGCCTGAAATCACTGCAGCTCGAAAAACTGCGGTCTATACACCTGAGTTTATCTCTGAGATCACTATCTGCCTCTGTGTCATCGTCTGTGTGAAATATTTTCGGAGAAATGCTATGGAAAAATATTTTGATCTGCGCAGTGCAGATTTTACGATTAGGTGTAAAATATATTTTGCCGGAAATGCGGATCCGGCTGCCGGGATCAGCGAAATCGCCGAAAGATCCAGGCAGTCTTTTAAGCATGTCATCGTTTTCTGTCACGGCTTCGCAGGCCACAAGGACAACGCCATGGCGCAGAAGCTCGCCGGCAGGATCCTGGAAAAACACGACGATACTGCTCTTCTGATTTTCAACTGGCCGGGCCACGGAGATGACGAACATGCGGGGATCACCCTGGCTGACTGCGATGCCTATCTCGCGGCTGTTCTGGATTTCGTGCGCAGCACACTGCATCCCGAAACCCTTGATGCCAGCGCCACCAGTTTCGGCGGATATCTGACTCTCAAGTACATCTCCGACCACGGCAGGAATCCCTTCCGGAAAATCTGCCTGCGCTGCCCTGCCGTTGTCATGTACAGAGTGCTTACAGAAACTGTTCTGACAAAGGAAGAAGTGCAGACACTGTCCGAGGGAGGAGAAGTTCCTTCCGGCTTCGACCGCAAGGTAATGCTCTCCCCCGCCTTTATGCAGTCTCTGAAAGACAATGATATCACGCGCCTGGACTTTCGTCCCTATGCAGGCAGCATGCGGATCGCCCAGGGAACAGCCGACGAGCTCGTCCCCTGCGAAGCCGTAAAAGCTTTCGCCGAAAAAAACGGCATCTCTATAGTCACGGTCGAAGACGCCGATCACCGCTTCCTCGACCCCGCAAAAATGGACATTGTCCTCGGGACCTTTTTGCACTTCCTCGATCTTTAGAAAAAGAAACGGAAGAATCCGATGAAAAGAAGCTGATTTAATGAAGCTGATTTAGAAGAAACTGCTTTAGAAGAACTGATTTAAAAGAAACTGATCTAAAAGAAACGGATCCAAAAGAAACGGATCTATTATTTCTTCATCTGGTTTAAAGAAGTATTGTGAGTATAAATGAGTTTGTCCTTCCTCTGACGAAGGATCTGTTAAAATATCATACAAAATGGAATGAACGCTCGCTCAAACCATACACAGATGAGCTGTTTGATCTGTGGGCGGAAAACGGTGTCGACGGCCTCCTGGATACTCAGCTGCAGGGGCCTACCCTGACCCGGTTCGGGATCATCCCCGACGACAGACGCAGTGCAGACCGGATCGTGAGTCTGCTGCCCACCTACAAGGCGATCTTCAACCGCAGCGACATCCAGGTATATCGGGCAGACGGACACATCTATATCGATGTTCCCTGGCAGACAGATCAGGTCTATCTGGGCGATATCCTGCTGGACAATGAGTTTGATGAGGTACAGAGCCTCCCCCAGGCGATCCCTGTCGCCATCGGAATGGATATTTACCGACAGAGCTATTTTGCCGACCTTTCGCGGACACCCCACCTGCTCGTCGCAGGCGCCGGGCGAACCGCTTTTTTGCATGGAATCATCATCAGCCTGCTGCTATCCCATGCCCCGGAAGAGATCGAGATCTATCTCTGCGGGCAGAGACGCAGTGAATTCGACCGCTACGACCCCATTCCCTACTGCCAGATTTCGTCCGACCCCGGCGAGGAAATGGCCCTGCTCGAGGACCTCAACGCCGAAGTAGACCGCCGCTATGCGGCCCTCTACGACAGCCGCTGCCGTACGATCTACGATTTCAACCGGAAAGCGGGCATGATGAAGCACCTGATTGTTATCATTGAGGAATATGCCAACCTGAACGCGATCGGAAAACGCCAGGCCGCCAATCTCCTCACACGCCTGGCTGAGATGGCTTCCTCCTGCGGGATCCATGTGATCGCAGCATCTGAAAAGAGCGTCTATTTCCGTCCCATCCGGGAAAGCTTCCCTGCCCGCGTCTGCCTGCGCACCGACACGGTGGCCGACTCCTATGTCATGGTCGACCGCAAGGGCGCCGAAAAGCTGGGCAAAAAGGGCATGCTCTATTATCTGGACGGCTCCTCCCAGACACCCTATCTTCTTCAGAGCGGTATCATCACCGCAAAAGAAATCCGTGCCGTCGTCTCCGCGATCATGGACAATTTTGAAGTCGTCGAAGAAAAAGGCCCTTCCCTCTGGGACAAGCTCTTCTCCCGTTAAAAAAACGAAAACTTATCGATACAGTTTTTTCAGCTTCGGAGAAATATCGACGGGTTTTCGCTTCTAAGATGGCAGCGGATTTCTTTGTTTCGGAGATAATACCGGCAATTCTTCGCTTCGGAGATAATAACGCCAGTTTTTGTTTCGGAGATAATACCGGCAGTTTTTTATTCCGGAGAAAATACCGACAGTTCTTCGCTTCGGAGAAAACGCCGACAGACGCGAACCGAAAGGATTCTTATGCAGTATAAAGCAGTTATTTTTGACATGGACGGAACAATCCTGGACACAGTCAATGATCTTACAACATCAGTGAATTACGCTATGCGCAAGTGCGGACACAGGCACGATTATGTGCGCGCGGACGGGATGCGCATGTTCGGCAGCGGTGTCCACACCGCCCTGCAGCGGGCACTGGCTATGGAGGCCGGTGAAACAGATGATGCCAGGCTGCGCATGATCGGCACCCCGGAGATGATGACCGTCCCCGGAATCGATGAAGCAGAAGTTGCCCGCATCGAGGAAGTCATGCGGCCTTATTATCTGGAACACAGCAGGGATGAAACAGGCCCTTACGAGGGTATCATGGATCTGCTGCAGACACTTCTGGACATGGGCATCCGGACAGCCGTCGTCTCCAACAAGCCAGACCCCGCTGTCAAAAAACTGGCTGCCGAATGCTTTGACAATCTCTTCGATGCAGCCGCCGGCGAACAGGCCGGGATCCGCAGAAAGCCTGCTCCCGACATGGTGAATGCCGTCCTGCAGGATTTCGGCATCGCCCCCGAAGAAGCTCTTTATATAGGAGATACCGAGATTGATATAGAAACTGCAGCCAACACCGGCATGCCCTGTGTCTGCGTCTCCTGGGGATTCCGTCCCGTAGAATTCCTTAAGTCTCTCCACCCCATGGCCATCATTGACAAGCCGATGGAGCTCCTGAATCTCCTGTGATCGTCCCCGGATACTTATATGATTCCCCTTAGCTTCTCCTTTGAGGATTCAGAATCATGCTGCAGGTCAGAGGGGGCAGCCCGCTCTCTGCTTCAGGCCCGTGTCCGCAGCAAAGCGGAAAAACACATTACACTGGCAGTGTCAAAAAAAAGAAAACCGTCTGACCCTTAACGGATATTTTCCGTTTGCGGACAGGCGGTTTTTCTGTATCAGCTCACTATATTTATCTTAACTATGCTTTTCTTTATTATGCTTTTCTTTATTGTGCTTTTCTATACTATACTTTTCTTTACTGTTTTTATCTGATTTTATCTGACTAAATCTTTCTGCAGATAATCCTCATACCATTCCGCATGGCCTTTATTTTCCCGGTTCTTTTCTCAGTTTACCTCGATCGTATAAACAGCCTCGAAAGTGCTGCCGGGAGCGGCGCACTGTTCTCCGTACTTGTCCGGGAGCTCGCCGGCAAATCCCATGTTGTCACAGCGGCCGATCCAGGGCTCAAGGCAGATATAGGGAGCGTCGCTGTGGGGCTTGGACCACACGCCGAAGGACGGGAAACCGGGCGCGGACAGAGTGACATAAGGAGTCTTGTCAGGATAGCACAGAGTCACTTTCTGAACAGTGCCTTCGTCAAAAATATAGGCGTCGTTGTCAAAAGTCGTCTCTTCGACAGGCATAAATCCGCCGTCGAGAGACAGGCTCTGCGGATGTTCGAAATCGATGCCCTGGCTGGGCTGATCGATCAGAACATAAGGGATCGCGTCTGTCTTCTCATAGCCGTCAAAGCGGATGAAATAATCCGTCTTTTTGGTGCCGGGATCCACAGGGCAGTTAAATGCGGGATGACCGCCGATGGAGAAATAAAGAGGTTCTGTATCAGAGGGATTCTTTACACTCCACTCTACAGTGACGGTGCGGCCCTGAAGCCGGTGTGTGATGGTCAGTTCAAAGGCAAAGGGGTACTTTGCCCTGCTCTCCTCATTGTCACAAAGGCGGAAGATAATGGAATCAGAAGTCTCTTCGACCAGAGAAAAATCCATGTCACGGGCAAATCCGTGCTGTCCCATCGGATAGCTCTGTCCCTTGTACCGGTAGACACCCTCGTTTACCTTGCCGACAAAGGGAAACAATACCGGCGCATGCCTGTTCCAATAGGCAGGATCCGCCTGCCAGACGACTTCATGATTTTTAACCTTATCATAAATACTGCACAGCTCTGCGCCGTGGGGCGCGACCGCGACTTTCAGGAACTCATTTTCAATGACATGCATTTCACTTCCCATGCTTTTCCTCCTTACAAGTGATTCTGTTGCAGATATCTCCTCCGCCCAATCCGGCAGCGGTGCCTCGATGCGGATTTTCCGGCAGGTAAAGGGCTGACGGAATCCCGCCCGATAGGCATGCAGCATGAGCGGAACTTCCGGCGCTTCTGCCATCTCCGCCTCAGGGCCGTACATACGGTCACCCACGATCGGATGTCCGGTGACAGCCATGTGCACCCGGATCTGATGCGTGCGGCCATGCTCGATCCTGCAGGCGACCAGGGATGTCCCGTCCTCCAGCTGCGAGAGCACACAGTAATGGGTCCGTGCCTCCTTGCCGTCATCCGCCGCGATCATACGGAAGGAATCCCGGCTCTCCCTGCGCAGGGGTCTGTCCACGGTCCCGGTCAGCGAACTGCCGAAGTGTCCTCTGACACGCGCAATATACAATTTGAATGTCTCTGCCGATGTCATCAGCCGCAGACAGGCCCGGGGATCCGGCTCCGAAATATCATCAGATATACCATCTGATAAGTCATCAAAGGAAAACCGCTCTGCCATCTGCGCCTGGCGCTGTTTGATGAGCTGCGCCGCTGTCTCTGTATTCAGAGCAAATACGACAATGCCCGAAGTGTCCTTGTCCAGCCTGCCTGTGACCCGGACATCCAGTTCCTTGCCGATGCGGCCAAGATGCTCCGCCACCTGATTTGAAAGCGTATCGTCGAAGTGTCCCGGACTCGGATGACAGACCACACCGGAAGGCTTATTTGCCGCAAGAATGTCCTGATCTTCATAAAGGATCTGCAGCGGATAGTTTACGGAAAGCCAGTCGACGGGTTTCACCCAGATCTTCTGCAGCCTCCCGTCACGTGCAGCAAGATAGCCTTCCCGGCCTTCTTTTTTTGCACCGTTTCCGCTAGCTTTGTGCCCATCTCCTGCTCCGGCTTCTCCGCCGCTTCCGGCCGTTCCGGCTGTTTCCTTCATGACACCAGATTCCGAACCCGCTCCGGCTTCTCCGGCAATTCCCCCGGCGGCGGCAGATTCCGGATCTGCTCCACAGGAACCGTACTGCCTGCCGGGGGGATTCTCCTCCGCGGGTTCCCCGCCCTGTGTCAGCCGGATCTCCAGTATATCACCGGCCTGCAGGGGCGCATTTACATACCTCTTTTCACCATTCAGAAGAATCCCGTCCCTGCGGTATTTGAAGCGGCTCAGCTGCTTTGAAGAAAAGCCGATCTTCCGCATCAGATATTGCTTGATAGTTTTTCCCGCATCCGCCTCATCGATCTCGAGACGCAGGATACGGGGCTGTAATATGTCTGACAAAAAAGCTCCCTTCAAGAATCCGGTCAATGATCCGGCAGGTCCCGGACCATCATGGCAGGGTCCTCCCCCCTATTACCAGAATTTGACTATATCTGTCATGGTCGGCATCAGACTCTCGGACTCAGCCGCATTCTTTGCTTCCGCAGGGATCTCGATGGCCTCGATCTCATCATATCTGTCAATCGTAATATCCACATCGTATTTGTTTACACTCAGCGCAATATCGCCGATCGGAAGATCCTGCATATATCCTTCCAGCTGACCTTCGATAATCTGCGTTCCGATCGATGTGCAGTCCATTGTGATCCTGGCGGGAAGCTGGCTTTCTTTATAGATATATAATTCCGCAGGGATCTCAACGATCGTCCAGTCGATGCTGTCTCCGCTTTCGGATAAGCCTCCCAGGCTCATCCCGCCGGCATCCATGAACTGTTTCAGGAAATCTCCGCTCAGCATAAAACTGATCTGGTAGGCTTCCTTGTCATTGACCGTCGCCGTATCCTCCTTGAGTTCCGCAGTGATGCTCTCATCCGCGATCGCCTTCATGAGACCGATCACCTGCACCAGCGAATTCGGTATTAAAGCAGGCCCCGAGCTGCTGTTCGATGAAGATGCATCAGAACCATCCGACTGTGCGGCCTTGGTTTTTTTCATCCAGTTTCCTTCTTTCCACCGGATGTAAGTAGTCTTTGTCCCTTCCTCCGAGCCTTCTCCGTAGAACTCTCCGTTCATCGACTGCTCCTGGCCGACCGCTCCCAGAGACAGGTCGATCGTGCCCTTTGACCGCTCCGGATTTCTTGTCATTTCCATATTAATATTAGTATCAAGGCTCATGTTGATCCCGATATTCAGAACCTTGTAAGTGGCGGTGATATCTCCGCTACTGTTTACCTTTACCTCTGCCGAATTTGCTTTTCCCATATTGGTGATTGCAGCGTTTGTCAGGGAGATCACCGTAGGAATATCTTTTTTAAACAATTTACATCCGGACAGTAAAAAAACAGCAATAAGCGTGACTGCCAGAACTCTCCTGATTTTCTGTCTCATTTCCGCTTCCTCCATAAACAACATAAACAATATGTATCAAAATGTGTCGTATGATCGATTAAAAAAACCGGCCGCTTTCTTTCTCTTCTTCAGTGCCGCCGGCAGTGGACGGGAAGGCCGCGGATGTCTCTGCCCGTTCCCTGCTTTCTATCTTACATCACTTTTCCCTTTTTTCATAGGATGATGTCGTGACTGTTTTGTGATTGATTTGTGTCTATCAACATCTCCGCGATGCTGCTATACGTGCCCGATCGGAGACCAGTACACAAAACGATACCGCAGCAACTATCCGGCGCTTACGATGCAGCAGACCATTTGACACTCAGACACAAAAAAGGAATGCCTTTGCACAAAACAGCACAGGCATTCCTGCAGAAACAATTGCTTTATTCAGTTATTGATTCCAGCTTGTATTAATTCCATTCCGCCGTCAATCAGCCAATGCTGTGATCATCGTCGTCCTCCGCATTGTCTCCGGCAGAGCGGAAAATTGTCAGACACGTATCCGGCAGAGCATCAAACCGGCAGCCCGGCAGATCAGCTTCCCAGAAGTCCGGTCGACTGCAGGAAGAGGACAAACATCATAACGGGCACGATATATCGGATCATAAAGCGGTAGAGGCCCTTCAGTCCGAATTTCCTTCCGCCGTACTCCACTTCTTCAATGATCCAGTCAGGACCGATGACCCATCCGATCAGGATAGAGGACAGGAAGGAAATGAAGGGCATCATGAAGCTGTTGCTGATATAATCCATCAGATCCAGGATCTGGGCAACACTTCCGTTGGGAAGAGGCAGTTCAATGTAGAATGTACTGTAGCCCAGCGCCACGACGACGGAAGCGCAGGTATACAGGATCGTCAGGCCGATCGTCGCATGACGCCTCTCCAGGTGGAAGATCTCCATACAATTGGCAACGATCGTCTCCAGAACGGATACACAGCTTGTGAGGGCAGCAAAAGCCGCCATCAGGAAAAACGCAAGCCCCACGAAGCGTCCAAGACCGTGCATGGAATCAAAGACCTTGGGGAGAGATACAAACATCAGGCTGGGACCTGCCTTCATGCCCTCAATTCCGTCGAAGACAAAAATCGAAGGAATGATCATCAAACCTGCCAGCAGAGCAACACCGCTGTCAAAAAACTCAATCTGATGAACAGCCGTATTGATATCCACGTCCTTTTTAATATAGGAACCGTAGGTGATCATGATGCCCATGGATACACTCAATGAAAAGAAGATCTGGCTCATGGCATCCAGCAGGATCTGCATCAGACGCCTGATCGTGATGCCTTCAAAATTCGGTGTCAGATAGACGGCAAGTCCCTGCAGTCCGGTGCGTGTAATGCCGTCGGCATCTGTATTCTTCAGAGTGAGGGCGAAGATCGCTATCGCCACGATCATGACCAGCATGACCGGCATCAGGATACTGGAGCATTTCTCAATACCCTTCTCCACGCCGTTGAAGACGACAAAAGCCGTGATCAGCATAAACACCACTGCATATAATACAGCCTGATGCGGGTCTGTGATGAAAGCGCCGAAGAACTCATCCGATGCGGCGGCTTTCCCCTCCCCTGTCAAATAGACCACAACATACCTCGCGATCCATCCTCCGATGACTGCGTAATAAGTCATGATCAGGGCCGGCACCAGGAATGTTACAATGCCCAGGAATTTCCACTTTGGGCTCATGGCTTCATAGGCCCTGATCGAGTTCATCCCCGTCTTCCGTCCCACTGAAATATCCGAGGTCAGCAGTGTGAAACCGAAAGTGAGGGCGAGGATCAGATAAATGACAATAAACAATCCTCCGCCGTCTTTAGCCGCAAGATAGGGAAATCTCCACAGGTTTCCCACGCCGACCGCACTGCCTGCGGCTGCCATGACAAAACCGATCTGCCCGGTGAATCCCGATTCTTTCTTTTTATGTTTTCTCTGCGCGTCTGCTGTACATTTTCCTTGTGTTTCCAAATACGTTCTTCCCTTTCTGCTGTCTCAGAGACTGCCCCGACCGGCCGCGGAAGCGCCGGCTGATCCTTGGTCCCGCCGCTGCGCACCCGGCTTTTTCCGGTTCCGGATTTCTCCTCAGGTTCCAATGTACTTATTCGGGTAATAATATAATTTTTCGGGTAATAATATAAATAAAGAGAGACAAAATGTAAATACTAAAACAAGGTGTTTTGCTTTTTAACCCTGGATTTATGTGTGATGAGCGCTATACCTGCCGCCTTTATACCTGCAATCTTAATACCTGCCGCCTTTATACCTGCAAATCTTAATACCTGCTGCCTTTATACCTGCAAATCTTAATACCTGCTGCCTTTATACCTGCAGCAGGTCCTGCACATAGGCTTTCAGCGCATCGAAGTCCCCGTTCGGATAAACGGATATGTCCTCGCCGGCTTTGTTGATGAGACAGTCCGTAAGCAGGAAGACTTTCATGCCCAGCCTTGCGGCAATCATATCTTCTCCCACATCGTTGCCCACCATGAGGCATTCCTCCCCCTTCAGTCCCGCCCAGCGGAGCACTTCCCGGTAGTAATCCGGATTCGGCTTGCACCAGCCGATGTTTTCGTAGGTGGTAAAAAACTCGAACTCCTCCGCTTCCAAGCCGGTCCAGCTGATGCGTGTCCTGGTCGCGACCTCGGGAAAGAGCGGATTTGTTGCCAGTGCCGCGCGAAGTCCCCGGCCTTTTATCCAGCGCACCGTCTCCGCTGCTTTGGGATTATAGCCGCAGAACTGCCTGGCGTCATGGAAGTCGTTTGCATAGAATTTGTCGAAAATCGATTTATCCTTCAGAGCCTGTTCCCCGTAGATTGAAACGAAATCCTCCCAGAAGGCGTCCTCATTTCTGCAATGCCCGTCATTTTTGACCATTGCCGCAACCCCGTGCCAGATTGCCTTCACCAGGGATTTCATTTCATATCCGCGGGGCGCGGCTTTTGCCGCAAGCATTTTAAAATAGCCGCTCGTAAATTCCTCCATATCCATGGGGAGCAGTGTTCCGTCCAGATCAAACATCACCATTTTTATAGACATATAAATCTCCTGTTTTTCAGTACATATAAGTACTCCGTAAAAAGAAATCAGTACTTGCCGCCCTCGACAAATATGCCGGATTCATTGTCAAAAAAGCGCACCGCTGAATGAGGCGATGCTTTTTTTTGCAGAAATCTGCAGCCCCTGCATAAATGCCCGCACTGGTTTAATCATGCTGCAGTTTAATCGGCATATTCACTTTAATCGGCATATTCACTCAGCATATGCCTCGATCCGTCCGGCAATGTGAGAAATGCTTCGTTCAGAATAATCTCGAATTCATCGAACATAAAGTAACTGTCTTCATCATGATTTTCTTTCAGGGTTTCCATGGAATCTACCATGATTTTCAGATAGCAGTTTTCATCCTCATATACAGGCGAAGGTACCCAGCTATCATTCCCGTCTGCGCCTGCAGGACCGGCCTGGATAGTGATGCTGCCGTACATCAACCCCATGCCGCCCATGCCCAGCTGAAAGCACTGTCCCTCTGCAAGCGGATAGTCAAACCAGAAGTAGCTGTGGTCTTTACTTTCATCCGGAGAAAAGATATAGGCGATACTTTGAGGAAATGTCAGTTTGAAATTGTAATCATCATTGAAATAGATCAGGGGGTTGTCCGCATAGCGGGAAGACCTGAATTCCGCTGAGTACATTACCTGATCCAGGGAAATCTCCTGTCCGTCTTTTGTCCGGAAAAATATATTTTCGTCATTTCTGCAGAAATAAAACCAGCAGGAATCAAAAATATTATATTCGTCATCCTCTGTGCTGCTCGTGTCATTTGTGTCAAACGCAACTCTTTCATCTTCATTATAGGTCTTATAAAAGGGAATCAGCCAGGCATTTCCGGGAAGATCGAGTCCGCCTTCCGGCGCCGGCCCCCCTCCTTCCTGTATGGAAAAAACAGGATCTGAACGGTCACCTACATAAAAATCACTTACATATCCTTCCCCCGACCCCTCAGCGGAAAGACTCCTGGTTTCGAAGGAAAGCTGAGAAAGCTGCTGGGCTTGCGCCGGTACATCAATCTTACTTCCTCCGGGAAGCGTAAGAGAAATAAGCTCATCCGGATTCCCATCATCCGCAAATTCAGCAGCGCTTGCAGACGCGGTTTTGCCCAGGTCTGCAGAGACGGTTTCATTTTCTTTTTCCAAAGCGGCGGTTTCACTTTCTTCTTCCGCAGCCGCGGTTTCACTTTCTTCTGCGGCGGATGATCCCATCTGAGGAAGAGTCGGGCTTCCCGCTGACTCCTGATCCTTATGACTATTGACTTTTTGTATGATGAGAAGAACCAGCATCCCCGTCAAAAAAGCGAGCAGAATGATTGCGGCCATCACTTTATAGTTCATGACAACCCTGCCCTTATCTTCCGCTGCCTGTCCATTTTCCAATGGACCGATACTATTGTCAGAACTCCTGTTGAGACTGCCTTGTTTGTAGAGCGGATCAAGCTCTCCCTGCCTCTTCTTACCGTCTGTTTTTTTCTGCATGATATCTTGTCCTTTAAAGATAAAGATCTTCGAAAAATGATCTTCAAGAGTCGTATTAATATGATGTTGAGGTCAAAAGGTGGTTAAGGGAACACCGTCTCGTCAAGTTGCACAAACGCCTTGGGCACGCTCTCGCTCTACCCTCGCTGGCAGCGGCCAAGGCCCTTCGGCTGTTTGTGCAACTTGACGAGACTCAGAGCCATTGGATTCCTTTTGACCTTTACATCATTAATATTGGAAACAATAATAAAAGGATCCCGTGTATCCAAAATTACAGTTGTGAGAAACCGAGGATAAAAAACACAAGTAGTAAAGCCATTACAACACATTTTGATATTGCCCTAACATACCATTTTTTATTCTTAACTGTGTTTTCCTCTATTTGGCTAATTATGGTCTTGCCTTTTGGTTTTTCCACCGCATTGTCATCAGAAGAATCATTTCCATAAATTGAATTACAAAACTCAATAAACTCTCTATCGGCATCGGATAAAGCGGTGTCTGCCTTTTCTTTATAAAAGAAGTTATCAGCTAAAATCAGCGCTTGTTCAAATGATTCAGCCTTACCGGTTTTCATCAATGCTGCTATATACTTTATGCACTTCGGAACCAGAAATCTTACAGGCATAATATTCTCCTTTCATGCCATTTCCGTGCATGCTGCACGGTCATTGTTATGTGGTTGTGTCTCACACGCCAAAGAAGTCCAGATCTTCCAGGAGCGCCTTTTCACGGGACTCCTTCTGTGCCTGCTCTTTAATGGCCTGGTCGACTTTTTCCATGTCTTCTTTGGTCAGCCGGATGCCGCCAAAGGATGCCGCGATCTGGGCGGTCGGTGCTGTCTCCGGCGTGATACCGTCCACAAGCTTCAGGCCGATGCACTGGTTTGCAGTGAGCCATGTCTCTTTTTCCATGAGCTTGAGCGCGTCCCTGACAGACATACCGCTCTTCTCTGCATAGGCCGCTGCGATCGCATTGTCCGTGGCGGTCAGGCACTGTGCTGCCCGTTCCATGTCGTTATGATTGCCGCTGACATATCCCATGGATGCGCAGTGGACCATCATAAGCCCGACAGGTGTGATGTCACAGTGTCCGGCCATTGCGATGAAGGAAGCAGCGCTGCAGGCCTGCCCCGTAATGTGGATACTCACGCGAGGATCCCCTCTCAATGCCGAATAGATCTCCTGCCCTGCGGCCACGATCCCGCCCGGACTGTTGATGTAGACATCAAGAGGTTCGTCATGAGCGGCAGCATCAATGATGCTCTGCACGTCGCGTGGGCATACACAGTCCCATCCGAGCCAGTCATAAAAGCGCTTGTGCTCATTGAGGACAATGTCGCCGCGGATGTTAATTTTCGCCATCGTTTCCGTTTTCTCCTTCCTGGCCATACTGCGTGCCGACCAGCTGAACAGGAATGAAGTTCCCGTTGCCGATCAGGTAGTCCCCGCCGTCAGCCTTCGACAGGTCAAGATAATCACGCGCCTCGTTGGGTTTGTAGATGAAATTATTAACAGCTTTGGCAAGCGCCTCCATCTGGGAGCCTGTATCTGCTCTCAGGATGGAGCGGTCGTTGAACTTGTAGTATTTGTTCTCCTCCTGCTCCGCCGGAGTGATCACCTTGCTGTTTATCTCCTGCTCATATTGGATGATCCGGTACATGAGCGTATCCACAAGAAAATCCAGCTGCTGCATTTCGGAACTGCTGTAGCTGGATTTCTCATAGTCGTTGATCTGGTTCGGTTTGATACCGAAGGCTGCTGCAATCTGCAGAGCGCTGTATTTACGCAGTTCATAGAACTGGCTGTCAGCCATGGACATGTTGAGCGGCTGCAGTGTCAGGCCCTGCGGGATGGGTACCACCTTGCCGGCATTCTGCGGTGATGTCAGCTGATCCGCAAACTTTGCCTTCAGCTTTTTCACCCTCGACTCATCGAGATCCGTCGAGTACTGCATTACCATGGCTGCCGTGACGCCATGCTCAGACATCTTGTTCTGCGTCTCCTGCTGTGCAGAAGCTCCGCCGATGGTATCACGGAGTATGCTTCTTACAGACTCACCTGTGATGCCGTTTTTTGAGTACCAAGTCTTGAAGTGCAGGACTTCCTCTGCCCGGAACATGTATGACTGGCCTGACTTGGGGTCTGTGTACTGGTACCAGAGCTTCCCGGCACCTCCGAAGATCCCCGCATCGTCCATCCATACTGTCACGGAATCCGGAGCCATGGGATGCTTCTCTTGTTAATAAAACCCATTTTTCTGCTAATGGAATGATGTTGCTTATCGCTGCAGCAAAATGCACTGCATGCGGAAAAGAATTCTTCTTTACATGTCTCCATAACAATGACCCTGTAGCAAAGACTGTTTGCCTATATCCTGACAAGCCTTTTACGCCTTATGTAAACGACACGCTGTCAAAGATCTCAGAACGCTTTATAGAAATGTATAATCAAGCTTTATTCTCAGAACATGGCGGGAATCTTGATCTTGCAGCCATTGGATACAGAGCTTCTTTAGAAATCCTGGTCAAGGACTATGCGATAAATGAATTAAAAGAGCCCCCTCAAGATGTTGAAAAGAAATCCCTTTTCTCTGCAATTGGGGACTATCTCCATCAATCGGAACTTATATCCACAGCGGATGTGATTCGCATCCTTGGAAACGACCACACTCATTACAAAAGAAAATATCCTCAACATGATTTTTCTCTTTTGAAGTACTATATGGAGATTTTCCTGAAGCAGATAGAAGCCGCCTACATGATCAATCATCCACCTGTTTCAAGGCCCTGAGAGTCAATAGATTGATTCTGTCCATTTAATGGGTCTACTGTGGCGAGAAGATTCCCTTCAAAATCCCAGTATTGTGTTACTAATCTATTGGGATCTGTATCTTCTCCTGTACCCATAATCGCCTTTGTTTCAATAACTCGGACCACTTTTGCACTGTCAGTTCCTCTGGGACGGACAGTGCTTTTTTTCTCGTTCCCGATCATCAATTTCAAATTAGCCTCTTCTTCCATTTGCGCCGGCGCAATCACACCAGCTGTGCATTATTACCTTTCCTTTGCCATTTTCATCAGGTCTTCCGCAGATAACCCGCGGATCCTGATGATCAGTTTCATTTTGTCCCAGGGGATTACCCCGGGATTCTGGCTCCACCTGCTTATTGTGCTCTGGTTGACACCTACGCACCTGGCCAGTTCTTTCTGGTTTACCGGGCAGAGCTTTGTTCCAAAAAGCATTTCTGTTGTCGTCACCCTCTGCCTCCTCTCCTTCTGTGAGTTTCTCTTTACGTTCACTTATAGGCAAATAGTATCTTTATAAGTTACTCTTTAGCAAAAAAAATTGATACAGGGTCCTCGATATGGAGCATATCAATCATAATCTGAATTTCATCACTGCCAAACACTCCATTTTTCATCTTTTCCTAGAATGTTTTTGGCGCTATTCCGATTCTTTTGGCTACATCCATCTGAGAATACCCATTCTCAACAATTTTTCCGCGTAATTTATCTGTCTTAATCAAGTTATTCACCTCCTTTCTGTAACTTGGCAAGTTACTTGTATATTAACATGATTTTGTAACTTGTCAAGATATTTTTGGTTGTATTTGTAACTTTTTTGTGCTACTATTCGTTTACATAGTAGAGAGGAGGTAGAAGTCATGACAAAAGGTGATAGAATTAAGCATCTTAGAGAAAAAATGGGTCTTAGCCAAGTATCACTTGCTGATAAGATTAATGTTTCAAAGCAGACATTATATAAATACGAAAATGACATTATTACCAATATCCCTTCCGATAAAGTGGAATTAATAGCAGAGGTAACTGGATCCTCACCTGCTTACATCATGGGCTGGGAAGACTCTTCCATCCCCTCCTACTCCAACGTCCACCCGATCGGCACCCAGAGCCTCCCCGTCCTCGGCTCCGTCGCCTGCGGAGAACCTATATTTATGGCTGAAGAAAAGGAATTCTATGTAGACTCCACGACCAACGTACACGCCGACTTCGTCCTGATCGCAAAGGGCGACTCCATGACAGGAGCCCGGATCAACGATGGAGACATTGTATTCATCCGACAGCAACCGGAAGTGGAGAATGGAGAGATTGCCGTAGTAGCAATCGACGATGAGGCGACCTTGAAGAGATTCTATAAGTATTCGGATGACCTGATTGTCCTGCGGGCAGAGAATCCGGATTATAAAGATATGGTATACACTCCGGAAGACCATAAGGATGTCCGCGTGCTGGGAAAGGCCGTGGCGTTCCAGAGTGATGTGAGGTGAAAGGGAGCATCCAAAAATAGTTAAAATATGCATATTTGCATTTTTGTGCAGGTTGTCAATAGAAAAGGTATCCACAATTTGATATAGTATAAGCATAGAAACGTCCTTAGAACAGGGACGTAAATCAAACGGTTCAATTGATGATTCTCCCCGTAGAGCGCGGGGAGCCAAATCAAAAGAATGCTCGATTGATGATTCCCCTATGCTGAGCATGGGGGAATTTTTTTTTGGAGGAATATATGCGCATAATCATTCTGAGTCAGACATTCTATGCTCGGTATCCGCGAACTGCATTTCCAGAGATACTGGATAAAGACAATCGGCCATACTTTTATTTAACGGTAAAGATAGAGAATCATTCTTTTGCGATACCTCTGCGACATCATATTGCGCACCCTTATGCGTTTATGACTATTGGAGATGCTGGTCTTGATTTCACGAAGGCTGTTATCATAGATGATCCATCTGATATATCTTCAACAACTGCATGGATCGATACAAATGAGTGGAAGATTTTGAAAAGAAATGAAAACAAAATTTTCTATGAATTTAGAAAATACGTGAGGCAATTCAAGCGGGCTTTGGCGAATCCTGTAAATCCCAGAAACCGGCGCATTCTACAATATTCGTCTCTGCAGTATTTTAACCTGGATTAAAAAAACCGCCCGGCCTGCTATGACAAGTCGAGCGGCTGATACTATAGCATTGCAGTCACTCTCTCCTGACAGATAAGCGACAGGATTCTCTCTGTTGGTGGCAGTTCGATTGGAAATATAGAAAAGGAGATTATTATGAAAAACGCAAAAGAAGATCCAAACTGTGTTGGAAGGATAATACGTATATTGAGTAAAAAATCCGTGATTATTTCCGCCACATCGAATGACGTCAAAGTAGGTGATATTTTATCTGTATACCAAATATCTGACGAAATTTTCGATTTAGACGGGAAATCACTGGGGCCCATGATCTTCGACAAAGATAGATTAGTAGTAAAACAAACGACCGCACATTATTCGTTATGTGAGAAAAAGGATTTTATTACCCAAAGAAACAAAGCATTTTGGGGCGTATCCAGAGCGATATCAGCTTTAGCTACATCCCCTCTTCTCGAAGGGTATGAAGAGGAAGAAAATCCTCTCTATGTTGACGAGAATGACATACAGCCACTCGAAATAGAACTAGATTCAGTTATCCATTTGGGTGATCCAGTAAGGGTGTTGCCCAATTGACAACCTTAATTTGCAATGGTAAGATTGACTCAATTGAGAGGCTACCGCACAAGGAGGCCAAGAAGAGAGCTCTTCTTACCACGTGTAAGGAGGGCTCTTTCTTTATGGCAGCAACATTTGACAAACCTTTTCTGGATTATGAAGATATGATAAATCTGATGATATCCAGAGGCATAATCGTATTTAATCGCTCTTTTGCCAAAGAAGCGTTAAGCAGCTTATCCTACTATACACTTGTCAATGGTTATAAAGACACTTTTCTTTCGGTAGACGGAACAGATCATTTTATCGATGGGACTACTTTTGAGGAACTGTATAGCTTATATCAGATTGACAGTTCCATCAACTCTATCCTGCTTAAATATATTCTCAGGATAGAGCACTCTCTCAAGTCCAGAGTTTCTTATACTGTTGCTGAATCATTTGGCGTATATACCGATTTAAATGATACGACGAATAAAAATAAAGCTGATTATCTGTTTCGTGACAACTATTCAAATTCAACGCATAAAAGGAATAATACACTTTTATCAATAAAACAAAGAGCAACTAGTTCTGATGCATCAGACAGCGTTAAATACTACATAAAAAAACACAATCATGTTCCTCCATGGATCTTAACAACAACCTTGAGTTTTGGAAATTGTATTTATTGGTATAGGATATTAAAACCAAAGCAAAAAGATTACGTTACAAATGAATTTATCCATGGACCAATGAACATTACAGATAAAAAAGTATTCCTGAACAATTGTTTCGATCTTCTGAGGTTTTTTAGGAACCGCATAGCTCATGGCCATAAGGTCTTTGACTTGACATGGAGCGGTTCTCTTCCTGTATCACAGTATTTAGCACTTTCTTCTCCACTGGTTACACCTAATGACATTGCGGCAAATACATATTCAACAAATGGGCTGTTCGCAGTCGTTTCAGTATTGCTGATTATTCTTGACACATACGGAAAGAGGCAACTGTCAGTCGAATTACACTCAGCCATTGAACCATACAACGAGCGTAATATAAAAATAGCAGGAAAAAATATTTTTGATATCTTCCATCTTCCAGATGATTTCTTTGACAGAATTTTTAACTATCTGAAGGCAATATAAAAAACCGCCCGACCTGTTGGCGCAGGTCAAGCGGCAAATATAGATACCAGCCCTTTAGGAGCCAGATCCACGGCGATATGATTCTACTCCTTCAGGGCTTAATTTCCTATACCCATGAAAGGAGTATTTTTATGCCTACAGCGAAGAAACTTCCCAGCGGCTCCTGGAGATGCAGGGTTTTCGCCGGGTATGACATTGACGGAAAGCGGAAATACGAGTCTTTTATCGTCAAGGATCCATCCAAGCGCGGCAAAAAGGAATGCGAGCGTCTGGCATCGGAATGGTCTGTAAATCATCAGGACCGTGATGTGATGGCGCTGACAGTACAGGAAATGGTCCGCAGCTATATCGATCTCAAGGAAAAGGTTCTCTCTCCATCTACGATCAAGAACTATGAGCAGATCCTTCGAACCAGCATGGATGATATCCGCATGTACACTGCGGGAGACCTGACGCCGCCGATCGTGCAGCGCTGGATCAACATTCTTGCCGTCCGGAACTCTCCGAAGTATGTCCGGAATGCAAACGGATTATTTCAGTCCGCCCTGAAGTTCTCCGGCCTCAACGGTGTCCGTGTGACATTGCCCGCTCCTCAGGACTTCCAACCGCATGTCCCCTGCGATGAGGAAGTAAAGAAGCTGATCAACTATATCAATGATACCACTCACGAAAACACCAAACGTGACATGCGCCCACGGTATGAACTCAAGGTCGCAGTTATGCTGGCTGCCTTCGGCTCCCTCAGGCGGGGCGAGATCTGTGCCCTTCGGACAGAAGATTTCGACCGCAGACATTTGACCGTCAGGATCAACAAGGATGTCGTGAAGGATAAGGACGGCTACTGGGTAACCAAGCCGACGCCTAAGACTTCCACGTCGAATCGGACCGTGGAGCTCCCTGCGTTCGTGATAGACGCTATCGACTTCTCGAGACCCGGGACGATCATCAAGGGGACTCCGGATCAGATCTCAAACCGCTTCAGGCGCGCTGTCCGCTTCTCCGGCTCGGAGTTCCATTTCCGCTTCCATGACCTCCGGCACTACTATGTGTCGATCGCTCACGCCCTGGGGATCCCTGACGCCTACATCATGGAGATGGGAGGATGGCGGACGGATCGGACTATGAAGCGCGTCTACCGGTCTACGCTGGCTGACAGAAAGAGGGAGGAACAGAAAAAGCTGAATACCCACTTTGCCGGCCTCGCAGCATCAGAAAACGCCGGTTAACTGGTTTTATGAATATATTCAGATATTTCGTGACATATTCATGACATACAGTTTCCAAAATTATGCATTTTTCTATGCTTATCTGCATTACCCGATGCAGTCATAAAAACGCTGAGACCCGCATAAATACTGGACTTTTTAGTTTTCCCAGTGTTTAAGCGGGTCTCTCAAAAAGTGGAGACGACGGGATTCGAACCCGCGACCTCAGCGTTGCGAACGCTGCGCTCTCCCAACTGAGCTACGTCCCCATATAAGTCCGGGCCGCATAAACGACCCGGACCCGATTTTTCCGACTTGACTATTATAACACCTTTTTAAGAAAAGGAAAGAGGAAATTTTGATTTAATTGCCATCTGCATCTGAGCGTCTATATCTGAGTTCTGCATCTGAACTCTGCATCTGAGCTTTTAATTACCTCTTCTCAATTACCTCTTTGTTCTGAGGAAAGAAGGAATCTCGAGGTTTTTCTGACGGGCTGCGCCGCCTGCGGAGCGGTTGTAGCTGCCGGGATTGTTGCGGAGCTGCTCGCCGAAACCGGTCTTGAGATCCCTGCTGTAAGGGCTGGAAGCCTTGCCTGCAGCAGTGCCGAAAATAGTATTGGGGGAGATGACATCCTTGTTGCCGATGCCGGTAGCGATGACTGTGACATCGCAGGCGTCGGTATTGCTGTCGTCGTACATAGCGCCGAAGATGATGTTGACATCCTCGCCTGCCTGCTCCTGGACATAGCTTGCAGCATCAGAAGCGTCTGCCAGAGAGATATCGCCGGAGATGTTGATGATAACATCTGTAGCGCCGTTGACTGTGGTCTCGAGCAGAGGGCTCTCGACTGCCATGCGGACTGCGTCGGTCGCCTTGGTCTCGCCCTTGCCGTAGCCGATGCCGATGTGGGCAACGCCCTTGTCGCGCATAACGGTCTGGACATCCGCGAAGTCAAGGTTGATGATCGCGGGAACATTGATCAGATCTGTGATTCCCTGTACTGCCTGCTGAAGGACCTCGTCAGCCTTCTTCAAAGCTTCGGGAAGGGTCGTTCTGCGATCCATGATCTCAAGCAGCTTGTCGTTGGGGATCACGATGAGGGTATCAACGTTTTCCTTAATATTCTCAATGCCGTCCATGGCACGGGTCATACGGCTTCTGGCCTCAAAGCTGAAAGGCTTTGTGACAACACCGACAGTCAGGATGCCCTGATCCTTGGCAAGCTTTGCGACTACGGGAGCTGCACCGGTTCCGGTTCCGCCGCCCATACCGCAGGTTACGAATACCATATCCGCACCCTTGATGGCATTTGCGATCTCATCCGCGCTCTCCTCGGCAGCCTTCATGCCGACCTCGGGATTAGCGCCTGCACCAAGGCCCTTGGTGAGTTTCTCGCCGATCTGCAGAAGCTTGGGAGCTCTGCAGAGCTGAAGCGCCTGGACATCTGTATTCACACCGATGAACTCAACGCCGGTAATATCGACATCTACCATTCGGTTTACTGCATTATTTCCTGCACCTCCAACGCCCACGACAATAATCTTGCAAGCGGTCTCTGTATCATTGGTTTTAATCTCAAGCACGGTGACTTCCTCCTTCGTTTCCTGATTTCTTTTTCTTTAATTTTCTTCTTTAATTTTCTTTAATTTCTTAAAGTATATGTCCGGCTGATAATTCCGGACATGAAAATACCATGAAGATATTTTAAAGCCAAAACTATAATACAGTCTGGTTTTCGAATAATCAATGCCGAATTCTCCGGTTTATTAACTGTCCGCGGGATTTTGACTATAAAAGTCAAGAAAAACAGATATCCTTGCCGGATACCTGTTTTCCGATTCAATCAATATATTTTGGACAATATTCAGACTATTTTTACTCAAAAACCGCTTGAAACTGTATATAAATCCGGTCTTGCACCTGCTCTGAATGCCCAGTACAGGAACTTGAAAGTCCCTTAAGTCATAAATGGTCTTGTTCCCTCCGGCTGTTCTCACTGTGCAGCCGATACAGATCCCGATGCCGGTGCCGCCTGCTCTATGCCCGGTGCCGCAGCCGATTATTCCGCCGCCTGTCCTTCCGCCGGTGCTTGCTGTGCCGCAGCCGGTGCAGTCTGCTCTTCTCCCTGCACCTCCCCGGGAGCAGCAGCCGGTGCAGATTCTGTTCCTTCCTGCGCGCCGGTCTGAGCTTCAGCTCCCTCTGCCGGGGCCGCCGCCGGAGCATCCGCTTCCGCCGGTGTCTGTGCAGAATCTTCTGCTGAATCCTGAGCCTGAGATTCCTCTGCAGGCTCCGTAACTTCATTCACATCTCCGCTCCCGTCTTCCGACTCTGCTGCGGTTTCTCCCTCATTTTCTGTTTCAGCTTGGGATCCCTGATCGTCAGCCTGGTCTTTCTCCCCGGATTCTTCAGACTGTCCAGCTTCAGTTCCCTCAGACTCTTCCGTTTTTTCAGATTCAGATTCTTCAGATTTAAACGGAGAAAGGACGATATTGCCGGTCTCTACATTGTAGTCATCCTCGTATCCTGTCATGGAGATGATTCCGCTCCTGCCTTCCAGGTATGGGAGGATCTGATGCATCTTGTACATCTTCTGGTCAAATCCGGTCTTTCCGACGAGAACCTTTACGTCTCCGAAGGTGACTGTCAGATTACTCTTACTGTCAACATCAATGGAGTCCGCCCTGATTCCGTACTTGTCTGCTGCTCGCAGCAGCTCCAGGGTCAGATCCAGTCCCAGTTGATTCTTTGCCTGAATCCTCGCCCCTGTTTCGGAATGTGTGAGAACCACACCGTTGACAACAGTTGTATCTTCTACTGTACGTCCGGAAACCGTCTGGATAATACCGTCATTTGAGAAGTAGACATTGCTTCCTTTGTAGAAAATACAGCCGTCTGTGGGCTTTTCCGTAATATTGACTCTTATAGTCGATGGATTCACTATGTCTATATCAATCTGGTCAACGAACGGAATGCCCGTCACCTTGCGGTGATGATACTTCACGGCCATCACAAAAGTATTTTCCCCCAGGAAGCCTCTGGTTATAAACGACTCAATCTGTTCCTGGCTGTATTTTGTATTACCGTGAATCGTTGCATATTCAAAATTGAACAGCATGAGGATCACAGCTGCCGCCACAAACAAGCCGGAAATGAGAACCAGAAGGATTCCCCGCAGTGTGAGAATTCCCTTCAGTGAGCGCAGAAGAGGTCTATCCGGTGTCTCCACACGGATTCTCCTGCCGCTGACAATGCCCGCCTCTCCGGGATGAATCTTTGCTTTTGTGCGGGATCCGGCAGATCCGGCACCCGATAAGGGACGTGCTGAGCGGACTCTGCGTCTGAATACTCTGTCCACCTCATTGGCAGTGCTCCCGTACATACCGTGTACCTTCATCTCCATCTCACTATTTTTCTGTATGGATGCTGCGTTTTTCATAGTACTGCTTTCCTTCTGCTGCTGTGTGTTTTTCCGTGCTCAATTTATGAATTTATGGTGGGAAAACATTCGTTTTTTTCTTTTTTTATCAGCTTCCCTTCATTTGCTGTGCATACTCCTCTTCAGCCTTGATGCTCTTCCGTGAGACACCCATGACCATTCCGATCTCCGCCAGCAGGAAGAACAGCGAGGATCCTCCGTAGCTGATAAAAGGCAGTGTAACGCCGGTATTCGGTATGGTGTTGGTCACAACCGCGATATTGAGGACGGACTGTACTGAGATATGTGTGATAACACCTGTGACGATCAATGCTCCATAGAGATCCACTGCGTTGCCTGCCACCAGAATGAATCTCCAGATCAGAAGGACGAACAGGACCATGATGCTGATCGCGCCGAACAGTCCCAGTTCTTCGCAGATGATCGAGAAGATCATATCGTTCTGTGCCTCGGGCACAACTATCTTCTGCATACTCTGTCCCAGACCTTTTCCGAATATACCGCCCGAGCCTATGGCATACAGGGCCTGCAGGGTCTGATAACCGGTGTCATCCGCATATGCCTGCGGATCCAGCCATACCAGGACACGTCCGCCGCGGAATCCCATATTGTTCTGATCCGCCGTCCGGACTATATAGGTGACCAGTCCGATACAGCCCGCGACACCCATGGCGGCAAGAGCTATAAAGCGCTTGTAATCCGGGCAGGCGACGAACAGCATGCCGAAAGAAATTGCCAGAATGATCAGGGCTGAACTCATGTTATTGGTGATCTTCCACAGCATCACCGCAATGATGCCGGAAGGCACCATGGGCAGGAGGAACCCCCAGACCGTCTGAAGTCTTCTGCGGCCTATCAGCTCAATAATGAATGCTGTGAGAACAATGATCGCGACTTTGGCCATCTCCGAAGGCTGTATGGAAACACCGGGGGCCAGATCCAGCCATCTCTTCGCTCCGTTGACCTCTCTTCCGTAAGGTATGACCAGTATGATCAGACCAACAGCACCTAAGAAGCCGGGAATGGACAAATATCTCCACCACCTGTAGGGGATGATCGAAATCAGGGCCATCAGTCCCAGACCCAGGACTGTGAATACGAGCTGACGTTTCAGATAGTAGGCAGAGTCGTTCTGCTCGACCGCACCGATATAGGAACTTGTCGAATACAAAAGGACCAGGCCGAACGCGAGCAGGACCAGGACAATGAAAAGAAGACTGTAATCATTTAATCCTGATTTCTTCCGGGCAAGGGCAGAAGGCGCTTTCTTCGATTTTCTGTTTTTTGTGGTATTACTTTTTTTTCCGAACAAAACTCTCCCGCTTTCCTGTCTTATTCCGGAAGATTCCGGACATACTCTCTGAAGATATCTCCGCGGACTTCATAATTAGGGAACATGCCCCAGCTTGCGCAGGCAGGGGACAGAAGAACTTCCTCTCCCGGTCCGGCAAGGGAGGTGCAGGTCTTCATGCATTCCTCAAATGTGTCGCAGAAGAGGATCTCCGTAAAACCGTGGGCACGGGCACAGGCTGCGATATCATCGCGGGTCTGCCCGATCAGAACGAGTTTTTTGACCTTGCCGTCGAAGGCTTCGATCCACTCGTCGTAACTGTTCTTTTTGTCATAGCCGCCGCCGATCAGGACAGTGGGGCCTTTCATGGCACGGATGCCCTGGATCGCGGCATCCGGATTGGTCGCCTTGGAGTCGTTGTAATATTTGACTCCTCCCTTTTCTCCGACGAATTCAATGCGGTGGGGAACCGGCGGAAATTCACGGATGACCGAGAGGATCATATCCATTGGAACTCCGGCCGCCTCCGTGATGGCAATGGCTGCCATGACGTTTTCGGCGTTGCACAGACCGACCAGCTGCATGTCATTGACATTCATCAGTTTGTCGACACCGCCTTTGCCGTCTGCCCGGCAGATATCGTCGCCATCCAGATAGTATCCTTCACGGAGTTTTGTCTGGGAAGAAAACCAGACCACTCTGGCCGGGCACAGGTGCTCGCCATAGGGACGGAGGTAGGGATCCTCGTAGTTGAGGACACATGTCTCATTCTTCGTCTGGTTTACACCGATGCGCTCTTTGATCGCTGCATAGTTCTGCATGGTATAGTGCCTGTTCAGGTGATCCGGGGTAATGTTCAGGATCGCGCTGACGGCCGGGCGGAAGGTATGGGCTGCCTCCAGCTGGAAGGAGCTGATCTCTCCGACCGTAACAGATCTTTCATCCGTCTCCATTGCTGCCGCGGCATAGGATCTGCCGATATTTCCGACGACAAAAGCACGGCTGTAAAGGCCTTTCTGCGCTGCCGCCTTCATGATTTCTCCCACCAGAGTCGTCGTTGTGGTCTTTCCGTTTGTTCCGGTGATGGCAAGAACTTTTCCTTTTTCAAACAGGAATCCGAGCTCAATCTCGGAAATAATCGGCACCCCGGCTTCTGCCATTTGTACAAGAAGCGGTGAATCCAGCGGTACCGCAGGGCTGGGAACGACCAGATCGAAGCCATCCTTCCCGCCCCGTGAGGCATTCTGTGCGGAGTCCTGTGCGGAAGCCTGTGAGGGGGCATCCGCGCCGCCTTCTTCCGGCAGATTTCCGATCCGGATGCAGATCCGCTCCATTTCTTCTTTTGTCAATGCGCCGTCAAATTTTCCCCGGATCTGCTCTTCCTGCGCTTTTTCATTCTGATCCAGAATCGTGACAAAAGCGCCGGCTGTACTGAGCAGCTGCGCCGCGCCGATTCCGCTGAGGCCTGTGCCGATTACAAGGACTTTTTTTCCTGTGAAGTTCATCTTTTTTCCTTACTGTTTTCTGTATAAAACTGTTTTTGTGTAAAACTGTTTTCTGTGTAAAACTGTTTTTGTGTAAAGCTGTTTTTGTATAAAACTGTTTTCTATGTAAAACTGTTTTCCGTAAAACGTTTATCCGAAAAATCAACTTTCGTATAAACAGTTTTCTGTATAAGGTTCGCACGCAAGGGCTGCCCCTGTTATCTCGTTAAAGTGCCAGGATCGCCAGGGCACCCAGGACAGCGGTGACGATCGTGAACACCGCGACGACCCGGACCTCGGACCATCCTCCAAGTTCAAAATGGTGGTGGATGGGAGCCATACGGAAGAAGCGTTTACCTCCGGTCCTGCGGAACCAGGTCACCTGAATTATTACCGAAACTACCTCGATCACGTAAATAAAGCCGACGATCAGGATAAACAGAGGAAGACGCAGCATATAGGCCATGCCAGCGACAAAGCCTCCCAGGGCCAGCGACCCTGTATCTCCCATGAAGACCTTGGCGGGGTAGGCATTATAAAGAAGAAAGCCCATGAGTGCTCCGATCATTGCCGTGCCGGTCATAGCGACACTGGATGCGGCCGCAGCTGCTGCAATGACAAAAAAGACCGCCACAGCGATGGTGACGCAGCTTGCGAGGCCATCCACGCCGTCGGTAAAATTGGTGCCGTTGACAGTTGCCACAATAACAAAGACCATGAGGGGGATATTAAAAACACCCAGATCCAGAACATTGCCGGACATGAAGGGAATCTTCATGGACAGCGGAACATAATGGATCTTCTGCACATAAAAAGCAAACAAAAGCGACACGACGATCTGCAGGGCAAACTTCTGCAAAACAGACAGCCCGTCCGATCGTTTTTTGACAACCTTTATATAGTCATCCATGAATCCGATGATTCCGAATCCGATCGTGAGAATGAGCACCGGAATAGACTGGCTCTGCCCTCTGAAGGGAAGAAGACATGCCGCAGTCACCCCCAGCAGGATCATCAGTCCGCCCATGTTGGGAGTGCCGGTTTTTTTGAGATGGCTTTTAGGCCCCTCATCCCGTTCTGTCTGACCGGCTTTAAGACGTCTCAGAAAGGGGATTATAAATTTGCCCGAGACGGCACTCACCAGAAATGCTGTCAGAAACGTTGTCACCGCCGCTGTCAGATTTACATCCAGATGCATAATTGTCAGTTCCTTTCCAAAAATGATTATTGCGCATCCCCTGTCTCTTCTTCTTCAGAGGAAGGCTTGTTGGTATCATAGAGGCCGAGTTCTTCGAGCTCCAGACGCTCTTCATCTGTCAGAGGCTCTGTCATGTAAATATTCATGTAGGGGAGCACTTCTGTCAGAATCTTCCTTGCAAGTATGCAGGCTCTGCCGGCTTCGTCCTGCTTTTTGTTGTTGATGCGGTCCAGCACGACGTAAATGCAGATCTGCGGATCATCGGCGGGCGCAAAGCCCAGAAATGAAACAACATACTGGCCGTTTCCGCGGGGAAGCGTCTCTGCCGTACCGGTCTTGCCGCCGATCCGATAGCCTGCAGGCCGGGCAAGTTTACCTGTTGCATGTTCACCTTCCACTGCCTGAATGCAATACTCTCTGATCAGGTCACTGGTTTCCTCGGAAATAGTCTTTTTGAGGATACGGGGGCTGTTGATCTGCACTGTCGAGCCGCCGGGGCTTGTGATTCTGTCCACAATATGGGGCTGATAATAATAACCGCCGTTGATCAGGGAACAGTATCCGGATGCCATCTGGATCATAGTCGCCTCGAAGTTCTGCCCGAAAGAGTTACTCGCAAGGTCTATGTCCGCCATATCTTCTGCCTGATACAGATAGTCATCGGTACGCGCTTCACCGGCGAGGTCGATATTGGTCTTAAGTCCGAAATTAAACACGTTCTGGTATTTGCAGAAAGTTTCGGGACCGATTTTCATGGCTTCCTGCATCAATGCCACGTTGCAGGAGCGCTCAATGGCACCGGAAATATCCAGAAGCCCATCGCCCTCCAGGTGAGCACAGTTTATATATGTGCCGTCCACAAGAAGAGTGCCGTTGCACTGGAACTTGTCCGATTTCTTCAGAGTCCCGGTCTCCAGGCCCATGGCCGTGGTGAAAGGCTTTGCCGTTGATCCGGGCTCATAATGAGCGCTGACACAGTAATTACTCCACAGAGCATTCAGATACCTGGATCGGTCGGCATCGGACAGCGCCTGCGCGTCCCCTTCCGTCATGTAGCTTGTGGTGGGTGCGTCTTTCTCGTTGAGCTTGGGCATCCCCGCCACCGCCGCGATATCATAAGGATTATTGAGGTCAAAGCCGGGTTCGCTTGCCATCGCCAGAATTCCGCCGGTGTCTATATCCATGATGATACAGGCAGCGTTGTTGGAGCCGTTTCCCTTGTGCTTATGATCCTTTAGTTCCTCATTGAATTCCTTCAGATACTTTTCACAGATACTCTGTATATTGGCATCCAGTGTCAGTACCAGGTTATTGCCGTCTGTCGGCTGAATGGTTGTCTGCTCTATGTTCAGAGACTCATCCAGATATCCGTAAGTACGTCCGGGAACGCCGTTTAATGTATCGTCGTAGTATTCCTCCAGACCAAAGGAGCCGATATTATTGCCCACAGTAAATCCGATGACATCCGCCGCCAGCGTACTGCAGGGGTAGTTGCGGATATAGTTGTCCTCGAACCAGATTCCCTTTATGTTGGAATAGACAAGTTCCACCTTCTCGGCTTCGGACGCTTCTTTTCCGGCTTTTTCAGCCTCTTCAACCGCCTTCCGCTGTGCCTCCTGTTCTGCTTCGATTCCCTCTTCGACTTCTTTATCAAAGGCCCTTTTATCCTGATAAGGAAGGTTTTTAAACGCAATGTAATATTGGGAGCCGGGATGCTTCGTTATATAGGCTCTGAGTTCCTCCTTATTGATCCCCAGCCGTTCGGCAGCATTGAGCGAAGGCTCAAGATACTCATCCTTCTCCATGATCTGACTTGCGTCAATGATCACATTGTATACAAGCTGGCTGTCGGCAAGGACCGTTCCCTTTGCATCTGTGATCCTTCCCCGCTTGTAGGGCAGGCTTTTGTTGTTATATTCCTGCTGGGAGAGAACCTGCATTGTATATGTGCGGCCATTGTCGCGCTGGATCAGGATAAGACGGAATGCCAACAGTATAAATGCTGTCAGCACCATCAAAAATACAACCACCAGCCTCTTCTGCATACTGATGGTAAAACGTCTGGGACCGCGCCGGACCTTCCGATTGCCGGATCCTCCCGCGCGCCCCATGCGCTCTCTGTCTTCCCTGCTCAAAGTATCTGCTTTCCTTTCCTTGTCCGTTTATTTCTGCACAACAGTGCTCTGCCGGGACACAATGAGTCTTTGCGGCAGGCCTGTAAATATCAATCTTCTGCTTTGATCGGCGGCATCCACTGCCAGGCCGCATCCGACGACATGAGATATCTTCCGTCAGGCTGCATCCGACGACATGAGATATCTTCCGTCAGGCTGCATCCGCTGACATGGAATATCTTCCGCCAGGCTGCATCCGCTGACATGGAATATCTTCCGCCAGGCGATATCTGCCGTCAGTTTTCGTTTAAAGAGGATACCTGATGAACAGAGTCTTTCTCCGCACCTGAATAGATCACGACCTGGTCTCTGTCCGCATACTTCATTCCCAGATCCTGAATAGCTCTTCTGCGCACTTCCTCCAGGCTGATACTGTCATTAATCTCGTTGTAGGCGGCATCATTCTCTGCTTTGATCTGTGTAAGCTGCTGTTCCAGATTTGCGATCTGCCGGGATGTTGTGGTGACATCCGCCTGCAGCTTAATGTAGGAAATCAGGATCACTGTCATGATCGCGATGACTGCGATCATGCCTGCAACTGTCTGCAGACTCATGGAAGTAATGCTGCGGCGTCCGGCTCCGCGTTCCTCGTGGCTCGCCTCATCCACTCTTACTCCGCCGGCTTTTCTGTTGACACGGCTCTTCTGCTCCTGAGCCTGCCTGTACACATGCGCCTGCTTTGTCTGCCTGACCGCACGGGCGCGTTCATATTGAGGGATCCGCTCCGCTGCGCGGGTCTGTCTTGTCTGCCTGACTTCACGGGTCTGTCCATATTCAGACACTTGCCCTGACGGGCGAGTCTGCCTTGTCCGCCTGACTGACTGCGGCTGCGTCTGCCTTGTCTGCCTGGCCGGTTGCGGCCGGGACTGTGTCTGTGACCGGCTGCGGCTTGATGGCTGCGACTGAACCTGAACAGGTCTTGCCGGCCCGGGCTGCGTCTGCCTTGTCTGCCTGGCTGCCTGCGGTCGGGACTGTGTCTGTGACCGGGTGCGGCTTGTCGGCTGCGGCTGAGACTGAACCGGTCTGGCTGCCTGCGGCCGGGACTGTGTCTGTGACCGGCTGCGGCTTGACGGCTGCGCCTGCGCCTGAACCGGTCTGGCCGGCTGGGGCTGCACCTGCCTTGTCTGCCTGGCTGCCTGCGGCCGGGACTGTGCCTGCTTAGTCTGCCTGGTCGACTGCGGCTGTGTCTGTGACCGGCTGCGGCTTGACGGCTGCGCCTGTGCCTGAGCAGGTCTTGCCGACCTGGGCTGCACCTGCCGTGTCTGCCTGGTCGGCTGCGGCTGTGTCTGTGACCGGCTGCGGCTTGACGGCTGCGCCTGTGCCTGCTTTGTCTGCCTGGCTGCCTGCGGCTGCGCCTGTGACCGGCTGCGGCTTGACGGCTGCGCCTGTCTCGTCTTCCCCGATGCCTGTGCCCTGCTTCCTGTGCGGGTCTGCGCAGGCCTCTCATTTGTTACCTTCTCTGCCGTGCGGGCAATTCTGACATTTCCCCGCCCGGAGCGTCTTTGGCCGGTCGACATATAATATTTGCTGTCAAATGCAGAATCTCGGTCTGCATTCAGGGTTCTTACCATCTCTGACTCCTGCTCTGACTCCTGTGCTGACGGGAGTCATTGTTACTTTTTTTCAAAGACCCGCAGTTTCGCGCTTGCGGACCGGCGGTTGCCTTCCAGTTCCTCCCTGCCGGGAAGAATGGGTTTGCGGGTCACCACCCGCCCCCTGGAAGTCCGTCCGCATACACAGACAGGAAATTCAGGAGGGCAGATGCAGGGATTTTCATTTCTGCGGAAGGCATTTTTGACGATGCGGTCCTCCAGAGAATGGAAGGTGATGATACACAGCCGTCCGCCCGGAGCCAGCATTTCAATCATGGAATCCAGAGAATCCTCCAGAACCTCAAGCTCCCTGTTGCAGGCAATCCGGATCGCCTGGAAAGTCCGCTTACACGGATTACCGCCCTTCTCACGCATTTTCATCGGAATAGATCTCTCGATGATCTGCACGAGCTGGCCGGTGGTCTCCAGGGGTGCCTCTTCTCTGGCACGCACAATATTTGCGGCGATCTTAGCCGCCATCCGCTCTTCGCCGTAATCCCGCAGGATTCGCGTCAGCTCCTGCGCGCTGTAATCATTGACAATATCCCTGGCGCTCGTTGCCGCGCTGCGGTCCATACGCATATCCAGCGGCGCGTCAGCTCTGTAGGAAAAGCCCCTTTCCGGATTGTCCAGCTGGTAAGAAGAAACTCCCAGGTCCAGCAGAATTCCGTTGACCCTGCCGACAGTCTCTCCATCGCCGAAAAAGGCGCGCACGGCATTTTCCATGTTTTCATAATTGTCATGCACAAAACTGACCCTGTCTCCGAAGGGAGCGAGTCTCTCTTTTGCCGCCGCAAGGGCATCCTCATCCTGGTCGATCCCGATCAGGTGTCCGCCCTGCGTAAGCCTCGAAGCGATTTCAAAGGAATGACCGCCTCCGCCGAGCGTCCCGTCTATATAAATTCCGTCCGGCCTGATCCTGAGGCCCTCAAGGACCTCTTCGAGCAGCACCGATGTGTGTTTAAATTCCAATGTCTTACCTCTCGCCGCGTCTGTGCGGCAGCATCAGAACCAGCGCACCGTCTTTTACGCTGCGGTTCTCCGGACGAATACCGTCTTATCGTCTATATGGAGAATCACTCTGTATCCTGCCGCACCCCTACGCAGCCGCCTATGGAAAAACCCGGGAAGGGGGAATAATATCAGTTGTCAGATTTCAAATCCGTTTCCGAGGAGTTCCTCGGCAATCTCGTTCATATCGTCACTGATGCCTTCCGACTCGTAGGTTTCAGGATCCCAGATCTCAATCCGGGCGCCGACGCCCATCATGATCACATTCTTCTCAATATGAGCGTGTTTGCGGTTGTTTAAAGGAATTAGGATCCTCCCCTGTTTGTCCAGGTCCACCTCGGTGGCATTGGACATGAAGAAACGGACGAGTTCGCGCTGTTTGCGGGTATTATAAGGAAGCCCGGAAAGCTTCTGGACGAAGCGTTCCCAGGATGGCATATCGTAGACGCAGAGACACTGGTCCAGACTGTTCGTGACCACGCATTTCTCGCCTAAGGCTTCTCTGAACTTGGAAGGAATGATCACTCTCCCCTTGGCATCGAGGGAATGATCGTAGGAACCCATGAACATTCGCCACTTTCCTCCACATTTACCCACTTTAATGTCAATAATACCAATTCAACCATCACTTTTCAATACCTTGGGAAGGTTTTTCCGGATGTTCGAGCTCTGTTCGAGCCGTACACACTCTGCCGGAGCTGTGTGCAGCAGCCTTTTCGGTCCGATTCCAAAGATATCGGAATTGTGTTCGATTGCTGTTCGAAAAAAATATTCATTTTCATAAAAAAGCCCCGCTGCGCTATGTTCCGGAAAACACAGCAAAGTCTGAAAACAAGTATAAAAACAGGCTGCTGCAGCAGGCGGCGCTGCGCGTAACTGCAAATGAAAAGAACAGAAAAAAACAGCCGTAAAGGTCTCTGTCCGAGACTTTTACGACTGCGTATTTTTTAACATTTCGGGATGCCGCACTGTACTGCATGCAATACAGGGTTCAGCATGTTTTCCTCTGTTCTCTATTCTGTTTTTTCTTTCGTGTCCGGTCCGAATTCCTCTTCCGAATCCTCTTCTGTGTCCTCTTCAGGCTCCCGTTCAGCTTCCTGTCCTACGTCCGCTCCGGTTTCTTCTTCAGCCTCCGCTCCGGTTTCCTCTTCTGTTTCCGGTCCGGTTTCCTCTTCTGTTTCCGGTCCGGTTTCCTCTTCCGTATCCTGTTGAGGCTCCTGTCCGGACTCCTCTGCGGGGTTTATAAGTGTGAAACGTTTTCTTCCGACAATAATCGTAATGATCGAAGCAGCTGCCACAACGATTCCGAGAACCATGGAGACCGGGACCTTTGTTCCCGGGATATAGAGCTGGTCTGTGCGGATATTTTCGATGATCGCACGTCCGATCCCGTATCCGGCCAGATAGACCAGGAATAATTCACCATGAAAGCGCTTAATCTTTTTCTTAAGGCAGATCACCAGGATGAAAAAGACCATCAGGTTCCACATTCCCTCATAAAGGAAGGTCGGATGCACCTGGATGTAATTGGTTCCCGCCTCCATGTGGGCGGAAATGCTCTCGCTGATATCAGATGCGCGCACCATGGAGATCGGCAGACGCATGGCGAGCAGGTTGTCCGTATATTCGCCGAAGACCTCTCTGTTAAAGAAGTTGCCCCAACGGCCCAGAACCTGTCCGAGGACAAGGCCGAAGCCTATCGTATCAAGAAACAGGAATGGATCTGCCTTTTTCTTTTTGCAGAAAATGAAAATTGTGATGACGGACAGGATGATACCGCCGTAGATCGCAAGGCCGCCTCCCCGCAGGTTGAAAATCTCAATGGGGTTATCCTTATAATAATCCCACATGAATATCACGTAATAAATGCGGGCACCCGCTATTGCGGAAATCACGATCCAGACGAAGGAATCCCAGTACAGATCCGGATCCTGCCCCGTCTTTTTTGCAATCTTCGCTGCGACGGTGATGCCCATCAGCATAGCCGCTGCGATCAGGATTCCGTAGAGCGCAATCCCGAAATTGCCGATCATGATCGTCTTGGGAACATTGCGCAGATAGATTCCCAGGTTGGGAAAGGCAATGTCCATATCTCCCATCATTTGTTCCATAAATCTTCCTCATATCCGGACGCTCGTCAATGTCTCCCCGGTGTTTGTGAAGGCACAGAGCTCTCCGGCTTTTCTTCGCTCCTTCTCTTTTTATACATTAAAACGGAATAAGATCACATCGCCGTCTTTGACGACATAGTCTTTACCTTCCATGCCGACAAGGCCTTTTTCGCGGGCAGCCGCAAGAGAGCCCAGCTCGAGGAGTGTCTTGTAGTTGACGACTTCCGCCTTGATGAATCCGCGCTCGAAGTCGCTGTGGATCTTGCCTGCTGCCTGGGGAGCCTTGGTACCAATCTTGATGGTCCAGGCACGTGTCTCGTCCTCACCTGCGGTAAGGAAGCTCATGAGACCCAGAGTCGTATAGCTTGCCTTGACCAGCTTGTCGAGACCGGCTTCGGAGACGCCAAGATCCTCGAGGAACATGGCCTTTTCGTCGTCGTCAAGTTCCGCGATCTCGGACTCAATGCTGGCACAGATGACAAAGACACCGCTGTTTGTCTCTGCCGCGTACTCGCGGACCTTCTGCACGCCTTCATTGTCGGCGCCGTCGTTGGCAAGATCATCTTCGGAGACATTTGCTGCGTAGATGACAGGTTTGTCGGTCAGAAGGTTGTAGGACTGCAGCCATTTCTCTTCATCCTCTGTAAGACCTTCCGCTGTCAGAAGGGATGCGGGTTTTCCTCCCTCCAGGTGCTCGCGCACCCTCTTGAGGAACTCCATCTCTTTGCCGGCTTCCTTATCCATCTTGGCCGTGCGGGCAACCTTGGAGATGCGGCGCTCCAGCACTTCGAGGTCAGCAAAGACCAGCTCCAGATTGATGGTCTCAATATCGCGGAGCGGGTCAACACTTCCGTCGACATGAATAACATTCTCGTTCTCAAAGCAGCGCACAACGTGGACGATGGCGTCGACTTCACGGATATTTGCCAGGAACTGGTTGCCCAGGCCCTCACCCTTGGACGCGCCCTTGACAAGTCCTGCGATATCCACAAACTCGATCACGGCGGGTGTCACCTTTTTGGAATGATACATCTCGCCAAGAAGGCGGATTCTCTCATCCGGTACCGCAACTACGCCGACATTGGGGTCTATGGTGCAGAAGGGATAGTTTGCTGCCTCTGCGCCGGCTTTTGTCAGCGCATTGAAAAGTGTGCTCTTGCCTACATTCGGAAGTCCGACAATACCCAGTTTCATTTTTCTCTATTTTCTCCTTTATTCAAGTCATTCCTGTAATTTCTGCGCGCCGTTTTTCGTATGCCGGTCCCGCTGCAGACACGATCCTGCACAAAAAGCGGCCCCCGGTTCCTTTATCCCAAGATACATGTTCAGCCCGACGCAAATAAGAATTATACCACAAGCAGTTTTTTGAAACAACCGGATTTCCGCCAATGAGTCACGAGAGACGGTTCTGAATAACTCATTGCGCGCAATGAGTTATTCAGAACCGTCTCCAGTGACTCATGAAATGCAGAAAAAAGAAAAGGCACACCTTTTCCCCCGGTGTGCCTTTTCGTATGCAGAACTGATAGTACTGCGTTCAGTTTTTTATTCAATGTCCAGGATATCAGAAAAACCTGTTACCTCGAAGATCTCCATAATGTCATCATTGACATTGCAGATTACCATGTGGCCCTGCTTGTTCATGATCTTCTGAGCGGACAGAAGGACACGAAGGCCGGCGGAGGAAATATATTCCAGCTTTGAAAAATCGAAACTGAGTTCAGAGACGCCATCGATATCGTCCTTGAGTTCTTTTTCAAGCTGCGGAGCTGTAGTTGTGTCAAGTCTGCCCTCAAGCGCGATTGCGAAGTCTGTACCGTTCTTGTTTTTCTGAATGTTCAGCATTTTTTGATCTCCTTTTGAATATTAATGATTTGCGCTCAGAAGTACAGTCTGTGTCTGTTGCTTAACCGAACGCCATATGTTATCCAGTGCAGCATTACATCATTGTTAAATTACATCATTGTTAATAGTTACAGGAAAGAATAAGCGCTGTTCCTGAAACGGACGGCTTAAATCTTTTTTAGAATACTCAGAATGTTTTTCCCATCCCTGTGCTCATACCGGACATCATCCATGGTCTTCTTGACAACAAAGACACCGAGGCCTCCGATTGGACGATCCTCTGCCGCAAGTGTGATATCGGGGTCCTTCTGCTCCAATGGATTGTACGGAACGCCCTGGTCTATAAAGGTGATCCGCACTGCACGAGGATCCCGCTCTTCCTCCAGACGGACAGTCGCCTTGCCGATACCCTTGCAATAAGCATACCTCGCGATATTGCTGAAAAGCTCATCGATGGCGACATCAATCTGAATCTGTGCTTTCATCGGGCACTCCAGTTCCTCCAGAATGCCGTCAATGAAGTCTGTAACCTTATGGAGGTTTTCCAGGGTTGCTTCCAGGGTCAACTCTTTCACAGATTTCTCCTCCGCACCGGCGCCGCCGGTACTCCTGCTGCCGCCGGCCATGTCTGCAATGCAGTCATTTCCGGCACTGTTTTCGGTATCAGTGAAATGACCAGCCAGCTGATTTTCTGAGGAATCCGCTGCAGGTTCATTTGAAGGATTAATAGATAATCCGGTTGCAATATCTTTTAAAGGATCTGTAACTTGTGTCCGGGGATCAGTTAAAGAATCAGCTGAAGATTCCGCTGAAGATTCAGCTGAAGAATCCACTGAAGATTCAGTTAAAGAATCAGCTGAGGATTCATTCAAGGGATCCGCAGCTTCTGTTACAGGATCGGTTAAAGGATCAATGATAGAGCCGGATGCAGGACCGGCTGACCTATCCTGCAGGTCTGCACTGCCGCCGTTATATTCCAGACAGAGCATTGTCATATCATCGAACTGCTCCGCCTCTGCGGCAAAACGGTCCACTGCCAGGCGTACGCTGCAGATGATCTCCTTGGCGGAAGCCGCAGGATTTTCATTGAGGGCTTCCAGCATACGCTGTGTCCCGAACTGCCGGTCATTGCTGTCAGCAGCTTCCGGAACGCCGTCCGTGTACACAAAGAGTCTTGATCCGGGCTCGATCTGAAGCTCGTACTCTTTATATTTTACACCATCCATGCCGCCTATGACAAAGCTGTGCGGATCTTTTATCAATTCAAAACAACCGCCCGGCTTTGTGACCGCCGGATATTCATGTCCTGCATTGGCCGCGGTCAGCTTCCCGGTGGAAATCTCCAGAATCCCGAGCCAGACTGTCACAAACATTTCCTCGCGGTTGTGCGCACAGATGATCTCATTGACGGATTCCAGCACCTGGGCCGGCCCTTTTCCGTTCATGACAGTGTTTTCCACAATAACTTTGGAAATCGTCATAAACAGGGCACCGGGGATGCCTTTTCCGGAAACATCGGCGATGACCAGACAGAGGTGGTCATTGTCGATCAGGAAGAAATCGTAAAAATCACCGCCCACTTCCTTTGCGGGATCCATCAGCGCATAGAGATCGAACTCTTTCCTCTCCGGGAAAGGAGGAAACACATCCGGAAGCATGGCTGCCTGAATACGGGCTGCAAGGGAGAGCTCTGTTCGGATCTTCTCCTCTTCCGCGGTAATACGGGTCAGATGATCGACATAGCCGGTAATCTGATCCTCCATCTCGTCAATGGCCCTTGCCAGTTCTCCGATCTCGTCCCGGTTGCGGATCACCTGGGTCAGCTTCTTTTCCGCCTTGACGTTTTCCGTGGAAAAGCGGGACGCCTCTTTGATAATGATCTTGAGCGGATTCAGAAGCACCCTGCTCTGGTATAATCCCAGATTGATGGCAGCCAGAATCATGCTCAAAAACATGACAAAGAAAATCTTGATCAGGTAGGATTTTCTGGTACTCGCAACCCTGTCCATCTGACGCTGGACACAGAGAATTCCTTTCGTTTTCCCATCCGCTCCTATGAGAGGGATCATGGCTGTGATATGGGGATCTGTCTCAATATATCCCTTATCCCTGATCACCAGTTCCCTGTCCGACTTTTCCTCATACAATGCTCTGTATTTGCGGCGGTACTCCTCATTGGTCGTCTCCCTGACATAGCCACAGCTGTAGACAGGATAAGTATTATCTGAATTGACTCCGACCAGGACGAAAGTGATATGCGCATAGTCTGTCAGATCCGGCTGGATCACATATATAAATGCGGCCCCCTGGGAATCACATAATTTGCTGAGCATGCTCTGCGCATTGTCGAACTCTTCTCCTGTTCCCCCGTTGTTGAGATAGATCTGCAGGTGGTCGGGTTTTACAGCCAGAGAGGCCGCATCCGCAGTATAAAAGGCGCCTTCGGCGTACTGTTCCATGAGCGCGCGCGAATACTCCACATTTCCGATTATGCCCAGGATTGCAGAAAAAACGATCAGCAGTGCCACTATTCCCGCTATGCTTTTAAAAGCGATGCTGTTAGACAGTTTTTTCATTATTTACCGAGAAAAAGCATTCTATGAAAAAAATAATGTACACACCATACAGCATAACACATTAATGAAAATACGGCAAACAGCAGGCGCTCTGTTACCGGCTTTTCCCCGCTGTTTGTTCATGTATCCAGTCTCTGTCTCTCGACCAGCCGGGCAAAAGAGCCGCCCTTTTCGATCAGTTCCTCATAGGTCCCTTCTTCGGCGATCTTTCCGTCTTCGATCAGAAGGATCCGGTCGCAATTACGGATCGTGCTGAGGCGGTGGGCAATGACAATGCGGGTGCAGCGCAGGCGGTCCAGGGCCTCGGAAACCTGTTTCTGGGTCTTGTTGTCCAGGGCGCTGGTGGCCTCATCCAGGATCAGAATATCCGGTTTGGGAGCAACTGCGCGCGCGATCATCAGACGCTGCTTCTGACCTCCCGAAATACCTCCGGTACCCTCGGAAATAATCGTGTTCATTCCCATGGGCATCTCGCGGATATCCTGTGCAATGCCTGCGATTTCGGCCGCTTCCCAGGCCTCTTTCAAGGTCAGGTGAGGCGCGGAGATTGTGATATTGGCAAAGATATCGCCCTGGAAAAGCTGGCCGTTCTGGGTAACGACACCCATCTTTTTGCGCATCGAGCGGGGATCGATCCTGTTCAGATCATGTCCGTCATAATAGATGGCGCCCTTCTCCGGCTTCTCGAAGCCCAGAAGGAGACGAACGAGGGTCGACTTGCCGCAGCCGGTCCTTCCCACGATGGCGACGTATTCTCCCGCGCGGATCTTCAGAGAGAGATCTTCAAAGACCAGGGGGGTGTCTTTCTCATAGCGGAAAGCAATGTGGTTCAGTTCAATGCTTCCCCGGATCGATGTGATCACTTCCTTTTCGGAAGTGATCTCCGGCTCTGTCTTCAGGATCGGTTCCGCCATTTCAAGGACAGGCGGGATCGACGCCACGGAAATGGCAATGCCCGCCAGTGAGGAGAAGGCACCCATTACTCTGCCGTAGGCCGCACTGAAGCCGAAGTAGCCGGAAGGGCCAACGCCGGAACGCACAGCCAGATAATACAGAACGATGTTGCCGATCAGCGAGATCGCCGTCATGATAACAGAGTTGATCTTCAGAAACATGGGAGGATTATATTCCATCTCCATATTTCTGGCAAAAAGCCTGCCCCAGCGGGCGAACGCGCGTTTTTCGGAACCGGAGAGACGAATCTTGCGGATTCCGCTGATCATGGCATAACTCATGCCTGCTTCCTGTGCCCCGAGCTTCATCTTTTCTCTGGAGATACGGATCTGCATCAGAGAGGTCACAAAGCTTGCGCACACAGTGACCAGGATGATCACAATAGACGGCCATACCAACAGCGGTGTGAAATTAAAAATCTGTGTGATGTACAAAAGAGAAAGCAGGGAGCTCAGACCTATGGAAAAAATATTGGTCAGAAGTATGTTGCACAGGGAACTGACAGCTGTCGTACGGCTGGACAGTTCGCCTGAGGAGTAGCGTCTGAAAAAGGACAGGGGCAGCGACAGCAGCCGCATCATGACGGATGATTCCACCGCAAGAGAGGCTTTCGTGGAAATAAGGCTCATGACCAGTGACCGGACCACTGACAGAAGCTGTGAGGCAAAGGCAGCCGACAGCAGAAAGACCGCAGTTCCCATAAGGAGAGAGACACTCCTGCTCTCGAGCACGGGACCGGTGATCATCTGATAGACCTTGGGCTCGATCATACCGGTCAGTGTCACCGCAAGTGTCGCGAGGAAGATCTGGATAACATCGCTCGAGGAAATGCAGTTCTTCATGTAGAGAAGAAGATCCGGGATACCAAGGCTCTTCATCGGCAGCGGACGATAGAAACACAATGCGTCCGGAGCAATGCGGGCTGCATTTGCACGGGTGATCCTGGTCATTTTTCCCGTCCCGGGGTCACGAAAACGATACCCGCTGACTCTGCCGGGAAGAAGAGCGACCATGGTTCCTCCCTGGCCGGATTGCTCCTCCCTGCTTTCCTGAGAGCCGCTGTCGTCTTCCGCGGGCTCTTTCCCATCTCCTGCAGAGTCCGGGGCACTCCCGGCCCGGTCTTCATTTTTCTCCATGTAGACACCCAGCATGGGGCCGAATGCGTCCTTGTACCAGCCCTTCTCCAAAGTCACGTCTCTCGTCATCAGTCCAAGAGGGCGCAGCACGTAGTCCAGCTGTTCATTTACGTCATGAATCGTATCCGGAACCTCGACAGGCTTATAGTGATAGTATTTCAGCACATCGTCCAGCGCTTCCTTAGCGACCAGCTGCTCGTCCTCCAAACGCGAGCCCATGTAGTTTCCCAGCACGGCTCCCGCGATCTGCAGATAGGAATCCTCCAGCAGCTCCTGATCGCTCTTCATCCGCTCTCTGATCTGTTCATCAAACCATCCCATCTTGTTACCTCTTCCGATCCTCGATCCTCTGCTGACCGGCCGGCTCTGTCATTTACTCGTGACCGGCTCTGTCATTCACTCGTGACCGGCTCTGTCATTCACTCGTGACCAGCTCCGTGTATGCTCCGCCGGCCGCATAAAGCTCCTCATGTTTACCGCGCTCCACGACCACGCCCTTTTCCAGAACGATGATCTCGTCGCAGTCGCGGATCGTAGAAAGGCGGTGCGCGATCACGATACAGGTGATGCCTCTGTCACAGATCGCCTTGACCACATCATACTCCGTTTTGGCATCGAGGGCACTCGTAGCCTCATCCAGAATGATGATGGAGGGATCCTGCGCCAGTACACGGGCGATCTCAAGGCGCTGGCGCTGGCCGCCGGAAAGGTCCTTGCCGTTTTCCGTGATTTTTCCCTGATATCCTCCGGGCCTGCGGAGAATATCATCGTGAATCTGCGCGTCTCTTGCGGCCATGATCACTTCGAAGTCCGCGATACTCTCATCCCACATGCGGATATTTGCGGAGATTGTATCTTCAAAAAGAATGATCTCCTGGTCGACGACAGCCACAGATCCCGTAAATACACTTCTGTGGATCTCGGAGATAGGCTTCCCGTCGAAAAGGATCTCTCCGCTCCAGGGCTTATAAAGGCCGGAGATCAGATTGCTGAGAGTCGATTTGCCGCAGCCGCTGGGGCCGACAATAGCCACCCGGTTTCCGGGCTTTAGAGACATGGAAAAGTCTTTTATGACCGGCTCTCCGAGAGGTGAATATCCGAAAGTGACATTTTTCAGCTCGACATTCCCGCTCAGTTTGGAGTAATCTTCCTCCTCGCTCACAGGCTTTTCATTTATAAACGGATCATCCGGATACTGCATGACGTCCTCGACACGCTCCATGTCCGTGCGCATCTCCTGGATCGTCTGTCCGGCTCCGATCAGTGTGGAAACAGGTCCCATGAAGGAAGTCAGAAATCCCTGAAAAACCGTGATCATACCGATGGTGAAGTTCCCGTCCATTGCCAGAAGGATTCCGGTAAAAAGGACCATATAGTTTGCGCAGACGCCGATCATGGCCGGGATTAAGCCCAGGGAAGCATTCATGCGCGCATATTTCATCTCCTGGGCATTCACCGAAGCCTGATATCCGGACCATCTGCGGAAAAAGCCGTTTTCAGCGCCGGAGGACTTGATCGTCTCGGCCATGCTGATTCCCGCCAGAGTCGTAGAAGCCAGCTTCCCGGCATCACGCATCTGCACACGGGTCATGTTTACACGCTTTTCCGACATATACCGCGCGATCACGAGATTCATCAGCACAGAGACCAGACCGATCATGGTCAGTAAGGGGCTGTAGCGCAGCATCAGGACCAGATAGACTACCGCCATGACAGTATTGAGGGCCAGAGGGGCCACGGTCTGCACCAGCGTGCCTGCTATAGAGGCATTTGTGTTCTTGCGCTGCAGGATATCTCCCGCCATGCGCTGTGAAAAGAATTCCATGGGAAGCCTGAGCACCTTCCATATATAGGAGGTACTTCCCACAACAGACATTTTTCCGTTGATCTTGAGGGAATAGACGACCTGTGCCCACTGCACCACAATCTGAGCGGCACACAGAGCCGCCATCAGTGCTATGAAAGGATTGAGCCAGTCCGGATTTCTCCCGGTCAGCAGGCGGTCCATAAAGATTCTGGACATGACAGGATTGATGACCCCGAACAGACTTGCAATGATCGAAGTGAGCATGACAAAAACGACGGCTGCTCCTGCTCCGGACAGCCGCCTGGCCGCAAAATCGATTGTACTCTTCTTTTTTCCGGAAGGGACAAAATTCTCACCCGGTTGGATGAGCAGACAGATTCCGGTGAATGCCTTGTCAAACTCATCCATGGACACACGGACCACGCCCCGCGCGGGGTCGTTGATGACGGCATTTTTTCCCTTGAAACCATTGAGGACCACAAAGTGGTTGAAGTTCCAGTGGATGATACATGGAAATACTGCGTTCTCTTTGAGAGCGCTGATTTCCATACGATATCCGTCCGCCTCGAACCCGTAATTGCGGGCGGCGAGCAGTACATTTCTGGCATTGGAACCGTCGCGGGAGACGCCGCAGTCACGGCGGACCTCCTCCAGAGGCACCCATTTTTCATAATATGCCATCACCATTGCCAGACACGCGGCGCCGCATTCCAGCGCCTCCATCTGCATGACCACCGGAACTTTGGCAACCTTTCCGGTGACAGGCTGTCTGATCTTTCTGCTTGTCTTATCCATCAGTGAAGTCATTCCTCACAACTATACCGTAATAGTTCCAACAGAGCTCTTGTTCATGGCACACCGGCCGGAGACATTACCGGTCTGCGCTATGCTTGCCGGTCTGTACTGCCGGTCTGTACCGTTCTATACCGTTCTGTACCGGCTGCAAACGATCACCCTCCCGCAGGACCTGATGAGCCCCGGTCAGTTTAACAAAAAGGTGATCGGAGTGATCCTTTCCGTCACGATCTTCGCATCATATGTACCGTCCTGCAGGGAAACCTCTGCCGTCACGACAGTCTCTCCGCTGTCCAGCCGGCGGACATTTTCGATCGTGATATCCTCCCCGGCAACGCGCAGCGTCATGCCCTCTTTCACCGTATACTCCGTATCCTTGTCCAGAACGATACTGGCTTCTCCCGCCTTCACATCTGCCGCGACAGGATAAGATGTCTCCACTGTTCCGATCGAAGAGCAGATGATCAGACCTGCCAGCATGACAATGATCGCTGTCAGAACCATCCAGATCCCCGGGCTGGTGACCCGCATATAATCCTGAAGCTGTTCCGGCGAAGAAATCCGATCAATACTTTGTTTTCTGAACAGTTGCTTATCCATCATCTCCTCCATTGCCGGGATGACGGCTGTCGTCGCCGTATCCGGATAAACCTGATTAACCGGCCGACAGCATAAGCCCCTTCCCGCTATACGGATCAGGCGGCGGATTCTGCTGACGGCCGGCGGCTGTCATTCCATTACTGAGGGTCACGCCCTGTCCGGGCTGTGACCGGGTAACATCGCGAATTCCCGCTCCGGGCCTTCGCCCTTTTACGCAGGTTTTCGCACATTTTAAACCTGCCCGCGAAAACATCTGTTATCCTGAGGTCAAGGCAGGTGTGCCTGCTGACGTCTTTCACGCCTCCTGCTTCAGATCATCAGTAAGCTGTGCCGTGCATCTCAAATCCTTTGATCTTATTAAAATCGACCCAGCCATTCATGCCGTTAAAATACGCATAGACATATTCACCGTTGGTATTATCCGGCTGGATCTGAAAGGCCGTCCCGCTGACAAGCCTGGCCACTTCATTGTCGGCAGAGACCGAAGGGTCGGAGCGAAGAGCAAGATAGCCCTCTCCCGGATCGGACATGACCCATTTCCACTTCAGTTCCCCGGCGGTTCCGACGCCTCCCGCCACATTCATAAGATCCAGATCATTCATTTTTTCCATTTCAGCCATTTTATTCTTCCTTTGATTTGACACAATTCATTATAACACCCGGGGACCGGACGTGTTTACGTTATTTCACAAAAACATGCTATTATTCCAGTCTCCTTCTTGCAGTCTCTTTTGTGAGTCCTGGTTCCAGTCTCCTGACTGCAGTCTCTTTTGTGAGTCCTGGTTCCAGTCTCCTGACTGCAGTCTCTTTTGTGAGTCCTGATCCCCGTCCCGGGACAGCCGGTCCACGCTGTCATTGCGGACACGGACTTACAGGTCTTACAGTTTTTCCTTGATATTGCCGCAGGTTTTACATTTTCCCCTTCCGCCGGTGAAAACTATGTGCTCTGTCATCTCTCCGCAGACAGGGCACTCCGACATCGCGATGCCAAGTCCTGCCCCGCCGGCGTCTCCCGTTTCATCACCTGCAAAGCCGGGCATTCCCCCGGTCCCCTTCTTTCCCTCTATCCCGGAAAAAAAGGCATTCCCCAGTCCTCTATAAAAACTTTCAGCGTCAGTATGCAGGCCCTCTCCGGACATACCTCCGGAAACGGAAAAGAGATCGTCATCACCTATTTTCTGCATGCCCTTATTGATATCTTCTGCCATAAGAAATCCTCCTCTCATGTACTGTACTGTCGAAAAGCAGATCATCCTGTCCGTTTCCGGACCTTTTGTTTCAGTCTTTCCGGCCGAAAATATATTTGCGATTGCGGAGCAGCACTTCCGCCAGCAGCTGGCCCAGAACATAGCAGCCTATGATCTCGCCGACAGCAATATACACTGCCAGAAGCGGAATCGGAATGTTGACCCCATAGGCATAAAAAAGGACCAGAGGGACAATGACCGTATTGGACACAATGGCGGGAATCGGGACCAGCCAGCGGTTTCTGCGCAGCTTCCATCCCAGAATTGCCCCGATCAAAGTAGCAATACTCCCGAAAATGATATCCCAAATGACCGCCCCGCCGATGAAATTTGCCAGCAGGCATCCGGCAAACAGGCCGGGTATGGCAGCCGTTGTAAACATGGGAAGGATGGTCAGTGCCTCCGCAACCCTGACCTGCACCGCCCCGTAGGAAATCGGCGCGAATACCAAAGTGAGCACAACATAAATTGCTGCGATCGCAGCCCCTTGCGTGATCAGCTGTATCTGTGAAAAGCTTTCTGTTGTATTGCCCCTCATTATAATCCTTTCCGATAATCCTTTCCTGCCATGCCGCTCCGTAAAAAATGATTCAATTCTATATACGCAGCTTTCTGTATTTTACCACACTCTGACCGGAGTGTAACGTGCCGCCGGGGCGGAGGCGGCTCTGCCGCCCTCTTGCGCCAATTGCCCTCCCGCGGGCTGCCGTCCGCTGTCAGGCAAAAGATACCTTATGGCGGCTCTGCAAATAGGGGGCCCTCTGCCCGCGACCGGCCCGTGTCCGCCGTGAGGCGGAAAACATTACACGGGCCGTGTCAAAAAAAACAGGTATTCAGAGCTGCCTCTGAATACCTGTCTGCTCAAAAGCAGCTATAAGACATTTGACGTTTTTTACGTTTTCTGATTTCTGCTGTGCAGACGTCTTTTTTCAGCCGATCACCGATATCAGTGGGCACGGAAAACGATCGTTCCGTCCGCCGACATGGAGTCTACGATTGCGAGACTGTAGAGATCCATGCCCGCTTCGCGAAGGAGCCTTCCGCCGTTCTGGAATCCCTTCTCGATCGCAATGCCGATCCCTGCCACCTGTGCTCCTGCCTGGCCGCAGATATCCAGAAGGCCCTGCACGGCTTTTCCGTTTGCCATGAAATCATCCACGATCAGAACACTGTCGTCCGCGTGCAGATACTGTCTGGAGAGGGTGACTACATTATCCACATTGTAGGTGTAGGAATGCACGATAGAGGTATAGAGGTCCCCATCCAGGTTCATGCTGCGCGCTTTTTTTGCAAATACAGCCGGAACGCCGAAACGGCGCGCCACGGGGCAGGCGATGGCGATGCCGGATGATTCCACCGTCAGGACACGCGTGATACGCTTATCCCTGAAGTGTTCATAAAACTCCTCGCCGATCTGCTCCAACAGTGTGATATCCACCTGATGGTTGAGGAAGCTGTCCACCTTGAGGATGTCTCCCTCCCTGACCTGTCCGTCTTTCAAAATTCTCTCTTCCAGAAAATTCATGACTCTCCCTTTCCGATGTCTGAAACCCTGAGGTGATCAGCCGTCTGAATTGCCGGCGCTGCCCGCAATGTTCCCTCGTCTGACCTGCTGCCGTCTGAATTGCCGGCGCTGCCCGCAATGTTCCCTCGTCTGACCTGCTGCCGTCTGAATTTCTGCATCTGTGCACGCCGGTCCGCTTATTTGGGCTGATAGAAACCGATCTTTTTATACACTTTGCGCAGGGTCTTGTTTGCAATATAGGAAGCCTTTGCGGCACCCTCTTTGTAAACAGTGTCGAGGTAGGCCTTGTCGGCGATCAGGCGCTTTGCCTCCTCGCGGATGGGACTGAGACAGTCCACGACCGCTTCGCCGACGGCGGGCTTGAAGACCCCGTAGCCCTGTCCCGCAAACTCCTTCTCGATCTCCTCGAAGGTCTTGCCGGTGATGGTGGCATAGATATTCATGAGATTGGCCACGCCGGGCTTGTTCTCTCTGTCAAAGCGTACACAGTTTTCCGTATCGGAATCGGTGATCGCGCGTTTGAACTTCTTCATGATGACATTGGGCTCATCCATGAGGAAGACGCAGCCCTGGGGGATCGACTTGGACATCTTGGAGTCCGGCGTCGTCAGGCCGTAGATCCTGGCTCCCACTTTGCTGATGAAGGGCTCCGGTACGCGGAAGACGTCACCGTAGATGTTGTTGAAACGGTTGGCGATGTTTCTGCAGAGCTCCACGTGCTGCTTCTGGTCCTCGCCGACCGGTACATAGTGAGGCTGGTAAAGAAGGATATCTGCCGCCATCAGGGAAGGATAGGTGAACAGACCCGCGTTGATATTATCTTTGTGCTTCTCTGACTTATCTTTGAACTGGGTCATACGGGTCAGCTCGCCGAACATTGTATAGCAGTCAAGCACCCAGCCCAGCTGTGCGTGTGCGGGAACCATGGACTGCAGAAACAGTGTGTTCTTCTCCGGATCCAGTCCGCAGGCAATATAAATCGCAAGCATTTCCAAAGAACGGCGGCGCAGCTCCTTCGGATCCTGACGCACAGTGATCGTGTGCATATCCGCCATGAAATAATAGCAGTCATAATCATTGACGCGGTCCGCCCAGTTCTTGATCGCTCCAAGATAGTTTCCCAGATGCAGATCTCCGCTCGGCTGGATGCCCGAGAGCATGATTTTCTTTTCCTCTCCCATGTTGATGGTTCCTCCTGTCAGATATTGTATTCACCCTGCACACGGATCAGACTGTCATATGCATGTCTCATTTGCATGTTTTGTTTCTCTGCATCTGTCATCTGCATATGCCTCTGCATATCTCACCTGCAGATGTCATCTTCATGTGTATGGCAAAAAAGTATGTCGCAAGTATACGCGGTAAAAACTATCATACCATGAGGCCGGAAACGGCGCAAGAAGCGTATTTGCAGGACCCGGCCGCAAAAGCATGGCAAAAACAGGGCAAAAGCAGGTGCCCGCTGAAACAGACACAGATCAGGTGAAGGAAGCTGTCCATCCCGCCTGAAAAAACTTTTTGCTTACAGCATTGCAGGTACAGGCCCTTTGAGAGGGCCTGTACCTGCAAATACCGGATCATATATCAAATATTGCAAAAAGAACTATTCACTGCGGAAACTTCTTCCCTTCCAGGCATTACACGCCTTCGGCCGGGACTCTTTGAAAAAAGCCGACAGGGACGGTTTTGGTGAGCCACACGCCGTTTACAGCATAATAAAAATCAAATCCTTCTTCGTCCATGCGTTTTGCGTCGACACGAAGGAGCGCCGGCTTTCCGTGACGCCTGCCCACCTGAACCGCAGTTGCCTCATCAAGTGAAAGATGTACATAGAGCCTGTTCATATGCAAGATTCCCTGCTCCTGGATCGAAGGCAGAAAACACTCTCCCGTCCCGTGCCATAAAATATCCGGCGGCGTCATCTTCGGCAGTTCCACGTCCACAGGAATGGAGTGTCCCTGGTTAGCCCGGATCAGTCTTCCGTCATCGCTCAAAGAGTATCTCTTTTTATTATTCGTCTCTACGATTTCATCAAGCATTGCCCTGTCGAATGCCGGATGCCCCGCACGGCGGACACCCTGGATCAGCTCTTCAACATCCGCCCAGCCATGTTCATCCAGGTTGATTCCGATGATCTCAGGTCTGTGCCGCAGAATCTTGGAAATAAATTTGCTGATATTTGTTTTTTCTTTTTCCTTCATGTCTGTAAACCCGTATCCCGTAAATAATACCGCCGGTCTTCTATCGCCGGTCTTCCGGCAGGCGCCGACGTCAGATGAGGAAGCTGTCCTTTACGGCATTTTTCAGCGTCCACATGCGGTTGAAGGTATCTCCCTGCACCTTGAAATAGTGCTCCTCCGCATCAGGGAAGATGCGGGAGGTGAAGACCGCGTCGCCGTCGTTGACGAAGATCTCGATAGAACTGCTGTCAACAAAGATACGGAAGTGCTGCAGGCCGTTTTCCAGCGGCCTTGTGCGACTCTCGCCCTCGGACTGGTTGAAGCGGATATGCATGCCGCTGCGGTCGACGGTGATCTCTTTTTTCTCCTCGCTGTAGCAGATGGAAAGGCCGCCGTTTCCGTCCTTGTCCGTGAACATATCCAGACGGACATCGCCCTTGCGGCAGTCCAGTTCCACCTCTGCCGCGACGGGAAGCGGGAAGCATCCTGCCTGGTTGGGAGTGAGAACGATCTTCTCCTCGCGGAGTTTTTTGAGCTCGGGAAGAGGCTGCTGGATCAGACGGCGTCCGCGCACTGTCAGCTCGCGGGGAAGGGTCAGGCAGCCCGCCCAGTCCTCTTCGTCCGTCGGGTAAGAGACATCCGGCACGCCCATCCATGCGATCAGAATGGCCTTGTCGGCATCCTGCAGGTTATTGGCACAGGCCGCCGCATAGGAATCAAAACCGAAATCAAGGACGTGGAATTGGCCGTCGGGTGTAAAGGTAAGGCTGTCCCAGTCCATATGGCCCAGAATATAGCCGTTGTGGTTCTGGCTCTGGCCTCGGCCGGGAAGCGTCAGATGCTGCGGGCACAGAAGAAGGACATCCGTGCCGCCCAGATGCTCAATGGAGGGGCACTCCCACATGTCGCCGAAATTCTCGAATCCGGGAACCTTCAGCTCGCCCTGGAAGGTCCATCCGTGCTGCAGATGCTCAGAGGAGTAGACCAGAACACAGCCGCGTTTATCCAGGGTCTGCGCCCCAATGATCATGTAATATTTTTCCTGGCCGGGGATCTGGATGATCTTGGGGTCACGCTGGTGCTCGGTGTAGCCGGGATGGGCGCCGAAAAGAGGAAGGGGATATTTTTCCGGCCAGCCGTCTTTTCCCAGACGGGCCAGGCAGGTGTAGGCGTGCCTGGTCCAGTCAGGATCCCTGTGGTTGCCGGTATAATAGAGGTAGATCTTGTCGCCGATGGGCATAGCGGAGCCGGAGTAGACGCCCTTGTTGTCATAGCCGTCCTCCTGATCAGGCAAAAGGCAGACACCCAGGTTCCGCCAGGTCACCAGATCCTTGGAGATAATGTGGTACCAGTGCTTAAGGCCGTGCACTGCGCCCCAGGGGCACCACTGATAAAAGAGGTGCCAGCGGTTGTCGTGCCAGACAAATCCGTTAGGGTCGTTCATCAGGCCTGTCACCGCCTGGTTGTGGAAATGCTGGCGATAGACAGATGCGGAAATCTTCTCGTACAGCTCGCCCAGTTCCTGCGGATCCTTCAGATAACGATACTTTTCTTCCTTGGTCCATTCTCTCATATTGAGATCTCCTTTCCGCCCGAAAAGGGCCTGCACGTAACGCTGCGTTTTGCTGCTCTGTTTTCACCCTGTCAAAGGCCAAACCTCTGCTCCGTTTTCTCTGCTGTTTCCGTCTGAATGAAAGTCTCCCGGAGAGTCATGCACTCAGCACCTGTTTCCATTCAGAAAAACTAAGAGGTCACAGAACATATTTCTCGATGATCTCTCCCACGCCGCCCTCATCGTTGGAAGCTTTCGCGACATAGTCACACTCATCGATAATCCCCTCAAAAACATTGCCGACGGCGGCACCGACCCCTGCGGCCCGGATCATGGACAGATCATTGACATTGTCTCCGATAGCGATCGTGTCCTTCATATCCACGCCGAGAATCTGCGCAAGACGCCGCAGTCCGTTTCCTTTGCTGACACCTTTTTTATTGAATTCCAGATATCGGCCGCTGGAATAGCTGACCTCACAGTCTCCCGTCAGGTAAGCAACTTCTTTTTCGACAGGATTGAGGTAGTCATATCCCACATGCTGGTAGAGGATCTTGATGATCTGCTGATCTTTCAAAAATGACAGATCCTCATCATAGATTTCAATGAAGTCCTGACGGTTGTTGAGGAAGCTGACTTCATCCTCATTGCTGTTGTAGAGATAGACCGTATCCTGCGTATAGATGTGCTGGCAGACATCATATTCCCGGCCTTTCCTGTACAGAGCGTCCGCCAGTTCCCAGGAGATGCCCTCCAGATGCAGCAGGCGGTTCCCCTTGTTTTCCGTGATGGCTCCGCCGTTAAACGAAATGGAATACTGATCCGCGAGATCATAGAGACCGACTTCCTTCAGGGTGTTCTGGAAAGACATATAGCCTCTTCCGGAAGCACAGACAAATTTGACACCCTTCTCCGTCGCCGCACGGATCGCATCGAGATTTCTCCGGCAGATGGAGCGGTCCATGCTGAGCAGGGTCTCATCCAGATCGCAAGTGATGATTTTGTACATAAGCTCTTTTTCCTTTCTTAAAACCAACGGGGAAAAGATCCTGAAGACAGATCGGCCATCCGGGCAGACTGCTGATACTCCACTGCCTTTTCCAATCCATTTTATTATAACATGATTGTGGGAGACATGGGAGACAGAGGGGGGAGAAGGGGACGGTTCTGAGGGAGACAGGGGACGGTTCTGGAGGGAGACAGGGGACGGTTCTGTGTCTCCTTTTTGTGAAAAGGAGACACAGAACCGTCCCCTGTCTCCCGAACCGTCCCCTGTTTCCACCTGTCTCCACCCCCGATACACGAACAGACCGGCGAATCCAGCGGATCCTCCCGGTCTGTTCAATACCACCTTTGTTACTCTGTATGTATTTACAGATTCAGTTCGGCAAATTCAGTCAGACGCTGACAGTCCCGTTCCTCCGGGCCGCCTTCCAGCTCGATCTCAACAGTGTCTCCTTTGCGCACCCGAAGACTCATCACATTAAAGATCGTCTTTCCGTCCCCTGTTTTTCTGCCCTTACGGATCGTGATCCTGCCCTCACAGGCGATACACTCCTTGACGAGCATTCCGGCAAGGCGGGCATCCAGTCCGTTTTCATTATGAATTACAAAAGTCATGCTCTTCATCTATCTGCTCCCTCATCTTGTCTTATAGTGCACGACCGGTCTGTCAGGTATCTTTGCGGGCTCTTTGCGAAGATTCTCTCTGCGCCGCATCGAGGATCTTTTCCACATTGCGCCGCCCGTTCCGTATTCCCATGTCACAGAGGACCGCTGCAGCTATACCGATCGCCGCAACCACTGTTCCGAAGGCGATCAGGGGGACGTTCCTGCCCGCTCCGGTCAGTCCGTTGTAGAGCAGCACAGCGCCGACCGCCGCCGCCACAAAGCCGATCGTGCGCCATCTGCCGATCATTTTCAGCGCCTGTGACTGAAGCTTTGCCTCCTGCATCAGCCGGGCGGCAGAGAGGTTTGTGCTGCCTGCAGAATCTCCTGCGGATTGATTAGCGGAAAGGTTCTGATCTTTCATCTGTTCCTCCATGGTTTCCTCACTTTCGAGCCCTGTTTTAAAACAGTGCCGGAAGGATATACTCCTCCCGGCACATCATTTCCGGCAGAGTTACTGTCATGTTTCTGAAACCCTGCACCGCCTGGTGCTGCTATTAATAAGCAAGTCCGGGGTTGAAGAATCCGATCAGAACACCGACGAAAGCGATGACGACCAGCAGGCCCATGACTTTCAGAGGGCTCAGCTGCTTCTTGGCCATCAGCCACCAGCAGAAGATTACGAAGATCGCGGTCAGAAGGCCGGGGAATACGCTGTCGAATTTCTCCTGCAGGACCATGTAGGCTTCGCCCGCCTCATTGTAGAGGGCAAAGCTGGTCTTGACACTGATCCAGGACGCGGAGACCGCACCGATGACGATA
>ONKG01000102.1 GCA_900318375.1 uncultured Lachnospiraceae bacterium
TCAGATATCAGAAAACCGGAGGGTTTCTAAAGCCCGAAGGGGCTTTGATACCACCTCCAAAGGACGCGGTTCAGCACCGCATGGGGGTGGAGGTTCATGTAGTACTCTTCATGATCTATGCCGTCATCCTTGTAAGAGCCCAGAATAAATATCTGTCGCCTTTCTGACCATGCCGGAAACGATACAGATGCCTCTGAAGATCAGGGGTGATCGCAAAGCGCTTGTCCCGGAGCAGTAAGGGCTCATAGTATGACCATGCGCGCAATCGCATAGAAAGAGCATTAAAAGCACATTGAAAGCACATTGAAAGCGCATTAAAAGATATTGAAATATCATTGAAACTCGTTTATTCAGCACATTAAAGTCTTGCAGAACTAAAGCAAACACGATATTCTATTACATGGCTTTTTCTAAGAGTCACCATAACAGGCGGGAGAAATATGCTTGTGCATTACATGTTTCCCGGCGTGTGCGCGCCGTATGTTCCCTGTGGGAGGGAAGGTGCAGGTGTTTCACAGAATATCTCAGGCAGAAGGCAAGGAGGCTTACTATATGATCAAACTGTATGATGGTGGTGTGTATCTTGTGAACGGAACGGAAATCATTCCGGAAGCGGAAGCTGCGAAAGTGGAGCAGCTGGCGGGACGCAAGGTATGTCCTGCGGAGGACAAGAAGGGCACCATCGCATATTCGATTTTAAAATCACATAATACATCGGATGACATGGATCATCTGCAGATCCGCTTTGATTCCATGGCATCCCACGATATCACCTTCGTCGGTATCGTCCAGACGGCGCGTGCTTCGGGCATGGAGAAATTCCCCCTTCCTTATGTTCTGACCAACTGCCACAACTCACTGTGCGCTGTGGGAGGCACCATCAACGAGGATGACCACATGTTCGGCCTGAGCGCCGCAAAGAAGTACGGCGGAATTTATGTTCCCCCTCATATCGCGGTCATTCACCAGTATATGCGCGAAGCAATGGCAGGCTGCGGCAAGATGATCCTGGGGTCCGATTCCCATACCCGTTACGGTGCGCTCGGCACCATGGCAGTCGGCGAGGGCGGCGGCGAGCTGGGCAAACAGCTGCTGCGCGACACCTACGATGTCGCTTATCCCGGCGTGGTCGCGGTCTATCTGGAGGGAAAGCCCGCTCCTTATGTCGGCCCGCAGGATATCGCGCTGGCCATCATCGGAGCGGTCTTCAAGAACGGCTATGTGAAGAATAAGGTCATGGAATTTGTAGGCCCCGGTGTTGCCTCCATGGATACGGATTACCGGAACGGCGTCGATGTCATGACCACAGAGACTACCTGCCTGTCCTCTGTCTGGAGGACCGACGAGGATACAAAGGCCTATCTGACGGCACACGGCAGACCGGAGGACTACTGTGAGCTGAATCCTGCGGACGTCGCCTACTATGACGGCTGTGTCCGTGTGGACCTGAGTGCTGTCAAGCCCATGATCGCTCTTCCTTTCCACCCCAGCAATGTATTCACTATCGATGAGCTGAACGCAAACCTGGAGGATATTCTGCATACTGTCGAGGTCGAGGCAGACCGCATCGCCAACGGCAGAGCGAAATTCACTCTTTTGGACAAGATCAAAGACGGGAAGCTGCAGGTCCAGCAGGGCATCATCGCCGGCTGTGCGGGCGGCAATTATACCAATATCGTAGAGGCGGCAAACCTTCTGCGCGGAAGGAGCTGCGGAAACGGCGAGTTCTCGCTGGATGTCTATCCCTCTTCCCAGCCTGTTTTCATCGACCTGGCAAGAAAGGGCTATGTGGCAGACCTCATGGCGGCAGGCGCCATCGTCAAGACCGCCTTCTGCGGCCCCTGCTTCGGCGCGGGCGATACGCCCATGCACAACGGCCTGTCCATCCGCCACACGACCAGAAACTTCCCCAACCGCGAGGGATCCAAGCCCGGAAACGGCCAGATGGCGGCAGCGGCTCTCATGGACGCCCGTTCCATCGCCGCCTCCGCGGCAAACGGCGGCATCCTGACTTCCGCGGCTGAATTTGATACCTGGGGCAATGTGCCCGCCCATGATTACGATGACACTGTCTACAGGGCCCGTGTCTATCAGGGATTCGGAAAAGAAGATCCCTCTGTCGAGCTCTTTGACGGCCCCAACATCAAGCCCTGGCCTGAGATGGAAGCCCTGGCTGACAACATTCTTCTCAAGGTCTGCTCCAAGATCCTCGACGAAGTCACGACGACGGATGAGCTGATTCCTTCCGGTGAGACGTCCTCCTTCCGCTCCAACCCCCTGGGCCTGGCGGAGTTCACCCTTTCAAGGCGTGATCCCGAGTATGTCGGACGCTCCAAGGAAGTCGACCAGATCGAGCGTCACCGTGTCGCCGGAGAGAGCGCTGTGGAGAAGGATCCGGTCCTGGCGGATGTCTATAAAGTGATCAATACTATTCCCGGTTCCGAGTCTGTCAATGTGCAGGAAATCGAGATCGGCTCCATGATCTATGCCAATAAGCCCGGCGACGGCTCTGCACGAGAGCAGGCGGCTTCCTGCCAGCGTGTCATCGGCGGCCTGGCCAATATCACCCAGGAATACGCGACCAAGAGATATCGCTCCAACGTCATGAACTGGGGTATGATCCCTTTCCACCTCAAAGGCGAGCCCACGGTCTTTGACATCGGAGATTATATCTATGTTCCCGGTATCCGCGCGGCTCTGGACGGCGATCTGTCCGATATCAAGGGCTACGTCATCAAGGACGGCAGGGCAGAGGAGATTGACCTCTACATCCAGGATATGACTGAGAATGAGCGCGAGATCGTCAAGGCCGGATGCCTGATCAATTTCAACCGCAACCGTACCAGAGGATGACCGGTATCCCTGACTGACAGGAATATTTTCCGGTGAGTCTTGAATAAGCAATAAAAAAGAATAAGCAATAAATAAAAATAAGCAATAAATAAAAAGAAGCATGACTGTTTGATCATATCATCAAAACCGTCACGCTTCTTTTTTACTGCGTATTATTATTTGATACTTGTTGATCTGGAATGCAAACCGCCGGTTTCAGGAAGTTTTTCTAGAATTTCCTTCCTGAGCCGGAGTGGGAACTGCCGCTGGACCCGGAATATCCGCCGGAATAGGAAGAGCGGCCTCCGGAGGAGGAACTGCCGGAGGAGCGGTTTTCTTTCGGCCGGGGGGAATATTGTTTTTGGACAGTGGTATCCACCAGTGTACTGTGCACTTTTTTGATCTTGAGGCTTCCGGGAACCAGGTAGCTGTCAGCATCCTCTTTGATCCTGGGCGTTGCCATGCGGGCTTTTGCGCGCGCCAGAGAGGTGCCGCCGAAGATCAGGCCTGCCAGCATCTCCAGGATGGTGAAGAAACCCCAGGAGAGTGAAGACCTGGGAACCCGGCCGGTTTTGAGCATATGGTCGGATAAGTCCAGCCAGAGTTTAGCGGCGTTATAGTATTCCTGGCTGAGCACCAGGTCGTTGACACGGCCCTGAAGCCGGTTTTTATTGACATCAGTAAATCTTCGCAGACCTTTGCCATATGCCGCGACTCTTGTGTCGCCGGAATAAGACGGGCACTTGAAAATGGTGAGCTGCAGGCCGTCATAGTCGTCGCCGAAGCCGTATCCCTTGACTTTCCAGAAATGATCGCCGTACTTGTCCCGGTCGAGAATACCTTCGTTGAGGGCTGTGTGGATCACAATGTCCAGACCGTATTTTTCAGAAAGGGCAGCGGCCTTTGCAGTCAGCTGATCGAACTCGTACTCATTCAGAAGCCCTGCCTCATCTATAACGCGGGGCGCGGTGTCATCGTGGAAGCGCTCGATGCTGTCCTCTGGGAGCAAGGCCCAGTCTTCGGAATAGGGGGAACCGGTCGTGTACAGGCGGCGGAAGTTTTCAATCCAGTCTGCGACGCCGGTGCCGTAATCTCCGTCTCTCATATATTCGTAGAGGAGGTCGTCAATCTGGTTTGCGACAGTCTCTGTATAAAGACCCATGGTTTTGGGACCCGTGCAGCAGGCCCACCAGCCGCGGTCAGCCGGATCCATGCAGATCATGAGACACACGCCCTCGCGGTCATCCCCGATGCCGTAGCCGTTAAAATCGTAGAAATCCGCCGCGTAGACGGGTTGGGAGAGTCCGTAGGTTGAAACATCTGTAAATACGACAATATCTTTCCCCAGCTGCCCGCGAAGCTCTGTCAGGCGGGCCTCCATGGAGGATTCTTCTTCGTCGCTGAAAATATCTGCTGTATCGACGATGCGGGGCGCGTCTTTGTCATGGTAGTAAGGGAAGGTCAGGGGATCTTTGGGGTACCAGGCGGGCATGTCGGAGTCCTCGCCGACCCGGAGTGATTCTTCAGGTTTTTCTCCGTCGGGGAGTATGCGATCCTTGTCTGGAAAGCGATCTCGCGGGGTGGTCGGCAGCGGATAGGTTTCTTCGCTTCCGGAGTCTCCTTTTTCCTGCCGCAGGTCGGAAGCGGCCAATGCAGTGCTTTCAGCAGAGGATTCTGAAGTACTGTCAGTGATCTCCGGATCACCGGCAGACGAAGCATTGTCCGCTGCCTGCCTCTCTGCATCGGCGGTCTCTTCACCTCCTCCCCGCAGGTAGTTGGAGAGGAAACGGGTACCCGTGTACAGCGGTCCGAAGACTCCTTGTCCTTCCTGATACTTGGGAATCTCGCCGGCAACATACTGCAGGTATTCCTGTGGAATCAGATCTGCTGCGTCTCCATAGGCTTCAATCAGAGCCTGGTCCGTTGATATGACCCAGATCAGCTGGAAGCCGCTCTTGTCCGGACCATACCCGAAGCCGCTGCTCTCATAATAGCCTGCTGCGAAATCCGCCAGGGTAGAATCCCCCAGGCGTTCTGATGTGACAGCAAGAAGAGAAAGATCCGCATGCCAGGTCTTCATAAATTCCAGACAGAGCTCGTCCAGTATCTTCTGTTCTTCCGGCGTGAGCTCGCCTGAAGAGTCGCTTGCCCGATAATAATCCTCATTCCACATGGTCTCTGAGGCCTCTGTCTCCCCGGCATACACAAGAACAGAGCTGATGTTCAGAGCCTGTACAAAAGCGGCAGGCAGGAGCAGAAGCAGGACGAGAAGCAGGACAGGAACTGCCTTTGTGCGCGTTATAATTGCACCGAATCTATTGATTTTGCTTTCCCTCTTGCTTTTTAATCTGGAAAAACAAGCATGGGTAAGATGTCTTTTTTTCATTCCCGGTTCTCCATTTGATAGACAGATCGTGATAATTTTGTTTCAGACATTTATTATTCATCTCGCAAGACCCGCGAGAGAGCCCTGGATTCAGAATCCGAGCATATATTTTGCGACAGAGGCAGCGAAGAGGCCGCCGCCCACGATCGCGAACCGTTTCAGGAAATAGAGAAAGCTGACGCTGCTGTCTGTCGGGATATCGCCCACGACCTTGCCGGTCTGTCCATTGACGGCAAAATGATAGTTAGTTCCGTGGTGGGAGATATCAAACATGTAAACCGGGAACAGAATATATCTGGCCTTTACATTGGCGTTCAGCCTGCCGCTGGTCCGGCTTACGGAGCCGTAATTCGCTGCAGCCTGTGAATCAACGATGGAGTAGGTGGTATTTTTCATCCGCGCGGATGCACGTGCCGAGATATCGTCTTTTTTCTGGTCGAAACGATCTGCCGTGAAACCTGCCAGATAGCGCATGTCAAAAGGCTTTGCTTCGGCGGTATTGAAGGGCTCGAGAGAATCCATCAGGCGGTCCTCGATTCTGCCGCTCGCGTCGACGGGAAGATTGTCAAAGGCCAGTGCCGCATCGCGCACCAGCTGATAGTGATTGGTCTGTGTAATAATATAGTCCCCGCTTCTTGAAGAAGAGGAGGTCTGCGCCTTATAGCCCAGAGTTCCTTTTACTTCTCCGGAAAAGACCCAGAAGGGGACATAGACCCCGGTCACTTTTCCCATGGTACTCTCCGAGAAAAATTTTCTGGGCAGGAGTTTCTTGTCCTTGTAGAAGCTGTTGACGGCCGCAGGCAGATCTTTTGCCTGGATCCTGAAGGGAATCACACCGTCCGGGCGCAGCTTGCCGGTCACTTTTTCGGTCAGGACAATATTGTTGCCGCAGTAGGGGCAGGTGAGTGCCATCTGCTCCGGCGGGGCGATAACCTCTGCGCCGCAGGAGACACAGTTGTAGACCGGCAGATTCATGGCGTTGGGATCTGTCACCAGGTCGTCCAGGCTGTCAAAATCAAAACCGCCGATCTCATCGTCTTCGGTTTTGTCAGGTTTTTTCTTTTCCTTGCCGGTCTCTTTTTTCCCTTCTGCATCTTTGTCTTTGGGAAGTTCTGTCTTCGTGCCGCAGTAGTCGCATACGAGCATTCCCGAAGCAGGGTCAAATCGTAGCGGAGCACCGCAGGCGGGGCATTTCTGTTCTGCAATCTGACTCATGAGCATCTCCTTGATTATTTATGTGCCAAAACAGTATTCAGCTGTTTCTGCGCCTGTATGTTCGTTTACTTGATTATAACATGAAGGCGATAGGTCGTGTGAGAAAAGACCGACCGGCTTTGCAGTAAAGTGCAGACGCTGGCTCTTTGCATTATTTGGACTGCATGGTAAAATCAGAAAAGAGCAGTGGACCGGGAAAGACCGACAGGCTGTTAAATAGCAGCGGCCTGCTTAAGGCCAGCAGATTTGGAATAGCAGCAGACTGGTAACGGGCTGCGGACTGAAAAAGAACTGCAGAACAGAAAAGATAGGAAGAGATTAAGAGAAAAAGATGAATTTTCGACGTCTTGTAACGATAATTAATACAGTGGTCATCCTGTTTCTCGTCTTTTTGACAGGAGCATATCTGATCCTGCGGCCGGACGGATCCGAGAATCAGAAGGAACATTCCATCCTGATCGGGGCAAGCTATATGACCATGAACAATGAGCTCTTTGCCATCATCAACGAACAGATTTCGCACAGAGCGGAAGCGGAGGGAGACCGCGTGATCCTGCGCGATCCTGCTCTGAATGTAGAACGGCAGGTGGAGCAGATCAACGATATGCTTGATGCGGGAATAGATGTCCTGGTCCTGACCCCGGTAGACGCGGGGGGACTGGATGAGGTGCTCAGACGTGCCAGAAGACAGGGTGTGAGGATCATTGTTGTAGATTCTGACCTTTCCGATCCTTCGCTTGCGGACTGTACGATCGTCTCTGACAACTACAGGGCAGGTGTCCTGGTGGGAGAGTATCTTTTGTCACAGACGGATCATGCTAATCTGGTAATCCTGACACACAATGAGGCCATCTCGGGCGTGGAGCGTGTGAGAGGATTTCTGGATACGGTCGAAAAGGAAGAAGGAATCCGGATCGTGCAGGAGATCCCCTGTGAGGGCAAGCTTGAACTGGCCATGCCCCGCATGGAGGAATTTATTGAAAAGGGTGTTTCTTTTGACAATGTTTTCT
>ONKG01000067.1 GCA_900318375.1 uncultured Lachnospiraceae bacterium
TGCGCCTTCAGGGCAGCAGGGGCGATTTAGCCGCTGCTGCCCACAGGGGAGGTTGCGGATTTCTATTTTGATTTTTCAGAAGGGCCTGAACTGTAACACGTAACAGTGTGTCTTATATCAAACAGGGCGTGTCTGTATTGACAAAAACAGTCGGGAACAAGTAATATTATTTTTGTAAGTCCTGTACAATCAGGCGGGACGCAGAAAAGACAGCAGCAGGCTGTCTGCGGAGTTTTTTGCCGAAGGACAGCATAACAAACAGAGCAACCTGCCGTGCAGGGGTGAATACAAGGAGAAGATATGAATAAAGGACAGTTTATCGAAAAAATGGTAGAGAAATCAGAGCTTACTGTAAAGGATGCTGAGAAAGCATACAAAGCATTTACAGAAACTGTGATTGAGGCTCTCAAGAACGGCGAGAAGGTTCAGCTGGTGGGCTTCGGCACTTTTGATATCGGAGAGCGCTCCGCAAGAGAGGGCAGAAATCCCCAGACCGGCGAGTCCATTACAATCGCTGCCTCCAAGTCGCCCAAGTTCAAAGCAGGCAAGGCTTTCAAGGATGCGATCAACAGCTGACAGTCTGCAATCATTTGAAATCATTTGCCCGCTGCCTTTATGGCAGCGGGCTTTATCAAAAGTGAAGCGGCAAAGAAGAGAGGAAGCGGGCACAATATGCGGCTGGACAAATATTTGAAGGTTACAAGACTGATCAAACGCAGGACAGTGGCGAATGAAGCCTGTGACAACGGCAGGGTAACCCTCAACGGCAAGATTGCAAGAGCCAGTGCGGAGGTGAAACCCGGTGACATCATAGGAATCTCATTCGGAGACCGTGAGACCAAAGCGGAAGTCCTGGAAGTCCGTGACAATGTGCGCAAGGAGGAAGTACAGGACCTTTTCCGTTTTATTTGAGAGGAAAGAGCAGTGAAGAAAACCGGAAGATCCGTAAAACGTACGGCAAAGAAAAGAAAAAGCGGAACCCGGGTTCAGAGCAAAGGCCTCCTGACACAGGACCGGCGTCAGAACAATCTGAGTATGTTCCTGGCAGTACTGGTCGTTGTGATCCTGATGGTCGCCGTTTCGGTAAACGGCATGTCATTGAACAGACGTCTTGCAGAGAACCGCAGACGTGCTGTGCAGCTCAAACAGGAGATTCACACAGAAGAACAGCGTGCCGCTGATATTGAAGAGTATCGCAGATATACTTCAACAGACGCCTATATAGAGGAAGTCGCCCGTGAAAAACTGGGCCTGATCTATGAAGGAGAGACCGTCTTTAAAGAAGAAAAATAGGGGTTTTTCTCGATAGCGAGACTTAAATGACCGCGCCATGCAAAATCTGCATGGTGCGGTCTTGTTCTATGCAGGCAGTCCTGCAGTCTTTCCGCACGGGAGTTGATGTGATGACAATGATGAAAGAGCGTGTCAGGCAATTCATAGAGGAAGAGAATATGATCTGTCCGGGAGATACCGTAGTCACGGGGGTCTCCGGGGGAGCTGATTCTCTGTGCCTTTTCCTCCTCCTGCGGGAAATTGCAGAGGAAATGCATTTTGACATTCATGTTGTACACGTGCACCACGGGCTGCGTGAGACTGCCGGTGATGACCTGGCTTTTGTAAAAAAACTCTGCGGGCAGGCGGGAGTTCCCTGCAGCATTGAAAGGGTCGATGCTGCAGGCTGCGCATGCCGGTGGGGAGTCGGTGTCGAGGAGGCTGCAAGAACACTTCGTTATCAGGCCTTCCGCCGGGTATGCGGCCGTCTCGCTCAGCAGAGAGAGACCGGTAAGGGTTTCAGGATCGCAGTTGCCCATCACCGCGAGGACCAGGCAGAGACAGTCCTTTTTCATCTCTGCAGGGGGACAGACCTTCGCGGCGCGCGCGGTATGCAGCCTGTAAACGGAGAAATCATCCGTCCGCTTCTATGTGAGAGCCGGGCTTCCATTGAGAACTACCTGACGGAAAGAGGTTTTTCTTGGCAGGAGGACGAGACAAACACAGATACCTCCTACACACGCAATTATCTGCGCAGGGAGATCATCCCCCGCCTTGAGAGCGGAGTACATACCGGCGCAGCAAAGAGAATAGCACAGTTTGCGGCTGGCTGCAGGGAGGCTGAGGAATATCTGACCAGGGTGACGGAAAGAACTCTGGAGCGCTGCCGCAGTGCCTGCTCTGTGCAGGACCGTATTTTCCTCCCGCAAGACTGCCGCGGCCTTTTTTTTCTCGACATCGAAGCTCTGCAGGGGGAGGATTCCTATCTGCAGGGAAGGATCCTATTCAGATGTCTTGCTGACAGCTCAGAGACCGGAAGAGATATCGGGACGGTCCATGTGGATGCCCTGCGCGCCCTCTGCCGCAAAAAGACAGACGGCATGCTGTCCATGCCGGCCGGAGTAAGGGTCATACGCAGCGCCGGAAAACTCTTTTTCTGCCGGGAGGCGGCGAGAACAGCAGGGACTTTGGAAGCAGCAGGGATTTATCCCCTGTCGGCGGCAGAATATACATGCCGCCTGCTGGATTTTGACGGATGCATGTCTTCGATTCCGGAAAATAAGTATACGAAATGGTTTGATTATGATAAAATAGGAATGTTTCCTGTTTTTCGAACAAGGCAGCCCGGAGACTGCATGAGCCTGTTTATAAATGCGGAAAAACAGAGGGGCAGCGGGAATCCGGAAGATGTTTCTGCCGGCGGCAGGGACAGGACCTGCATGGCTGAAGGCGGGGACAATGCCTGCATGACCGGAGACAGGGAAAATGTCTGCACGACCGGCGGCAGGGACAGGCCATGCAAGACCGGAGACAGGACAAGGGTTACAAAGAAGCTTGCAAGAATCATGCTGGACGGAAAAATACCCGCCGGGGTCAGGGACAGGCTTGTACTTCCTTTTTTCGGGAAAGAGGCGCTGTGGATCCCGGGGATCCGCATGGGCGACTCCTGTAAGGTTACCCCGGAGACGGTGAGAATTCTGGAGATCCACTGGAACTCCGCGGCATTTTCATAAAAACATTATTCAAGAGGAGAATGAGATGGCATACAGAATTGAAGAAATGATCAGTGAGGAAGAAGTCAACAACAGGATCCGGGAGCTGGGAGAGCAGATCACAAAAGATTATGCCGGACGGTCCATCCGCCTGGTATGCATTCTCCGCGGCGCTGTATTTTTCATGTGCGAGCTGGCAAAGAGAATCGAACTTCCCGTCTCATTTGACTTTATGTCTGTCTCCAGTTACGGCAGCAAGACGACTTCCAGCGGTATCGTCCGAATCATCAAGGACCTGGAGGAGCCGCTGACGGGCGAGGACGTCATCATTGTGGAGGATATCATTGATTCAGGAAGGACCCTGAGTTTCCTTAAAGATCTCTTCCGCAGCCGCGGCGCGGCATCCATCCGTGTCTGCACTCTGCTCGACAAGCCTTCCCGCCGCGCGCCCGAGATCAATATCAATGTCGATTACAAGGGCTTTGAGGTGCCCGATCAGTTCGTGATCGGATGGGGCATGGACTATGACCAGAGATACCGCAATCTTCCGTATATCGGTGTCATAACCGGACTGGAAGAGGAATGACCGGACCGAAACCGGCATTATGACGTTAGTACGTGATTTAGGAGATTATTTTGGAAAACAAACCTACAAGAGGCAGCGGCAACTATCTGGGCCTGCTTATCATCGCAGTATTGTTCTTTACTGTCTTTTCCCCGATGCTGCGCAGCTCCTTTTCCTCAAGGGGAACCGCCTATACCAGGGAGGAGTTCGCGAAGGATCTGCAGGAAGAGCAGGTGGAAAGAGTAGAAATAAGTCCCAACAAGGATAATACGACCGGCTATGTGACTGTGATCCGCAAAGACGGTGATAAGGAAATCCTCTATGCGACAGTGATCGCGGAGCTCGAGGAGATGGCGCGGGAAGCAGAGGTCCTGACGGTTGTTCAGGACATTCCTGCGGAAAACACATTTCTGACCAATGTACTGCCCATGCTGTTGGTCATGGGCATCTGTTTCCTCTTCTTCTACCTGATGTCCGGACAGGGCATGGGCGGAGGCAATGCCAAAATGATGAATTTCGGCAAGAGCCGCGCAAAGCTTTCCACCGGAGAGGAAGTGACCTTCAAGCAGGTCGCAGGTCTCGAAGAGGAAAAATCTGAGCTGGAGGAGATCATTGATTTCCTCCGCGCCCCCGGCAAGTATACGAAAGTGGGCGCACGGATCCCCAAGGGCGTCCTCCTGGAAGGAGCACCCGGCACAGGTAAAACCCTGCTGGCGAGGGCTGTCGCCGGTGAGGCCAAGGTGCCCTTTTTCAGTATTTCCGGTTCTGACTTTGTAGAAATGTTTGTCGGTGTCGGCGCATCCCGCGTCCGCGACATGTTTGAAGAAGCAAAAAAGAATTCACCCTGTATCGTATTCATCGACGAGATCGACGCAGTCGCGCGCCGCAGAGGTACGGGACTGGGCGGCTCCCACGATGAACGCGAACAGACCCTCAACCAGCTGCTGGTCGAGATGGACGGCTTCGGTGTCAATCAGGGAATCATCGTCATGGCGGCCACCAACCGCGTCGATGTCCTGGACCCCGCTATCCTGCGTCCCGGCCGTTTTGACCGCAAGGTCTCCGTCGGACGCCCCGATGTGAAGGGCAGGGAGGACATCCTCAAGGTCCATGCGGCAAACAAACCCCTGGGTGACGACGTGAATCTCGAAGAGATCGCGCGCACCACGGCAGGTTTTTCCGGTGCGGATCTTGAAAATCTGCTCAATGAGGCCGCGATCGCGGCTGCCAAGAAGAACCGGCAGTTTATCCAGCAGTCTGATATCAAGAACGCTTTCATCAAGGTCGGGATCGGTAAGGAAAAGAAGAGCCATGTTATTTCCGAGAAGGAAAAACGGATCACCGCCTACCACGAGACCGGTCATGCCATTCTTTTCCACGAACTGCCTGATGTCGGCGACGTCTATACAATTTCCGTCATTCCCACCGGCAACGGCGCGGGCGGCTACACTATGCCATTGCCCGACCGCGATGAGATGTACTACACACGCGGACGCATGCTGCAGGAGATCATGGTCAGTCTCGGAGGCCGCATTGCCGAGGAACTGGTTCTGGATGACATTACCACCGGAGCGTCCCAGGATATCAAGCAGGCAACAAATATTGCCCGCCAGATGGTGACCCGCTACGGAATGTCTTCTTCCATCGGAACCATCAATTACGAACAGGGCGGAGAGGATGTCTTTCTGGGCTACGATATCGGGCATGAAAACCGCAACAGCGAATATATGGCAGGCGAGATCGACAAAGAAGTCCGCTCCATCATTTCCGACTGCTACGGAAAGGCGAAAGCGATCATCTCCGATAACATGGATATCCTTCACCGCGCAGCTTCGCTGCTGATGGAAAAAGAAAAACTGACAGGAAAAGAGTTTGACGCCCTTTTCAGGGAGAAGCAGGCTGTTCCTGCCGCGGATCTTCCGGCAGGCGTGTGAGGTGTCTTCATAGAAAAAAACAGTTGATCCGGCAGCGGTAAAAATGCCGGATCAGAGGCGGCAGCCACGGAAAGGGGCTGCCGTCTCGATATTTATGTGGATTTATGCGGAAGTAAGAGCAGTACAGGAGAGATTGATGATATTTGATGGTGATTTCAGAGATACATCCATGCAGGGGATTTTCTTCAGCGATACGACGGAGGATTATGTCACACCCGTGCAGCCTGATCTGTATGGGAAGGTGGCTATACGTCTCCGCGTTGCGAAGGGAAGGGCAAAATCCTGCTTTCTCGTGACAGAAGAACAATATCTGCATATGCATCTGACGGAATCAGATGTAAGCTTTGACTATTTTTCGGTCCGCTTCGAGGTGACCGGTTCTCCCCTCCGCTATTATTTTGAGATTTTTGAGGAGGGGCGGAAATATAAATACACCCGGAGGGGAGTGCGCAATACCATCCGCAAAGCGGACTGGTGGCATATCATACCCGGATTCCACACACCTTCCTGGGCAGAGGGCGCGGTGATGTACCAGATTTTTGTCGACCGCTTCTGCAACGGAGATCCCTCCAACGATGTGCTGACCGGAGAATACGACTATATGGGAATGCCTGTCCTGGGCATTACAGACTGGAAACAGAACCCCTCCGCCAAAAGCTACAGGGAGTTCTACGGCGGAGATCTGCAGGGGGTGATCAGCAAACTGGATTATCTGCAGGATCTGGGTGTGGAGGCCATTTACCTCAATCCGATCTTTCTGTCCCCTTCCTGTCATAAATACGATACACAGGACTACGAGCATATAGACCCGCATTTCGGCAGGATCGTGCGCGATGAAGGGGAACTTCTCTTCCGTCCAAAGACGCAGGCAAAAAAAGGCGGCACAGGGCGCAGAGGGAATACCGGGCCCACAGGGGACGGGGCTGTCAGCGGGGAAGCAGAGGCAGGGAAGAATAAGGCCTCCGCAGGAGGAGTATCCGCCCTGCAGTACGCAGGCCCGGACGGCGGACAGGTGAGAGAGGAGGATCTCTTCAGAGGCCGCCGCACCAACCGCAAGGCTTCCAGATACCTGTGCCGCGTGACAGACCCGGCCAATCTCGAAGCCAGTGACATGCTCTTCGCGAAGCTGGTCCGGGAAGCACACAGACGCGGGATCCGCGTTATCCTGGACGGCGTATTCAATCATTGCGGCTCTTTTCACCGCTGGCTCGACAGGGAAAAGATTTACGAACAGCTTCCGGGAGGCAGAAAAGGCGCCGTTGCTTCGAAGAGATCTCCCTACGTGGAGTATTTCAAATTTGAAAAAGATGAGTGGCCTTTTAACGACTCCTATGATTCCTGGTGGGGCTTTGCCACCCTGCCCAAGCTGAATTACGAGAATTCCGAAAAACTATGTGAAGATATTCTGGAAATCGGCCGGAAATGGGTCTCGCCGCCCTACAATGCCGACGGATGGAGACTGGATGTCGCAGCGGATCTGGGATATTCCGCCGACTTCAATCACAGCTTCTGGAAACGCTTCCGCAAAGCAGTCAAGGAGGCAAATCCGGAGGCGATCATCCTGGCCGAAAACTATACGGATTCGCAGAACTGGCTGCAGGGAGATGAATGGGATACCATTATGAACTATGAGTTCTTTATGGAGCCGGTCACTTCTTTCCTCACAGGAATGGAAAAACACAGCGACAGGCGGAACGAGGACTGCTACGGCGACCCGGAGTCCTTCTGGCGGGCTGTTTTATGTATGAACCAGGATGCCATGCCGGATACCGCTCTGCGGATCAGCATGAACGAGCTTTCCAACCATGATCACTCCCGCTTTCTGACCCGGACAAACCGCGTCACGGGAAGGGTGGAGAATCTGGGACCGGAGGCCGCCTGTGAGGGCGTCGACATGCAGATCATGCGTCAGGCGGTCCTCCTGCAGATGACCTGGACCGGCGCGCCGACCATCTATTACGGAGACGAGGCGGGAATGACAGGATTTACCGATCCCGATAACCGCAGGACCTATCCCTGGGGGGATGAAGATCAGAATCTGATCGAATATCACAGATTCCTGGCCCGCCTGCGCCGCAAAAGCCCCACTCTCCGGCGCGGATCGCTCCTGCGTCTGCCCGACGAGGACGGTCTTCTGGCCTATGCCAGATTTGCGCGCGGAAAAGAAAAATATATTGTTCTCATCAATATCAACCATATTCCGATCGAGTACCGCGCTGACATCACTGTCGCCGGCATTCCGAGCAGAGCGGAACTTGAATGTCTTCTCCGGACGGACAGCAGCGGCTGGACCACCGACAGCAGCTCCCATAATACCTACACTTCGGACGGAATACTCAGGATCATCCTTCCTCCTCAAAGCGGGATCCTCCTTTGCTGGAAACCGGAGGGACAGGCACATAATCAATGACCGGATCTGCCGGAACTGTCTCCCGGGCGGGACTCTTCCGGACATGTCGGGGCACGTCTGCGCTGAGGCACCGGGGGAGAAATTCGCGAAGGCGGTTTCTCGTATGGGAAAGGCGGAAGTCTGCGGCGGACCGACGCAAATCTCCGGAGCGGAAAATCTTGTATCGACAAGATTTTCCGCTCTTTTTTTGTCGTAAATATGATGGATAAGCGCCTTGTCGTCCGCGGATTTGTGCAAAACATACAAAAAAACGGTAATAAGTTCATTGCTTTGCGAATTGCGCAGAGTTTATATTTTTTTTATAATATACTTGTTGTGAAATCGATTACAACCGGATACAGGACACCTTTATCCGGTCACAACCCGGTCAGGTTGTTGCCGGTAATACAGGTTGTCCCGGAGGCAGGGGAACAGGTACAGCGCCGCGGAAAACCGGACTATGGTCGATTCGGTAATCATACAGCCCTGAGAGGAGGAACAGGTTCATGTTTGAGGAGAAAAACTGGGAGCCCGAATTTACAAAACGTCTTGAAAAGCACTATGACGAACTTAAATGGCTCTACGCGGAACTCTACCACAATGATCAGCAGGCATTTGCGTATTTCTGTGACATGCTCTATGAGTATTACTCACAGAGGTCAACAGCTTTGAAGCAGTGGGACCAGATGCGCGAAGAAGTGCCGGAATGGTACAAGGGCAACGAGATGCTCGGTATGCTCATGTACACCAACTGTTTTGCAGGAACACTCAAGGGTGTCAGGGAGCACCTTGACTATCTGCAGGAGTGCGGGCTCAACTACATTCATCTCATGCCTCTTCTTGAGAGCCCTCCCGGACGCAGTGACGGCGGATATGCTGTGGCGGATTTCCGCAAGGTACAGCCCGCCCTCGGCACCATGGAAGATCTGGCAGATCTGGGTGACGAGTGCCACAACCGCGGCATGTGCGTCTGCCTGGATTTCGTCATGAACCATACCAGTGAGGATCACGAGTGGGCCAAACGCGCCCGCGCCGGCGAAAAGGAATATCAGGACAGATATTTCTTCTATGATGACTGGACCATCCCGAATGAATTCGAGAAGACAGTTCCTCAGGTCTTCCCTCAGACTGCACCCGGCAATTTCTCCTGGTGCGAAGAGGCCGGCAAAGTGGTCATGACTACTTTCTATCCTTATCAGTGGGATCTGAACTATGCGAATCCGGTGGTCTTCAATGATATGACCGCGGATATGCTCAACCTCTGCAATCACGGCGTCGATATCATCCGCCTTGATGCGACACCTTATATCTGGAAAGAGCTCGGCACCAGCTGCCGCAACCTTCCCCAGGTACACACTCTGGTCCGCATGATGCGTATGGCCGCCGAGGTGGTCTGCCCCGGAACTCTGCTTCTGGGCGAAGTCGTCATGGAACCCTCCAAGGTCGTCCCCTATTTCGGAACGATTGAGAAGCCTGAGTGCCACATGCTCTACAACGTCACGACAATGGCCAGCACCTGGCACACTGTGGCAACACACGACGTGCGTCTTCTCCGTCACCAGATGGAGACGGTCTTCGCGCTGCCTCATGACTATACCTTCCTCAACTATCTGCGCTGCCACGACGATATCGGCTGGGGACTCGATTACGCCTTCCTCAAGAATTTCGGCATGGAGGAAGTCGCCCACAAGAAATACCTCAATGACTATCTGACCGGCAAGGGCTACAACAGCGATGCCCGCGGCGAACTCTACAATGATGACCCCCGTCTCGGCGACGCCCGTCTGTGCGGTACTACCGCTTCCCTGTGCGGCATTGAAGCTGCAGAGTACGAGCAGGACAATTATAAGCTGGACCGCGCCATCCGTCTGGATATCATGCTCCACGCCTTCCTCTTCACCCAGAGCGGTATCCCGGTACTGTACAGCGGCGATGAGATCGGCCAGAAAAATGACTATACATATCATGAAAATCCGCTTAAATGGGACGACAGCCGCTATCTGCACCGCGGCGATCTCAACTGGGACGAAGTCGCGCTCAGAACCGATTTGTCCACCCGCGAGGGCAGGATTTTCAGTGCACTCCGCGTTCTCGAGACGATCCGCGCAGAACACGAAGTATTTGACAATGAAGCCGACACCTGGATCGTCGAGCCCTACAATGACCACATCCTCGGCATCGGCCGTTATTACAAGGGAGAGAAGCTCATCGCGCTCTTCAACTTCAGCCAGAACGACGAGACCGCGTGGATCAATGAGACTGACAGTTACTTTGACCTCATCACAGGAGAGCCCCGCGAGGCAAAGGATGTTGCGATCCCTGCCTATGACTTTGTATGGCTGCTGACAGACTTCAATAATCCTGTCCCCAAACGCCGCAGAAACCTGATGGCGGAAATCGGCGAAAAACTCTCCAGGATGGAAGCGGCGAAAAAGAAAGCGCCTGCCAAAAAGACAGCCAAAGCTTCCGCTAAAAAGGAAGCCAAAGCGTCCGAAGAAAAGCCCGCCGCCAAAAAGCGTGTGAGAAAGACCAAGGCTGAGAAGGAAGCCGAGGCAGCAGCTGCGGCAGCTCCCGCCGGGAAGGACGCAGAGCCGGCTCCCGCGGAGAAAAAGACAGCTGTCCGGAAAACTGACGATGCAAAGCCTGCGGCAAAAAAGCCCGCGGCGAAGAAGACTGCAGCCAAAAAGCCCGCAGCCAAAAAACCCGCAGCAAAGAAGGAAGAGCCCGCTGCTGAGGAATGAAGAACAACCTTTGCGGAAAGAGAGCGATAAGCTTTACCGACTAAGTAATACGGCATGTTGACAGCGTTCTTTGCGCCGCTTTGAAAGGTAAGTACTTAGAGATGACCATTAAAGAAGTTGCCAGGCTCGCAGGGGTATCCCCTGCTGCAGTCAGCCGGTTTCTGAACGGAGGATCCATAAGCCCGGAGAAGAGTGAGCGGGTCAGAAAAGCCATTGAGGAGACCGGCTACCGGCCGAACCCGATGGCCCAGACCATGCGGACAGGACGGATCAATCAGGTCGGGGTCATTGTACCCCGACTGTATTCCGAGTCTGTCAGCCAGATAACAGCCGGCGCATCTCAGCGTCTGTTTGAGCAGGGCTATATGACGCTTCTGGGCTGTACAGACCATGATCAGGAAGCAGAACTTCGCTATATTCAGATCATGCAGGAGAGCCAGGTTGCGGGGATCATTCTGATGGGTGCCGTACTGACACCGCAGATTGCGGAAATGATCCGCAGCAGCCGTGTGCCGATCGTCATCACGGGACAGAATTTTGAGGAATTTCCCTGTGTCTATCACGAAGATTTCCATGCGGCGCGTGACCTCATGAGACTTCTGATCGAAAAAGGGCGCCGCCGCATTGTCATGATCGGAGCTCCCGAAAACGATATTGCCGCGGGACTCAACCGCCGCCGCGGCGCCGAACAGGCACTTCTGGACGCCGGTCTTGATGCTTCGTCCATGCCGTATGAGGTCAGTACATTTGACGCGAAAGGCGGAAAAGAAACTATGGAACGTCTTCTGCAGAAATATCCGGATCTCGATGGTGTGATCTGCGCGACAGATACAATGGCCATGGGAGCTGTTTCCGCTCTTCGCGAAGCCGGAAGAGATATTCCGGAAGACGTGAGTATCGTCGGTGTCGGCGACAACTGGATCGATACCGTATCTGTTCCCCCGCTGACGACCGCTCACCTCTTTTTCAGACAGTGCGGGGAAGAGGCGGCGGAGCTTCTGCTCGATCTCATCGATTCCGGGACCGAAAGCACTCGTCCCCGTCAGATTCGTCTTCAGTATCTGATCATGGAGCGCGGCTCTGTCTGATCTAAAACCGGCAGGATAAAAAATGAAAACTGGGATATTACAGAGAAAGAATGCAGGGATAACACATGGGAAAGAAACTGATTTTTCTTGATATAGACGGGACTTTGACGGAACCGGGGTCCAATACTCCTCCGGAAAGCGCGCTGGAGGCCATCCGCGGCGCACAGGCAAAGGGACACAAGGTCCTGCTTTGTTCCGGAAGGAATTACGGAATGCTTTCACCGATTCTCAAGTACAATTTTGACGGTGTTGTGGCTAGTGCCGGCGGCTATATTAAGGTCGGTACGGAAGTAATCTACGATCACCCGATGACGGAAGAACAGGCAAAGACAGCACTTGAAGCACTTCATGCAGAAGGTGTGTTCTGTACAGTTGAGACACTGGACGCGGCCTATGGAGACGAGGACCTGGGGGCATTTCTGGCAGACAACGCCGGTGCCGGCGGCAACAGCGAGATCGAGCGCTGGCGCAAGGCACTTGCGGAGAGCCTGAACATCAAGCCCATGTCGCAGTTTGACGGCACAAAACCGGTCTACAAGGTTGTCATCATGTGCCTTCGCGACGAGCAGCTCCAGCCGGCCAGGGACCTTCTGGAAAAGGATTTCAATTTTGTGATCCAGGAGATCACCGATCCCGACCATCCCTGTCTCAATGGCGAACTCATCAGCCGTGCCTTTGACAAGGGCCGGGGCATCCTGCGTGTCTGCGAACATCTCGGAATCCCGGTCGAGGACACCTGCGGTTTCGGCGACAGCATGAATGACCTCGAGATGATCCAGACTGTGGGGACCAGTGTATGCATGGCCAACGGAAGTGAAAAACTCAAGGAAATGAGTGATATCGTATGTCCTTCGGTGACCGAGGACGGACTTGCAAAAGCCTTTAAAGATCTGGGCCTGTGCGATTAAGGCGGCGGGAAGGCCGTTTCGAAAATATTGTTTGCAATCGTTTTCAAACCAACTCTGGAAAGTTTATGATTATTCCATTTTTTTAATAATGAAAATATGGCAATGTGCACAAATAATTTATGCATTATTGGCTGAAAACCCGATTTACAAACCGGAAAAATTAAAATAAAATAAAGTTGGAATGAAAACGTTTACAAAATCTTTTACAGTAACTGTCCACATATTTTTATCACACGTCGGACACGGCATCTGAGGGCCGCGGCGTGACCCAAAAAGAGGGAGGAAACTGGTATGGCATTGGATTACCACAAATGTGCGCAAGAGATCGCTGATAATATCGGCGGCGGCGCAAACGTGGTCTCCGCCGCGCACTGCGCGACAAGACTGCGTCTCGTTATCGCGGATAACGGGAAAGTTAACAAGGCGGCTCTCGAGGAGATCGACGGCGTCAAGGGTATGTTCGAGTCCAGCGGACAGCTCCAGCTGATCATCGGCACCGGCACCGTCAACAAGGTCTTTGACGAGTTCGTAGCAATCACCGGTGTTGCGGCGGGCACCAAGGACGACGTCAAAGCAGCAGCTGCAGCCAAGGCTCCGATTTGGAAACGCGCGCTGAAAACCATCGGTGATGTTTTCGTCCCGATTCTTCCTGCCATCGTTGCATCCGGTCTTATGATGGGTCTCGTAGAAGCCCTCGGTAAGATTGATGCACTGAACTTTGCAGGAAGTGACTGGTATGCATTCCTTGACACAGTTGCAAATACGGCATTTGCGTATCTGCCTGTTATCGTCGCAATTTCTGCCGCACGAGTCTTTGGAGGCAACCTGTTCCTGGGCGCGGTCATTGGTCTTCTGATGATCCACTCCGCATTCCTGAACGGTTGGAACGTTGCAAGCCCCCAGGCGATTCATAATTTCTTCAATATTCCGGTGGACGGAGTTTCCAAGGGTATGATTGATCCGGCTATACTGAAATATATGACGCCGGTGAAAGACACCCTGGATGGAGTGAATCCTGCCTTGATTGCAAGCGGCAAAGAAGGTTGGGATCTGATTACACAACCTCCGGCAATTCCCCGCTGGAACCTGATCGGCAATGTTGTAACTATTCAGAGATCCGGCTATCAGGGACATGTTATCCCGGTTATCATTGCAGTCTGGTTCATGAGCACCATTGAAAAATGGCTCCACAAACACGTTCCGGAGATGATCGACCTCTTCGTCACTCCTCTCTGCACCGTTTTTGCTACTGCTCTTGTCACTCTTGTTGTGATTGGACCTATCTTCTCCTTCCTTGAGACAAAGGTTCTGCAGGGCGCACAGCTTCTCGTTTCCAATCCTTTTGGTTCCGGTCTCATGGGCGCAATTTATCCCTGGACTGTCGTCATGGGCCTGCACCATATGTACAACGTCATCGAGGCCGGCATGCTTTCTGTTGAAGGCGGCCTCAACACCTGGATGCCCATCGCTTCCGCAGCTAACTTCGCACAGTTCGGCGCCTGCCTTGCGGTCGGTCTCAAGGCTAAGAATGCAAA
>ONKG01000101.1 GCA_900318375.1 uncultured Lachnospiraceae bacterium
TGAGACAGAGACCGTTGAGGTCGGTGTTGTCTCCGTCATGTACTCCCGCTTCATCACAAGCTGGATCCGCATCCTGCTCGCAGTCGTCTTCTCCTTCGGTATGTACGCTGCATAAAAATAATATCAGCCAGAAAAATCAGCCCGCGGACTTGAAAATCGTCCGCGGGCTGACTGAAGTAAAGGGGGATGCTGCATCAGCTGAGAAGATCAGCTGAACAGCATCCCCTTAAGTCATGCCTTTTTAGGGTCATGATGACAGATCGTTCTTCTGCAGGACTTGCTGCAGGAGCGCATTCTGCTCAAAATATTCCAGTGTGATGCCGCTCTCCCCTATGATACGGGCTTTTGCGGACGCCACGCCTTTGCGGAAATCGGCGTGGTAGTCGGATCCGCCGGAAATAATGGCGACACGTCCGCTGTACCTCTCTCTCACCTCATCCTCGATCTGTTCCGGCGTCATACTGCCGCCGTAACTGGTCTTGGAATAGGGATAGCAGGCTTCGATCCCATCCAGGCCGGCTTTAATCATGCGGTCAATATAGGCTGCCCGGTCCATGGTACCGGAAGAAAGCCTGACCGGCTCGTTGACCAGATAGGGGTGGGCCATGATCACGATGCCGCCGCAGCGGTGCACTTGGCGGATCACCTGCACAGGATCCGGCTTTTCGCGCAGAATCTGATAGGAAGGTGTGTTTTTGACCATGAGCTTGGCACTGCTCCAGTCCTTCTGATAGCCCTTTCGCGCGATCAGCTCGAAAATCATTTTCTTCTGCACCTGCTCCTGGGACACAGGATTTCCGCCGTTTTCCAGGACCTCTTCCCATGTCATGTGCATGCCGTCTGCGTCCAGGCGTCGGACCAGTTCGCGGTAACTCCCGATCTTGGACTCCACCACCGCCTGTTCAAGGGTGTCAAAAAAAGGATCCTCCCAGTCACAGCCCAGGCATACCAGATGGCAGTCCTCCGCCGTCGTTTCACAGGAAATCTCGATCCCGCGCAGCAGCTGCAGTCCCTTTGACCGGGCATAGTCCACGGCATCCACCAGGGTACTATCCCCCGCATCTGGTTTTTCCATCACGGTCTTTTCCATCAGAGCACCGTTCCCTGCATGAACTGTCTGCACATGGATTTCTTTGGGCGGTCTAATATCGTGGTCTGTGATGGCAATCACTTTCATTCCCAGAGCTGCCGCATGGTCGATCAGCTGCTGGGGTGTGTCCGCCCCGTCCGAGCGGGTGGAGTGTGTGTGCAGGTCCACGAGATAGTTCGGCCTGTATCCGGGAAAATCCTCAGCACCTGCAGAAGCGGGTATTTTCTCCAGTTCTTCTCTTTTCATCATTCTCAGGCCCTGTCCTTTGTAAAAATAATCATGTGGTCCTTCACAGTCTGTTCGATCGCATGGCTCAGAATCCGGTCAAATCCGATGGGATCGGGTTTTGCGGGCGCATCTTTGAAATAGTCCCTGCAGGTGTCAAGATAGGCGTGTTTGATCGCCGTGGAGACATTGACCTTGGCGCCCCCGCTGCAAATCAGCCTTCGGAAGGTCTCCTCGGACAGACCTGTTCCGCCGTGGATGACGACCGGTGCAGCAAGGGCTTCTTTCAGTTGAGCGACAAGATCAAAATTGATCTTCGGCCTTCCTTTGTAGACGCCATGGGCAGTCCCGATTGCCGGCGCAAAGGCGTCAATTCCGGACTCTCTGACAAATCGAATGGAATCCTCCAGGCCGGCCAGGGATGCATCCTCCGCAGAAACCTTCAGGGCATCTTCGACCCCGACGATCCGTCCGAGTTCTCCCTCGACCTGCACGCCCTTTCGGTGGGCATATTCCACAACCTCCCTGCACCCGGCGATATTCTCCTCCAACGACAGGCGGGATCCGTCATACATAACCGCATCCCATCCTGCGTCAACACAGGCCTTAGCAAGTTCTACGTCCTGGCAATGATCAAGATGGATGAGCACATTGACTGAGGCCTCCTCCGCCAGCTGACGCAGCATGGCACCCAGCTGCACCGTTCCGAACTCCTTCACTGTCACAACGGAAGTCTGCAGGATGACCGGCAGGCCCAGCTCCTCCGCGGCGCGCACCACTGCCCGCGCCGAGAGGTGATTGAAAATATTGAAAGCACCCACTGCATAGCTGTGGCTTTTGGCTTCCTGCAATTCTTCAAGAAATGTTCTTTTGTTTTCGGCCATCTCTTACTCCTTCCTAAGATTTTGTCTCCCGCTGTGAACCGTCTCCCGCTTTAAACCTGTCTCCCGCTGTAAATCTGTCTCCCGCTGTGAATCTGTCTCCTGCAGCCCAATTGCAGGGATATTGCTCTCATCAAAACTTACTTTGTCATTGTAGGACAGATTTCCCGTATTCTCAAGGGATTGGGAAAAGCCCCGGAAAGGCGGTCCGGTAAGGACCGGACATAGCCGGAAATGGACCCATCAGTCCCCATTACTCCAATGACGGAGGGCTGCATGCTCCCTCGAAGGGCATGGTCAAGAGCCCGGACAATCGATACCGCAGCTACTTGTTATCTTTTCGTTTTTTGTGTTTTCTGTGTGACATTTCTGTGATGTTTCCTCTGATATACTGTGCACATAGAAAACAAAAACAACAGCGCCTGCCGGACAGACCAAAGTTCACAAGGCAGTCGGTCATTATTAAAAAAAGAGTTTAACGGAGGAAAATAAAAATGGAAATGACACTCAGCAGAAAAGTTCTCAATGTAGCAGGGATTCTGGATTATATCGCAGGAGGCCTTTCACTTCTTTTAGGTTTCGTAATCATCGGCGCCGGTGCTTTTGCAATGAAGGATCCGGAGCTCGCGCAGGATCTGCCCACAGAACTGGGAGCACAGGCAGTGCTCATCGTCGGTATCGCCATCGCGGTTGGAGCCATCTTTACAATGATCTATGCCCACCTTGAGCGGGCGGCAGCAAAAAATCCTGCAAAGATCATGCCTGTGTGGGTACTCTCCATCCTCTCCGCAGCATTAAGTGTCGGTTCTCTCATCAGCAGCCTGGTGCAGCATGTGGCATTCGCTGACATGAGAGCCAGCCTTGTGAGCCTCGCATTCAGCATCCTGATGCTGATTATCGCAAACAACATCAAAAAGGAAGCCGGCAAATAAAAACACCATCCATCGCCCCGCTTCCCGAAAAAAGACAGCACCGCCGGTTCCCAAAACCGACGGTGTTTTTTTAACATTTTTGCATTAAGAACCCTGCAGGCAGGTTCTGCGCCTGTAGCCGGCTCCCGGAACTCACAATCGATCCCTGCAGGCGCCGAAAGCTTGCGATGGATTCCTGCTTCCGGCCGGAATATCAATCGCGTTCAGCAAAATCTCCCGTCAATAAAGCTGACGCCGCATAGAGTTCCGCTGCGTGGCGGAGCGCCGTGTCGTCCGTGTGAAAAAGCGGCTTGTGCAGCTCCTGCGGCTGTTCGCCCGCGGCTGTGCTTCCCACCCAGTAAAAGAAGGAGGGCACAAAGGTACGATAGCGGGAAAAGTCCTCACTGGCCAGAGAGGGCGGGGCATCCACCACCTGGCAGCCTGTCGCTGCCGCGCACTTTTTTGCCAGCGCTGTCATCTCCGGAGAATTCCAGACCGCCGGGATCCGGTCATTCCAGATGATCTCCCCGCGGCATTCGTAGGCCTCCGCGGTCTTTTCCACGATCGATCCGATCCGCCCGATGGCCCGGTCCAGAGCAGAGTCAGACAATGAACGCACTGATGCCAGCATAGTGACCCGGTCTGCCACGAGGTTCATGGAACTTCCGCCCTCGATCCTGTTGACGGTGAGGATCACCGAATCAAGGGGATCGGTATTTCTGCTGACCACTGTCTGCAGGGACTGGATCACGGCCGCGGCGCAGACAATGGGATCAATATTTAAATGAGGCATGGACCCGTGTCCGCCGGCGCCGTGGATGCGGATTTCAAAATTGCGCTTGCCGCTCATCAACGGACCCTGGTGACAGGCGATTCTGCCGGTCTGCACGGAAGGCCAGTTGTGGATCCCGAAACAGTAATCCGGATGAATCAGGTTAAACAGTCCAGCCTTCAGCATTACACCCGCACCTGTCGTTCCCTCCTCCGCCGGCTGAAAGACCAGGTCCACAGTATTTCTGAGAAGACCGTCCTTTTTGGCGCGCTGCAACAGGATGGCCGCCCCCAGCAATGAGGCCGTGTGGAAATCGTGGCCGCAGGCATGCATGACACCGGGAATCTGCGACTTCCATGGACTCTCATACTCCTCCGTCTGCGGCAGTGCGTCTATATCCGCACGGAGCATGATCTCCAGCCTCTTTTCTTTTCCTCCCTCTCCTTCCCGTTCTCCCTGTACCTCCTGTCCGCAGATCTGCGCCGCGATGCCGGTTGCCGTCTCTGTCTTAAGGGGGAGAATTCTGAAATCCGGCAGCGACTCCAGAAAGGTTCGGATCTTTGCGGTCGTCTGCACCTCTTTTCTCGAGAGCTCGGGATGCATGTGGAGGTCTCTTTTAAAAGCCAGGATGCTCTTGTATTCTTCTTCTGTCAATTGATAGGTTTTCATCGGTTTTTCCGCTTCTTTCTTGTGCCGGACCTTCTAATGCAAGATTGCAGGATCTTTCTGCGCCAAACCTTTTAATGCAAAATCTTCTTAAGCAGGACCTTCTGATACAAAATCTTCTTACGCCGTCTTCTTACGTCGAAGTTCTTTTTGCGAAAGCCCGGATACGGTTTTCGAACTGCTGTGGTTTTGGGCCGGATGCGGCGATCCATGAGTAAACCATAAACAGGAACCGGAATGAAGTCAAGAAAAAGCCGGCAGCGCAGTCCCTTCCGGACCAGCCGCTGCCGGCTTTCGTCAAGCATTTACACATTTACCAGAGCAGGGTTCATCCCTCATCCGACATGCAATCAGTGCAGGAACAGAGACAGGATGAAAATCTCGATCATGGCAGAAACACCCAGGATCAGAGTGTTCATGGTCTGTGTCTTATAGCCCTGATCCGGAGTCATGGCACCGAAGTTGGTGACGACCCAGAAGAAGGAGTCGTTGGCATGGGAGACCGTCATAGCGCCCGCGCCGATGGCCATGCAGGCCAGGCAGGTGCGGACGGGGCTGTCCAGTCCAAGGAGTGGCAGCAGGGGCGCCACGATACCGGCCGTGGTTGTGAGGGCGACGGTGGAGGAACCCTGTGCGGACTTGAGGATCGCCGAAAGGACAAAGGGGAAGAAAATTCCCATTGCCTCAAGGACTGTTGCATGCTCTGTAATGTAGTTGACCATATCGGAGCTGGCGATGACCTTGCCCAGAACACCGCCGGCTGCGGTGACGAACAGGATAGGGCCGACTGTCTTCAGAGTATCATTGGTCAGGTTGTAGAACTCTCCCATTTTGCCGGCGTTCCTGAGCTGGATGACCGCGAAGATGGTGCCGACTGCCAGAGCGATGATGGGTGTGCCCAGGAATGTGAGGATATTCTTGACCATGCCCGACATACCCGCCATAGCGGAGATGGAGGAAAGGGCCATCAGAATGATGGGAACGATGATGGGTGCCATGGAATCCCAGCCGCCGGGAAGTTTTCCGTATTCAGCGACCAGTTCCTCATAAGTCTTCGTGACTTCTCCTGCATCCGCTTCGTCTGCCGCGCGGACCTTTTTGCCGATATAGTTGGCATAGAAATAACCTGCGATCAGCGGGAAGATGGAGCAGATCACACCGAATCCCATGACCATGAGAAGGTTATTGCCCACGCCCAGTGTATTGGCTGCAGCAATAGGGCCGGGAGTCGGCGGGATAAATACGTGCGCCAGATACAGACCTGTGCCGAGACCTACAGACATGGCGACGGAGGACTCGCCGGTACGGCTGACCAGAGCCTTGCGGATCGGGTTCAGGATAACGAAACCGGAGTCACAGAAAACGGGAATGGAAACGACCCAGCCCATCAGTTCCAGTGCCAGGACAGGATGGTTTTTTCCAACCAGGTTGATGACCATGTCAGCCAGCTTCAGGGCAGCGCCCGTCACTTCCAGGACAGAGCCGATCAGTGCGCCCAGGATAATGACGATACCGATGCTGGAGAAGGTACCCGAGAATCCTGCACCGATGACCGATGCAATGCCCGAGACCGTAGTTCCGTCCTCCAGAGTGGTGTCCACGATCGGGATCCCTGCCACAAGCCCCAGGATCAGGGAGATTCCCATGATCGAAATAAAGGGATGGATCTTGAACTTGGAGATTGCAATGATCATCAGAACAACAGCTACGACAAATGCGATAATAAGCGGAAAACCAGTCATAAAAAACCCCCTTCTTTATACAGACTTTCCATTAACGGACTATGGCCTGCCTGATCATTTCCCCAAATGTAATCAAGCAGGCCATATATAGTATAGTACATTTTTTACACAATATCCATAGCAGCAGCATTTTTAAATCACACAATCACGCCTCATCAGTTTACCGGTCACACTGTAACCGGTAACCCGCCGGTTTTCCATACGGCTGCTGCTGAAACTCCGACTCCCACTGCTGTCGCACTGTAACCGGTAACCCGCCGGTTTTCCATTCCAGATTGGCCTTCCGCCAATGGAAAACGCCCTTGAGCTCAGTCATGGCTGCAGGCCACATGCCAAACAATAAAGTGTTTGGTTTGGGTGTGGCCTGTAACCCCATCACCTTCTCGCAGTAATCGCGTCGATCACCGAGCTGTCTATGACCGGTGCGTTGGCCGAGAATATGATCTTCACCAGCCAGATCAGGAAAGCAAATACCAAAAGCGGAATGATGCAGGATGTGACGATCATCACAGCCAGAGACTCGAGCAGATTATCCAGGAAAGAGGTAATTTTATCGACCGTATTCGTTGTGATCGTCGTCAGTTCATTGAGAAGGCCCTTATCTGAATCTCCCACGAGCTCAAGATCATTGCACTCCTCGATCGTCTGATCGACCTTGTCTGCCTGTGTCCGGTAGACCATGTCGGACAAGGTCACGCTTGCGGGAACGATCATAAAAATGATCAATCCGATCAATGTGATCTTTGCCGCTGTCCTGGTAAAGTTTGTTTTTCCAAAGAGTACAGCCACCGCTACGAGAAGGCAGGCAAGCGGGATCAGAAACATAAAGGTGATGTATCCCGAAAGTGTAATAAGGAATTTTTCCAGGTATAGGGCACTCAGGATCAAAAGGAAATACTTGGCCAGTTCTGCCAGCTGTTCTGACAGAGGGGTGCACATATCACCCGGCATCAGGGAAAGCGTCGCGGAAGCAGCTGCGGCTCCGCCTGACAGGGTCATCACAGAAGAGATCCTTTCCTCCGTCTGTTCAATGGTATGTTTGTGCGTATCCGGATCTGCGGCCCAGGGGGCAGCAAGTGTAAAGGATCCGACAGCAAGCAGTACCAGCAGGGCTGCTATCATAATCTTCTTAAAATCAAAAGTCATCATCATAACCTCCTGTGAAAAAGCTTTTATGATGGAAACAGCGCATTGTTCCTGTCACTGAGTTACTGTGTTACTGTGTTACTG
>ONKG01000003.1 GCA_900318375.1 uncultured Lachnospiraceae bacterium
GTAAAGCTTAAAAAGCTGCATGGGGCCGAGATCCGGAAAAAGGACTCTGAGATCGGCCGCCTCAAAAAAGAACTGGCTTCGGCAAATGCCCGCATCATCACCAACCGTAACCATTTCATGGAAGCCATGGAGGATGTCCTGAAGGAAAAGGAAGACCTCCGGCTTGAGATGGAACGCAAACTCAAAAAGGAACAGGAACACAGACACAAGGCGGAGGCCAGGATCGACGAAGTCATGGACCGGCTCAGCCGCAAGCAGGAGAAACTGGATGAGGCATATGCACGGATCGAAGAACTTGAAGGGCAGATCACGAAGCTTACTGCCCAGGTCAACTGCAGCTATGAGAATTCGTCCAAACCTTCTTCCCAGTGCCCGAACCACAAAAAGATCGAAAACAGCCGCGAAAAGTCTGACAGACCCAGGGGAGCCCAGCCCGGCCATAAGGGACACACTGCGAAACTCCAGGAGCCTACAGAAGAAGACATCTGGATCCCTGACCCGGAGGAATTTACACAAAATCCTGACCAGTACAAGCCAACGGGCGACTATGTTTATCACCAGGTCGTCGGTCTGCGGATGGAACTCGTAGTACAGCAGTACTGCGCCAATCTGTTCCTCAACAGGAAGACAAGGCAGTATGTACATGCCCCCTTCCCTGAATGGGCCGCCAATGACGTGAATTACGACGGCACCGTGAAGGCGCTTGCTTTCATCCTCAACAACTATTGCAACGTCTCCATCGACAAGACCAGGGATCTTCTGTCGGAGATCACCGGCGGGAAACTCACCATCTCCAAAGGGATGATCAACAGCCTCGCCCGCGAATTCTCCAGCAGATCCAGTGGGGAAAGAGACGAACTGTTTGACAGGCTCGTGAAGTCTTATGCGCTGCATACGGATTTCACTACCGCAAAGGTAAACGGCAGCAACGTCCATGTGCACCTGTGCGGGAATGAAGACGGAGATATCCTCATCCAGGCCAGAGAGCACAAAGGACACGAAGGGATCAGGGGAACACCGGTCGAGCACTTCCTGAACACCCTTGTCCACGACCATGACCGCACCCTTTATAACTATGGGAGCAGTCATCAGGAATGCCTGTCGCATGTCCTCCGCTACCTTCTGGCCAGCGTCCAGAATGAGACAGATCTCACCTGGGCCGGAAAAATGCGGGAACTTCTCCGCGAGTCCATCCACTACAGGAAATGCCTCGAACCGGGGACAGAACCTGGACCTGATACCGTTGCTGATTTTGAGAGAAGGTATCAGGAGATCCTTGATCTCGCGGAAAACGAGTACAAAGACTACCCTCCGACGAAGTATTACAGAGACGGGTACAACCTCTATAAAAGGATGCGCGAATACAAAGACAGCCACCTGCTCTTTCTGCACGATATCAGGATCCCCTATGATAATAATCTCGCGATTCTCCTTACCTATTCAAAGGAGTCCGGAAATATGTTTGAATCGGCCACCGAAGTATTTAACAGAAACAAGCCTGCATAGCTGGGCTGCAGGTAACATCAGTCTTTTGCCGGCTGGCGAGCCAGTCGGCAAAAGAAAACCATAAAGTCAACTATAGGAACTGACGCAGGTTTACGCCTTCAGGGCAGCAGGGGCGATTTAGCCGCTGCTGCCCACAGGGGAGGTTGCGGATTTCTATTTTGATTTTTCAGTAAGGCCTGAACAGTAACCTCCGGCATGCGTGACTTTTCTCCCGCTGCGGCCTTCGGTCGCTTCGCTCCATCTACCGCGGTGGTGATCTTTTGCCCTTGGAACACTTCTGTCGCTTTGCAAAAACGGGGCGGAAAAATCCGCCCCGTTTACTAATTCTAACTATATTTTAAAGTGATGATTGGCGCTTGAGAAATGAGCCATGCACGGACAAATCAGTACACAGGCACACCGGGCCTGTTCGTAAGTGACAGGGTTTCGATTTAAGCCTCCATCGTACGGATCAGATTTACCATCTCAATAGCGCCCAGAGCGCAGTCATAGCCCTTATTGCCCGCCTTGGTACCGGCGCGCTCAATGGCCTGCTCAATATTCTCGGTCGTGACAATGCCGAACATGACCGGCACACCGCTCTCCATGGAAGCAGCCGCAACGCCCTTGGAGACTTCGTTGCAGACATAATCATAGTGACTGGTTGAACCGCGGATTACAGCGCCCAGAGCGATCACAGCATCATATTTACCGCTTTTTGCCATCTTCTTAGCGATCAGCGGAATCTCAAAAGCTCCCGGTACCCATGCTACGTCAACATCGTCCTCATTCATTCCGTGACGAACCAGGCCATCCATGGCTCCGCCCAGAAGCTTGGAAGTGATAAACTCATTAAAACGGGCTACCACGATACCGATTTTGACTCCCTCTGCTACCATTTTTCCTTCGAGTATTCTCATTTTGTATTTCTCCTTTTTATTAAAAATTATGATTCCTGTACAATACTTCTCGTATATATGCTTCCTGTACAAATGATATCTGCATTGTTTACAACAACTCTCATACTCAATATTTCAGCATATGTCCCATTCGTGTCTGTTTGGTCTTGAGGTAGAAAGCATCGTAGGGATTGGCTTCAATCTGAATCGGAACACGCTCGGTGATCTCCAGGCCGAATTCCTCGAGCTGGTAGACCTTGTCAGGATTATTGGTCAGGATGCGCATAGTCTTGACACCGAGCTCGCGCAGAATCTGCGCACCGATGAAGTACTCGCGTTCATCGCCGGCAAAGCCCAGTGCCAGATTGGCATCAAGTGTATCCAGTCCCTTCTCCTGCAATTCATAGGCGCGAAGTTTGTTGATCAGACCGATTCCGCGGCCTTCCTGACGCATATAGAGGACAATGCCGCGGCCTTCTTTTTCAATACGGGTCATGGCGGAAGCAAGCTGCTGTCCGCAGTCGCAGCGGAGGGATCCGAAGGTATCGCCGGTCAGGCACTCGGAGTGGACACGGCAGAGGATGTCTTTTCCGTCGCCGATTTCTCCCTTGACCAGGGCGATGTGATGCTCTCCGTTCAGGCGGTTGACAAAACCGTAGGCACGGAAATCCCCGTATTTGGTGGGCAGATTGACTTCCGCCATCTTGTCCACGAGGTGATCATGGCACTTGCGATAGTTCTGGAGCTCCTTGATGCTCATGAAGGTGATGCCCCATTTCTCTGCCAGCTGTTTGAGCTCTGTGGTCCGCATCATTGTGCCGTCCTCGCGCATGATCTCACAGCACAGTCCGCAGGGGCGAAGTCCCGCCAGGCGGCACAGATCCACAGTCGCCTCAGTGTGGCCGTCGCGCTCGAGAACACCGTTGGGCTTTGCCAGCAGAGGGAACATGTGACCCGGCCTGCGGAAATCTCCCGGCTTGGCGTCTTCCTGAACTACAGCCATGGCAGTCACGGAACGCTCCTTTGCGGAAATACCGGTCGATGTGGAGGCATGATCAATGGAAATCGTAAATGCTGTCTCATGATTATCTGTATTTGAGCTTACCATCTGCGGAATCTGAAGACGTTTGACATATTCCTCTGACATGGGCATGCAGATCAGACCCTTGCCGTGCGTCGCCATGAAATTAATATTTTCCGTGGTCGCAAATTCCGCCGCACAGATAAAATCTCCCTCATTTTCGCGGTCCGGGTCATCCACGACCAGGATGATCTTGCCGTCACGAAGATCCTGCATTGCCTGTTTTACTGCCTGAAACTGATCCATGATATGTTCCTTTCTCTGCAATTATTTTCTGTTATTCTTTTCTGCAAATATTTCTCAGCAATTGTTGTCTGCTGTAATAATCTGTTGGTAAAATCTGTTTTTAAAAAATGTTGCAAAATTTGTTGCAAAACTTGATATATATTGATGTATATATTTGTTGTATAAATAGTCAGAAACCGTTTTTCATCAGAAATTCCCGGGTGATACCGCCGGAGGATTTCTTTTCGGGAGCTCCCGGTCCGGCTGCGCCAGCCGCGCCTTCTCCCGGCAGGGGCGCTCCCGCATACAGGAGCTTTTCGACGTATTTCCCGATGATATCTGTCTCAAGATTGACGGGGTCTCCCTTTTTGCGGTCCTGCAGTACGGTTTGTGCGACGGTATGCGGAATCGCAGAGATCGAAAACGTAGTCTCCCCCACATTTGCGACGGTCAGGCTGATGCCGTCCACGGTGATGGAGCCTTTCTCAACGATATAGCGGAGGACTCCGGAATCCGCCCTGAAGGTGTACCAGATGGCATTGTCATCTCGCCGCAGCTCTGTAATGATTCCGACGCCGTCCACATGGCCGGCTACAATATGTCCGCCGAATCTTCCGTCTGCCGCCATAGCTCTTTCCAGATTCACGCGCACACCGGGCGCAAGACGGGAAAAAGCCGTCCGTCGAAGTGTCTCATGCATGACATCCGCGGTAAAAGTCCCCCCTCCCAGAGAAGTGACCGTCAGGCAGATTCCGTTGACCGCAATACTGTCACCGATCTTTGCGTCTTCCAGTACCTTTTCTGCCGCTATGGTCAGTACCGCAGAGGCGCGGCCTTTTTTAATCTGGCGGATGGTTCCCATCTCTTCCACAATTCCTGTAAACATCTGCTTATCTTCCTTCACAAGTGTGCTGTCATCAAGACTGCCGCGTTTTTTCCTTTACATGTGTGCTGCCTTTAAGACGCCGCGTTTTATGTTTCTTCTGTGCCCTTTTCAGGAGTACCCTCGATGAGGAAATCCTCCCCCAGACGGGTGACAGTGGTATTTTTCAGATGTACTGCCAAGGGAGGCGCCGAAACTCCCTGCCCTTCCACCGGCGTCTTCGCGTCACGGCCTCCGAAGAGTTTCGGAGAAACATAGGCCATGACCCGGTTGACAATTCCGCTCTCGAGAGCAGACCAGTTGAGTGTCCCTCCGCCTTCGAGGAGGATGCTGTCGATCTTCTCACTGCCCAGCTTTTTCATAAGCTCCCGCAGATCGATCGTTCCCGACTCTGTCTTTGCCGTCTGCAGGATACGGCATCCTTTTTCCTCATAGCTGCGGATGAGGTCTGCGTCCTCCGAAGCTGTGGCGATGATTGTGGGGACCTCCGCTGCTGTATTGACTATTTTTGAAGTCAGCGGCGTGCGCAGATGCGTGTCGCAGATGATGCGCACAGGGGTCCTTGCTCCGGGAATACGGCAGGTGAGAAGCGGGTCATCCGCCAATACCGTGCCGACTCCGGCCATAATGCCATAGAGCTTTCCGCGCAGTTCCTGGACATGAGCTCTCGCCGTTTCACCGGTGATCCACTGGGATTTTCCGGTATAGGCAGCGATCTTGCCGTCCAGAGTCATTGCGTATTTCATGACCACATAAGGTGTGTTGGTCTGGATATAGTGAAAAAAGATTTCGTTGATCGCATTACACTCTTCCCTGAGGACGCCTTCTGTCACTTCCACCCCATGTTCGCGCAGAATCCGGATGCCTTTTCCTGCCACAATCGGATTCGGGTCGCCGCTGCCCACGACGACACGCCGGATGCCGGCTTCAAGGATCGCGTCTGTACAAGGGGGCTGTCTTCCATGATGGCAGCAGGGTTCCAGAGTCACATACATGGTAGCCCCGTCCGGAGACTCCGTACAGTGTTTGAGTGCATTGCGCTCCGCATGCAGCTCGCCGTATCTCTCATGATATCCTTCGGCAATCACTGTCCCGTCATCCCTGACGATCACAGCGCCGACCACCGGGTTGGGTGACACCCATCCGCGGCCTTTTTCGGCAAGCTCCAGCGCCAGACGCATAAACTTTTCATCAGTCAGACGATCATTTTCTCTTCCTTTTTCCACTATAGTTACCTCTCATATCGGGGAAGCATTCATCAGGCGGGCTTGATCAACTTTATCTATAGGATAGACACGGCCTTGCCGCCCTCTGCCCCCGGCCTGTCCGTGTCAGCCGTAAGGCGGAAATTTTCATTACACGGAACAAGTCATAAAAACAGCTGCCCCGGTCTGCTCAATCACAGTCCAGGGCAGCTCTTTACAAGTCTAACATCCAAAGGCATTAAAGAAAGCTTTCAAAAAAGCATTTAAAAGCATTTAAAAAACATTAAAGAAAGCATTCAAAAAAGCAAGAAAGCTCCGGAACAAATCATCTGTTCCAGAGCTCTTTTTACGATGTAAAAGGGACAGAAAAACAGCTTTGCAGAACACATAAACTGTCCTGCCGCATGCATCTTCCAAAGATACATGGACTCTTTCCGCGCCTTCTCAAACCTTCTTCCATCCAGACTATACTGTCGGCTTCGGAGTTTCACCGAATCATGCCTTGCGGCTCGTGGGCTTTACCACCGGTAGGGACTTGCACCCTGCCCTGAAGATTTAATTATTCAATTCATAGCAAATATCATACTTCTATACTTTAACACTGTCAAGCGAAAGCATACAAAAAGCTGTTATTGTACCTCGACAAGTTCAATCCGGAAGTTCAGCTCTTTTCCGGCCATCTCATGGTTGGCATCCAGTGTGATATTGACATCATCCTTTTCTGTGACTGTGACAGGGAAAGGCTGTCCCATCATGTCGCGCAGATAGACACGCTCGCCGACATTGAGATTTTCAGAGCCGGGCAGCCGGGCGATCTCGATGGTGATGATCCGCTCGGGATCGGGCATGCCGTAGGCTTCCTCGGGCATGAGGTGAATATCCACAGCCTGGCCGACTTCCATATCCGCGACCGCCTGGTCAAATCCTGTGATCATCATACCTGCGCCGCAGATGAATTCCAGGGGCTCGCCGCGGTCATAGGAGGAGTCGAACTTCGTGCCGTCATTAAATGTACCCGTGTAGTGTACTTTGACGTTTTTGCCGGCATTTTTCCCTTCCAGAATGATCTGGGGCGCACCGCCGCCGCAGCATCCGCCGCAGCCGCCGCTTTCGCAGCCGCCCTCTTCGCCATCACCGCAGCAGCCCTCGCCGCATCCTTCTTCACCGCAGCCGCCTTCCTGGCCCTCACCGTGATGGCCGCACTCGTGGCCTTCGCCGTGGTGATGATGGTCGCAATTGGCGCCGGAAGAGGCCAGCTCTCCGCGGAGATAGGACTCGACCGCCTGGTCTGCATCACCTTCCGCGCCTGCCACGACAGTGATTCCGGCATTTGTCAGGGCGTTCAGGGCACCTCCGCCGAGCCCGCCGCAGATCAGGACTTCAATGGCCTTGTCCGCAAGGAGCCCTGCCAGAGCACCGTGACCGATTCCATTGGATCCGACGATCTCACTGGCGATAATTCTGCCTTCCTGCACATCATAAACCTTGAACTGTTCGGTTCTTCCGAAGTGTTGGAAAATGTGACCATTCTCATAGGTTACTGCGATTCTCATGTGAATAATTGTTCCTTTCTAAACTATATGACTGTAACTATAAAGTATAAAGCTGAAAAAGCCGGCAGAAAACTGCGTGCACTCAGGACAGCGGACCTCCGCATTTGGGACAGAAGTCAAAATCCTCTTCTGTCTGATATCCGCACGCCGGACAGCGTCTGACCATGCGTGCCCTCCTGCCGCTGCTGACGATCTGCAGATCCGCCGGTCCGATCTCGACTTTTTCTCCGCGGGCAATGCGGGCGCCGATCTCCGGATTCAGCTCATAGACCGTCCCGCAGCAGGACATCTGCACGTAGTATTTTTTTCCCCACCGGAAACAGGGTATAAAAAAGAGCAGGAGCTGCGTAAATGTCATGAAGACCTGATATCTGCCATATTGTCCGCACTGACTGCAGATCACCAGCTGATCACTGGAAAGGTCTTTTCTCCCCTGGTTAATACCGATCATCAAAAACATAACTGCTCTTCCCTTTCCGGAATCCCGGCTGCATCAATCCGAGATTGTATTGGTCAATGTTCCGATGCCCTCGATCTCGCAGGTGACAGTGTCGCCGGCATGCAGGAATTTCGGAGGATCAAAGCCCATTCCGACACCCTTGGGCGTGCCTGTGGAGATGATCGTGCCTGCGCGGAGTGTCATCCCTCTGGAGAGGTCCGCGATAATATAATCGATGCCGAAGATCAGCATGTCTGTCATGCTGTCCTGACGCAGTTCTCCGTTTACCCTGCTGCTGATCTTCAGACGGGGCGGGAAGGAAAACTCATCCGCTGTCACAATGCAGGGGCCCATCGGCGTATACCCGTCCAGGCTCTTGCCCAGATACCATTGGGTGTGGCGTGTCTGGAGATTGCGGGCGCTGAAGTCATTGAGGATCGTGTAGCCAAAAATGCATTCCGGAACTTCTTCCGGAGTGATATTTTTGACATCTTTTCCAATGATCACGGCAAGCTCCGCCTCGTAGTCCAGGGAATCCACCAGATCCGCATAAGCAGGCACCGGGTCCCCGTCAGCGGGAGACCGATTCACACGCTTGGCAAAATAGACCGGATAGCGGTCTCTTGCTGTAAAAGAATCTTTGGCATAAACAGCCGCTTCTTCCGCATGCTCGGTATAATTCAGCCCCAGACAGATCACGTCCTGAAGAGGAACGGGAATAGGGGACAGAATCTTTGCCTGCGTGCCGACGGCAAGATAATCTGTGTCGACAGTCTCCTCTGAATCTTCCGTGAATCCTCCGGACGCTTCCATAGCCTCTGCCGCCGCGCGCAGCACTTCCATTTCCTGAGGATTATGCTCTGCAATGAGCGTGTTCATATCCGGATAGGAAATACCAGTGTTTGCGATGGGCAGGATCTTAGTCCCGTCTTTTGAAAGGATTCCGACCTCCTCTCCGAAAAAACTGAACAGCCCGTCGCCGGACTCCTGTCCCCGCATGGGCGCTCCGATTCCGAAAAGAGGCATGACAGGTGCCGATTCATCGAAGGCGCCGCTGTTACCCACTCGTTGAAATGTCACAAGTCTCATCTCTGTTCCTCCTGTAACGACAACTGCCGCCGTGTTTTTCCATCCTGGCCGCAAAAACGGATCTTTGACATTCAAATCTCGCTTACGAGTTTCCTTTATACACGCGTATCACGCAGCTGAATTCAGCGGTATTACGCAATAAAGGAAAAAAGAATCTTATCTATCATAAACAATCCCGTCCCAAAGGTCAACAATTCTGTCTTGTACAGCCTGTATCATGTGCTGTCACCCTCATGTGCTGTCATGTACTGTCCGCCTGCTGTCATGTACTTAACGACTTAAAACTCATGTACTTTACGGCATGCACTTCCATGTGCTTAACGGCTTAAAGCTTATGTACTTTACGGCATACACTTCCATGTACTTAACGGCTTATACTTGACGTGATATTGGTTCTATGATACGGTTTTGATCGCTCAATCACATATTTGCATTATATTGTACAGATGATGTATCCGGAATGACAAAAGCAGACCGGATACGGATGTCGCTCTGGAGAATCTCATTTTGTTTTGAGTACCGAAGGTGCAAAGCAGCGGTTCCGCTGCCGAAACTCTCAGGTCAAAGGACAGGGTCATTATAAGAAAGTTATTTTTATCATGTCCAGAAACGAAAAAACACGACCGCCGGAGTACCGACGGTTTTTTTATGTACAGCATAACATTACACTACAGGAGGTACTGATCAAATGCTGTTATCCATCGTACAGACAATCAATTCCTATCTGTCGGACTATGTCCTGGTCTTTCTTCTGCTGTTCGTGGGTTTCTGGTACAGCCTCAAGACCGGATTCATTCAGATCCGCTGTTTCGGAGAAGGCATGAGGAGTGTCTTCGGAAACCTCTCCCTCAATGGCAAAAAACACGAAAAAGGCATGAGTTCCTTTCAGGCCCTCGCGACCGCCATCGCGGCGCAGGTAGGTACCGGCAACATAGTCGGCGCATCCGGCGCGATCCTGACCGGAGGCCCCGGCGCAATCTTCTGGATGTGGGTCATCGCCTTCTTCGGCATGGCGACGATTTACGCGGAAGCAGTACTTGCCCAAAAGACCAGAGTCCACAGTGGAAAAAACCACATCCTGGGCGGACCGGTCTACTACATCACGGCCGCATTCAAAGGAGCCTTCGGCAGATTCCTGGCTGGTTTCTTTGCTGTCGCAATCATTCTTGCCCTCGGTTTCTTCGGCTGTATGGTCCAATCCAACTCTATCGGCTCCACGATGCATACAGCTTTCGGTATTCCTTCCTGGGTCATAGGAATCATTCTGGTCGCAGTCTGTGCAGTCATTTTCATCGGCGGTATGGAGCGGCTGGCCTATGTGACAGAGAAAATTGTCCCCATTATGGCGGCTGTCTTTCTGGCAGGCGGCCTCATCGTACTGATCCTGCGGATCAAATACATACCCGAAACAATCGGCATGATCTTCGGCTACGCCTTCCACCCGCAGGCCATCATCGGCGGCAGCTTCGGCATGGCTCTCAAAACATCCGTTTCCCAGGGAGCAAAACGCGGCCTCTTCTCCAATGAAGCAGGCATGGGATCCACTCCCCATGCACATGCACAGGCCAATGTCAAAACTCCCCACGACCAGGGCGTCGTTGCGATCATCGGTGTATTCATCGACACCTTTGTCGTCCTCACTCTCAATGCCTTCGTCATCATCTCCACTCTGTACACACATGGCGGGATTCTTGCCAATGGATTCACAGGAAGCGAGATTAATGCTGCAGGCGAGACCATAGCCAAGACAAATCTGGCTCAGACGGCATTCGGCGTCGCCTTCGGCACGGACTTCGGCAATATCTTTGTTGCGGTCTGCCTCCTCTTCTTCGCTTTTTCCACAGTACTGAGCTGGAACATGTTCGGGCGGATCAACGTGATCTACCTCTTCGGTCACAAGTCCGTGATCGTATACCAGTTCATATCCCTGATCTTCATTTTCCTCGGGACTCTGGCATCCAACGATCTCGTGTGGGAGCTCTCTGACATGTTCAACCAGCTGATGGTCATCCCTAACTCCATCGCCCTTTTTGCCCTGACAGGTATGGTCCTGCACGGCGCACACACATCTACAAAGTAAAAAAAGAAAAAGCTGAAAGGACCGCAGAGACGGATTGAATGTACATTCCGTCTCTGCGGTCCCTTTGTATTTCCCGGCTTCTCTCTTTTTACAAACCAGCAAGATCAGCAGAGTCTGCAGCGCCCGGCTTCCGATCCGCAGCCGGCATCTCTGTCCTGAAGGCAGAGTCACCTCTTACTCAGCAGTTTCCGGCAATTGCGCCCCGCAGGATTTCCGCCATCTCGTCAATGTGCTCCTTTTCAGTGATCAGGGCGGGGACAAAACGGATGATGTTTGCGCCCGCATTGATCAGGATGAGACCGTGATCCATGGCATCGGTAATGATCGGGCCGACCGAACGATCAAATACAAGGCCCTGCATGAAGCCGATTCCCCGGCGCTCTGTAACGCAGTCAAACTCTGTCTTTATGCTGTCCAGTGTCTGCGTGAGGTAAGGCGCAGTTTCGTAGACATGGCGGACCAGATCAAGTGCCTCGTACTGGTCAAGTACCGCATTGATCGCAGCACAGGCAAAAGGATTTCCGCCATAAGTTGTGCCGTGGTCGCCGGCGACAAGAGAGCTCTGTCCGATTTCCTCAGTCATGAGGAATGCGCCGACAGGCACGCCGCAGCCAAGAGCCTTGGCACAGGTCATAATATCGGGACGGATCCCGAAGCGATGCCACGCGAACATGGAGCCGGTGCGTCCCATTCCGCACTGAATCTCGTCAAAGATCAGAAGGATTCCCTTCTCTGTGCAGAGCTCACGCAGCCCTCTGAGAAAGTCCTCGGAGGCGGGCATCAGGCCGCCCTCACCCTGAACAGGCTCCACGATGACCGCGCAGGTCTCGTCATTCACCAGGGCTTTCACACTTTCGAGATCATTGAGACGGGCAAACTTTACATCGCAGGGCATCTGTCCGAAAGCTTCGCGGTAATGAGGATTCCCCGTGACAGAAAGGGCGCCGTAGGTACGTCCATGGAAGGAATTTTCCATGGCGATCACCTGATGGCTGGACCTGCCGTCCTTCAAAAAGGCATGTTTCATGGCGGACTTGAGCGCGCCTTCCACTGCCTCTGCGCCGCTGTTTGTAAAGAAGATACGGTCCATGCCGGCAGCCTTTTTCATTCTGGCCGCGGCATTGATCGCAGGCTCGTTGTAAAAGTAGTTGGATGTGTGCAGGATCTTGTCGATCTGTGCCTTGAGCGCATTATTGTATGCTTCATTCCCGTATCCAAGCGCGAAAACAGCAATACCCGACATGAAATCCAGATACTTTTTGCCGTTCACATCGAAGAGATACATCCCCTCGCCCCTGTCCAGGACGATCTGATAACGGTTATAGGTGTGCAGCAGGTCGCGCTCCGCCTGCTCGATCATTGTCTGCATTTTGTTTTCTGACATGATTAAAACCTCAATTCATTTATTTCATCAGGCGCTGCCCCGGCACGCCGGTCCATCCGGCGCACAGGATCAGGAATGATACCTGCTGATCCGTACAGTAATCCGGATGGTAATTCGAATCGTAATCCAGATGGTACTTCAAATCATAATTCGGATTATAATTCAAATGGTAACAGACACAGCATTCTGCAGCAGCAGGCCCTGTGTCAGCAGCCGCTCAATATCAACAGCGATCAATAAACCATCATTTATCATCAACAGCCGTCACCAGGCGTCACCAGGCGTCAATAGCCGCGTTCCGCGTTGTAATCGCCCTTGAAAAATACTGTGCCGACGCCCTTGTCCGTAAAGATCTCCAGCAGCAGGCAGTGAGGGATGCGGCCGTCCAGGATATGGACGCGGTGCACACCTCCGCGGACAGCATCTGTACAGTTGGCAAGCTTGGGCAGCATGCCGCCGCCGACAATACCGTCCTTGACAAGCTCTTCTGCCTCAGCGATGTTGATGCGGCTGATCAGGGAATCGGGCTCATCCAGGCTTCTGAGAACACCTGTGATATCGGTGAGATACACAAGCTTGTCTGCACAGACGGCACGGGCAATGGCACTGGCCGCCTCATCGGCATTAATGTTATACGTATTGAAATCGTCGTCCATTCCCAGGGGCGCGACGATCGGAAGATAATCTTTTTCCAGAAGGTCAAAGAGAACTGTGGGATCGACGTCTGTGACCTCGCCGACAAAGCCGATGTCCTGCCCGTCTGCATATTTCTTTTTCACATGGAGAAGATTTCCGTCTTTGCCGCTGATTCCGACGGCACGGATTCCGAGCTCAGCGACCATGGAGACCAGCTTCTTGGAAACACTGCCCAGGACCATCTCCGCGATCTCGCAGGTCTCTTCGTCCGTGACACGAAGTCCGTTGATGAATTTTGCTTCCTTGCCGCTCTTTTTGACCCAGCTGCTGATGGCTTTGCCGCCGCCGTGGACAATGATGGGCTTGAAGCCGACCAGCTTGAGCAGAGTGACATCCTGGATGACACTGCGCTGCAGTTCCTCGTCGCTCATGGCGCTGCCGCCGTACTTGACAACGATGATCTTGCGGTTGAATTTCTGAATATACGGGAGCGCCTCGATGAGCACCTGCGCCTTCTGCTGGGCCTCTGTCTGTTCTTTATTCAAATACGGTTCCATACCTTATCTATTCCTTCCTGATCTATTCCTTCCCGATCTATTTCTTCCCGAGCTATTTCTTCCTGATCTATTTCTTCCCGATCTATTTCTTCCTGAAAAAAAGGTAAAACCTGTTTCCATCCCTAAATCATGTGTTCACGCCCTTAAGGTCGTGACGGTAATCCGCCGGCGTGAACAGTAATCCCGCAAAGCTTGTGTTCACGCACCTCGCCTTTGCAGCCGCGACCTGCCGGTCTGTACAGTCCCCGCAGACCCGGATCAGCTCCTGTAGTCCGCGTTGATCTTGACATAATCATATGTCAGGTCGCAGCCCCATGCGGTGGCGGATGCCTCCCCCATGTGGAAGGCGGCGAGGATCGTAACCTTCTCCTTCTTTAAAAGCTCTGTGGCTTCTTCTTCACTGTAGTCGGCCGCTGCTCCGTCAGTAAAGATCAGCATATTCTTGTCTCCGTCCACGAAATAGAGCTGCAGCTCATTGGGATCAAAGTCCACGCCGGCATAACCCAGAGCACAGAGGATTCTTCCCCAGTTTGCGTCACTTCCGTAGACTGCCGCCTTGGTCAGGCTGGAGCAGATAACGGATTTGGCAAGAATGCGGGCATTTTTGATGGTATCCATACCCTGCACGTTGACTTCAATGAGTTTTGTCGCTCCCTCTCCGTCCCCGGCCATCTGCATGGCGAGTTCCCTGCAGATCATGTGAATTGCTTCATAAAGTGCCTCATAAGCCGGGCCCTGTGCCGCGCTGATCACTTCGTTTCCGGCCTCTCCGTTTGCGAGGACGAGCAGGGTGTCATTTGTCGAGGTATCGCCGTCGACCGAGATCATGTTGAAAGTCTCATCCACGATGGCGCTCACTGCTGTCTGCAGAACATCCGCCTCCACGGCGGCATCCGTCGTCACATAGGCCAGCATAGTGCACATATTGGGGTGAATCATACCGGATCCCTTGGACATTCCGCCGACTGTCACAGTCCTGCCGTCGATGTCAAAAGTGCAGGCACATTCCTTTTTATGGGTATCGGTCGTCATGATGGCCTTTGCCGCCGCTGTACCATGCTCCGCATCCGTTCCCAGACCCTTTGCCAGTGCAGCAACGCCTGTCTTGATGCGGTCAATGGGCAGCTGGAAACCGATGACACCGGTAGAGCCGACGAGCACGGAATCCGCGGAAATCTTCAGGTTTTCAGCAGCCGCCTCCGCGGTCTGTCTGCAATAATCCAGTCCTTCCTGCCCTGTGCAGGCATTGGCAATCCCGGAGTTTACGACCACAGCATGCATGGGTTTTCCGCTCTGCACGAGGTCCCTGTCCCAGATGACCGGCGCCGCCTTGACAACATTCCTTGTAAAGGTGCCGGCAGCAGTACAGGGTGATGCGCTGTAGATCATCGCCATGTCTGTTCTTCCCTTATACTTGATCTGTGCAGCCGTCGATGCGGCCGAAAAACCCTTTGCGGCAGTGACACCGCCTTCAATCATTGTCACTTTTGCAGTTCCCATACTGTACCTCTTCCCGGTTCTTTTATATATTTACTCAATTTATGACTTGATCGTTTATGAAATAAAGATCATTCCTCACCGTTTTCAACAAAACGGATGATATTTTCCTCGTTCAGGACAAACTGATAATAATTACAGTCCTGACGGCAGGTCCATCCGATCTGTCTCCAGAAGGCATTGCCTACATCATTTTTTGTAAACGCGATCAGGGTCACACGGTTGATTCTCTCCCTGCGGAGCGCATTCATGCAATATCCGACCATCCGGCGTCCGATACCCTGCCTGCGGTATTTTTTCGCGACGCAGACATGATAGAGGCAGCCCTGCCGCCCGTCGCTGCCGCAGAGAATTGCGCCGACGACCTTCTCGCCGCAGACTGCGACGACACTGACCGTGGGATTTCTTTTTAAAAAACGATCTATTTCTTCTCTTGTATCATCGATGCTCCGTATTCCGAAGCCATGGATCGTCATCCACAAACGCCGAACCTGCTCATAGTCCTCTATGACCATGGCACGTATGCGGATCTGTGAGGGAATTGTCTGTTCTGCCATAAATCTCTCTATCTAATACGATAATTTACGATAATCTAATACGTTAAACTTATCCGTTATTCTACTACGTTCAGCTAATCCTTTAATCTGTTCTGATAATCCTGTTCTGTAATCCGTTCTGCTAATCCGTTAATCTGTTCTGATAATCCGTTTTGCTCATCCGTTAATCTGTTCTGATAATCCGTTCTGCTAATCCCTTATTCTGCTCTGTCTGTTCTGCTAATCCGTCAAATTACTCGATCAGATCTGTTTATCCGTTTTCACGTCAATACACGTCCGCGATTGCAGAGTCTTTTAACGCATGTCACTTCATTTTTACACATGCTGCCTCATTTTTACGCACGTTACTTCATTATAATACAAACTTTCTCACATGCAAGAAGGATTATTGAAGGATTATTGAAAGAAGGAAAGCATGCTTTGCCGCCTGCCTTTGCCCTGACCTTTCCATGCTTTAATTGATCAGTCCTTCACCTCAGTTATGTTCTTCCCGGCGAGTAATCACGTAAAACCGTATGTGAAATAACTGAGAATAATACAGGTGCGCCTGAACTGCTGTGTCCCTGTCTTAAAAGGTCCTGTCAAAGACGTCGGCCCCGGGGCGTGCGTGCACAGGCCGTGCCCCTGTCTTTCCGTGTCTGTTCTTCCAGTGTCCCGTTCAGGTATGCCGCTGAAGCTGCCCCCCTTTCTTTCCTGATCCTGTAATGCAAAATAATATACACCTTTTCTGTATATATGTCTAGCTAAAATGCATATAATTCCTTGATATGTGTATTTTATGCAAATATTCTTAATAATATTCATATTTTGGTACTTGCAATCAGCTATTCAATGTTGTATAGTGATAATCGTTCCCGCGGACAGCAATAGTCAAAGCGTCCGCAGCGATTCAGACAATAAGGTCAGAGCAGTGATGAATACTCATTCATGTTCACCTGCGCATGACCACAGGTATAATACAGATTCAAAATGAACTGATTTAAAAGAACTGATTAATGAAAACAGGAGGTTTTTATCATGGGCACAGCAAACGAAAAGGTCATTCTGGCATACAGCGGCGGTCTGGACACAACGGCGATCATTCCCTGGCTGAAAGAGAACTACGGTTTTGACGTCATCTGCGTCTGTATCGACTGCGGACAGGAAGAGGAGCTTGACCACCTCGAAGAGCGCGCAAAATACTGCGGCGCCGAGAAGCTCTACATCCTCGATGTGACAGAAGAGTTTGCTGATGAGTACATCGTCCCCTGCGTACAGGCTCACGCCGTGTACGAAAACAAGTACCTTCTTGGCACTTCCATGGCACGTCCTCTGATTGCCAAGAAACTGGTTGAGATCGCACGTAAAGAAGGCGCGACCACGATCTGCCACGGCGCGACCGGCAAAGGCAACGACCAGATCCGTTTCGAGCTGGGCATCAAGGCCCTCGCCCCCGACCTCAACATCATCGCTGCATGGAGAAGCCCCAAGTGGACCATGGATTCCCGTGAATCCGAAATCGCGTACTGCCAGGCACACGGCATCGATCTTCCCTTCTCTGCAGACAGCAGCTACAGCCGCGACCGCAACCTCTGGCACATCAGCCACGAAGGTCTTGAGCTCGAGGATCCCGCTCTGGAGCCCAACTATGACCACCTGCTTGTCCTGAGCCAGACTCCCATGAAGGCTCCCGATGAGATCACCTATGTCACTCTGACCTTCGAGCAGGGCGTTCCCAAGACTCTTAACGGCGAGGCTATGTCTGTCGCCAATATCATCCGCAAGCTCAACAAACTGGGCGGCGAGAATGGCATCGGCATCATCGATATCGTCGAGAACCGTGTTGTCGGCATGAAGTCCCGCGGCGTCTATGAGACACCCGGCGGAACCATTCTGATGGAAGCACACCAGCAGCTTGAAGAGCTCATCCTCGACCGTGAGACCTATGAGCTTAAAGACGAGATCGGTCACAAGTTTGCAAGCCTGGTCTACGAAGGCAAGTGGTTCTCTCCTCTTCGCGAGGCAGAGCAGGCCTTCATCGAGTCCACACAGAAATATGTCACCGGCGAAGTCAAATTCGGTCTCTACAAGGGCAACATCATCAAGGCCGGTACGACCTCTCCCTACTCCCTGTACAGCGAGAGCCTTGCCTCCTTCACCACCGGTGACCTCTATGATCACCACGACGCAAGCGGCTTTATCACCCTCTTCGGCCTTTCCACAAAGGTCCGCGCGATGAAGATGCAGCAGGCAGGTCTTCTGGACAAATAAGCTGTGTAATTAAACAGGTAAACCTTTTAATCATCTAATAATTCTAAAATTCTAATAATTTCTAATAATAAGGGATAGTGCAGCCGGGCCGGACCGCAATACGGTCCGGCTGTTTTTTTCTTTCGCTTTTCTGCGACATGCGTGACCTTTTGTCCGCAAGATCCTTCGGTCGCTTCGCTTTTTCACGGCATGCGTGACCTCTTGCCCGCCACCGCCTCCGGTCGCTTCGCTCCCTCAGCCCCAGTGGTGATCTTTCTCTCTTTCGGCGGCCCGGTCGCTTCGCTTTTCTGCGGCATGTGTGACCTCATACAATCCGGGATTCTCCGTCGTCCTAATAGCAAAATCATCCTGAGAGAAAAAAGGGGAAAAAGAGACCAAAAATCGCTGTCGAGCATTTTTTTCGCTCTTGCGCTTGAACATGGCAGCTATTAAAATAGGAACGGCACTATAAAAAACTGTAATTCAAAACCGTAAAACTATTAAAATCAAAAACCGTAAAAACCGCTTCCGGCGGTTATTACCGAATGAGGATTCAAATGCTCGCAAAAATCATATTGATTATATACTTTGTCATCGTAAATTTCTTAGGTATCGCGTCCATGGCATCTGACAAGATCCGTGCCATGGAGCACCGCTACCGCATCCCGGAATCGGTCCTCCTGCTGTTTGCCATTATCGGAGGAAGCATTGGATCCATCCTGGGCATGGTGCTCTTTCACCACAAAACACGCAAACCGAAGTTCCGCTTCGGGCTCCCGCTGATCCTGCTTGTACAGATCGGCCTCATAGTTCTCTTACGCTCTTTTGCCGCAACCATCGAATTTCTTTGAAGTTCTTTGATTTTATTATCTTCTTTGATTTTCTATCCAATGAGGTTACCGGCATGATCGCACTCAAAATCACCGGCCTTGGCAGTTTCATGTCAAGGCTGTTTTCAGGAAATACCTTTGATTCTTTCCTTCTGTCGGAAGGGACACTGCAGATGGGTGTCATCTGGCATGTAGACGGCAGGCTGAACAGGGACTTTTTTGAAAAAGACGTCTGGGAGGATCCTGCACAGCGTCCCTACGATTATACGGCCTGGAGCGAGATACGTCCCTACCTGCGGGATCTGATCCGGGGCAAAAAAGCGCCCGTCTCTTTTCAGTTTGTCCTGCATCTGAAACCGGAGCTTATGGAAAAAATGCTGCGGAAGGGAGGCGAGGATGATCTTCTGTCGAGCGTGGGCGCCTTTGTGCTGACGATCCGCTACAAGGACGGCGAAGTATCTCTTCTCTCAGGAATTTCTATGAAAAGCTTTACTATGAATAAAAATGCTGATATATTGTGGGACAAAGCAATCCGCAGGTTCCTCGAAGCGAAGGAAATTGCCTTTGAACCCCTCGCCTGACTGCCTGTTTTCACGTATTACAATATTCGAATTTACATATTTTCGAACTGTTGTGATTCCGGGCCGGACACAGCGAACCATGCCGGCAGGCTTGAATGCCGGCAGGCTTGAATGCTTGCAGGTTTGAATGCTTGCAGGTTTGCAGCCTTCTGCTGCGGCTATGGGGCGAACAGGTAATGCTTGTTTTCAAAGAAAGGATCGTGTATGCGCCATATTCTGACACCACTTGATTTTTCTGTGAGCGAACTCGATGCTATTTTCGACATCGCTGCAGACATTGAAGCAAATCCGCAAAAATACGCCAACGCGTGCCGCGGTAAGAAACTGGCGACACTCTTCTATGAACCTTCAACACGCACCAGGCTCAGCACTGAGACAGCCATGCTGAATATGGGAGGCTCCACCATGGGCTTCTCGGACGCCAACAGTTCCTCTGTCTCCAAGGGCGAGAGCATAGCAGATACCATTCGTACAGTCTCCTGCTTCGCAGATATTGCTGCCATCCGTCATCCCAAGGAGGGCGCGGCTATGGTCGCGAAACAGGCATCCCGCATCCCGATCATCAACTGCGGCGACGGCGGTCACCAGCATCCCACGCAGACTCTGACAGACCTCATGACGATCCGCTCCCTCAAGAAGCGGCTCAACAACATGACGGTCGGCCTGTGCGGCGACCTCAAGTTCGGCCGTACGGTCCACTCCCTGATTGACGCCATGTCACGCTATCCCGGCATCCGCTTTATTTTCATCTCCCCCCGCGAACTGAAAATCCCCGACTATGTCACTGAGATGCTGGAGGAAAAAGGTATTCCCTACGAGGAATACATCCGTTTGGACGATGTCATCGCAAGACTCGATATCCTGTACATGACCCGCGTACAGCGCGAGCGTTTCTTCAATGAGGAGGATTACATCCGCCTGAAAGATTTCTATATTCTGACCCATAAAATCATGCGCAAGGCCAAAAACGATATGTTCGTTCTCCATCCCCTTCCCCGCGTAAACGAGATTGCCGTCGAGGTCGACAGCGATCCACGCGCCGCCTATTTCCGGCAGGTGCAGTATGGTGTTTACGTGCGCATGGCCCTCATCCTCACCCTTCTCGGGATCAAAGTCGGCGACGATGGCAGTGTCATCGAAGAAGGCTCCGGAAAACTCCCCCTGTGACGCGGTTTTCTTCGGTACTGAACCAATGTACTAAACCGCAGAAGCTTCCCGCCGGAAATGTGCTCCGATTCAACAGGGCTGATCTCGATTTTTCGAGCTCTTGAGGTTTTGAGTCTGACGCAATTCTCTTCAGGGCAAATAAAAGGAGAATATAATGCTGAATGTAGGAAAAATTGAAAACGGCATCGTGCTTGATCACATCCAGGCCGGAAAAAGCATGCTGATCTACCACTATCTGGAACTCAACAAACTGGACTGCACCGTCGCGATCATAAAAAACGCCCGCAGTAATGCCATGGGCAAAAAGGATATTCTCAAGATCGAGACTGACGCCGACACGATCAACCTGGACGTCATTGCCTTTATCGATCCTGGTGTCACTGTCAATATCATCAAGGGCGGTGACCTCGTAGACAAAAAGAGTATATCCCTCCCCAAAGAAGTCAAAAATGTCATCAAGTGCCACAATCCCCGCTGCATCACTTCCATCGAGCAGGGGATTCAGCATATGTTCTATCTCGCCGACTCAAGGCACAAGACCTACCGCTGCCGCTACTGCGACGAGAAATATACAGAACAGGAAATTGACTGGTGATCATCTGTCCGCGGCAGCAAAAAAGGCGGCGATGCAGGAAATCCGTTTCCCGCACCGCCGTTTATTCATACCGCAAATACCTTATAAAAATCCCTCTTATAACGATAATAACCTGATTCCCGCGCTGTTTAAAAATCGGGCAGGACGCAATTCTCTCTGCCGACAGTCACGCAGACAAAAGGTGTTTTATAAAAGGCCTTTGATAAAAAGAAGATTATTCCTATGACTACTGACTATAGAAATATTGATATCTACAATACTGACCTGGATTTCGAGACATACAGAAATGACGTTGACAAGACTCTTCGCAAGACCTTCCGTCATGACCTGGTCGGTCGTTTCGAAAAGGCCGTCGTACAGTACGAGCTTGTTGAGGAAGGAGACCGGATCGCGGTCTGCATCTCGGGAGGCAAGGATTCCATGCTGATGGCCAAGCTCTTTCAGGAGCTGAAACGCCACAATAAGTTTCCTTTCTCTCTCGTCTTTCTGAGCATGGATCCCGGATATCTCACAGAAAACCGGCGTCTTATCGAAAAGAACGCAAAGCTGCTCGGTATCCCGGTCGAATTCTGTGATACCAGCATTTTCGATGCAGTTTACACCATCGAGAAGTCCCCCTGCTATCTGTGCGCCCGCATGCGTCGCGGCTATCTCTACCGCTTCGCCAAAGAACACGGCTGCAACAAAATCGCGCTCGGACACCACTACGACGATGTCATCGAGACTATCCTGATGGGCATGCTCTACTCCGGCCAATACCAGGCAATGATGCCCAAGCTCCGCAGCACCAATTTTGAAGGTATGGAGCTCATCAGGCCCATGTATCTCATCCGTGAAAAAGACATCATCCGCTGGCGGGATCACAACGGACTTCGCTTCCTTCAGTGCGCCTGCCGCTTCACAGAGGCCCTGGCAAAGGAGGGAATCTCCGACGAGCCTTCCGCCTCCAAACGCCTTGAGACCAAGCGCCTGATCGCCTCCCTCTCAAAGACCATCCCACAGGTGGAGAGCAACCTTTTCCGCGCTACCGAAAACGTCGTCCTCAACAAAGTTCTCGGATACAAGATCAACGGCGAGAGACACAGCTTTCTTGAGGATTATTAATCACTATCACTTTACAGCAGGCCGCGTCCTGCCATCTCATGATACAGCCTGGCAGCCGGAAGGCCGACGACATTGTTATAGTCACCCCGGATTCCGCGTATAAAAATACTGAAAGCTCCCTGGATTCCATAGGCTCCGGCTTTGTCATAAGGCTCCTTGAGGGAAATATATCCCTCGATCTCGCCCCGGTTCATCGGAAATACATCGACCGCAGTCTCTTCGCTGAAGGAAAAATGGAGGATACCGCCTTCCGCAGACATTTTTCCGCTTTCAGTGTGTGTATCTCCGATCAGGCAGACGGTCACACCTGTGTACACATGATGTTCCCGTCCCTGAATCATTCCGATCATACGCGCTGCGTCCGCACGGTCCGCAGGCTTTCCGAGAATCTCCCCGTCCACTGCGACCACTGTGTCCGCGCCGATGACGATGATACGGTCTCCGTCACAGGGCTTCACCTTTTCAGCCACTTCCATCGCCTTGCAGCAGGAAAGCTCCTTCACGACCTCCGCGGGGTCTGTGCTGCGCACGACCTCCTCTCCCTGTGCAGGAATCACTTCATACTCATTTAAAACCAGATGCAGAAGCTCGCGCCTTCGCGGCGACTGCGATGCCAGGATATATCTGTCCATCTCCCTTTCCTCTTATATAGTCTTGTCTTTCTATCATTATCATTCAGACTGCAAGCATGCTCTATCTTACTCCGATTTGAATAAAAGGCAAGTACAGATTTCCCAGATCAAACGCTGTCCGGTGATTCATCTGCACACAGAACAGGAACAAGAGCCGGCAGTCTGTGTCCCGTATGGACACCGGAAAAGTCTTTCTCAACAGCCTCATCAGTCGAAAAAGAGTAAGTCCCGAAAGGACAGAGGAGATGGTATCAGAGACAAAGCCGGGCTGCTCTGCAATAGGCAGCTCTGCAGTCGGCATGTCCCCTATGAGCACCGGAAACAGTCATTCTCCGTTCTCGCAGATCTCCCGCATGTTTCCTGCTATGATATCCAGGCAGCGGTACATATTTTCACTCATTTCCGCAGAAATTCCCTGCCCGGCCTGCTCAATGACCTCCGACGCCCGCCGGCTGATCTGTTCTGCCAGAGTCTTTCCCTTTTCAGTCAGTCGAAGCGGTGCCCGATACCTTGCTCCGTTATATGGATCTAAAATTCCCTCTTTCTGAAAAGCGGCAATTGCCCGGGAGACATCCGCCTTGTCGCGCTGACAAAGCTCCGCAAGCCTGGCAGCAGTCATCTGCCCCTCGCTGCTCCCGATCATCACCAGATAAAGAGCATAGGCACCCCGCAGACCATATTTTTTCATCTCGCCGGTCGCAAGCCTGTTCCAGGATCTGGATATACTGAAAATATCCATTGTAAAGTGTTCAAAGCGGTCGATCATAATTCGGATCCTTTTCAGTTGATCATCATGTCGGCGGAACCGGGAACCCCCGATATCCCTGTTTACTGCGTATCTGTATTTGCACGGAAAAAAGCGATTGCCACGGCTCCGGGGCCGGCGTGAGTTCCAATCACGCTGCAGAGCTGTTCACAGTCAAGACGGTCAGCTTTCCCCTCCCAGAGAGCGCGGCTGTCGGAAATGTATTCTCTGAGCATGGCGTCAGAAGTACCGGTATAGCCCAGAAGAACAGGCTTTTCATAGTCAATTCCGTTCTGATTTACCTGCTCGATCAGAAGGTTGTTTGCCTTTTTGGAGCCCCTCGCCTTGCCCAGCATGACCAGTTCTCCGTCTTTCATAGTCACAACGGGCTTGATATTCAGGACGCCCCCGGCGAAAGCAGTTGTCTTTGAAATCCTGCCTCCTTTTTTAAGGTACTCCAGCGTGTCAAGACGCGCTACCAGACAGATCTCATCGCGCTTTTTCATGAGATGTTCCATCAGTTCATCGAGTCCCATCCCCTGATCCGCACACTGCTGTGCGTATTCCGCGAGGACGCCGGAACCAATCGAGACATTGCGGCTGTCTACAACACGCACATTGGGGTAATCCTCCGCTGCGATCCTGGCGCTCTGATAGGTGCCGGACAATCTGGAGGTGACAGTGATCACAATCGCCTCCTCGTCTTTCCCCAATGATTTGAAAACCTGTGCAAAGGTGTCCGGAGAAGCCTGGCTGGTCTTGGGCAGTATATCGCTGTTCTCCAGTTTTGTATAAAAATCCTGCTTGGTCAGGTCTATACCATCTTTATATTCTTCTTCGCCGAAAGTAACTGTGAGCGGGACGATCGAAAAGTTTTCTGTATAGGATGCATCCGCATCTACTGTGGAATCTGTAATTATACGAATGGACATATTTTCTCCTCCGTTATTATGCTGACTATAAAAAATGTTGACTAATCAACGTCCGACATCATAGCATCCATTCGTTGATTAGTCAACATCTTTTTTCTGAATTTATTTTTGTCTGCATTTTCCCAGCGCTCTATTTCAGCACCCCTTTTTTTGTCCGCATATTTTTTGATCTGCATTGTCCGCCGTTCTCTATTCGGGCACTCTGTCTATATATGCATTTTGCAGAGTTTTTTTCATCAGTCAAACTGAACTGTCCAGTTCTCCGTACTGCATGCCTCAAAACACATCCTGACCTGAGCTTCACTGCACTTTTCCTCCGCCATAGGCGGAAGCTCGTCTATACCGAAATACCCGCTCGCGGAGGTCTCTATATTGGGGGCAAATTCCCCGCCGACAAGCTCACACTCATAGAATATTTTAAGAACGCTGAACAGATACGGTTTCGGATTGTGTTTGTTCTTGTCGTGAATAGCGATCAGCTTCTTGACAATAACATCAACCCCCGCCTCTTCCTTTGCTTCCTTGACAGCATTCTCCGCAGGTGACAGATTGAATTCGCACCACCCTCCGGGCAGGGACCATCTGCCGTCCCCTTCCCGGACCAGCAGAATCTTTCCGCCGCGGATGACAACCGCCCGCGTATCCACCTTCGGGGTCTGGTAGCCCGTATCCGTGCAAAAACAATCGATAACCTTATCCATAGGAAGGTCTGCCCGCATAGCCAGCATTTGTGCGCCAATCTCGCGGATCCGCTGATATCGTTCCCGGTCAAAAACATCTCTTCCGTAGAAAAGTCCCGCCTGCGCAATGCTCTGCAGCTCTTTTGCCCACTCCAGAATCTGATCTTCTGTTATCATTTATCATCCCTCACAATTCCTCAACGTTCCTGAGACAGCCGATTTTCTAAGGTCATTTTCGATCGGTTCAATCGGGCTCACAGGCATAAATAAGTATATCACATCTGTCTGCCGCAGAGCCTTTTCCGGACTAAACAAAACTAAAGAAAAACAGAAAGCAAAAACATTAAAGGGAGAACGAAGACAGAATCAAAAAAACCGCGGTCCCGTTGTAAACGGAATCCGCGGTCATGGTGGTGAGAGTGGTGAGAAATGATGATTTATGATCATCCATGCGGACATCTGTCTCATTCCGGACGGCTGCCCGCACGTAGAATCATCGTTTGATCATTCAGCAGTTATTCATTATTCATTATTCATCATTCATCAGAAACTGCTTTTTTATTTGATGGTAATACGCTGTGCTTCCTTTTCGGGAAGTTTATCTCTCTTGGGGAAGGTGACTTCCAGGACACCGTTCTCATAGGTGGCAGCGATATCTTCAGGAGTGACATTCGCAACGCGGAAGCTTCTGGAGTAAGAGCTCTCTCTGCGCTCTCTGCGCAGGTATTTGGTCTCCTTGTCCTCTTCCTTCTTCTCTTCCTTGTGGGAAGCTGCGATGGTCAGAACATCATTCTTGAGATCAATGGTAATATCCTCCTTGGTGAAGCCCGGAAGCTCGGCCTGCAGGATGTAGTTGCCGTCTTTTTCGATCACATCTGTGGAGAAGCCGGAGAAGCTCTTCTCCAGCTCTGTATTGTCAGTCCAAAGATCAGGAAACATCCTGTCAAATTCATAGAAAGGGTTTCTCCAGAAATTGTCTCTTGTAAAAACTGTAGGTCTGAACATAATGTATACCTCCTTTTTTATAATCAGATGCGGGGCATTTACCCTTATGGCTGATTGATGATCGGAACTGTTCCTGTTTCGATTCATCTTTTATCCGGCCCCTGCATCTGTTTCCTTTGTTCTCTTTACGATATATGTTATACATCTTATATAACACATAGTCAATATATAATTTGTAAAAAATATAAACAAATTCTAAAATCCCGGGTTTTGAACTTACAGCAATGTTCCGCGTAATAAAAAGAGGACCGTTTCCGGTCCCCATTTCCAAAGTTACTATTAACGATCACACTATTAACAACCACACTATTAACGATCACAGTTCTGATAATCACGGTTTCTTTAGGTCAGTCATCTTGTTTCATTGTGAGATACCAGCTGTATTTTTTCAGCTTCTCGTCAGGATCTGCCAGCCTTCCCCTTGCTGTATCGAGGGTGAGAGGAGCTCCTAGGACTACGTCATCGCCGGGGTTCCAATCTGCAGGTGTGGAGATATTTTCCTCATCATGTTTCTGCAGTGAGAGGACAATCCTCTTGATCTCATCAATATTTCGTCCTGTTGACATAGGATAAAACAGAATGGCGCGGATGATGGACTCGGGATCGATGATAAAAACGGCGCGGACAGTCTGTGTGCTGGCTACTGTCTGCAGCATTCCATAGAGTTTTGCCACCTTCATGCTGACATCCGCAACGATCGGGAAAGGAAGCACAATCTTTCCTTTTCCGCCCAGATCAATGTGCTCGATGCTTTCCGCCCATGCCAGGTGGGAATGCAGGGAATCGATGGAAAGGCCCAGAAGCTCTGTGTTGATCGCTTTGAATTCCTCCGCGCGTCTCCCCAGAGCAATAAACTCCGTCGTGCACACAGGAGTAAAATCTGCGGGATGGGAGAAAAATACTACCCACTTGCCGCTGTAATCCTCCGGGAAATTGCATTTTCCCATGGTTGTCATCGAGCGGAAGGCAGGAGCCTTATCGCCGATCAGAGGCATGCCCGTCCCTGCTGCGCCGTTGACATCAGTATCAGTGTTTTTCTTTGTCATGTCTTCCATTTTCTAAAAAACCTCCGTTGCAATTGCCGTCACCAATGCTGTCGTCTTTCATCTGCTTTTCTGAAACTGTGGTTCCAAACCTGCCGCTGAAACAAGCCTCATAAGTGACATAATGACCGGCTGTTCCGCGGGACAAGTAATAAGACCAATCTTAATCGGTTAATGATTTCCAGCAAATTATAACACTCCCCGGACTCCCTATACAACCGTTTACAGCGCCTGCCCACGCCCGCCCATGCTTGTCTACGCCTGCCCATCTACCCTGTTTCCCGGAAAACCGCAGGAAAAAGTGCATGGAAAGCAGCAGAAACAACATGCGGCATTTTTATAGTCAATTCGACTATAATCCTGTTGACAAAGAGGGGCCGGTGTGGTAATTTAATTATAGTCAATATGACTAATATAAATCATGATACCCGATCAGCAGGCCAAAGACTATTCAGCCGGATGCAGTCAGCAGCATACATGACCGCACTCCTGAGCACAGGTTTGAAAGGAGGCAGAACAATGAACGATCTGTTTAACGGAATGTTTATGAAAGTACAAAAGGGTATGTGTATGCTGTCCCCCTTCGGGATCGCAGTAAAGACATCCGCCGGATACCGCAGCTACAATGTGAAAACCGGGAGACTGCGCAACTGCGACAATATGGTGTTCAGCTTTGGTGACGGCATGTTTTTTGTGATCCCCGCTTCCAGAGTGAAACCGGGAGACATCATTCTCTCCGGCGGAAAACCGTCCTGTGTCAGACAGGCAGGAAAAGACAGCATCGAAGTCATCAATTACGAGACGGCTGTCGTCGAGACCATTCTTCCGGAGCGACATGTTTTTATGGGAAACACCTGGTTTTACGGAAAGATCGTATCTCTTTTCGGTGACGGAGCTTCCATCTGCGGAAAGGGAAATATCGCGAAGATGATGAAGTTCATGATGATGAGCAGCCTCTTGCAGGGCGCTGACAGCGCGGCGGCAGCCGGCGGCAGCGGGAAGGCCCCGGGGGAGACGGGCGGTATGATGAACACAAACATGCTGATGCCTCTCCTTCTCATGAAAGGCGGCGGGTTTGATGATCTCTTCGGAAATCTTTTCGAAGAGGATGAAGATGAAGACAGCTGTCCGGATTCCGCAGAGAATCCGGATGAAGAAGATCTTTTCTGAGAAAACATAGACAGGCATTTTCCGGTCACAGCAAATACAGCAGACGAGCCAACAGACCAGTCATCAGGTAAAGCATTGAACAAAGACCAGCCGATCCCCCGGCCGGTTCATCAGGCGATGCATTGAACAGACACCAGCCGGTCCCCCGGCCGGTTCATCAGGCGATGCATCAAAGAAAGCTGAATCAATATAGGAGGTATAAAAATGGGCGGAGGATATTGGAGAAGAGAAGATTTTGCAAAATATTCCGCAAGGCATGGCAGGAATGTGAGGACAGACGGCCACATTGACACATCCTCCATGCACGGCGCTCAGGATATGTATAAAGCCAGAGGGCTGGACCCGGGAATGGATCCCTACAAAGCAGTCCGCGAGTGCTGCGACAATGCGGAACATCCGGAAACAGTTCCGGTGATCCTGGCACTGGATGTGACGGGATCCATGGGAGGCGCCTGCCTCAAGACGGCAGCATCCCTCAATGTGATCATGCAGAACACGCTTGCCCGGTATAAAGACGTGGAGTTTATGGTCATGGGGATCGGAGACCTTGCCTACGACAGAGCGCCGATCCAGATCTCTCAGTTCGAATCCGACATCCGCATTGCGGAGCATCTGGACAAAATCTGGTTTGAGCGGGGAGGAGGCGGCAACAGTTTTGAATCCTATACAGCAGCCTGGTACATGGGTCTCTATCACACCAGCCTGGACTGCTGGAAAAGAGGAAAAAAGGGCATCATCATCACCATGGGTGACGAACCCTTAAACCCCTATCTTCCGGCGGAACGCCTGGCCCGGGTCACAGGAGATACTGTGCAGGCAGATATAAAGACCGCAGAGCTCTACCTCAGGACACTGGAAAAGTTTGAGGTCTTTCATATCGCGATCGATGATGCAGACGACTGCTACAGCCATTACCGCGAGCAGATCAAAAGAAGCTTCGGAAAGCTTTTGAAAAACAGGCTTAAGGTCTCTACACTTGATCTGCTGCCGCAGACAGTCCTCAAGTGCCTGGAAGCAGGAGGTGTCCGCCAGGCACAGCAGGACAGTCCCGCAGAAACAGACAGCCGGCCATTCGGCCTGTTCAGCAGACTCGGTACTGTCCGCTGGTAAAAGGCCGGGAAAACACGTGCGGGACCCACGATTAATTCCTGCACGTGTATCCCGCGGCTGAAGCTGCAGGGGTTGGTGGAGCAAGAAGAAAAACCGCCGTTATACAGAAAAAAACCAACAGGTTTACAGGCGAAAGGAGAAGTCATGCAGCAGATCAAGGTAATCATCGGAGCTTCCTACGGAGATGAGGGAAAAGGACTGGCGGCAGACTTTTTCTGTGCGCAGGCGGCACGAAAGCACAATACCGGTTCCGGCAGGCTTCTTCTTCCCGGGACTGCCCGCGCCGCGGCAGACGTCATCAATGTCCTCACAAACGGCGGTCCCCAGCGCGGCCACACTGTGGAACTGGAGGACGGGCGCCGGCATGTGTTCAAACACTTCGGCGCCGCCTCCTTCAGAGGCGCGGCAATCTATTTTGACAGGCAGTTTATGATCAATCCCATGGAATTCATCCGGGAAGCAGATGAACTCTGCGCAATGAACACTTTCCCTGAAGCTTACGTAAATCCGTACTGCAGGTTTACGACTCCCTGGGATATGCTGATCAACCAGATGCTCCAGGAAAAACGGGGAAACCGCAGCAGCTGCGGCTTCGGGATCTGGGAGACTGTGCTCCGCTATCAAAGAGGCTGGGGGATCCCCTTTGCTGCCTTCGCAGCTATGAACAGGGAAGACCGGACCGCCTGGCTCCGCCGGGTCCGCGACGGGTATTTCACGGCCAGGATCCGCGAGATCACACAGGCCGAAAACAGCGGGATGATCAGGTGCGCGGAGACCATTGAAAATGCAGGGTTCAAGGGGATATTAAAAGGGGAGGATACACAAAATGCCGCCCCTTGTCATGAGAATACAGGCATGGAGGGGAAAACATCTCCTACTTCCGGAGATTGGATGACAAAAAAATCTGCTGCGGCAGAAGAATGTAAGGCATCCGGCCTGGCTGCAGGTCTGCAGGATTTCTTTTTCACGGAAGAACTGCTCTTCCACTTTGAAGAGGACTGCGAGAGTATGCGTCTCCTCTGCCCCATGCGGGATGAAGGCTTTTTACGGCATTTCCGGACTGTGCTGTTTGAAAATGCCCAGGGCCTTCTTCTGGATGGAAATGCCGCAGGCGCGGAAGCTTTCACAACTCCCTCCACAACCGGGATCGGAAGGGTCTTCCGGACAGTGGAAAAGGTTTTTAAGGGAGCAGATGTGGAAGTCTGCTATGTGACAAGATCCTATCTGACCCGTCACGGGGACGGAAATCTGGAAAATGAAATCCCGGACAGGCAGCTCGGAGCACTGCTGCCCGGTATATGCGGCGATCAGACAAATGTCGACAACTGTTTTCAGGGAAAGCTTCGATATGGTATGATGGATACGACTTTACTGACACAGAGGATCCTCGCCGACTTTTCAAAGTGCGGAAGGGCGGCAGCAAACCGCTTCCGGCCCTCGGTGATGATCACTCACTTAAATGAACATGCCCGAATCGATACAGACAGCCTGGCAGACCAGTTTGGAAGGCTTTATTTCTCGGACGGCAGAACTGCCGGCGACGTCACGGCCTTCCGCAGTGAAGCAGCCGTCCGTGACGCCGCGATCATCGCGTAAGATGCCGCCCTTCATGGGTTTACAATCAAGGCTTGCATTCAGGTCTCACATTCAAGGCTCCCTGGAGGCGTCATCGAAGGTGCTCAGAGACGGCTCAGAGACGACTCGGAAACGACTCGGAAACGACTCGGTAGCGGCATGTTTTATTCCGTTGAAAAGGATTATTACATCATGCAGTCAGAGCAGCAGTTCCTGCAGAATTATGATCCGTCACAGTACGAACACCCTTCCGTGACGGTCGATATCTTGATTTTTACAGTGGCGGACAAAAAACTCCGCCTTCTTTTGATCAGGAGAAATACGCACCCCTTCCAGGGAAAATGGGCAATTCCCGGCGGATTTCTGCGCATGGATGAATCCGCGGATGATGCTGCCGAACGCAGGATCAGTGAGGAAGCCGGAGTAAAGAATATTCATCTGGAGCAGCTATATACCTTTTCCGCTGTCGGCAGGGATCCCCGGACAAGAGTCATTTCCATTGCCTACATTGCCACCGTTCCCTACGGAAGGCTCCAGTACAGCGCCGGAAGCGAGGCAGATGAAGCAGCTCTCTTCGCCATCGACGGAATAACAGGCGAAAGCCTGAATATGCATCCGGAGAAAGCAGCCATGCCCGGAGACAGCAGCTTTATTCTGACCGGGCCGGAGGGGGAGATCATCACCGGAAATGACCTGGCTTTTGATCATGCCAAAATCATCCGGACCGCGGTGCAGAGAATGCGGGGCAAGCTCAATTACACAGACCTTGCTTTCGGATTTCTGGAGGACCCTTCCTCCTTTACACTCACTGAGCTGCGCCTGATCCACGAAGCCATTCTCGGGCATCCCCTTGATATAGGGAATTTCCGCCGTACGATCAAGCGCGAATATGAAGCCGCCGGCCGCATCAGGGAAAAGGGACTGGAAAAAGGAACCGTCGGCAGACCTGCGATGCTCTACAGCTTCTCGCAGACCCCCGACGGCAGTCTGTAAATCCCGTGAATCTTAGAATCTTATAGTATCATTTTCAGCCATCTGATCATTGTTTTCAGGTGGCTTTTTTTGTTGAAGGATATGCTCAGACAAAAATCTCCCCTATATCATGTCCTCAGCATCATGCCCTCAAAAGGCCGGTTCATCATGCCCGCAGCATCATGCCCGCAAAAGGCCGGTTCTTTCCAGAGACCGGCTATCGCAAGTGAACATCGCTTGAAATATAATATCCGTATTTATTTTTATTGCAGAAGGCAATGATTGCTTTTTTCAGGGAGGCGCTTTTGGTATATTCGAGAACACAGGCATTCAGCCCCGCCCGCTTCGCTCTTCTCAGATAAGCCTCATAATAGCCTCTGTCGCTTTTATTCTGCACGCCGAAGCGGTTTCCGCTGTAGCTGATGATCGAGCTGACCACCTCTTCCTGGAAGACGCCCTTGATCATCCTGGCTTTTCCGCTGTTGATCAGCCTGGTGACAAACTCATCTCCGCCATTGATGTAGATCGGAATACCCTTCTTATAGATCCTGGTAATAATGGATAAGAGCCCCTTGTAGATGGATTCACGATGATAGTGATAATAGACATCCGCGTTGTCCAGCCACAGTCCGTCAGCGCCTTTTCTGCGCACACTTGCGACCAGTTCATTGACGATAAAATCCTGCCAGGGCTTCTTGGATACATCGATCCAGCGCTCATCCCCCCAGTTGGCATATCTGCCGAGCTCATATTTTTTGAAGCGTTTATAATACGGACGATAGGTCTCAAGGCTGCCGATACTCATATAAGAGTAAATCTTTTTTCCGCCGGCTTTCAGGGCCTTGATCTCATGAGGATAATAATACTGCACGTCAAGAACGACATTCTTGTAGTTTTTTATCCTGCTTTTTGTCCCCCCGTGGTTTGTTCCGAGAATAATCATCCAGGAGTTCGCCGAAGCAGCCTCCGCAGATACGGTAAACAGCGGTCCATACGCTGTGAAAAAAAGCATTGCCGCCAGTAAGATCGCTGTGAGTCTTCCCCATAGCGACAATGTACGTTGTTTACCGGTTCGTTTGTACATTTCACCTCCCCGTATATGTGAAAACCAAAGACATTCTTAGCCATCTTATCATCATTCCATTATTTTGTGAAGTAAAATTTCGTATATACAATATATTGTTTTCGCTTTTTTGTTATTATTTCTGCTGCGCTCCTGCCGCCCCCTGCCCCGCCGGCTCGTGTACCCTTTAAGGCAGATAATTTCATTGCACGGCCGGCCAGTGCCGGAAAAAAAGCCCCTCGCGGAAAACATATCCGCGCAGGGGCTTATGGATCATATCGCTTCTATAGTCACTTCAAAATGAAGGTCCCGGTCTGCCTGCAGACAGTACTGAGGAAGGGTTTGCGCCCCCCAGCTGTCGTCGCCGCCGACGCCTGTCTGCATCAGCGCGCAGCGGACATCCGTGTAATGTACCGGAGGAAGCTCATAGGGATGTGAGGCATTCTCCAGTTCCTGCGCCGTGTAGGGCAGGGCTGAAAATTCCATGACCGGACGTATCGAAAGATTTTCCTCCTTACTATTACTCTTTACGCCCATGCCGCTCTCACAGTTATTCCCGTACATATTCCCTGCGGCGAAAACAATTCCCCTTCCGCCGCGTTCTGTCACCTTGGCCCAGCGCACCCCGGTGCGGTTTCCGCACTCCTGAGGAACCAGGTAAGGGGACATATTATCCGCCACCGTGCTGCTGTAGATTCCAAGCCTTGCGCCGCGATTTCGGTCAACATAATTTTCCGCAGGCCCCTTTCCGTAGAAAGTAAACCGGTCAAAATCCGGTTTCAGCCGGAATCCGAAACCAAACAAGGGCATGGGAGGAAGAGCTGTGACAAAGCCGGAGACTTTTCCGGTCCCGGTCTCAGTCCCGGTCCTGGTCCCGGTCTCAGTCCCTTTCTCAGTCCCGGTCCTGGTCCCGTTCTCGGTTCCGCTCCAAATTCCGCTTTCAGTCCCGGTTTTTGTCCCGGTTCTGCTCTCCGTTCCTGCCCCCTGCGTTCCCGTCGTCACGGGCTTCCAGTCCATAGAGATTGTGAGTCTGCCGTCAGCATAAAACTCATAGCCGATCGTAACAAACGGAAGCAGGTCAAGAGGATTCATTGCCGCATTCTCACCGGAAGACTGTTCCGGCTTCTGCTCCAAAACCTGGCCGGACTGCTGTTCTGCCGTGAAGGTCTGACCCATCACTGTTCCCGGAATCGGAAGGGCATGCCTGATCTTGAGCAGAACAGATTCCCGCTTAATGAAGATACGCAGAGTCTCGGGACGCGGGATCTGATATTCATCCGCAAGCTTCCATATTCCGCAGCGGGCACCCATCCGGTTTCCGGTATCATTGCTGGTAGGAGCGCGCCAGAAACAGGGCCGGGGCATTTTTTCAAACAGTTCACTGCTGGTAAAAGGAAGGCCTCTGCTGAAGGCGGGGCCGTCAGAGCCTGCTCTCATCCTGCCTCCGGCGAAGGGATTTCCGCCGCGGCGGAAGGACACAAGCCCTCCCTGCAGAAGGGAAAACAAAGCGTCGAAATGCTCACCTCGTACACCGATATTAAAGCTGCCCCGGGTCAGTTCCAGCCTGCCTTGCGCCGTCCGAGCGACGATCGTCCGTCTCCAGTCCCTACCCTTTATTTCTTCAACTATATCAGCTATACCCCCCGCATTTCTGCCGGCAGCACTCTCTGATTTATCTTCTGCAGTCTCTTTTTCCTCTGCTGTAAAGTCTGCTGACGTCTCTGCTTTCTGCCCGTCCGGCTCTTTTGTTTCTAATGAATCTGCCCCCCTTGTCTGATCCCGCTCTGTTTCCGGTGTGGAAAAGATTCCCTGACCGAAAGCAAGCTCATATCCTTCCGGAGCCCAGGCAGTGTTTTCCCGCAGGCACATGGAGACTGTCACGGCATACTCGCTGACGATTCCTCTTTCCGCCGCTTCAGAGCAGATTCCATCAATCTTTTGAAGAATCTCCTGCGGCAGGGCATATTCCGTCTCCGCCAGGGGAGCTGCCGAGGTCTCAAGGACAGCTTCCCCAATCTTTTGTCCTTCACAGTCCAGGCGCACAAGGCAGGTGAACTTTTCCGTGCCGGTAAAGAGGTTGTCATTCATGACACGGACCCGGTCCTTTTGCACTTCAAAGCGTATGCTCTGGTAATTGTATTTGACTTCCTGCATCTTTCCGGCATAGGGTCTGCGGGTGCCGTCGACGATACCGTTACCGGAGAAATCATAATCTGTCGGCCGCTCCCCGAAGTCGCCCCCGTAGGCCTGGAATTCCTCTCCATAGCGGTTCCTGCTTCGGATGGACTGATCGACAAAATCCCAGATAAATCCGCCCTGATAACGGGGTTCGCGCAGGGTCAGGTCCGTATAGCGGTGCATGCCGCCGCAGGAATTGCCCATGGCATGGGTGTATTCGCAGCAGATAAAAGGCTTGTCCTTATGCTCCCGGAGGAAGATCTCAATGTCCTCCGCAGACGGGTACATCTGGCTCTCCATATCACTGGTCTGCGGCCAGGTGCGGTCGTGGAAAATACCTTCGTAATGGACAAGGCGGTCCCGGTCAAGCGCACGGAAACGGTCCGCCATGTCCCGGATCACCTCTCCCCCGAAGGACTCGTTGCCCACCGACCAGATCAGGATCGAGGGATGATTTTTGTCCCTCTGCCAGCAGGAGTTCACTCTGTCGAGCAGCATATTCCGCCAGCGGCCATCGTCTCCGGGCACAATGCCGGGCGCAGGCTGTCCGAATTCCGCGGGCGACCAGCTGCCGTGAGATTCCATGTTGTTTTCCGCGATCAGATACAGACCAAGCTCATCACAATAACGATAAAGAGCAGATCCGTTCGGATAGTGGCAGGTGCGCACAGCATTGATATTGTTTTGTTTCATCAGCATAAGATCCTGAAGGGTCATCTCAGCGGACACGGCCCGTCCGCTGTCACAGGAAAACTCATGCCGGTTGACACCCCGGAACACGATCCGTTTTCCGTTGAGGCACATCAGGCCGTCCTTCATCTCAAAGCGCCGGAAGCCTACTCTCTCCCGGACAATCTCCAACAGCACCTCTGACATTTCGGAAGAACCTTTCGAAGATACTTCCGAAGAGGTTTCCGAAGATGCTTCCGAAAACACTGCCAAAGACACAGAAGAATCCGCAGTATTATCCGGGGTTTTACCGGGTTCTGGATCGTTACCGGATCCGGCGGCTTTCCCGCCTTCCGGTGCTTTTTCACTCACAAGGCGAAGCGTCAGATCGTAGAGCTGCGGATCCTCCGCGCTCCACAGAGCCGGTGACGCAAGAGTCTCAGAAATGTGCAGGCAAAAAGAGCCTGTCTCTTTGTCAAAAATCCCTTTGTCCGCCTGCGCGGAACCGGCAAGGATCTTTTCATCGCCCTTTGTCAGAGCATAGTAAAGGCGCAGGCCTTCCTTCCTGCTCTTATCGATTCCTTTTCCGCGATATTTCTTTCCTTCTCTGTTTTTGACTTCCCGTCTGTCTTTATAGGCTTCCGCCGGCCAGATCTGTGCTTCAATCTCGAGCCCGCCCCGCGTCAGAGTCTCATCCAGGGTCGGACGGATCCGCAGATCATACAGATGCCCCGCAGGAACGGTATAGAGATAGACATCCCTGAATATACCGGAAAAACGGAAAAAGTCCTGGCTCTCCAGCCAGCTGGAGGCTGTCCACTTGAAGACGCGCACCGCGAGCTTGTTCTCTCCTTCGACGAGGAAGGGTGTCAGGTCAAACTCCGAAGGTGTAAAGCTGTCTTCACTGTAGCCAGCGTAATGCCCGTTGCACCAGAGGGCAAAACCGCTCTCCACCCCCTGAAAAGAGATAAGAAGCGGGCTTCCCATGTCCAGATAAGCCTGCATGGTCCCGGGGACACTGAAATATTTTACATAGGATGCTGTGGGATTAAAGTGCTCCGGGACCTCGCCCGGAATAATGTCCTCCCTGCCGTCCCATGGATACTGATAATTGATATAAGCCGGGACATCATATCCTTCCATCTGGATATGGGCCGGCACAGGGATGTCTGCCCAGGACCGGCAGTCATAATCGAGGGTCTCAAATCCTTCAGACGCCTCCGCAGGCTTTTCCGCATAGGAAAACTTCCACAGACCGTTCAGGGAGCTGCGAAATACAGATCTTCCGGCTGTTCCGGCAGGTTGATCCGCCCCCTTCTCCAGCTCTTTCTCATCAGAAAAAACCACATGGTCCGAATGGGCGGGGAGGCAGTTTACCTTGAAAAGAGCAGGATCCGCGATGATGGCAGGATCAAAGCCCTTCTGCCCGGTCCGGGTCTGGTCTGAAGCCTGCCCTCTGCCGTCTTCCGGATTATGACCGGACACCGGCCCGGCGAATGATCCCGCCGGGCTCTCCCTGTCCGCATTTTCCTTTTTCCCGGCATTCCTGCGCCTGCCCCTGCTCTCTTCTGTGTTCGGAGCCGTTCTGGCCATATATTTGGCATACTTCTGTACAAAGGGTGTAACCTTGTCGGAAATCCTGTCATAACAGATCTGCAGCAGATCTTCCCCGGCAGTACTCTTGTGTCTTTTAAGCCTTGTGCGGAATCTCTGGATCGTGCGCAGACTCAGGGGCTGTCCAACCGCATTTGTGATGTGGAGCGCCGTCCGCAGACGCAGGTCAAACATGGCTGCTTCCACCAGATCCTCATCCGACATTCCGCGGATCTCCTGCAGAAGAAGGGCACCCGCCAGCACATTTACCGGCACATTTCTTCTGGATTTCCGATCACTGTAAAGCGGTATAAAAATCCTCTCATCGATATACGGAAAAATATCCGAAGCAAAGGCTGCTGCCCAGGAGTTTTCCAGAGCGTCTTTTTCTTTATCGGTCAGGGGGCCAAGTTCCGTGCCGAACCCGATCTGCTCGTAAGTATATGTAGATAGTGCCATCTGGTTATCCTCTCTGTTATTTTTTATCCAAGATTCCCACGCTGTGCACAGAAACGCTCAAGATAGTCTCCGATCATTTCAAATTCATCTTCATAAATACAGTTGGGAAGGGTTCCCTCATGAATCTGCCTTCTGCACTCCTCAAAGTCCATCCAGCGGACGGATTCAACCTCCGACTCCTGAAGAGAAAACTCATGTTCATCAAAGTGCCCGGTAAGAATGTACACGTTGCTGAGCTCATTGTCATGGAACATTCTTCCGTGGAAAGGGGCCTGAAAAGTACCGCGGTGTTTTCCCACATAGTGGAAATCCTCAGGAGAAGCCTCAACGCCCAGTTCCTCCTTCAGTTCCCGCAGCGCTCCGTCGAGAGGAATGTCTCCGCTGGAGAGATGACCTGCTGAGGAAATATCGTAGCAGCCTGGGTTGGAGTCCTTGACCGCGCTTCGCTTCTGCAGCAGTACTTCCCACCCTTTTCCTTTTCCCGTCTGACCAGGGGTATCCGCAGGTCTGTCCGTCTGACCGCGGATATCCGCCGGTCTGTCTGCATACCCGTCCGCCCGCCGGACGATCCAGGTGTGTACAGTCTCGTGAAGGCTTCCGTCCCGATGGGCGACGCCCCTCTCACGCACAATTCCGGATTTCGAACCGTCCTCGTTGAGGATATCAAAGAGCTCCATGGGTTCCCCGTTCAAAACAGCTGAGACCAGACCGCCGCTGCCGTTATAGACGAGCTTCAGAGAGAAAAAGGGGACATTCTCATCGATCAGGCGGAAAAAGATTTTATCGCCCTCCCATATATTGAGCTTCCAGACCTGCGCAATGTCCACCCACTCCAGCTGCCCTTCGTCACAGGCGATGGGCTCGCCCTCGAATCCGTCGGCGGTGAAAAGATGCATATATTCTGTGACACCATCTCCGGAGACAAAAGTCACGATCCCCCTGAATCTCCAGGAAGTCAGTCGGTAGCCGGTCTCCTCACGGACCTCCCGGAGCAGGCATTCCTCCGGGCTCTCGTCCTTCTCAAAGTGACCGCCCACACCGATCCATTTGTCCTTGTTGACATCATTCTTTTTGACGGTGCGGTGCAGCATCAGATATTTTCCGTCTTTTTCCATGTAGCATAAGGTACTAAGCGCCGCGTGACTGCTCATTTTCTTCTCTCCTGCTCTTGACTATGCGGTTATGTGATCCGTCCGGAACACCTCTATACGATTTCAGACTGCAGATCCGATTGATCCATATGATGAAAATGCCGCCGGGTGTTTCCGGCGGCATACTGCTTTTGCCCTTTAATAATATCCTGTCACCTTGAAACCGCGTTCCCCTTCTACGACAGGAATTTTTTCGGAGTCCATGGCCTCCACACGGATCCAGCGCCCCTTCCCGAGGTTGAGGATCACATAGTCGATCGCCGCTGACGGTCCCTGAATCTCCGCCTCCACGCTTCCGTCCGCCAGGTTCTGCACCCAGCCGGTCAGACCGTGGTTTCTGGCATCATACATGATCTGATAGCGGAAGCCGACACCCTGTACGCGGCCGAAAAATCTTATATGCCGCCTCTCGACAGGTGTCTCCATCATTTGTCTCCTCTCTTCCTGTGTAAGCTCCTCAGGCTCTGTGCCGATCGGCGCGTCATCCCCGCCGGAGCCGTCCGGGTCTGTGCTGCTCTGCCTGATATGATTGAGAACGTCCGCCGGAAAAAGGATCTGAAGGAGTTTTTGAAACCACTCCCTGATCTTTTGGATCAATCTCTGAAAAAAATTCTTATTTTCCATTTATATCAATACCCGGGCAGAAACACTTTTCACATTACTTTTTCAGCATGCGGCGAATCTGACTCTGGATCGCGCGTATATCGATAGGCTTGGTGATATGCGCATCCATACCTGCTTCAAAGGTGCGGTTCAGATCTTCTTCAAAGGTGTTGGCAGTCATTGCAATGATCGGAATCGTTTTCGCATCCTCACGATCAAGATTGCGGATAGCAGCAGCGGCAGCGTAGCCGTCCATGACCGGCATCTGAAGATCCATCAGGATCATATCGTAGAACCCGGGTCTGGAATTGCTGAACATAGCAAGGGCTGCCCTTCCGTTTCTGGCGATCTCGCAGCGGGCGCCGGTCACCTCCAGAAGATCCCTGAGCATATCTGCATTGATCGTGTTGTCCTCCGCGGCCAGGAAACGGAGTCCCGCCATGGACTGGCTGCTCTCTTCCTCTTCCCCTCCGCCGTATTCGGTGCTGGTCTCACAGACCTGTTCCACAAGCTTGTGCAGTGCGGACACATAAAAAGGCTTGGGCAGAATGTGTGAAATACCGGCGCCGCGGCGCTCTTCATCATACATCTGACGGCTTGTCATCAGGAAAATATGAGGCATGCGGATCCAGGACATCTTGCGGATATTGCTCACGACTTCACGCCAGTCCATATCCTGAATATCCTCGTCCAGAAGGATCAGGTCATACTCATTCTCCGCTATACTTGCCTGCTCGATCATCTTGACCGTTCCGTAACCGCTGGAAATACTGGTGGCATCAACACCCGCGCTCTCCATCAGATTACGGATCCTGGCAGCCTCCTGCAGATTGTTGTTGACGACCATCATCCGGCAGATGCCGTGATGCTTCCAGAAATCGGTAACACCGCTGTTGACCATCTTGAGCTGCAGCCGGATCCAGATAATGGTCCCTTCACCGGGCAGACTCTGTACGGAAACACTTCCGCCCATCATAGCAGCCAGTCTGCGGGTCAGCCAGATGCCTGTTCCCTGTCTGGGATCACTTTCTGCATCTTCCGGAATCTCATCCCGGAAGTACATCTGCACCTGTTCTTTTTCCATGCCGATGCCGGTGTCACGCACCTCGAAGATCAGCGCGACCGTCCCGTTTTTCTCGTCCGGAACACCGGAAACCGTAAGTTCCACGCGCCCGCCGGGAGGCGTGAACTTGACCGCGTTGGAAAGAATACCGCGCAGCATCTCCATGATCCTGCCCCGGTCGCCCAGGACAATATCGTGTTCGATGCCTCCTGCCGTAAAGACGAACTTCTGGTCCTGTGCCCTGGCGAGCGAGGAAATGATCGAGGAAATCTCCTCCAGCATGATGCCCAGGCCAAACTCCTCCGTCACAAGCTCCGCATCCGATGTCTCAATACGGCTCATATCCAGAATCTGATCGACTGTCGTGAGGATCTCCTGGCAGGCCATTCCGATACGATGGGCATATTCCATGACTTTTGCGGGATTATTGGAGTTTTTCATCAACAGCATGACCAGGCCGGAGATCGAATTGATCGGCACCCGGAAATCATGGGACATGCTGGCGAGAAAATATCCTGCAGCGCGGTTGGCGTCCTGTGTCTGCTGGATCATCATCTCTTCCAGATCACCCCTTGCAGCATTGGATCTGCACAGAAGAACGACAGCTACACGGTCGGAACGCCCGTAAGGAAGATGAATCACGTAAATCAGGAACTGACGGCGCGCCCCGTTTTTCCTGTGGACGAATGCCACCTCCTTGCCGTTGAAAAGCTCGATTTTTTCAAAAACATGGCCGATTCGACGCACATCCTCCATAGCCTCTTTGCGGCCGATTCCCAGAGCCGTATCAATATTGGCTGTGACAAATTCCGCCGCAAATGTAGTGACAGACATCACCAGGATCAGGTGCAGCGTACCGCTGACAATAGAGTCAAAGACCTGATCGTGGCTGAGGATGTCATTATCTCTGATCCGAAGCTCCTGCTTCAGGCGGATGTTTTCCTCTATAAGCGCACAGATGTCCTCCAGGGACATCTGCTCAATCCCTTCGCCAGACAGAAAAGAAGCTGTCTCTTTGGTCTCCATGGCACTTCCTGTAACCCCTTTTACAGCAGGTTCCACATTTTTTTCCACCGACACCTCCTTTTCCGTCGCTGTACATTTCTGTACGCCATCACCAATCATGCCGCCCTCTTCTTAATTAAGCCTGAATTGTAACGATCGTTTTAAATGTTACAATAGTTTTACATTATATTATAGTACCAGTCGGTCTGCGTTTCAATGAAATAAACGTTTCAGCCAATATGTAAATATGTGTTTTTTGCATTTTATGATGTAAAGGTCAAAAGGTATCCAATGGCTCTGAGTCTCGTCAAGCTGCACAAACAGCCGAAGGGCCTTGCGCAGCTCCGAAGGAGATGCTGCGTACCGCTGCCAGCGAGGGCAGAGCGAGAGCGTGCCCAAGGCGTTTGTGCAACTTGACGAGACGGTGTTCCCTTAGCCACCTTTTGACCTCAACATCATTTTATGATGCCGGGGTCAAAGGGCGGTCAGGCAACCCCCGGCTCTCGCCGCTGCATGTAACGGATCTCTCTGCAATTCATCACTGTACGCTTCTTCGTATGGCATGAGCGATCCCCTTCTCCAGAAAAGTCCCTGAAAACTCCTCTCTCACCCGGACGGCATAACGCTTCGTGGGGTTTTTGATCTTTTCCGCCTCAAAATGCAGTACCTGGTCCACCCAGTCAGGGAGATCACCCAAAAGCGGGCGGTAAAAGGCCTGTATTCTGTTCATCACGTCCAGGGCAGCTTCCTGTGCGCTCGTCGAAGCCTGTCCGGTCAGTTCCGGCATGACGATCCGCACTGTGTCCAAGTCGTAATGAGCGGCATTTTTAAAATTCTGAACTGCCAGGATCTGCCCGGCTTTCGTCATAAGACGCCGGGGCAGGGATGCGAGCCAGACCAGGAAAAGCTGGGCAAACTGCACATCGCGCACATCCAGTCCCGCCTCTGCAAAAGGGTTGAGGTCAAACATACGCAGTTCAATGTGGTCGACGCCAGTCTCCTTGAGGGCATCGAGGCTGTTATCTCCCTTGGGTTTCAGGCGGACCGGATAATAGAGCTCCGAAGCAGAATATAAAATACCGTCGTCCACATATTTGCGGACGCTGTCCGAATACCGCTGAATATTGGTGTAATCAAAAACAGGCGTAAAGGCGTTCCAGTAACCGAGCTCGCTGCAGCGCACACTCGCCATGCCGGAGAAAACATCCCGGAACACACGGCCGTCCCTTTTTTCATAATAACTGGCATCCAGCACGGGGCTTGCCGCCGTCAGAATGACAAGGAGCCAGCCGTATGCCGACGCTTTTTCTGCCAGTTCCAGGTAAAAACTGTCCCTGAAGGATCTGGACCGGCCCGGTCCCCTCCTGGAAAATTCCTTTCTCAAGAGCTCCTCTGAAAAAGAGTAATTGACATGGATACCGGAGAAGGTCATCTTATACCGTCCATATCGGTCTGAAAGATATTCCCGATACAGGGTCTTCGACGCCAGATCTCCCCGGAACTGCGCGATTGGGACATCGTCCTCCCCCGAAAGAAAAGGCGGATTGGAAAAAGGCCATATATACTCCGGTCTCTCAAGAGAAGAGATTTTCCGCCTTATCTGCCTGTCATACGCTTGAAGTGCCAGCACGGCGCCCTCTGCAGAAGGCTCGGCACAGGTATTGATCTCCGTCTGATTCTCGGAGAAATCCCTTGTTATATGATTGTCATCCGCGAAAGGATGCGGTGTATGTGCCATCGCGGCATTCTCATAGACACGCAGTCCTTCCTTCTCCAGCCCGAATTTTCCCTGCAGAAGACAATTGCGGATATCCGATGATTCGATATGAAGCATTTATTTTCCCTTCTTTTTTCACATATAGACATATCTAAACAGGCAGCTTCACATGTAGAAACAGGCAGATGCAGAAACAGGCAGATGTCCATCCGGGATGATCATTTCTCCATCAGCCAGAAAGAAGCACTGTAGGGAGGAAGATGGCTGCCGCCGCCGAAATCGTGTTTCTTTCCCGAGATCAGGTCTACTGCCATTCCGCAGCCGGCATCAAAGTGAGCGACATACTCTTCCGAATCGGCATTGATCGCGACCAGAACGCGTTCCTTGTCTGTCTTGCGCTCAAAAATACACTGCCTGTTGGTCAGAAGGACACTGCGGAAATCTCCCTGGCAGAGCGCGTCCGACTTTTTTCTTGCCGCTGCAAGACGGCTGATCCAGTCGGATAATTCATTCCACTGAGGCTTTTCAAAACAGGGGCGGAGCGAAGGATCGCCGTTTTTCTTATCGCCCTCCTCTCCCCATTCACTCCCGTAATAGATACAGGGGATTCCGGGCATGCCGAAGCACATGGCGTAGACCAGAGGGAGGTGCTTTTTATCCTGAAGAATCGTCGCGATCCTGGTCACATCGTGGTTATCCACAAAGGACAGCAGATGATATCCGTGATACAGAGTCCACGGATCGGAACCGAACTGGCGGATCAGGGAGTGGACGATCTCAAACATATTCATGCTGTTAAAGGCCGAATAAATTCCTTTATAGCACTCATAGTTGGTCGCGGAATGGAATTTATCATCTCCCATAATGACCTTATAATCACCCCCGAGGATCTCACCGACCAGGAAAAACTCCTCCTTGAGGGAGTCGGTGAAGCTGCGCAGCCTGCGGACAAAATCCCTGTCCAGGCAATAGGCGACATCCAGACGCAGTCCGTCGATCCCAAAGAATTCCACCCAATAGCGGACCGCGTCAAAAATATGTCCGATCACCTCCTCATTTCTGAGATTGAGTTTTACCAGATCATAGTTTCCTTCCCAGCCCTCATACCACAGGCCGTCGTTATAATTGGAATTGCCGTCAAAGCTGATATGGAACCAGTCTTTATAGGGAGAGTTCTCCCTGTTTTTGACCACATCCTGAAACTGCAGAAAGCCGCGGCCGACATGATTGAATACACCGTCAAGAACGACACGGATCCCGTTCTCGTGGAGCTCTTTGCAGATGTCACGGAAATCCTCGTTCGTCCCCAGGCGGACATCGATCTTCTTATAATCTCTGGTGTTATATCCATGTGTGTCGGATTCAAACAAAGGGCAGAAATAGACTGCGTCAATCCCCAGCTTCTTCATATGAGGAATCCATTCGGAAATCTTCCGGATCCTGTGCAGTTCCATCTCTTCTTCCGCATTGCCCTCGTTGGCAAAAGGAGCTCCGCAGAATCCCAGTGTATAGATCTGATAAAAAACGCTGTTTTCAGCCCACATAGTATATCCTCCTGTCCAGCCCGTTAATAAAAGCAATGCTCGTATAGCGGGCATCCATTCTTGATTTGTTGATCAACAGCTGCATTGCGGCTTCAGATCATGCCGGTCAAAGCTCAGACCATGACCATAACAGTTTGTTCAGGCGCTTCCGGCGGTCAAAAGAATACTGCCGCAAGACTATTTTACAATTCGCAGGGCGCTTTGTATCCATACTTATTTATGCTTTTAACCAAGTTAACAAAAATATCGTTGACTATATCAGTCGTTATTCTTGGCACTTTTTTGCTGCTTGTTTTTTCGTTTAATCTGAATCGGTAAATTTCATTGATTTTAAGGGCATTTCAGAAAGCTATCCACGGAATCCACAGAGTTATCCACAATTTCTCAGATGTCTGATTTTTTTGATTTTGCGGGTTTTTACGTTAAATTCACCGTATTTTCAGAGTATTCTGTATTTTGCAAGTTAACATTAATGTATAGTATGTCGGGTCTGATTCTCCTTTTTCCCGGAATTCATATCGGTTTTTCCAGGTTTTCAGCTGCATTTATATGGTTTTTTCCCAGAAAAGGCGGATCATTCCGGCAGCTGTCTCGCTGTTGACCGATTCCGGCTGTCCCCATTCGAGGGGATACAGTTCCCTGTTGGAACTCTCTGAAAAGCGGTCATCCATCAGAACCACAATGCCGACATCCTCCGCAGTCCGGATGACACGCCCCGCAGCCTGCAGAACCTTGTTCATCCCGGGAAACCTGTAGGCGAAATCATACCCGTTCCTGCCCTGTCCGGAAAAATACTCCCGCAGCAGCTCCCTCTGCGGCTCCACCGGCGGAATACCCGTCCCCACGATCAGACTCCCGATCAGGCGCTCGCTCCTTAGATCAATTCCTTCACCGAACATACCTCCCAGCACACAGAATCCGACCAGACGGCGGTCATTGCCCGCCTGCTCAAACGCCTCCAGAAAGGCCTCTCTTCCGCTGTCCTTCATATCCCTTGTCTGGACAATCACATACAGTCCTTCCTTGTCCGGCTCTCCGTTCATTGCGGGATGGCGGATCGCACAAAATGCCTCCAGCACCTTTTCAAGAAAGGCATAGGAAGGAAAATAGGCTATGTAATTTCCCGGACGGCAGTCTACGATCTGCCCGATGCTGCGGGCGATCCGCGCATAGGTCTCTTCACTGCGGTCTCTGTAGCGGCTTGTCACATCGCTCACGATCACAACCTTGCGCTGTTCAGGAGAGAAAGAAGATCTCGCGTACATCTCGAAATCTCCCGCGCAGCCGCCCAGAAGTCCTTTGTAGTACTGAATCGGGAGAAATGTCGCGGAAAAAAGAACCGCTGAGGTCAGGCCTTTCATGCAGGCCCGCAGATGCCCGGACGGATCCGCGCAGTACAAATGAAGTGAAAAGCCGCCTGAAAAGCCCTTCCCTCCCTTTGAAGTATACACGATATAATGGGCATCCAGGTCCCGCAGGATCTGGCTGAAATGGGACAATCCGAAGTAGAATTCGAGCATCTCGGGAGCCCCGGCCTGCTCCGGTCCGGACTGTCCGGCCTCCGGCAGACCTGCCTCTGACGATCCGTTTTCGTTTTCCGGCGATCCATTCTCGAAGAGTCCGTCCTCTGACCATCCGTCCCCTGTAGCATTGTCCTCCAATTGCCCTTTATCCGCGCCGCCGGTTCGGATTGTACCATACAGAACAGTGCTCCTGTTTTCCTGGTCCAGGATCCACCGAATCTGGTCTCTGACCTCCTCTACAGCATTATAAAGTTCCGGCAGAGCAGCGGATGCAGCCGCTGCGGCAGCCGTTCCCTCCTCCTTTGTCTTCTCAGCAGGCTCTGGGCAGGCCGCGGTCCGGTCAGGGCCCTTCTGCAGAGTCCAGTCCCCGAGCACATGGATCTTCTGTTCATCCGCCTCTGCCTGAAGCTCCCTCAGAACGTGAACCAGCCCTTTCATTTTCTTCCATAAGCGCGGATGGAGCTTCTTTACAGATTTCCGGAAGCTGCGCACCTGAGGGTATGAGATTTCCGCGCTGTACATATCGCGCCCGCGCTCAAGAAGATTATGGGCCTCATCGATCAGCAGGATCGTGCCGTTCCCTGCCGCCCTTTTTCCGGCAGCGTCCTCCTGCGGCACCTCTGTATATGCCGGATCGCCGAAAAAGCGCGTCAGCCTTGCCTGCGGGTGAAAGACATAGTTGTAGTCACATATGATCACATCCGCGAAATCCGCCGCGTCTAAAGAGAGCGAATAGGGACATACCCTGTGCTTTTGGGCGCATGCCGCAATGACCTGCGTCGTCATCGGACTTCCTTCGGCCGCCCCCTGCAGAAGATCCAGAAGAGCGTCATTGACACGGTCAAAATGGCCATCCGCTCTCGGACAGCTCTCAGGCCGGCAGTCCGCCTCTTCAAAGGGACACGCGCGCTCCTTCGAGACCAGGGAAAGGCTGCGGATGCTGAGTCCTCTTTCCTTCAGAAGAGAGAGAGCCTCCATGGCCACGGCTCCCGTCACGCCCTTCGCGGTCAGATAAAAAATCCGTTCCGCCTTTTCCTCACCGATCGCTTTAAGGGAGGGAAACAGTACCGCCATAGTCTTCCCGGTACCGGTGGGCGCCTGAAGGAAGAGCTTTTTTCCATGTACGATGGTCCGGTACACACCGGCCGCAAGCTCATACTGGCCCTCCCGGTAGGGAAAGGGAAATACCATCTGCCGGATAGTCTTCTGCCTGTCATGATCGAAGGAAAGCCTGAGACGCATCCACGGTTCGTATGCCCTGACCAGTTCCCCAAACCATTCTTCCAGTGCCTCGAAGGACATCTCCTCATAAAAGCAGCGCACTTCCTCAGTCACCTGACTGCAGTAGGTCATGCGGATCTTCACCCGTCCGAGCCTCTCCCTGCAGGCATACATATAGGCATAGCACCTGGCCTGCGCCAGATGGACTTCCTCCGGCCCGTCCATACTCTGGAGACCGCGCAGTACCGTCTTGATCTCATCGATCGTCCACAGACCATCCTGATCTGACTGATCCGGCTGTTCCGACTGTTCTGACTGTTTTAACTGTTCTGACTGTTTTGAATGATCACTTTCTTTTTTTCTTCTTTTTTTGGAAGAAGAAAAAGGATTCTCCGGTTCTCCGTCCGCCTTCCTCATAAAGAAGATTCCGTCGGCACGTCCTTCCAGCCGCAGCACTGCCCCAGTGCTTTCCTGTGTACTTTCCTGTATATTTTCCTTTGTATTTTCCTGTGTTCTTTCCTGACTGCCGCACGCTGCTTTCTCAGGACCGGCGCACAGAACCTTGCCCTTTTCTGTTTCCGGTTTTTCATCCGGTTTTTTATCCGGTTTTCCATCCGGCTCTCCATCCTGCCATTCGTCAGGCCTTACATCCTTAGGCACATGTAAAAGCATATCCTGAGCCCGGAACTTTTTCGCAGCTGCATCCGGGGACAGATCAACAGGTACATCCATGCGGAGCATGACCTCCGCTCGATAGTCCTGTCCCGCTTTTTTCTGAAGTGTGCGGTGGATCCTCGCGCCCTCCAGCATAGCAATCTCCGGCAAGGCTCCCGCCCCCGTGTCCAGAGAACCGCTCCGCAGCAAAAACTCAACGAGATTCCGCACTGATATTCGAATGATGTTATTCCTGTCCTTCATAGAGCAGATGCCTCTCTCCTCCTGTTCCGCCTTCAGCTGACAGGACGTCCGGTCACAGATCCGATCCCTGCCGGGATGCAGCCGGCCGGCAATGACGCCCGTCAACACATTATAGCACATTCACACAAAGTATCCTTGTATACAAAGTATTGCATTTTGGGAAAGAATGGTGTTAACTATATACGTCTGTGCAAAAATCCTGCGCAGACACTCTTTCCGACATGCCGGAGCACCTTGTGCGCAGGCATCGTCAACGGGAAATTCGTGAAGACGATTTCTCGTTGACATCAGGGGATGTTTGTGCTCCCGCACAAACATCCGGAGCGGAAAATCTTGTATCGACAAGATTTTTCACTCTTTTTTCGTTGCGGCAGCAATCTTTTTTCTCCGCAATACGGCACAAATGTAAGGAGGAAAATTATGAAAAATCCGATGATTCCCGAAGATTATCATTCCGCGCTGAATCTTCACGACACCCAGGTCGGTATCAAGACTGTCAAGGACTTCTTCCAGGGTATGCTCGCTGAGAGGCTCAATCTGCTTCGCGTCTCCGCGCCTCTCTTTGTAGACCCCGCTTCGGGACTTAATGATAATCTGAACGGTGTCGAGCGTCCCGTCAGTTTTGACATTCTCGAGCAGGACGGCCGTATGGGCGAAGTCGTTCAGTCACTGGCCAAGTGGAAGCGCTATGCTCTCAAAAAATACGGTTTTCAGGTGGGGGAAGGTCTCTACACCGATATGAGCGCGATCCGCCGCGATGAAGTCACCGACAACATCCATTCGATCTATGTCGATCAGTGGGACTGGGAAAAAGTCATCCGCAAAGAAGACAGAAATCTCGAGACCCTGAAAGACGTAGTCCGCGATGTCTACAGGGCACTGCGCATGACCGAGCGTTATATGTCCATCCGCTACGATTATATCGAGGAGACGCTTCCCAGAGACATCTACTTCATCACAACCTCTGATCTCGAAGCCCGTTTCCCGGACAAGACTCCCAAGGAGCGCGAGTACATCATCACCCGCGCAAAGGGTGCAGTCTGCCTGATGCAGATCGGCGACAAGCTCCGCAGCGGAGTACCCCACGACGGCCGCGCCCCGGACTACGATGACTGGCAGCTCAACGCCGATATCCTGGTCTACTACCCCGTCCTGGATATCGCTCTGGAGCTCTCCTCCATGGGTATCCGCGTGGACGCCGAATCCCTGGCAGACCAGCTGAAGAAGGCCGGCTGTGAAGAGCGTGCCTCGCTTCCCTTCCAGAAGGCTATTCTCAACAACGAACTGCCTTTTACCATCGGCGGCGGTATCGGTCAGTCCCGTATCTGCATGTTCTTCCTCCGCAAGGCTCACATTGGCGAAGTCCAGTCTTCACTCTGGCCCGAAGAGATGGAGCAGACTCTGCAGGAGGCCGGAATCCGTCTTCTGTAAGGTCTTGCAGGATCAAAAATCTATGGAAACTTATGGCTATGGTCTGATTCCGACCTGCCCGCTAAAAGAGCCTCTCAGATTGAGGCTCTTTTTTTGTACCCCTTTTTTCCCTCTTTTGCACCCGTTTTCCTTTGCATTACCAGTTCCCTGTGTTTTTATCCGTCTCCCTGTGTATTATCAGTCTCCCTTTGTTTCTATCCATTACTCATGTTTTTATCCTCATTTTTGATGAAAATAAATGAATATTATTCACATCAGACCCGTATGATGAATCCCTGATTGTGTGAGATCTCTGTTTGCAGCTTAAAAAGCAACTTTTAATCACAAGATATTGTATATTTGTATACAATTATTTTATAATTCCAATATCCAAATATTCATTTTTTTCGAATTTCCTCTTGCCCTCTCGCAAATCTGGCATTATAATGCAATCTGTAGTTATTTTTTTGAAGAAATCTGAGCAGGTTTGCGATTATTCAGCCGCAGCCGGTCGATTTCGGAAATTCTTTTGACCTGTCGATTGTATACAATTATGCACTTATCAGCAGTACATGACTTTTTGTATACATTCCGGAGTGAATAAGTAATCAGAATTTTGATCCTGTTTGCAAACGGAGGCAGCGGCATTATAAAAAAACCGCTCCTGCACCGGAGCCTTTCGGCAGACCACGTCCAAGGAGGTTTTACTATGTCTTATGTTGATGAAATTCTGGAGAAGGTAATTGCGCAGAATCCCGCTCAGCCCGAGTTCCACCAGGCAGTCAAGGAAGTCCTTGAGTCTCTTCGCGTCGTCATCGAAGCTAACGAAGACAAGTTCCGCAAAGAGGCGCTTCTTGAGCGTCTGACCACTCCCGAGAGAGCCATCCTCTTCCGTGTTCCCTGGGTAGATGACAAGGGCCAGGTACAGGTCAACAATGGTTTCCGTGTACAGTTCAACAGCGCGATCGGACCTTACAAGGGCGGCCTTCGTTTCCACCCTTCCGTAAATCTGGGCATTATCAAGTTCCTCGGCTTCGAGCAGGTCTTCAAGAACTCCCTGACCGGCCTTCCCATCGGCGGCGGCAAGGGCGGTTCCGACTTCGACCCCAAGGGCAAGTCAGACCGCGAAGTCATGGCATTCTGCCAGAGCTTCATGACTGAGCTTTACAGACATATCGGCGCAGACACTGACGTACCCGCCGGTGATATCGGCGTAGGCGGCCGCGAGATCGGCTTCCTGTACGGCCAGTATAAGAGAATCACTGCTCTGTACGAAGGTGTTCTGACCGGCAAGGGCCTCACTTACGGCGGCTCCCTGGCAAGAACACAGGCTACCGGCTACGGACTTGTATACCTGACCCAGGAGCTCCTGAAGGACCACGGCACAAGCCTTGAAGGCAAGACCGTCTCTGTCTCCGGCGCAGGCAACGTCGCGATCTACGCGATCGAGAAGGCACAGCAGCTGGGCGCAAAGGTCGTCACATGCTCCGATTCCACAGGCTGGATCTATGATCCCGAAGGCATCGATGTCGCTCTGCTCAAGGAAGTCAAGGAAGTCAAGCGCGCACGCCTGACCGAGTACAAGGCTGCAAGGCCCTCTGCCGAGTATCACGAAGGCAAGGGCGTATGGACCATCAAAGTTGATGTCGCTCTTCCCTGCGCAACCCAGAACGAGCTGCACCTCGATGACGCGAAGGCACTGGTTGCCAACGGCGTTTACGCTGTCTGCGAAGGCGCAAATATGCCCACCACTCTGGAAGCTACCCAGTACCTGCAGGAGAACGGTGTCCTCTTCGTTCCCGGCAAGGCATCCAACGCCGGCGGCGTAGCCACCTCCGCACTGGAGATGAGCCAGAACTCCGAGCGTCTCTCCTGGACATTCGAGGAAGTCGACCAGAAGCTTCAGGGCATCATGGTCAATATCTATCACAACATCGATGCCGCTTCCAAGAAGTACGGCATGGAAGGCAACTACGTGGCAGGCGCCAACATCGCCGGCTTCGAGAAGGTCCTCAACGCCATGGAAGCACAGGGTATTGTCTGATAACAATATCGCATAAAGCCTTATAAAATCTTCCAAAAGCCGACAACCGGCCGTCAACCGGCTGCACATAAGCGGCACATGAACGGCACATAATCGGCTCAGCGGACTCTCCTGAAAAGTCCGCACACCGCCTTCTATTGAATCAACACGCAGGAATGCGCAGGTATCCGGTTTTCCGGTACCTGCGCATTTTTTTTGCATTCTTTTTGCGTAAATATCTGCAGCGATCCGAGACATGTCTGAATTCAAGACCCGCCGGCGAGTCTTGCGCGCATATTCCGCGACTGTTATGAAGTCACGGGTAATGCGCGATGAAGAAAAACACTTTACAGATTTTGTCCTGTCAGACTTTCCGGACAGCGAAGCTTACCCGTATTATAGGAAAAATCTCCCGCCTTGTATCCTCGTGCCTTCGCGTCAGGCGTCCGGGCGTAGATTTTCCTCAATTCATCGTGGACATTCGCATAGGTGGCCACAGTCGAGCGCACATTGATGCCGATGGGAGTCGCATCGATCAGTTTCACCTGATAAATGCCCGGGGCTTTCAGGGATTTCACATGGGCGGGGAGCTTTTTCCCGTTCACGGAAGCGGAAAGGGCCGGGATCAGGCTCTCCAGGATCATGGTAGTCTTTCCGGAGCCTGAGACGCCGGTGACCACCGTCAGCTTCCCCATGGGGATCCTGAGAAGCCGGCACATAGCGGACGTCGTCGACGTGTGCCCGTGCGGCCTGCGTCATTCTGCGCCGCGTATAGGTTGACAGAGATTCCAGATATCGTCTGGACCCTTCCGCGTAAAGGACCCCCAGGGCCAGGGAGGATTTTCCCGATCCCGAGACGCCTGCGATGGCTGTGATCGTATTCAGCGGAATGTCTACATCGATATTTTTCAGGTTATGTACACGCGCCCCCCGCACCTCCATGCTGCGGGGGAGCATTTTTTTTTCCTTCTCCATGATGCCTTTTCCTGAATGTAAAAACTGTCTGCAAAGGACCCTCCGGCAAGTACTGTGCAGCAGTGAATCAGCGAAGCCGCTTTCTAAACCTGCACGGCACCGACGATCTGCCGGATTGCCTTGCCGACGCCGTTGTGATCATTGTCATCTGTGATCATATCGCACATGTCTTTGATCTTGTCTTCCGCATTTCCCATCGCGACAGAGAGCCCGACCGCCTGCAGCACCGCGCTGTCATTGTCGGAATCGCCGATCCCTGCGGTCTCCTGCAAAGCAATCCCCAGATGCTCCGCAAGCTTCTCCAGTCCCAGTGCCTTCGAGACGCCGGGTGCGGTCATTTCCAGAGAAGTCTCCTCCGCACGGGCAAAACTCAGCGGCAGGTGTTTAAGCTTTTGAAAAGCCCTGTCCCGATCCTCTGCCGAGCGAAAATAAATATTCACCTTGGCGATGGAATCATGCCGCAGCGCCTCTTCCTGCATGCTCTCAACAAGAGTTGCGACGCGGCGATACATCTCTTTATAGACCCCCATGTGATAGTCTTCCATGTGTTCCATCTGTTCCCCGCAGACAATCGAGTTCCCGTCCCCCAGAAAATGGATCATGCCGGTCTTTTCCCCCACAAGGCGGATGATTTCCATCACGGTTTCCCGCGGAACAGCACGCCGGAAGATATTCTTTTTTTCACTGAAATCATAAACGATTGAACCGCTGGTACAGATTCCATAGCGGATCAGGGGAAGGTCTCCCGTGTATGGATCCAGTTCAACAATATCCCGGCCTGAGCAGTAGACCAGGTGAACCCCCTGCTCCGCGGCAAAGGCGATATCCCGGGCTGTATCCGGATGAATGCGCTTGTCGGACATAAGGAGTGTTCCATCCATATCCAGTGCAATCAGACTGATTTTTTTTCTCTTCATAAATACCTCTGCATCGAAGGACTTATACGTTTGCATCCGCCCGGTTTCCGGTTTGCGGCTTTCATTCTTCCAAACATGCCGCTCCCGGGAGCGGCAGCGCGAGGAGAAATCCGCATTTCAAAGCCTTACGTATAAGGGCTTTGAAATTGGCGATATTCTCCGATGCGATCACAGGATGTCTGCAGCCGCCCCGCGGCAAAAACATCCGGAGTGAAAAAAACGCTATCGGGCGTTATTTTTACACTTATATTGTACCAAATTGCTTCAGCTATAGCTATCTTCACCTTCGTGCTGTGAATGTGCGCCGGAAATGAAGTGACTGTACGCGCCCCGGTCCCCCTTCGAAGGGAGTGTACTGCCGCCATGGATTTTCGTGCTTTTTCGCCAAATTCGTTTACAACTTGCTTTTTATAAGGTAGAATCATCATTAGGGATTTTCTGCGCACAAGCCGGTTGCACCAAATAAAGTTTTATACAATTTATCATTTTTGATTTCCATATTCCGCAGAAATCATGGCGTTTTTCCGAAAAAACATCTCTTCTCATAAGGAAATGTAATTAGGAAATGTACTGCCGCATGAGCAGTCAGAGGCGCCCCCGAAAGGTTTGTGACCCTGCAGATGATCCCGGGAAGGATGTGGGCTATGCGTCAGTTTGAACTGATCGCGCCGTGTCATTTCGGCATGGAGAGCGTCGTTAAAAATGAGATTTATGAAATAGGATATGATGTGACAGAAGTGACCGATGGAAGGGTCACTTTTATTGGCGATGAAGAGGCGATCGCGCGCTCCAACATCTGTCTGCGGACCGCGGAGCGTATCCTGCTCAAGGTCGGTTCTTTCCACGCGGAAAATTTCGAAGAGCTCTTTCAGGGAACAATGGCTCTGCCCTGGGAGCAGTTTCTGCCCAGAGAATCCCGATTCTGGATCAAAAAAGCCGCCAGCATCAAGAGCAAGGTCTTCTCTCCTTCCGACATCCAGTCTGTCATGAAGAAGGCCATGGTCGAGCGGATGAAGCAGAAATACCCTATCGACTATTTCCCGGAGACCGGCTCCGATTATCCGGTGCGTGTCTTTATTTACAAAGATGAGGTCACTGCGGCCATTGATACCTCCGGTGATTCCCTCCACAAGAGGGGTTATCGCCGCATGAAAGTGAAAGCGCCCATCGCCGAGAACCTGGCCGCCGGACTGATCATGCTGACGCCCTGGCAGGCCGGCAGAGTCCTGGTGGACCCCTTCTGCGGAAGCGGCACTTTCCTGATCGAAGCAGCCCTGATGTCCGCCAATATCGCCCCCGGCCTCTACAGGCATTTCATCGCCGAGGACTGGACGGAAATCATCCCCTCGAATGTCTGGGCGGATGCACGCGAAGAGGCAAGAGACATGATCGATCTGTCCGTGGACACAGATCTTCAGGGATATGACATTGATCCCGACGCGGTCTCGGCAGCGAGGGAAAACGCGCGTCTGGCAGGCGTGGAAAAACTGATCCATTTCCAGACACGTCCGATTTCCGCCCTCTCTCACCCGAAGAAATACGGCTTCATCATCACGAACCCTCCCTACGGAGAGCGTCTTACGCCCGGTTCTGAGGCCCTCACAGACGTCGATTTAAGCAGCGCTGCCCGCTCCCGTATGAATACCAACGCGCTCACAGAGCTCTATGAGACCCTTGGAGAGCGTTTCCGTGCGATGGACACCTGGTCCATGTACCTGATTACTTCCTTCGATAAGTGCGAGGAGGCGATCGGCAAAAAAGCCGCCCGCAACAGGAAGATTTACAACGGTATGCTCAAGACCTACTTCTACCAGTTCCCCGGCCCTCGTCCTCCCAGACGAAGAACCGGCTCCAGGGAGAGTCTCTGACCATCGGATGCTCATATAGGGTGTTTTGAAAAGAACAGCATTTTGTACGGCGTTTAGAATAACGTTGTGCACAAAGAATTTTGAACAAAATAAAGAAGACCTATGATGAATCAGAAAAAATACCAGATCATTTTCGCAACAGGCAACAAGGGTAAGATCCGTGAAATAAAGGAAATTGTGGCAGCCGGCAGCAATGCGGAAAACATCGAGGTTCTCTCCATGAAGGAAGCCGATGTCGTGGCTGACCCGGAAGAGAACGGCGCGGATTTTGAGGACAACGCCCTGATCAAGGCACAGGCAGTATATGACCTGCTCCGCTCCCGCCCCGTTCCCGAAAATACGGTCCGCATCGTGATGAGTGATGACTCCGGTCTTGTGATCGATGCCCTCGGCGGAGCTCCGGGCGTGCATTCTGCCCGCTACATGGGTTATGACACTGATTACCGTCTGCGTATGGAGCATATCCTGGAGCTTATGAAAGATATCCCCGACGAAAAGCGGTCCGCCAGATTTGTAGCGGCAGTCGCAGCGATTCTCCCGGGCGGGGAATCCCGTGTCGTCCGCGGCGCCATGGAAGGCCGGATCGGCCGCTCCATCGCCGGCGAAAACGGTTTTGGTTACGACCCCTTCTTCTTCCTCCCGCAGTATGGCAAGACCAGCGCGGAGATTACTCCCCAAGAAAAAAACAGGATCAGCCACAGGGGACAGGCCCTTCGCAAAATGCTCGGAGAACTCGGACTGATCTGACCTGATCTGTTTTATGCCCGGGATACAGACCGATACATAAGACAGAGACTGCAGGTCTTTCATCCGGCGTACTGCTTTTACTGCTGATCGAAAGTCAATATGGCTTTTCTTTCCAAAAGACAGCTGCAGAGCTGTCTTTTGACAGTTAAGCAATCAATTGCGATATACTTTATTGCGTATAAAATATTTTGGTATTTTGTCATTGACACATTCGTAATTGTTAGATATAATATCTCTTGCATGTGAGACAACGGTCTCCAACGGGGTGTGGCTCAGTTTGGCTAGAGCGCCTGGTTTGGGACCAGGAGGTCGCAATATGTTTTCTATTGTGCGGGTGTAGTTCAGTGGTAGAACACTAGCCTTCCAAGCTAGATATGTGGGTTCGATTCCCATCACCCGCTTTCGTAATTGTAAATCCGCAGGGGCGATTGCGAACGGCTTATGTGTCCGTAGCTCAGTTGGATAGAGCACCGGCCTTCTAAGCCGGGTGTCGGGGGTTCGAGTCCCCCCGGGCATACGCAGGAGCAGATTGATCTTCTCTCCTGTACTATATGGTGGGTATGGCGTAGTTGGTTAGCGCGCCAGATTGTGGTTCTGGAGATCGTGGGTTCGAGTCCCATTACCCACCCTTTTTTTATGTAAATATACAGCCTTTTTGGGCGGTCAAAAACTGTTGGGCTATCGCCAAGCGGTTAAGGCACAGCACTTTGACTGCTGTATCGTTGGTTCGATTCCAACTAGCCCAGTTATGGGACATTAGCTCAGATGGTAGAGCACTTGACTTTTAATCAAGTTGTCGGGGGTTCGAGTCCCCCATGTCTCACTTTTTTCTTATTTTCTTTTTCCTTTTTTCTGCGGCGGCACAATTTTTTGCGTCGTCGCATTTTGCGTGTAGCAATGAGCCATGCGCAGACAATACGGAAGACATCCGCTGAGAGCCTGCTCTCAAACGGAGGGCTTTCGGATTGGCCGCATACGGCGAATATTTAATATCGTATTTCCATGCAGCTATGGCGGAATTGGCAGACGCGGCAGATTTAGGTTCTGTTGGGCAACCCCCGTGCAGGTTCAAGTCCTGTTAGCTGCATTTTTTTATTCCATAAAAAACGGTATGGCCGCTCTTTCCGCACAGTGGCCATACCGTTTTCTTTTATTTATAATGTATAATGTTTTTCTTTCTTCTATTTATCTTATTATCTCACCGGATCAGGTATCATTTGCAGTTCGTGTTTATCTTTTATCTTTATCAACTGGTTCTGCGTCGGGAAAGGACTCTGTACAGACACATGCCGATCAGGATGCCGGCAGAGTCGATCAGGACATCCCGCAGCTGGCCGGCGCGGCCGGGCACGAAAAGCTGATGAATCTCGTCACTGACTGCGTACAATACGCCGATTATAAAGGGCAGGACAAGAGGCTTCATAGTCCGCGAAGCAGAGGCTGACCCGTGTCCCTGCAAAGCACCCTGCAAAGCGGTATAAGAAGCGGCGGTTGCGGCGAGCAGTGCCCCCAGGACAGCATATTCGGTCAGGTGGGCGCATTTCCTGACAGGAAAAGACAGAGATTCCTCTATGGTCTGCTGTTCTTCCGGTGTCATGTTCTCAAATCCGTCGACAAAGGTCTCACAGAGAAAGGTGCAGACCGACCCGCTCTGGGCTTTGGATTCGTCGTCATCAGCGCCGGACATCATAAAAATCAGGACCATCCACAGCAGAGTCAGGACAGTCAGCACCGCGCTTTTCAGAATGCGGTTTTTATTCATTTTCAAAAGTCTCCGGATATGACGAATCTCCGGAAGCCTGATCCCTTCCGGAAATCATTCACTGTTAAAGTCTCTGAACATGACGGCTGTCATATCTTTCTGGTTGATCGTGATACGGACGTTCAGCATCCGGATCAGGTCACGGACACTGAAGGGTCTTCCCGAGGGCACGGCTCCTGTGCCTTCAAACACCTCGGGAACTGCGCTCAGAAGCGTTATATTTCCGTCGCAGGTGAGTTTCATATTGTCATGGGAATACGGCTCCGCAGGCGTTCTGCGGGTTTTCTGGACCGCCTCCCACTGCGTTGTGCCGATCCGCCAGGTACCGGTCCAGTCATCTGCCGAGAAAGTTCCGCCAAGACAGCGGACAAGATTGGCAAAAGCGCCCCTGCGGGGATAATCTCCAAAGGGATTGTCATCAAAATCCTCGCACGGATCCAATCCCACCATCCAGTAGGTTCCCGTCTTCCGGTAATAGAACAGTTCATAGGAATAGGAGCTCTCTCCGGCCCGGGTAAGATCATGGCCGCCGATATTGACCAGCTTCAGGACCGGGGCAGGATATTTTGCGCAGAGCTCCCCGGACACCGAATAATGCTCTTTTCCAAAAGTTCTCGCGGCATCGACATAGTCATTCTCCATGCGCGTAAAGAGGCCTTTTACTGTAAGACGCGGCGATGATGCAAGGTCTGTGAAGGGAATTGTTCCGATCCTGTAGGCCTCCCGAACCTCAAGGCTGCGCCAGTCTTCAGGAACCGCCATAGATCTGGCCGCCCCCGGATCGGATCCTCTCTTTGCCGCCCTGGTCACTGCATCCGCGCCCCCGGTGATTCCCCTGTCGGGTTTCAGATAGACATGAACACAGGGGGGCTTTGCCCTCATCCCGACCCAGGGTGACTTTCCTTCTTTACAGGAAAAAGAAAGCAATTCATCAATCTCCGAGATCAGAGAAGCTGCCTCTCCGAACTGACTGCTGTCCTCCAGATACAGCCGGAACACATATTGAGCCCCGAATGCTCCGGAAGACTCTCCTGTCTCTTCGATATCCAGTTCAGGCCCCTTGTCCCGCTGTGCCTCTTTGGCAAGATCCTCAATCTCCTCCAGCCGGTTTTCGATGACTGTACTGTAATAGTTGTCATAAACAGCTTTGCGGGTGCGCCCCGTGTACTCACCATTCTGTTCCAGGGGAACAACTGTTGAAAAAACAGAGAAGCTCTTGTCTCCCTTTTTTTCATACAGATAGGCATTCATCCCGCCCTGCTCGCCGGAAATTTCTTTTTTTCTGAGAAGCGTCCATGAATCCCCGTAGTTGCTCTTGACATATGCGTCAATTTCGGCATCAGAATACTTGATCGGAGCATACATATAGTAAATTGCGGCTGCGCCTGCCAGTCCCACGAGCACACAAAAAAGAAGCACGATCGGAAAAACCCATTTTTTTCCTTTCCGTACTTTCTTTTCCGCGGAATATCTTCGTGTTGTTTTCCGGCGTTCCGACGACATCTTCCGTATAATATCCTTTCTTCATGCGCCATTCGGAAAGTGTCCGTTATCGTCCGCGCAATATCAGCGGTAAAAGCTGCTGCGCGGACGATATTACTGTTTGATGACACTATCAAATGAGGCCCATGATAAAGACAAAAATGATCAGAAGCGGGAGAATCCATGTGATGTAGAAGCGCATCCACTCCTGTACCTTCAGGCCATCGCCTTCATCAGCTTCTCTCTTGAAGTTCTCCCATCCCCAGCCTGCCTTGCGGGTGCAGAAAAGAACAAAGACCAGTGCTCCCAGGGGAAGCAGGAAGTTACTGACGATATAGTCCTCAAGATCAAGGAAGGTGCTTTCTCCTCCCATGGGATGGATCCATTGCAGTTTATTGAATCCCAATGCGCAGGGAAGCGAGAGGATAAAGACCAGAACAATATTTACCAGTCCTGTTTTAGTCCTGCTCCAGCCGAACAGATCCATGCACATGGCCATGATGTTTTCAAACACGGCGAGAACTGTGGAAAATGCCGCAAAAGTCATAAATACGAAGAAGAGGCTTCCCCAGAGTCTGCCCAAAGGCATGTTATTGAAAATATTGGGAAGTGTGATAAAAATCAGGCCGGGTCCCGCCGTTGGCTCCACTTTGTATGCAAAGCATGCGGGAATGATGATCAGGCCGGAGCTGATGGCGACCATAGTATCCAGAAGAACAATGTTCACGGACTCTCCCATAAGAGACTGCTCTTTGTTGATATAACTTCCGAAAATCGCCATGGAGCCGATTCCGATACTAAGTGTAAAGAAGGCCTGGTTCATTGCGGCAACAATGACGTTCCAGATTCCCTGCTCCTTCATCCTGGCAAAATCGGGAACCAGCAGATAGCGGATTCCCTCGCGGGCACCGGGGAGAAAAATACTGTTGACAGCAAGGATCATCATGATCACGATCAATGCAGTCATCATGACCTTGGTCACTCTTTCCAGTCCGCTCTGCAGGCCGCGCATATTGACAATAAAGCCCAGGGCGACAATAACTGCCATAAAACCCACCTGAAGGACGGGGCTTTTCAGACCGCTGTCAAATACGGCCGCGACACTATCTGCATCCAGTCCCTTAAAATTTCCGAATGCTTCCTGGAAAAAATACTGCAGCATCCAGCCTGCCACAGTGGTGTAAAACATCATCAGAAGATAATTGCCGGCCATACAGAACAGGCCGTGAATATGCCATTTGGTCCCCTCCGGCTCAAGTTCCTGGTACATGCGGATGGGACTCTTGCGGGACGCTCTGCCGACTGCGAACTCCATGCACATAGCCGGAAGACCCAGGATCGCGAGAAAGAAGAGATACACGAGTACAAACGCGCCGCCGCCAAACTGTCCGCACAGATAAGGAAATCTCCAAACATTACCGATGCCGATCGCGCATCCGGCGCTGATCAGAATGAATCCCAAACGACTGCCTAAAGTTTCTCTTTGCATAATTAACAATTACCCCTTTATGTAATATTTGCTGTCAACATATCCGGATGCACTTTCCACGACAACTCTGATTACACAGAGCCTGTCAGTGCATCCGGATCCATCTGTTGTCCTGCCTGTTCCCGGGGCTGCAGCAGCCGGAACAGGCTCATGATTCTATTTTTTGTTGCTCATTATGATAACTTCAGGTTTTTAGCCTGCTGCGGTCTTGATCAAGGCGCAATGATCAATTGCTTTGGAAATCTCCGCCTCCGGTAGGTACTTCTGTCTCCTCGGAGCCGTCAACCGGTGCTGTCCCGGCATCCTGCTCTATCGATGATCCGCCACCGGTCATTCCTTCGCCGGCATAGGACGGGTCGGTTGATGCCGACGGGCCGCTTCCTCTCCCCATAACATAGATAATGCTCAGAATTGCAATAAGGAAGAGAGTGACGATCCGTACGCCCACTTCTTTTGTAAGACCGTACCTGCCCAGGAATACGTCAATGCGGTCCGGTTTATTCTCCCTGTATCTGCGCTGACGGCGCATCTGTTCAAGTCTGCGCTCCCTGCCGGCGAGTTCTGCCTGCCGCTGTTCAGGCCCGGCATCGTGTCGGAACATACTGTCCGCAGATGTCTTCTGCCCCTGAATGATCGATTCTTTGTGCTGTCCGGCTTCCGCCTTCTGTGCACGGGCCTGCTCCTGCAGGCGGGCTGCCTCAGCGCGCTCAGCCTCAGCTCTCGCCGCACGGGCCTCTTCCTCCTGCAGACGGACAGTTTCGTTATAGTCTCTGTCCTGCACACGAATCACGCCGGGGCGTTCTCTTCCCTGAAGACGGATGATCTCCGCACCGCCATGATTATTTTCACGGCGCAGGACGTCTTTACCGGCCATTTCTCTCTGGCGGGCTGCGGCCTCAATGCGTTCAGCGCGTTCCTGTTCTTCCTTGCGGATGGCTCCTTCAAAACGATCCGCCGCCGGCTTAACAACCGGCTCCTCAGAACCGGCTTTTTCCTTCTGCAGGCGGACTGTCTCCGTGAGTTCGGCTTCTTCCTTCTGCAGACGGACTGTCTCTGTGAGTTCGGCTTCTTCCTTCTGCGCGCGGGCCTTCTCCTCCTGCAGACGGGCTGCCTCGGCGCGCGCGGCTTCTTCCTTCTGCGCGCGGGCTCTCTCCTCCTGCAGACGGGCCGCCTCGGCGCGCGCGGCTTCTTCCTTCTGCGCGCGGGCTCTCTCCTCCTGCAGACGGGCCGCCTCGGCACGCGCGGCTTCTTCCTTCTGCGCGCGGGCTCTCTCTTCCTGCAGACGGGCTGCCTCGGCGCGCGCGGCTTCTTCCTTCTGCGCGCGGACCTTCTCCTCCTGCAGACGGGCCGCCTCAGCGCGCGCGGCTTCTTCCTTCTGCGCGCGGGCTCTCTCCTCCTGCAGACGGGCTGCCTCGGCGCGCCTGGCTTCTTCCTTCTGCGCGCGGGCTTTCTCCTCCTGACTGCGGCGGATTGCCTCCGCACGTGCCTCCTCCGCCTTCTTTCTTTCAGCCTCCTCTGCCGCGAAATGCTTTTCAGCCCTTTCGATATGTTTTCTCATATTCCTTTCATCCGCAGCTTCCTGTCTGCGATGATGGGATTCGGAAAAGAATCGCCGGGCTTTTTCAATCAGAGAGAGTGTTTCAAGATATGCTTCCATATCCTGTTCGCGGGACGAAATCACCGCTGTCGGCCGATCATCTTCGTTTAAATCTCCGTCATCCGGGATTTCTCCGCGGGCAATCCTTTTGATCGCTTCCACATCAACATTTCCCCCGGCTTCCTCGAAGAAAACAGGATCCATAAAAGAGTCCTCCTGCAGACTCTTTTCCACAGCTTCACGGGAAGGCATGTTGGCCTCTTCGGCATTATGAACAGGTTTGCGTCCTTTTTTCCCTGTCCCTGAGGACCTGGAAGATTTGGAAGAATGGTCTGACTTTGAAGTTTTTGAAGAACGTCCGGACTTCAACGGCTGTTCAGCCTTCGGATCCGGTATTTTCCCGGCAGACTTTGAAGCCTGAACGGGGCGGATCCGCACAGGCGCTCCGCATTGATCACATTTCACTGCATTTTCCGCAATAACGGCGCCACATTTAGCACAAAACATCACTATATATCCTCATAAACGACTGTAAGTCATAAAAATCATATCAGTTCGCTGCCGGTCATCTTCTCAAAAAGGGAAAATGCCGCCCAGCTCTGCGAATGCCCTTTCCGGACCTTCGTCGTTATCCCCGGGTTTTCACGCAGGATCATGCGAAAAGCCCTGTTATCCTGAGTCTGGTGCAGTTGCAGCTGTCATCAACTGTTCAACTGTAAAAGCAGAATAGTAATCATTATAATCACATGAAACGGGTTTTGCAATCCTCTGGTACCCGTCATTTGCAATACCGCAGCAGGACTGCAGCAGATCTGACCGGCACCGGATTCAAGGGATTTGCCGGGGCGGGATCATCGGCCGGCTGCCGCTGCCCTGGGCAGAAGCTTTTTTACCTCGTCAGTCGTGTATCGATAGGTGCTGCTGCAGAACTGGCACGCCAGTTCAATATCTTTTCCGTCTGCAATAATGTCCTCAAGTTCCTCTTTTCCCAAAAGAACCAGACCGCGCTCAAAACGCTCACGGCTGCAATTGCAATAAAAACAGACATCCTCTCTGGATGTGATCTGAATATCAAAACCGTCCAGGACAATATCCAGAAGGTGCTCAGGCCTGCTGTCTTCCTCCAGAATGCCGGTGACAGATGAAATCCGGCGGATGTTTTCCTCCAGTTTTCCGATCACTTCGTCATCGGCGAAGGGCATGAGCTGAACGACAAAGCCGCCCGCCCTTTTGACAGTATTCTCTTTGTTCATCAGAACACCGAGTCCGACGGAGGAAGGGATCTGCTCCGACTGTGCGTAATAAGCTGTCAGATCTTCCGCGATCTCACCTGTCACAAGGGGGATCTGGCCGATGTAGGGGTCTTTAAGGTTCATATCCCGGATCACGGTGAGCGTGCCCCTGCCGATTGCTCCGCCTACGTTCAGATGTCCCTGCTTATTGGGAGGCAGGATCACATTCGGGTTCTTGACATATCCTTTGACATGCCCCTGGTTATCCGCTGTGACGACAAGTCCCTGCAGCGGGCCGTCTCCGTCAATCTGGATCGTCAGCAGATCACGGGGGCCTTTCAGCATTTCTGCCATCATGAGAGCGCCGGACATGGCTCTTCCCAGGGCTGCTGTCGCAATAGGGCTGGTATTGTGGGCTTTCCGGGCCGTCTCTGTCAGATCGCGGGCAGTGATCGCAAAAGCGCGGATCTGTGCGTCTGCTGCTACGGCACGAATCATATAATCTCTGTATTCTTCCATTGTTTCCTCGAACCGTCCCGCCCCGGACTCTTCCGGGACGGGACAAATGCTGTATTTTTTATAATGTCACGAATATTTCTGGATCGTCGCGGTGAGGATCGGAATAATCTGGGATTTTCTGGAGAGAATGCCTTCCTGCAGTGAGTGAGTGTCGTTCTCCTTGTCCGGGAATGCCTCCAGAGCCCAGTCAGACTTCTCTCCGGACCGGAACACGATCGAACCGTTGTCCAGAATACTGGTAAAGATCATCAGGCACAGGTCGAGATTCTTTTTCTTGGTGAACTCGTCCAGAACTGTCTGGATCTCATCCTGCATGCCCGTGAGGGCACTGAAAGTGGAGATGATGACCTGGGAGACCATGGTCTTGCAGCTCTCGATCTCAAAATACTTGATATCCTGGTTTAGCAGCTCGGAGATGCTCTTGCCCTTGATATCTGCGCCGACAGAGAACATATCTGCGGCAAACTCATCGATATCCAGATCCGCAATCGCGGCAAGGATGTTTGCTGTACGTCTGTCCTTGTCAGTGGTGGTCGGAGACTGGAATTTCAGTGTGTCGGACAGAATCGCGCCCAGAAGCAGGCCTGCAAGGTTCTGCGGGATCGGGATCTGGTTTTCACGGAACATGGTCGCAACGATGGTCGCAGTACTGCCGATGATCTCATTTCGGAAGGCGACAGGACGCTTTGTGGAAAAATCGTTGATCCTGTGATGGTCGATAACTTCCAGGACTTCCGCTTTGTCGATCGCGCGGACAGACTGGGAGAACTCGTTGTGGTCCACAAGGATGATCTTCTTGTTGCGGCTGTTCATAATGTGGTAGCGGGATGCGCAGCCCACGATCTTGTCATTCTCATCGACAATGGGATATGCGTGGAAACGCGTGCGCATCATCTTTGTTCCGACATCCTCCGCCAGTTCGTTAGCGTAGAATTTCACGACCTTTGTCGCCATGATTTTGCTGATGGACGGAGCAAAATATGCATAACGGGAGGTGTTCATAGTGCTGTGACCGGAGAGGATCACTGTGCATCCGTACTTCTTGGCTGTTTCCAGAACCTCATCAGAGATACTGTCGGTACGCACCAGAATCAAGAGTCCCGCTCCCATCTCGATGATGTTTTTCTGCGCGGCGGGGTCATCGCCTGCGACAACGATCTTGTCCTTGATATCGTGGATGGCGATATCCTCTTTGGTGATGGCGACAACAGAGACACGGCCGCGGATATGGCGGTCAGGCGCACGGTAAATGATTTTACCGCTGATGGCGGTATTGATGTTTTCCGGAGACACATCCTCCAGAAGCTTTTCCGTCTCGGCGGTATCGCCCATAGCGACCAGGCCGATGTCGTTCATTGTAAGCATGCCGACAACGCGGTCTTCCGCATCCACAACACCGCAGGTCTGCTTTCCGGCGCCATGCATGAGCTGAATTGCCTCAAAGATTGTCTTGTCGGGCATGATGGTGGTCGGTTCGTCTATTTCTATTTCGGACATTTTGACACGTGCATCCTCTAAAAGCATAGGCTCTTCAAAACCGAACCTGTCGAGGAGATATCTGGTCTCCGTGCCGATTTTTCCCAGGCGGCAGGGAATCGCCTTAACGCCGTTTGCGCGTTTAAAAAAGGCGTATCCGATTGCAGCTGCAATCGAGTCTGTGTCAGGGTGCTGATGACCTGTGACATAAATAACGTCCTGTTTCATTTTCCACCTCATTAATTTGCTGTGAATGCGTCAACATTTTACGTATTGTTTTCCCGATTTACCCGGCATTCTCCCTAATGTCGTTCTCCTCTGTCTCTTCGGTCTTTTCGGGATGTTCCGTCTCGTCGAGATACTCCTCGAGACAGATGTCGGCTTCATGGATCCTGCGGGCATGTTCATATCCGACATATCTGTAATGCCAGGGTTCAAAAATAATGCCGGTAATATCGCTCTTAGCCCTGGGATAGCGCAGCACGAATCCATATTTCCAGCAGTTTTCCATGAGCCACTGCTGGGTAAAAGTATCGACCTGACTCTCGTCCAGACTCATATTTTCGGAAGAATAGATATCTGCCGCAAGTCCCAGTTCATGTTCGCTGGTCCCCGGAACCGCAACAGCCATGGAAGCCAGTTCTTCGGACTCCTCCTGTCCATATCCGGCATAGATCCAGCGGTTGATTTGTTCGTCAAAAAGGTAGACCTGCTTTTCATGCGGCCTGTATCCGGAGCAGACGATCGGCCATCCCCCTGCTGCAGAGCAGTCCTCCAGCATCTGCATCAGAGGCTCATAACATTCCTTTGAGATCATCTGGCCGTTTGGCAGGGTAATGGGATCCACCTTATAATCTGATGGCAGATAGTGCCACTTGTTGACCAGAATAAGAAAGGGATCTTCACGGAGTTCCTCTCTTCTCTCGGCACGAACCTCCTCCCATATCCTGCGCTCGGCTTTCGAATCCGGTTGATAATAAGCCCCCTGCCCCCGGTCGAGCAGTTCTCTGTATTCCTCCCTCAGAGACTTTGTCTGCTTCTCCAGTGCCAGGTCCAGAATCTCCTCAGCGTCCTCAATACGCTGTTCTATGTAAGGTTGAATCTCTTCTGCAGATGTGTTCTTTAAAGATTCCAGAGGGCCCATGCACTTTACAAAGTAATTTTCTGAATCTTCCCGACCGGCATCCATATTCTGGAATGCGCCGGTCTCGGTAAAGAGAACCGCAGCCGAAATAACCAGGACCAGGACGGCCACAGCTGCCTTTTTTGCATCGGAGACATTCTCACAGGCATCGGCGAATCTTCTGATCCTCTGCCCGATCAATCTGACACCCCCCTTAAAACTGCCTGCAGCTGTTGTCCCTCCGGCTTTTTTCATCTGCCTTTCCGATGTCCCGTCTTTTATTTTCTTATTTGAATCGGAATCTGATTGCATCTTTTCGGTTACCGCTTCCTGTGGTCTGATCTGTATGAAGTGTCTGCCCTTGCGGAATCAGCCCTTTGAAAAGGCTGTAACCGGCTGCTGCATCTTTTGTCCATACTGGTGATCGGTTTCTGTAATAGAAGATTTGTCCCCGTTATACCGTCTTCACTGCCTGAGGTATTCCTCCAGACAGATTCCCTTCTTTGTAATCTCTTCCGCCGCTTCTCTGCCGACATATCTGTAGTGCCAGGGTTCGAAAATGATTCCGGTGATATCACTTTTGCTCTCCGGGTAACGGAGAATGAATCCATACTCCCAGGAATGTTCCATCAGCCATTTCTGCGTTTTTGTCTCCGCCTGTGTATCATCGAGATTCTGATTGTCAAAATCACAGAGGTCGACGGCAAGCCCCAGCTCATGTTCACTGGTACCCGGAACAGCAACGGTTTTGCCCGCTTCTATTTCCGCTTCTTCTCTGGACATCCCGGAGGTCATCAGTTTTTTGACCTGATTCTCGAAAAGAGTCTCCTGTTTTGAGAGCGGGCGGTAGGATGAGCAGACGACCGGCTCTCCTCCCGCCGCCCGGCAGGCGTCGAGCATGCTGACCAGTTCCGCAAAGCATCTGCTATCCACCGATTCCCCGTTGGGAAGAGAGGATGTGGTCACTTCCTCATAGCCCTCCGGCAGGATATACCAGGGATTTACAAGAATGAAACGCCAGTCATCCTGTCTGGCATAGAGACCGGATTCAGCAGCCGTCTTCAGACCATGTTTATTTACCCCGGAAACTGTTTCCTCTGTTCCGGTTTCGGTCTGTCCGGCTTCTGTCTGTCCGGTATCAGTCTCCGTACCGGTCTGCGAAGTACTGCCGCTGTCTGCGGCCTGCTCCTGGTTCCCGGCGCCGGATTCCTCCGTTTTAGAAGGATCTTCCTCCTGTTCCATCGCCGTTTCCGTCTGTGCTGCCTGTGCTGTCTGCGCCGTCTGCACAGAATCATCTGCCTGTCCCGTCTCTGCCTGCCCGGTCACGGAATTGGAATTCTCCTCAGATGCAGGTGAATCCAGCTGCGCAGTATCATCCGCAGTTTCTGCGTTTTCTACTGCCACTTCTGCCGCCTCACCCGGGTCGGAATCATCTTCCGCTGCCATAGTCACATTTTCGTTTTCATCGTCCTCTTCGTCAGCGCCCTGAGTATCCTCATCCTCCAGTGCTGCCGCAGCACTCTGTTCTCCCTGTGCAGCGGTGTCCACCTTCTGCGGGGAACGCACTGTCCGGGCGATGCGCGGAACGACAAATATGATCAGAAGCAGCAGAACCGCTGCGCCGATTCCTATCTTAATATAATAGCCGCGAAGCTGCTGTTCTCTCTGCCGCTTCGCCATCTCACGTCTGCGAAGGCGCTGTCTTCGCGCCTCTCTGCGCTCGTCCTCTTCCTCGTCGTAATCATCAGAGACATCTGCTGTATCAAAAAAAGCTTCGTATTCCTCATCTTCCGGATATTCAGCACGAAGCTTATCTTCGTAATCATCCTCGTAGGATTTTCTGCTGTAGAAGGATCCTCTACGCAAAGAACTGCCGCTGCCGCGTCCGAAACCTGCATTGTTGTCACCGAGACCGCTGTTCCTGTTGTAGGAAGATCTGCCGGCGGTATCTCCGCTGCTCCTTCCATAAGAGGAGGTTCTGCTGCCGGTGTCACTGCTGCTCCTTCCATAGGAGGACCTGCTGCCGGTGTCACTGCCGCCGGCAGAGCTCCTGGTGCTTCTCCAGCTCCTGGAAACTCCGCCGCCGTAGATGAGATCGGAAGAAATTTCTTTCTGGTCCGCCGGCTTTTCCTGTCCCGAACGGTTTCCGGGAACATTTCCGTGGACAATCCTCTGACCGCCGCCGTAGGAATCCCGGCCCCCGTACATGTCACGGTCTGTCTTTTCCTGATCCGGATAAAAATATCCGTCCCGTGTATTCTGTGTATTTACTTCCACACGATGCCGCTCACGGTATGGGCGCGGGGAATCATCTCTGTCCCCGGAAGAAGCGGAAAAGCGGCTAAAGGAAGAGAATCTGCCGCGGCTGTCCGGCAGGGAAAGCTCCGGTCTTCGGCTGTCCGGCAGGGAAGGTCCCGATGAGCTGCTGCCGGAATAACCGCTTCTGCGGTTTGTACTGTAGTTTGTTCCGGTGTTTGAGCCGGTATTTGCACCTGTGTCAATGCCGGTGTTTTCCTCTGTTCCGCGCAGGTCAAAAAACTCCGCCGTTCTGCCCGCAGGGCGCCGGAAGGTTGTTCTGTTCAGTTTTCTGACTTTTTTATCTTTCCTGCGCAGAGCCATAAACACCTCGCTTTATCTGCGTCCGGCGCCCTTTATCTGTTGAGCGCCGCTCTGTAAATTTCAATGAAATCATCCTCATAGAGCACACGGGCACTTCCGCGCTTGCCGCCCGAAGCAATGATCGCATTGTGCGCCATGATCTTGATCTGTTCTTCAGTAGGGTCTACACCAAGCTCATGAATGCTGGTAGGCATACCGATCCGGCGATAGAAGTCCTCCATGGCCTCGATGCCCCTGATCGCTGTCTCCTCATCAGTTGCGCCGGGCTCAACTTCCATAACATTGACGGCGAACTTGACGAATCTGTCCAGGCAGTTCTTGTAGACATAGCGGGCCCATGTGCCCCAGATCGCAGCAAGGCCTGCGCCGTGGGTGACGTCAAACATTCCGCCGAGCTCATGCTCGAGAATGTGGCTGGCGAAATCGCGCTCCTTTGCGCCGCAGCCTGTCAGTCCGTTGTGGGAAAGGCTTCCCGCCCACATGACCTCTGCGCGCGCCTCATAGTTGTCGGGCTCCGCATGGATGATCTCGGTGTACTTTTTAACCGTGCGAAGGAGACCTTCCGCAATACTGTCGGTCAGTTCCATGTTGCCGTTGTTGGTGAAATATCTCTCCATGGTGTGCATCATGATATCGGTGCATCCGCTCATGGACTGGTAATCGGGCAGAGTCATCGTGAGCTCGGGGTTCATGATGGCGAATTTCGCGCGGGAAATATCGTTGCCGTGGCCGCGCTTAATACCTGTCTTCTCATTGGTGATGACAGAGTCGTTGCTCATCTCGGAGCCTGCTGCCGCGATCGTCAGCACAACACCTACAGGCAGGCATGCCGTGGATTTTCTCTTCTTCACAAAGAAATCCCACACATCGCCCTGCTCGGGGTCCGCAATTCCATAGCCGATGGCCTTTGCGGAGTCAATGACACTGCCGCCGCCGACAGCGAGGATGAAATCGACGCCTTCTTTTTTACCCAGCTCAATACCCTCGTAGACAAGGCCCAGATGGGGATTGGGAACGACACCGCCGAGAGAGACATGGCCGATTCCCTCTGCGTCCAGAGAAGCGCAGACCCTGTCGATCAGGCCGGAGCGGATCGCACTCTTGCCGCCGTAATGGATCAGAACCTTGGAGCAGCCCTGCTGACGGACCAGCGCGCCGAGCCTGTTCTCCGCGCCTTTTCCGAAGATCACTTTTGTAGGTGCATAATAATCAAAATCTGCAGTACGAATCATTCTTCCTGTCCCATCCTTCCTTGAAAAATGCTTTTATTTACAATGATTTACAATTTTTATTGGTTTTACTGATTTCTGTTTTTTATTGTTTATTAGTAATTGCTGTCATTTTTTGCAGTTATGAAACAATTCCTTGCGAATACTGATCAATACTGATCATCCGATCCGGACATTGGTGTCGTCCGGATCCTCCCAGGTCTTCTCGCTGATAATATATCTGGGACGGTGCTTGGTCTCCATATAGGTCTTGCCGACATACTCGCCGATAATACCGATGCCCAGAAGCTGGATACCGCCCAGAAAGCAGAGGATACAGACCATGCTGGACCAGCCGGTAACTGTGGATCCCAGGAAATATGAGACGATCGACCAGATCACACCGATGAAACTGATGACAGCTACGACACATCCGAAACCGGTGATCAGTCGGATCGGCTTGGTGCTCATACTGGTGATCCCGTCCAGGGCAAGGGCCAGCATTTTGGAGAGAGGATAATGACTCTTGCCGGCGATCCTCTCGTGCCGCTCATAATAGACGGAAGTGCTTTTAAAGCCCACCAGAGGGAACATACCGCGCAGGAACAGATTTACCTCACGGTAATTCTCAAAGGCGCGCAGCGCTTTGGAGGAGACCAGGCGGTAGTCGGCGTGGTTGTAGACAACCTCTGTCCCCATATTGTTCATCATCTTGTAAAAGCCCTCTGCCGTCACACGCTTGAACCATGTATCAGTATCCCTGCGGGAGCGGACGCCGTACACGATCTCACAGCCGTCCAGATACTGTTTCACCATCTCGTCCATGGCATTGATGTCATCCTGTCCGTCGCAGTCGATGGAGATGGTGATATCACAGTAGTCCTTGGCCTCCATAAGGCCGGCCAGAACAGCGTTCTGATGCCCGCGGTTCCTGCTCTGTGCGATCCCGACATACCGGGGATCTTCTTCGGACAGGGACCGGATGATCTCCCATGTTCTGTCCTTTGAGCCGTCGTTGACAAACAGGATCCGGCTCTCCTTGTGAATCAGTCCGTCCCTCTCCAGCTGTTCGATCTTGTCAAGGAACATCGGCGCTGTAATCGGAAGCACCTCCTGCTCGTTGTAGCAGGGGATGACAATCCACAGAATCGGAAGGTCCTTCTTGGTGTTCTTTTTCAAAGTATCCATCGCATCCCAATCAATCATTTCAGGGAACGCCGGTCCGCTGTGTGTTCCGACAAACCTGTATTTGCCGGCTGCACAGAATTAATGACCGTCATTTTTCCGTTTTTTCCTCAATTTATGCGCAAAAAAGACGCGCAAAGGCTTCTCTGTGCCAACGGCCGAGCTCTTCCCTTGCTCCATCTCTGTAATCAGTATTGTAAACATGCGCATAGAAAAAAGCAAGAAATCTGTCCTCATTTTCCGCAGACTGCGCAGTGATCGTTACAGCACAAGACTGCACTGTACCTCCTTCACAGAACAAGTCCTTCACAAGCGCCTCGCGCGGCATGCGCTGTAACGCCGAAAAGCAGGTATTGTCACTGTATTTTTTCAATTTTGGCCCGGAAGGTGATCCTCCTGTCCGTGTCCATGTCATCGAAGCGGATGATGTAAGCGGACCGGTCCATGTCCACGCCTGTGATCGTGCCGGGTCCGAAAATGCGGTGCCTGATCCTGTCGCCTTCCTTCAGGAGGTCATCGTCTTTTTCCGGCCGCAGTCCGCGGTCGCTGAGGCGGATATGGGCTTTTGCCTCCTTGATCAGGTTTTCATCCATATCGGGCACAAAGCTGATCAGGGCAGGATCGATGTCGAGCACAAACCTCGAAGGGTAGCGGGGCGAGCCGTCAAAATTCCGGCCCTGGGCTTCGCTCATGTAAAGTCCCTTCTGCGCGCGCGTAATGGCGACAAAGGCCAGACGCCGTTCCTCTTCCATCCCCTCCAGGGTGCGGGTCTTGCGGGAGGGGAAGATCCCCTCGTTCATACCGCACAAAAAGACATAGGGAAACTCCAGGCCTTTGGCCGTGTGGACTGTCATCATGCGCACCCTGTCGTTATTGTCCGCATCCGCGTCGCTGTTGGTGAAAAGAGCCGCGTGGCGCAGATAGTCCTCCAGCGTCGTCTCCTCGCCGCAGGTTGTCTCGTAGATGTAGACGGACTGTTTGAGTTCCGCAAGGTTGTCCAGACGTTCCTGGCTCCCCTCTGTTCTCAGCGACATCTCATAGCCGCTCTCGTCAAGAATTGCAGAGAGTACCTCGGAGACAGGCCTTCCGGCAGATTCAGAGCAAAAGCGCTCAATGAGTTCGATGAACTGCCTGGCCCTGGTCCCCTTGAAAATATCGTTGTCAATATATCTTTTGAGCGCTTCATAGAGAGACATTTTCGCCGCCTCTGCCATCTCCCGGAGAAATGCCATCCTGCGCTCGCCCATATTTCTGCGCGGCCGGTTGACGATCCGCGCAAAGGACAGATCGTCCTTGTAGGCGATCATCCTAAGATAAGACAGGGCATCCTTGATCTCCATCCGGCCGAAAAACTGAACACCGCTGTAGATCGTGTAAGGAATCTCTTTTTTCAAAAAAGCTTCCTCCACGCTGCGGGTCACATGGTGGGCCCGGTAGAGCACAGTGATGTCCCGGTAGGGGATCTCCTTCTGTGTATGAAGGTCCCCGATCTTCTCCGCGATCCACTGCGCCTCATCGGCGGTGGTCTTCGCGTGATGACAGACCGGGACAAAACCGCCCGGCAGCGTCGGAATGAGATCCTTTTTGATGCGGATGGTATTTTTGCCGATCAGCGAATTCGCGGCATCCAGGATCTGCGGTGTCGAACGGTAGTTTTCCATCATCATGACCGTCTTCGCGCCCGGGAAATGTTTATCAAATTCCAGCAGATATTTCACGTTGGCGCCGCGCCAGGTATAGATGGTCTGGTCGGGGTCTCCGACAATAAAGAGGTTCTTGTGATGGGCGCACAGAACGCTCATCAGTTCATACTGCAGGTCGTCTATGTCCTGAAACTCATCGATCATGATGTACTCGAGGCGGCTCTGCCATTTCAGGCGGATATCCGGTCTCTGGGAAAAAATATAGAGGGAGAACTTGATCAGGTCGTTGTAATCCAGGCCGAAACACTTTTTTTCCTGGTATAAATAGCCGTAAAAAATAATATCGGAGGGATTTTCCGAGTTCTGGTATTTTTCGCGCAGCGTATCCAGGGACATGGTGATCATGTCCAGGTAATACTGAGGCTCTTTAAAGATCTTGCGGATCTCGATCATATCACGCGCCTGCCCGTAGGTCATGTCGCGCAGAGTCAGTCCCCTCTCCTCGTAAATGGTGCCCAGCATGGCGTCGATATCGGCGTTGTCCAGGACCAGAAAGCTCTTGGGGTACTGGACAGCATTGCTGTCCTCCTGCAGGACGGAGACGCAGAAGCCGTGGAAGGTATTGATATATCCTGTGTCATTGTCCCCGGTCAGCATGTGGATGCGCTGCCGCATCTCGTTGGCGGATTTGTTGGTAAAGGTCACACAGAGGATATTTCCGGGCAGGATGCCGATCTCATTCACAAGGAAGGCAAAGCGGCGGGAAAGTGCCCGCGTCTTGCCCGAGCCTGCGCCCGCCACCACGCGCACGAAGCCTTCCGTCGATGTGACGGCCTCCAGCTGGGCGGCATTGAGCCCCTCCAGTTCCTGTATGTCCTGAAAATCGTCGTAGTCGTTTTCGTGCATGGTTCTCCTTAAAAGGGTGGTTGGTAGATTGCATAAGCAGCACGAGCCTTCGCAACGCATATTCTGGCGGAGTTTCAGGATTTCTTCGCGAAGATGTACTAAGGCTCTGATTATGCTGCGGGCGGGCCGCTTTAACTCGTATTCCATGTTGAAGACACGGAATACTCAGACATGCGATGCGCTAAATTGTCCTTCTTTGAGAGAAGGACAATTTACCCGCCCTGCGCCTAATACTCACCATGTACATCTAACGCTTGAAATATTCACTCCGCCAGGATATGCGTCGCTCCGGCTCTGGTTGTCTCCACAGATTCCGGGACGGAATACTCAAAATTCGCCTGCGCCCGCCAGGAAATTGATGAACTGCTGGGCGGTACGGCCTGTGGCGCCGCCGCTGCGAAGTTCCCACTGATTGGCCTTGAGAGCGAGTTCCTCCTCACTGAGCGTGATCTGCGGATAGCGTTTGGCAAGTTCCTGAACGATGTGCAGGTACTCTTTGTGGGAGGGCTTCATATAGCCGATGGATATACCGAAACGGGCCACGAGGGACAGTTTCTCCTGCATGGTATCCGAGCGGTGGAGCTCATCGTCGCGGTCAGCGCGGTCGGACCAGGTCTCGCGGATCAGATGACGGCGGTTGGAGGTCGCGTAGATCAGCACGTTCTCGGGCTTGGTCTCGAGGCCGCCCTCGATGACCGCTTTGAGGTATTTGTATTCGATCTCGAATTCCTCGAAGGAAAGGTCATCCATGTAAATAATGAACCGGTAGTTTCTGTTTTTGACCTCCGCAAGGATCCGCTGCAGATAGCGGAACTCATGCTTGTAGACCTCGATCATACGGAGACCGCGGTCATAGTACTGGTTCAGGATGGCCTTGATACTGGTGGATTTTCCCGTGCCGGCATCGCCGTACAGCAGAACATTGTTGGCGGCGCGTCCGCTGACAAATGCCTCGGTATTGGCGATCAGTTTCTCCTTCTGCAGCTCATAGCCGATCAGGTCATCGAGCACCACATCGCTGGTCGCCGTAATGGGAATGAGGAAATCGTCCTCCCCCGCGGCCGCGTAGTCCACCGGCCTCGCGGTGCTGCCTGCGGAAGACATTCCCGCACAGGCAGCAGAAGCCGCCGCGGGCCCTGCAGGAACCGCCGCGCCGCCCTGGCCGGAAGCGTCGATGGCATTGCTCCATCTCTCGTTGATACGGAAGGCCTTATTGAGTCCGAACATGCCCACACCGTAATCTTTATAAAAATCCGTGACAGCTCTGTACATGTCGTCTTCATCCGCCGCCTGTTCAAGTTTCTCGCTCAGCGCCTGCACCTTCTCGGAAACGCTGTGATTGTAAACTCTCTCTTTTTTGCCTACGGCATGATAATCCTCGATCACTGAAAAGACATCCATCTCCAGCGCTTCTTCCAGCGGAGAAAAATCATAATCAAACAGCTTTTTGAACACGCGCAGATCATTTTTTACAAAGTGATTGACCGAGCCCTCGTTGGCACCTGTCTTCTCGGAAACCAGTGTAAAGGGAGTCTCTGTCATGGCGAGAAGAAAGGCCAGATAATTGTGCCACAGATTCTTATTGAACCCGTAGCGGGTCGCCAGGTCCAGCAGCCTGTGGATCTGGTCCAGAATGCGGCCGGTCAGTGCCTCCTTGTCATAATCGCCCCGGTCGAACTCCCTGCAGACCTGCGAAAGCTGCATCAAAATGCTGCCCTCTCCGATTTCGCGATATACGATCAGTTTTGAAGTCAGTCTGTACATGCAAATACCTCTTTGTAATCCTTCTCTCAGTCGTCCTCTTCGTTTTCACCAATCCCGTAGTACAGCAGTTCGTTATATCTTGCATTGGCCTCTTCTGCCTCTTTCTTCCGGATCCAGCGTTCCCGGTCGCTCATGATCGCCAGCATCTCATCGACGATCTCCTCAGCCGACCGGGGTCTGGCAGAATGAAGATAGACAGTCATCCGCCGCATAGTTTTTTCCGAGCCGAGATTTTTGGCAATCGCCTTGCCGAGTTCTTCCGGATACCCCATCCGGACAAGGGTCCCGATCAGTTCACGATAGGCAGCTTTCCAGGATTCCGGCGCGCTCATATGATAATGCCCTCCAGGTGGTCGCACTCATGCTGGATGATCTGCGCCGTCCATCCGGAATATTTCCGGCGATGCTTTTTCCAGCTGCCGTCCAGATATTCCACCTCGATATTTTGATAGCGGGTAGTCTTGCGGACCCCGGTCAGGGACAGGCATCCTTCCTCCGTCTCATAGGGAGTATCTTTCCTGATAATGACCGGATTGTACATGACGATATTCATGATTCCCGCATTGACGATAATGACCCTTTTCTTTACTCCGATCATGTTGGCCGCCATGCCGACGCAGCGATCCTGATTTACCTGCAGGGTATCCATGAGATCCTGCCCGACGGACAAATCCTTATTCGTGGCGGGCTCGGATTTCTGCCCGAGAAAGAGTACATCTTTTACTATTGTTTTGATCATGTATTAAATCCTGTCTTTCCTTCCGAAACTCATTCACGCGAATCCCCTTTTACTTTTCCCTTTTCCATAAACTGCCGGATTCGTTTCTTTCGGCTTCTCACCGTGATCGGAAAAAAGCCTCGCAGCTACTATTTTACAACAATGCGCAGAATTTGAAATACAAATAGCGGAAAAATACATCACAGGGGCAGCGGCAAAAAGATAAGCCTCTCCCGGTATGGGGTATGCCGGGAAAGGCCTTATAATACAGTTTCTTATTTTATTCACTCACGATTTCATTCACTCACGCATACACTCACTCACGATATCGCTCACGAAAACAGTACTTCGAGCAGTTCTGCCGGGCAATTGCGGTTCTGAGCCGGACCTGCAGGTATCATTGGCTGGCAATGATCCGTGTTGACAGGCCTGTGAACGGTCAATGCGTCTCTTATAGAAGCTTCTTATAAAAGGTGTGCGCGAAGCTCTTCGGGGGCGGACGCGCTCAGGTAAGCAGGTGCTACGTCAAAGACTGTGATGGCGCCGCTACGGCCCTCTTTGCTCATTCTGGCAACTGCGCGCGCATAGGCGGCGAGAACAGAGCCTGTGAACTCGGGGTTGGAGTCAAGCTTGAGGCTGTATTCAATGACGTGGCCGTGCTCTTTGTTCAGGCCGGTCACACCGCTGCGGATGACGCTGCCGCCGTGAGGAAGTCCGGAGTGGTCGCGCTTCATCTCCTCCGCGCTGATGAAATGTACGGTGGTATCATACTCGTCAAAGTAGTTGGGCATGGTCTTGATCTCGTTTTCGATGCGGGCAAGATCAGCGCCTTCCTTTGCGACGACGAAGCACTCTCTGGTGTGTTTCTGGCGGGTTGTGAGTTCAGGATTTTCACCCTTGCGGACGCTCTCGACTGCTGCGTCTACGGGTATGGTGTACTGGCGGGCATCTGCGACGCCTTCGATCCTGCGGACAGCATCGGAGTGGCCCTGGCTGACACCCTTGCCCCAGAAAGTATAATCCTTGCCTTCGGGAAGGATGCAGTTCATATACAGACGATTGAGGGAGAACATACCGGGATCCCAGCCGCAGGAGATCAGGCCCACATTGCCGCCCTTTTTGGCAGCCGCATCTACGTTTGCGAAATGGGTCGGGATATTGGCGTGGGTATCAAAGCTGTCCACCACGTTGAACATCTCTGCGTATTTGGGGGTCTGGACGGGAAGATCCGTAGCGCTGCCGCCGCAGATCACAAGGACATCGATCTTGTCCTTCATATCTGCTGCCGCCTCCTGGGAAAGGACCGGCACACCGGCTGTGCGGATGCTCACAGACGCGGGATCACGGCGGGTAAAAACAGCCGCCAGTTCCAGATCATCGTTCTGCATGATCGCGCTCTCTACGCCCTTTGCCAGATTGCCGTAACCGAGGATTCCGATTTTGATACTCATTCCTGTTTTCTCCTTGCTTATATTACTCAATATGCTATTTAAATGTACCTTACTGCTTGTCTTTTATGAACGAAACTGCGGCATCGCTGCTGTAATGGTTTTCAATGCTTCACCGCATAAATGTGTTAAAGTGTTTTAACAAGGATTTAGTATAGCATTCCTTTGAGATGATAGCAATAAAAAACTGCACTGCGCGGTGGGGGAATCTTCCCGACTTCCCGACTTCCCGGCTTCCCTACGTTCTTCCCGGCACGCTCCCGGTATAGGTGACCTTTTCCGGTCCGGGCGTCTTTGCCGCTTCGCCCCCTCTGCCCCAGTGGTGATCTTTTTCTTTTCCGGCATCTCTGCAGCTTTGTTTTTCCGATTTGGCCATTTCTTGTTTTTCCTCAGCGGTTATTTTACTATTAATCTGTAAATGTACAAAGTCTGTATATATTCATCCATGTATATAAACGGAACAATTTTAAAGGGGAAAATATATGGGAAACAGACACAATACCATTGCAGAGATCATCGAAAAAAACGGAATCATGGTCATCGACGGGGCGATGTCCACCGCTCTCGAGCATCTGGGAGCAAATCTGAATTCGAAACTGTGGACAGCGAAGGCACTGGAGGAATCTCCGGAGCTTGTAAGGCAGGTCCATCTGGACTATTTCAGGGCAGGCGCGGACTGTGGGATCACCTGCAGCTACCAGGCGACGATCCCGGGACTGATGGCAAAGGGATCCACGCGGGAAGAAGCCGAAAAGCTGATCGCGCAGTCTGTAGAAATTTTTAAAGAAGCAAGGGAACAGTGGTGGGAAGAAGAAGGCGAAAAGGCAGGACGCGCATGGCCGCTGTGCCTGGCAGGTATCGGCCCCTACGGAGCCTATCTGGCAGACGGTTCTGAGTATCGCGGGCATTACGGTGTGGACGATTCTGTGCTAGATGAATTCCACCGCCGCAGAATGGAGATCCTGCACGGAGCGGGAGCGGATATTCTGCTCATCGAGACGCAGCCTTCTCTGCACGAGGCACTTCTTGCGGCAGGTATTGCCGAAGAGCTGGGCGCCGACTACTGGGTCAGCTTCTCCTGCATGGATGAAAAGCACATCTGCGAAGGGGATCTTATCCGCAAATGCGCCGAGGTCTTCGCCAAGGATCATCCCGCCCTGCAGATGATCGGTGTCAACTGCACAAAGCCGGTCTTTATCGCCGGCCTGATCAAAGAGCTCCGGGCGGGACTGAACACCACTGGGGAAGGAAAGAAGATTCCGATCGGTGTTTATCCCAACAGCGGTGATGAGTATGATCCTGTCGCCAAGACCTGGCGCGGTGCCGGCGATTCCAAAAACTTCGGAGAATATGCCCTTGATTACATGCGGGCAGGTGCGGATGCTATAGGCGGCTGCTGCACGACTGTTGCCTCCCATGTGGAACAGGTCGTCGCTGCCAGAAATACTTTCCTGGCAGCAGGGGCCGCCCGGGCAATGAATCGGCATGTATTACACCTGTGAGAAATCTGTCAACTACGCCTTCGGCGACACCGAAAGAAACCGGCAGGAATCTACCTTATGTGACTTTTGACTGCAAGCACCAGGGCGACGAAAGATAATAAAATAAGCCGCAGGGGCGCTTCAGCCCTTCAGCTGAGCCCCTGCAGCTCAAATGATACAGGAAAAATATAAATAAAGAGGGACGGTTCAGCCGCTCAGCTGAAGCCCTGCAGTTCAAATGATACACGAACAAAATAAATAACGAGGGGCGGTTCAAATGAGTCAGGCAGAACCGTCCCTCGTGACTCATTTCCGGCCGTCAGGCCGGGAACGTCACTGCTTCTGCAGAGAGGGTCTTTCCGCCCCATCCGGATCTTCTGTATTGATGGTGCGGCTAAGCTTCAGACTGGTAAATCCTTCTTTATTTTCTGCGGGTTCCCTGTGCAGATATGTAAAGGCGAGCAGAGTCAGGCTGCCGTTCTCAGTCCCGTAGCAGTCGAGGGCAGAGTACTCTTCCGCCTCTTTGGCATCGACGTCATTTCTGACTGCGATCAATGTCAGTCCATACTTCTCCAGGCTCTCCTTGAGGGCATTCCTGACGGATTCATCGTAGGAGTCTGCAGATGCTTTAAGTTCCCAGAGCCTTTCATCTGCCGACCCGGAATAGGAAAGGGTTTCAAATGCTTCGATGGATTTGGCCTCCATACAGCGCACGTTGTCCCCGCCGAAAAACAGTGCGCCGTACCTTATTCCGCTGAAGTCACAGAATTTTCCGTTTTCATACCGGATTCTTACAAGACAGAAGTCCTCCGGATGATCCTGTCCGGACATAGTCGTTTCCATAAAGAGCTCTGTCTTGCCGTCCAGTTCCCTGCGGAAAACGGTCATGGATGTATGACTGGTGAAAAGATTGAAAAGATCGACTGCTCCCACTACAAAACGGCTTGAAACTCTGCAATAGCCTTCTTCGAAATACTCGTACATTTCAAACAGATATTCACTGCGTTCCAGGCCTGATACAAATCCCCCCTGATGTTCAAAATTCACATATCCTTTCTGCCGTCTGAACACGAGGAGTTCGGGGGTCCCGTCATTGTCATAATCATATAGATCTGAAAAAAGAATCCCTTCTTCATGTTCCGCGATTTCTTCAGGAAATACGATGTCCATCATGTTGTTCCCGGCATAAAACTGTTCAGTTCCCAGGGACATATATCCATACTGCTCTCCCAGCTCCTGCGCCTTTTTCTCCAGCTGCTCCCGGGCTGAAGCGCTGTCTGTTGTTTCGGCAGCACAGCAGATGCCTGTCATCAGCACCATGATAAGTAAAAATGACACGAACCTTTTGACCATATTTCCAGCCATTTACCCTTCCTCCTATTAGTCAGTATTCTTTATAAACTATAGCCGGTTTACTTTGTGCACTTCATAATAATCCGTTCCCGGAGACTCACAAGCCGGAACAGGCACTGAGATAACCCCTTGCGGAGGCTCAGAGGCCGGTGCAGTCACTGAGAGACCTTTTCCGGTCAGCTCAGAAGCCGAGACAGTCGTTGACGAGGATGACGTGAATGCGTCCCGGATGTTTGGAATAGCGGGTGATCAGGAACTGGCAGCAGATAGTATCGGGTGTTTTGCAGTCCATGCAGGATCCGGTTTTGGTACAGGGTGTATTCAGGCCGAAGCGCTGGGCATTGATGGGAGCGGCAACATTGCGGGCACGTTTGAGGGCTCCGTCTACATCATCACAGATCTTGTTCATGCCGACGATAAAAAGGACGTGCCTGGGTCCCTGGGCGATCGCGGAGACGCGGTTTGCGTTGCCGTCAATATTGACGATGATACCGTCCTCGGTCATTGCATTGGCACTGGCAAGAAAATAATCGGCATCATAAGCGGCAAGCATTGCCGCGCGCTTGTCTTCCATCTTATCGCGGTCGATAAAGTTGTAATCACCCTCTTCCAGAGCCCGGGGCAGGCCGATTTCATGTGCGCTCATAGCCCCGCCCATGGTAACGGTACTTCCCTCGGGGATCAGGGAAAGAGCTATTTTAAGAGCCTCTTCCTTATCCGCTGCATAATAACCGTTCATCTGGCGGGACTCCAGTCCTTTGATCACCTTCCGGGCCAGAAGCGCATATCGTTTTGTGAAATTTTCGTTCATGATCATTCCTCTCTTTATTAATCCTGATTGATCCTGTTTTTCCAATTTACCGCTCGCGGGAGCGATACCCGGATGCGTTTTTGCGGAGGCGAAACAGTGATGGATCACAGGATGTCCGGACCGTTTCCGCATTCTCAGGCAGTCCCGGCCGTCACTGGTCCGGTCTCCGTTTATCCTGCAATGCAGGACTTTGACAGTCACTGACCTGTTTCAAGCAGACCGAGCATCTGCGCGGGATTGTCCGCCGCCTTCACCTTATCAAATCCCCTGACAATGATTCCTTTCTCATCAATAAGATATGTCGTACGCAGGACACCCATGGTTACTTTTCCGTAGTTTTTCTTTTCCTTCCAGACGTCATAGGCCTGAATCACTTCCTTTTCCGCATCGGACAAAAGAGTAAACGGAAGACCGTGTTTCTCTTCAAACCTCTTATGGGATTTGACGCTGTCCTTGCTCACGCCGAGAACGACCGCGCCTTTTTCACGAAACTGCGGATACAGTTCACCGAAAGCGCAGGCCTGCTTTGTACAGCCCGCAGTCATATCTTTCGGATAAAAATACAGGATCACCTTCTGCCCCAGATAGTCCGACAGGGAATGCATCTCGCCATTCTGATCCGGCAGAGTAAAATCGGGAGCCTTTGTTCCGACTTCCAGCATAATTGTACCTCCTTGGAGAATCTTTCCGGACGCTTGAGGACATGGTCTCACAAGCGCAAAGTAGAGCGAATAAATGAAAGGGCTTTTCTTCTTGCGGTATTGGACGGACACAATGTCCATGACGACATGGCAGTCCCCCGCTTCTGATTTTATAACACCTGCAGCATTCCGGTCAATTTTCAACACAGCAGGCGGATCTTTTTCATTCGGTTTAGTTACAGTCATCTGCCCCGCCTGTCCCGTGTCAGCCGAAGGCAAAAAACGCATTGCACGGGACCTGTCATAACCAAGAAAAACACAGAGGACTGCGTCCGGAAAAACGCAGTCCTCTGTGTATGGTAATCCACTTCTCTGAAGGCAGGATGTACAGTGAGACCATTTTATGTTTATGTTTTTTATGCATTTATGTTGACAGATCAAAGGCCAAGATTTTCGCCCTTGGTCCGGATCACCTCCGCGTACCAGGCGGCGCTGTCTTTGGGGATACGCTCCATGGTCCGGTAATCTACATAGATCAGGCCGAAGCGGTCATCATAGCCGCTGTGCCATTCATAATTGTCCGTGAAGGACCAGTGGAAATAGCCCCGCACCGGCAGACCGTCCAGGCATGCCTTTTTCAGGGCGCGCAGATAGCGGTGCAGGAAATCGATCCGGTCGGAATCGTGAACACATCCGTCCAGGAAAATCCTGTCGTTGCAGCTCTGCCCGTTCTCTGTGATATAGACAGGTACATGATAGCGTTCGAAGATCAGACGAGGCCCCCAGTAAAGCACTTCGGGGGTCACAGGCCATTTGAGGGCAGTGCGGGGATAGCCCGGGTATTTTTCCTCCGTCTTATATCGACCCGTCTCATCCTGCACCAGGCCGTGGCCGTTGTAGATATTGAGCCCGGCAAAATCGATCGGCGAGGAGATGATCTCCAGATCCTCCTGCGGAATGCTTCCGACTAAAGCCGCCCAGGGATTTTGGGGATCATCCGGATAGCGCCCCAGAAAAACAGGGTCAAAGAACCACTGATGATTAAAAAAGTAACCCGGATTCACATCGGGCGGGAGGGAGCTGAAGGAAGCTGTCCGAAGGGCCTCCGGCGTCTCCATGGCTCTGTCTCTGTCCGGATCATCCCCCGGCAGATCATGCAGATAAGCCAGCGCGCCGGTAGAGGAAGCTCCGATCTGCGCATCCGGCACTTGTCTGCGGATCGCGCGGACGGCAAGTCCGTGCGCCAGCAGCAGATTATGCCAGCACCTGAACAGGGTCTGCGGATCCAGCTGCAGGCCGGGCGCGTGCAGGCCGTTTCCCATCCCCAGGCCGATCGCGCACTGCGGCTCATTGATCGTGATATAGTTTGTCACACGCCCTTTGAAATGTGCGGAGACAAAAGCTGCATAATCTGCAAAGTGCTCCGCAGTCTCACGATTCATCCATCCGCCCTTATGATAGAGGGCAAGCGGCAGATCCCAGTGATAAAGGGTGATCCAGGGTGTAATACCGCGAGACAGGCAGCCGTCCACAAGGCGGTCGTAATAGGCGATTCCGGCGGGATTGAGCCCCGCGAAGGAAGAGGAAGAAGCCCGGCTGCCGCTTCCGTCCGCATCATCCATTCCTTTTACTCCATTTGCTCCATTTACTGTCCCGTCCGGAAAAATGCGCGGCCAGCTGAGGCTGAAGCGGTAGTGCCTGATGCCCAGACTTCGCATCAGGTCCAGGTCCTCCTCCGCCCGATGATAAGCATCGCAGGCAGTATCCCCGGTATGTCCGTTGAAAGTCTTTCCGGGCACATGTGAAAAATGATCCCAGATCGACGGTCCCTTGCCGTCTTCGAAGGCACCGCCTTCGATCTGATAGGCCGCGCTTGCCGCGCCCCAGACAAAATTGTCAGAAAACTGCATAGAATGCCCTCCTCTTCCTGCCGCAGGCTCCCTGCAGCAGACCGGATACGGAAACAATCCGCAAATGCCGGAACGAGCCGGGCTTTTGGAGCCGCCCGGCCCGCTGTTTTCAAATCTTTATCCCTTTACAATTTATCCCATCACAACCGTAACCTTATATTCCTTGCAGCCGTCCTGTGCCGGGATCAGCCTTCCGCTGACACTCTTTCCGTTGACTGTCATCGCAGCCACCCCGTGCTGGACGCCGGCGGTATTGTCGATCTCAATGTGATAGAGGGCCCCCCGGTAGATCCGTTCGCAGTGATACTTTTTGAGTGTATCCGGAATGCAGGGATCGATCTGCAGGCCGTCCAGTGTCGGAATGATCCCCAGGATATACTGACTCATGCAGGCAAAGGTCCAGGCTGCCGTGCCGGTCAGCCAGCTGTTTTTGCCCTCTCCGAAGGTTGCGGCATCCCGTCCCGCGATCATCTGGCAGTATACATAGGGCTCAACCCGGCGGATGTCCACCATATCCTCCAGATAAAAAGGACAGGTCTTGCGGAAGACTTCAAAGGCGCGGTTTCCGTGTCCGAGAACGGTCTCTGCACAGGCGATCCATGGATTGTTGTGGCAGAAAATACCCGCGTTCTCCTTGTATCCCGGCGGATAGGAAGTGATCTCTCCCAGTTCCGGATGGTAGACGGTATAGGCCGGCTGATGCAGTACGATGCCGTACCTGGTATCCAGGTGCTTTTCGACGCTTTCAAGAGCCGCGGCCGCCTGGCCGGTCTCTACACCGACACCCGCCATGACACACATGCCCTGGGGTTCAATGTATATTTTCCCTTCCTCACAGACATGGCTTCCCACAGGTCTGGAAAAAGCATCATAAGCCCTTATGAACCATTCTCCGTCCCAGCCTGCATCCAGGATGATTTTCTTCATATCCTCGACCTGGCGGCAGACATCCTCCGCCTCCTCCGAAAGGCCCCTATGCCGGCACAGATCCGCATATTCCAGTCCGTATTTGACAAACATACCCGCGATGAAGACACTCTCCGCGACAGGTCCCTCGCTGGGGCCGGTCGTCTGAAAGCTTTCGCCGGGAGTTGTGGAGAAACAGTTCAGATTCAGGCAGTCGTTCCAGTCGGCGCGGCCGATCTGGGGCAGGCCGTGAGGACCCCTGTGGTCAGCCGTATACCTCAAGCTCCTGCGGAGATGTTCCATCAGGGTCGCTTTGTTGGTGTCACTGGAATCAAAGGAACACATTTCATCCAGAACACTGAAGTCGCCTGTCTCCTTGATGTAGGCGGAAGCCGCTGCGATCAGCCAGAGAGGATCATCATTAAAGCCGCCGCCGATACCGGCGTTGCCCCGCTTGGTGAGAGGCTGATACTGGTGATAGGTGCTTCCGTCCTCGAACTGGGTATTGGCAATATCAATAATACGCTCTCTCGCCCTCTCCGGGATCAGGTGGACAAAACCGAGGAGATCCTGGCAGGAATCGCGGAATCCCATCCCCCTTCCCAGTCCGCTCTCATAATAGCTGGCGCTGCGGCTCATGCAGAAGGTGACCATGCACTGATACTGGTTCCAGATATTTACCATGCGGTTGAGTTTGTCGTCACTGCTGTCGATCTGCAAATGAGACAGAAGGGAATCCCAGTATCCGGCCAGAGCCGCCAGCGCTTCATCTACCTGCTCGTCCGTCTGGAAGCGCTCCAGAAGGCGGTCCGCCGGCGCTTTATTGATGATGCCGGGCGCCTCAAACTTCTCCTCCACGGGATTTTCGCAGAATCCAAGCACAAAGATCATGGATGTGGTCTCTCCCGGGCAGAGCCGGACGGACAGGTGATGGCTTCCCACAGGAGCCCACCCGTGCGCGATACTGTTTCGGCTCTTCCCCTCCATCACAGCCTGCGGAGAAGCAGTCCCTCTGTAAAGACCGACGAAATCGTCCCGGCTGGTGTCAAATCCGGCAAGATCCCGGTTTACAGAAAACACAGCATAGTGATTCCTTCTCTCCCGGTATTCTGTCTTGTGATAGATCCGGCTTCCGCAGACTTCCACTTCACCGGTGGAGAAATTGCGCTGGAAATTGGACGAATCATCCTCCGCGTTCCACAGGCAGAATTCCACGTAGCTGAATACGTCGAAAACCTTTTCGCAGTCACTCTTGTTGGTGAAGGTCAGCCTGTTGATCTCGCAGGGCGCATCCACCGGCACGAATACTTCCTGCTTTGCGGCCAGCTGATCCTTTTCTGATGCAATTACCGTGTATCCGAGACCGTGGCGGCAGCTGTAATCATCCAGTTCTGTCTGGACGGGCTGCCAGCCCGGATTCCACACGGTATTCCCTTCTTTTATATAGAAATAGTGTCCGCCGCAGTCCATAGGGCTGTTATTGTAGCGGTATCGTGTCAGGCGCAGGAGTTTTGCGTCCTTATAAAAGCAGTAGCCGCCTGCTGTGTTGGAAATCAGACGAAAAAAATCCTCAGTCCCCAGATAATTGATCCAGGGGAGCGGCGTCCTCGGATTTGTAATCACATATTCCCGCTTCTGATCATCAAAATAACCGTATTTTCCCATTTTTTCCCTCCAGTCCAACACTCATTTAGCTTTCGAAATCGTTTTCGATGCGAAATAAAACACTCTTCCCTTTTTCATCTAAGCATAAAGTAAAACAATCAAAAAAGCAATCAAAATACTGAAATTATCTGTAAAATTGGGAAAATACAACAAAATTAACCCCGATTTATTATGAATTTTGTCGGGTTGCATTTTTTCCTTCCGGGATTTACAATGAATTTACGAAAACGTATTCGGAGCGCAGATTGATATAGCTGAAACAAGTCAGAACAACCCAGAACAACCCGGGAAGGACAGAAAATGGGAAGCAGAAAAGGTAATATCACAATTAAAGATATATCCCTCAAATGCGGCGTTTCTGTTGCAACGGTGAGTAAGGCCCTGAATAATTACGGTGACATCGCACCGGAAACCGCGGAGCTGATCAGAAATACCGCCCGGGAAATGCATTACATACCAAATACAGCCGCCAGGCAGCTGAAGACAAATACTTCACATAACATAGGCGTCCTGTTTGTGGATGAAATGAATTCGGGTCTGACACATGAATATTTCTCCGGGATCCTGGATGCCGCAAGGTCCGAGGCGGAAGGCCTTGGATACGACATTACCTTTATAGGAAAAAACATGGGCGGAAAGCCTATGACCTATCTGGAACACTGTCAGTACAGGAAAGTCGACGGCGTCCTGATCGCAAATGTTGATTTCTCGGATCCGGGTGTTGTAGAGCTGGTAAAAAGCGGAGTCCCGGTGATCACCATCGACTACGCATTTGACAGCACCAGCTGCGTGATGTCGGACAACATGGAAGGCTGTTATGCCCTCACTTCTCTCCTGATTGAAAAGGGACACAGGAAAATCGCTTTTATTCACGGCGAGAGGACCTCTGTGACAAATAAGAGGCTCGTAGGGTTTAACCGGGCGCTGAGGGATCACGGGATCGAACCGGATGAACGGTATATTGTCCAGGGACGTTTCCACGATCCGAAAAAAAGCCGCGAGGCAACCAGATACCTGATGGAACTGCCGGACCCGCCCACGGTCATTATGTACCGGGATGATTTTTCCTATATCGGCGGCATGACAGAGCTGGAAAAAATGGGGCTCTCCGTTCCGCAGGATGTCAGCACGGCCGGTTATGACGGCATCCCCATCAGCCAGTTCCTCCGCCCCAAGCTGACAACCTATCATCAGGACGCGGAGCAGATCGGGAGAGTTTCCGCCAGAAAGCTTGTCGAAACGATTGAGAACAAGAAAACCTGCATTCCTGAAGAAATCTCAGTTTCAGGATACGTACTTGAAGGAACCAGCGTAGCATCATTGCCGGCCGCTCCCTGACCGGAATGCAGGATACACTGTGTCTGACATCAGTGCCGCCTGCAGTGCTGCATCTGTTATAGATGAAAACGGTTCACCATTGGTATTTCATTCAGATCAAAAGTAAGTCTGTCATGAAAGGAGTAGTTATGAAGAAGAAAGTAATCAGTATCTTAATGGCCGGCATTATTGCCGCATCGCTGGCAGCCTGCGGCTCCGGAGGCTCAGGCAGCTCCGGCGGCACTGAGGCTCCCAAGTCGGAAAAGACCGAGACATCCACTGTCGAAGCAGGAGCAGAGGAAGGAAAAGTCCTCAACATCCAGTGCTGGAATGACGAGTTCGCAAGAAGAATGCGCGATCATATGCCCGGCTACGAAGCCGCTGACAAGGATGACGCGACAAAGGGCGGCAAGCTGGGTGATGTGGAAGTCAGATTCTCGATCACTCCTTCCACAGACAATGCATACCAGAACAACCTGGACGCTGTCCTTCCTGAAAATGCGGACGCCGCAGCGGATGACAAAGTGGATATGTTCCTCGTCGAGGCAGATTACGCGCTCAAATATGTGAACACCCCTGTCGCTCTTCCCATCGCCGATCTGGGCATCACCGAGGACGAGCTGGCAAATCAGTATAAGTATACAAAGGATATCGTTACAGACGAGGAAGGAAACCTGAAAGGTCTGAGCTGGCAGGGATGCCCCGGCGTTCTGATCTACAACAGAGATATCGCAAAAGAAGTCCTCGGCTCCGATGATCCCGAAGAAGTCCAGAAGGCAGTCGCGGACTGGGATACCTTTAAGAAAACAGCCGATCAGCTGAAAGAGAAGGGATATAAGATCACTTCCACCACAAACGATTCCTATCGTGTATTCTCCAACAACGTCTCCTCTCCCTGGGTAGTTGACGGAAAGATCAATGTTGACGACAGCATCAAGACATGGGTTGACATGTCCAAGGAAATGGTCGACAAGGGCCAGACCGGAACTGCCGATCTGTGGTCTGAAGACTGGTCCAAGGGCTTTGCCAAAGATGCGGACGTTTTCTGCTACTTCGGACCCGCATGGCTGATCAACTTCTCCATGGGCGCAGTCGATGACGGCAGCAATGAAGATGACGGTTCCCGTACATTCGCAGGCGGCTGGGGAGCCACTGTAGGCCCGCAGGGCTTCTACTGGGGCGGCACATGGATCTGCGCCGCTGCAGGCACAGACAATCCCACTGCTGTCGCGGAGATCATGAGACAGATGACCACAAACGAAGATGTCCTGACCGAAATCGTCAAGGTTGACAACGACTTCGTCAACAACAAGCCCGCAATGGAAGCAGCTGCTACAGATGACAGCTTCGCGTTCAAGCCTCTTGGCGGCCAGAACCCTCTGGCAATGTTCTGTGAAGGTGCCGAGAAGATCGACCTCTCCAATATTTCCGAATATGACCAGGGCTGCAACGAGTCCTTCCAGCTGGCTATGAAGGAATACTTCGAAGGAAACGCATCCTATGACGATGCACTCGCTGCTTTCTTCAAAGCCGTCAGTGAGAAGTATCCTGAGCTGACCTATTGATCAGCTGATCAGTCCACCCGGATCGATCAGGACGGCGGATCAATCACCCTGACCGGATATTCAAAAAGCCGGCAGAAAGATGACCCGTTACATCAGATTTGAACGGCAGAGACATAAAGAGGATTTCTCTTATCAAAATGATTCATCTGAAATGAAATGATTCAGCGTTGACAACTTCTGCGTGCCCCTTCTGCCACGAAGGAGCACGCAGCGGTTTTATACCTGGTCATCAGTATCCATAACATCATCAGTACCCGTATCATCAGTCATGGGATACACTGGCGTGAACCCACGCTGCGTATAGCCCCTGGATCCGCGGGCAGGTCTTGATTCAGATAATTAAACACATTACAGCGCGGAGAAGAGTTATGAAAGAAAAGAAGACAGGAAGTGCACTGCGTCATAATCGCTGGGGATACTTTTTTCTGATTCCCTTCTTTGTTGTATTTATCATTTTTCAGCTGATTCCGCTGGTCACGACGATCTACAACAGTTTTTTCGAGCACTATTACAAAAACGGACTGACGGAAGTCGGACCGAACTTTGTATGGCTGGAGAATTACAAGACGCTGCTGGCTTCGGGAGATATACTGATCTATTTAAAGAACACCATGATCATGTGGATCATGGGCTTTGTCCCCCAGATCATTCTCTCGCTTCTGCTGGCGGCATGGTTCTCGGATCCGTCTCTGCGGCTCAAGGGGAAAAAGTTTTTCCAGTCGGTCATTTATCTTCCCAACCTGATCATGGCCTCCGCATTCTCAATGCTCTTCTTTGCCCTGTTTGCCGAGACAGGCCCGATCAATTCCATGCTGATGCAGATCGGTCTGATCAGCGCGCCCTACAAATTCCTCTCTCACACTGTGAGCGCACGCGCGCTCGTAGCCTTTATGACCTGCCTCATGTGGTTCGGCAATACAACGATCCTGCTGCTGGCAGGCATGCTGGGCATCGACCAGTCACTCTATGAAGCCGCGGAAGTGGACGGTGCGTCCTCAACCCAGATCTTTTTCCGGATCACTCTGCCGATTCTGAGGCCGATTCTGCTGTACGTGGTGATCACCTCCCTGATCGGAGGTCTCCAGCTGTTTGATGTCCCCCAGATCCTGACAAACGGACAGGGCGGACCCAACAGAACAACCATGACGCTGATCATGTATCTGAACAAGCATCTGTACAGCAAAAACTATGGCATCGGCGGTGCTCTCTCCGTCATCCTGTTCTTTATCACAGGTGTTCTGAGCATCATCGTATTCCGGATCAATACCAGATCACAGCAATAGCGGGATCCGGTTTCGCAGATTTCGCAGATTTCGCAGATTTCTCTTGGCCCTGCCGCTCAATAGGGCGGAATGTCCGGAAGAGTTCAAAAGAGAAGGGAGAATGACATGACAGAAAAGAAAGACAACAGGAAAAACGAAAGCTTCAGCCTGAGTGTCGGCACAAGACGCATCATCGCCTATATCGTTCTAGTGCTTCTCACGATCCTCTGTCTTTTCTGGTTCTATGTGCTGTTTGTCAATGCAACCAGGTCAAAAGCGGAGCTGAATCACGGATTCACACTGATTCCAAGCCATTACGCAGCCAAGAACCTGTACAATCTGTTCCACAACAGCAATCTGCCCATCCTCAGAGGACTGCTGAACAGCTTTCTGGTAGCAACCTCTACATGCGTTGTGAGCACGTATTTTTCGGCAATGACAGCCTATGCTATTCACGCCTACAACTTCAAGTTCAAAAACGCGGCCTTCACCTTTATCCTGGCGATCATGATGATCCCGACACAGGTCACTGCCCTGGGCTTTCTGAGTCTGCTGCGCAAAATCCATCTCATGGATTCCTTCGTTCCGCTGATCGTCCCTTCCATCGCGGCACCGGCCGTATTCTTTTATATGAAGCAATATATGGAAGCCAACCTGCCCATGGAACTGCTGGAGTCGGCGCGCATTGACGGAGCCGGCGAGCTGCGGACTTTCAACCAGATCGCTCTTCCAATGATGAAACCGGCAATCGCTGTACAGGCTATCTTCTCTTTCGTCACCAGCTGGAACAACTACTTCGTCCCTGCCCTGGTATTGAAATCCGACAGTAAAAAGACACTGCCGATCCTAATCGCGACTCTGCGCTCGGCGGATTTCCTGAAATTTGATATGGCCCAGGTATATATGTTTATCTTCATGGCCATTCTTCCGGTCATCATCGTCTACCTCTTCATGGCAAGGAGCATTGTTGCCGGACTGACAGCAGGCGCCGTGAAAGGCTAAAAAAGAATTAAAGGGTAAAAGAATTAAAGGGTAAAAAGAATAAAAGAGCAAAAAAGAAGTTCTTCTCCCGGGTGATTTCTCCGGTATGAAGAACTTCTTTTATTCTTCTTTTTCCCGCCTCCGGATGATAAAATATAGCTGACAATATCCGGGAGATTTCATGCTATTGAGGGAGGTATCATCATGTCAAAAAAACTTGGAAATCTGGTCAAAGAAGCGCGTACATCCAAAGGACTGACGCAGGCTGCACTTGCTGACAAAGTGGGAGGCATCACGTCCTCCGACGTGAGCAAAATCGAACGGGGTGAAAAAGAGCCCTCACAGGATATTCTCAAAAAAATGGCAAAGGTCCTCGGCGTGACACAAAAATCTCTTCTGGACGCGGCAGCGGGCACAAAACCATCATCCGCCTCCAAAACATCGGGCAGCGGCAAGACTGCTGCCGCAAAGAAGAAGACTGCCTCGTCCTCCTCGAAGACACTTACACTGACCGCAACAGAGAAAAAGCTTGTCGAGCTCTACCGGAAAGCGGACAGCGGCACGAAAAAGGCTGCCATGAATCTGCTCAAGGGAGAGGGAAATGCGCTTGAACTGTTCGGTACTCTGCTGACCGGCAAAAAAGAAGTTTCATCCATGGCCGGAGACCTGCTCGGGTCCCTTCTTTCCGGCAAAGGAGAAGGCAGCACGACAAAAGGACCTGGTGAAGAAGCTGAGGAAGGCACAGAGCAAGGCTGATGCCTGCTGATGCCTGCGCAGCGATCTTTCATATACGTAGGCAGACGCGAGGCCATTCCTATACGTATGCGGGCGCGAGGCCATTCATATACGTATGCGGGCGCGGGGCCATGGCCGGATGTATGAATATGCTGCGCGCAATGCCGCAGACTGCAGTTGATTCACCGGACCTGCCGCTTCATCAGTCCGGCTTTCTGCCGGTCATCTCCAGAAGGAAGGCGCGGACCGCCTCCGTCACCTGTTCCAGATGAAAGTCATAGCAGTGGCTGTCCCCCGGAACAGGGACCAGCCGGGCATCTGCATACTTTGCAGCTATTTCCTCGGAATAGTGATACGGAACAGATTCGTCCCCCGTGCCGTGGACGATCAGCACCGGCCCCTTATAACGTGAGATTGCCAGATCCACGTCGATCATCTGCGCCGCGCGGATATAATTTTCACGGATAAGAAGAGACTTGCCCGCGTCTATTTCCATAGGAATAGCAGCCGGGTCAAAGGGTACACCGAGCAGTTCTCCCTCCCGCGCAGTCTGCGGGATCATGGAGGCCGGTGACAGAGGCAGGAGGGCCCGTATTCTGTCACTCTCCATCGCGCCGGCAAGCATGGTCAAAAGGCCGCCCTGGGAGTGGCCGCACAGATACAGATCCGAGACAAAGTCCAGTGTCCGGGCATAGTCGATCACAGCCATGGCATTGCTCATCCATTTAAAAAGCGTGTGGTCGCAGAAAGCCCCGCCGCTCATACCATGGCCGTACATTTCCGCGCGCAGGACCGCAAATCCGACTTGATTGGCCGTGCGCTGTACAGCGACTATGTGTCTCTCCTCCATGTCTCCCGTAAAGCCGTGGATCAGGATCATCAGCGGCAGCTTACAGGATTCCTCCAGGCATTCCTCTGCACAAGTGTTTTCCGGAAAATCCAGCTTAGCGTGGATCCGTATTCCGTCATCCGATATATAAAACTCTCTTCTGTTTCTCATACCAGTTCCTGTCTCCAATCATGGGCTGAGCGCAAATTCAAATGAGATAACAATTTCTTATGAGATCATCTTACGAGATAAAATGATATAAAAAACTTCCGCCGATGTTGATCACCCCGGCGGAAGTTTTTATATTCTCGCACGACTCAGTGCTGCGCGCCTTACAGATGCAGGACGCGCTCGCGGATCTCCTGGGTCCGGCCCTGGTTCCAGAACTGGGTTCCGATATATCCGCAGGTACGGCGGGCGACGCTCATGCGGGACTGGTCGCGGTTGCCGCAGACAGGGCACTCCCAGACCAGCTTGCCGGCATCGTCCTCGACGACCATGATCTCTCCGTCATAGCCGCAGCACTCGCAGTAATCACTCTTGGTGTTGAGCTCGGCGTACATGATGTTGTCGTAGATATATTTCATAACAGCCAGAACAGCGGGAATGTTGTTCTGCATATTGGGAACCTCGACGTAGCTGATGGCACCGCCGGGAGAAAGTTTCTGGAAATCAGCCTCGAATTTCAGCTTGTGGAAAGCGTCGATTTCCTCTGTCACATGAACATGGTAGCTGTTGGTGATGTAGTTTTTGTCCGTCACACCCTTGATGATGCCGAAGCGCTTCTGCAGGCACTTGGCAAACTTGTAGGTCGTGGACTCCATGGGTGTGCCGTAGACAGAATAGCTGATGCGCTCCGCGGCGCGCCACTCGGCGCACTTGTCGTTGAGGCGCTGCATGACCTTGAGACTGAATTCCCTGCCCTCGTCAGAGGTGTGAGACTTGCCGGTCATGCGGACGCACATCTCATAGAGACCCGCGTAGCCCAGGCTGATGGTGCTGTAGTTGTCGAAGAGCAGACGGTCGATCTTCTCACCTTTTTTCAGGCGGGCAATGGCGCCGTACTGCCAGAGGATGGGAGCGACGTCGGAGACAGTGCCGAGCAGCCTCTCATGGCGGCAGCGCAGAGCGCGGTGGCAGAGTTCCAGGCGCTCTTCCAGGATCTCCCAGAACTTGTCCATATCTCCGTAAGAGGAGCAGGCGACGTCAACGAGATTAATCGTGACGACACCCTGATTGAAGCGTCCGTAGTATTTGTGCTCTCCGTTCTCGCCCAGGCCGACGGTATCGGGCGTCAGGAAAGAACGGCAGCCCATGCAGGGATAGACATCGCCGTTTTTGTACTCCTTCATGACCTTGGCGGAGATGTAATCAGGCACCATGCGCTTTGCCGTGCACTTTGCCGCAAGCTCGGTCAGGCCGTAGTATCTGGAGCCGGGGAAAATATTATCCTCATCCAGTACATAGATCAGTTTGGGGAAGGCAGGTGTGATCCAGATGCCCTTCTCGTTTTTGACACCCTGCATGCGCTGGATCATGACCTCTTTGATCAGCATGGCCAGATCGTCGCGGGTGCGGCCTGCGGGGACCTCATCCAGGTACATGTACATGGTGACAAAAGGAGCCTGGCCGTTGCAGGTCATCAGGGTGATCAGCTGATACTGGATGGTCTGGATACCGCTCTTGATCTCCTCCGCCAGGCGGAACTCGACGACCTTGTCGATGATCTCGTCGACCATAGGCTCACCGCAGGCCTGCCGCTCTTCCGCCACCTGTTTGCGGATCTTCCTGCGGCTGACGTCGACAAAGGGAGCCAGATGCGCCAGAGAGAAGGACTGGCCGCCGTACTGGTTGGAGGCGACCTGGGCGACGATCTGTGTCGTCACATTGCAGGCAGTGTAGAAACTATGGGGCTTTTCAATCAGAGTCTCGCTGATGACAGTGCCGTTCTGCAGCATATCCTCAAGGTTGATGAGGTCGCAGTTGTGCTCCTTCTGGGCATAATAATCGGAATCATGGAAGTGGATGATACCCTCTTCGTGTGCTTTTACCACATCGGCGGGAAGAAGGACGCGGCGGGTCAGATCTTTGGACACTTCGCCTGCCATATAGTCGCGCTGGGTAGAATTGATGACAGGATTCTTGTTGGAGTTTTCCTGTTTGACCTCCTCGTTGATCTGCTCGATCAGGGCAAGGATCCCGTTGTCGGTCGTATTGGACTTGCGGGACAGCTCGCGGCGGAAACGATAGCGGACATATTTCTGTGCCACCTCATAGCCGCGCATCTCCATGATGCCGGTCTCGACCATATCCTGGATATCCTCGACATTTACGGCATGCGTGGATTTCTGCACCTCTCTCGCGATTTTCTCCGCGACCGCAATGATCTGATACTCGTTGAGCTGGTGGATGGGCTCCACTTCTTTATTGGCCTTACTGATCGCATTGACGATCTTGGAAAGGTCAAATGTAACCTCCTGCCCGTCTCTTTTGATAATGTTCGTTGTGACCACAATACCTGTATAATCTGCCATATCTTTTTCCCTTCCTGTTGAACCGTTTCCTGTTCAGGACCTGCGCGCCCTGTGCCGGATGCTGTATCTCTGCTTTCCAAAACCTTTCGCAGCAGCCTGCCAAACCGGCGTTTTTTGTATAATTATGGGGAAGCGCCCATAAAAAAAGCACAAAATCTTGTGGATTCGTGCTCACCCTTGTCCACATATTGTTTTCGCAAATATGATACTACAGAATCTGCTTCTTGGAAAGTAGAAAAAGGAAACTAACTGACAGTCTTTTTTCGGCAGAATGACAATTGCTCCGTGCCTCGCCGCAGGCCGCCCCCTCCGGAGGAAGATACAGGCGCGGGTGCCCGACAGTAAAATTCAGACTCTCCGCCCCAGCCCCCCGGAGGTAAGGTACGGCAGTCCCGTGTTAAAGAAAAATCGTGAATAATCATATTTTTTATCGTCATCGGAAGCATTTTTATGGTAGGATTTTATGTGAATTGACTAGATGGATTTCACCCGTAACCGGGACGCCCGCAGCCGTCCCCGTTCTCTCACGGACCATGCCGGCAAGGATGTACACAGGGGTTAATGATGAAGCTGATCGATACATTTCCCACAAATGAATTAAACGGCCTGCAGTACCGGGTCGGACGTGTGTTTCCCTTCGGAGCGACCCTGATCGAAGATGATTGTGTGAATTTCAGTGTCTTTTCCAAGGAGGCATCCGGGTGTACACTGGTGCTCTACCATCGCGGAGAGAGGGAGCCCTTCGCGGAGATTCCTTTTCCGGAGGAGTTCCGGATCGGGAATGTCTACTCTATGATGGTTTTCGGCATTGAGATCGAGTCGATGGAATACGGGTACCGCTTCGACGGTATCTATGACCCTGAGAGAGGACTGCGCTTTGATAAAACACGGGTTCTGCTGGACCCTTACGCGAAGTCTGTCTCGGGGCAGAGTGTCTGGGGGCACGGACCGGCGCACGGAGATGCTTTCCCGCACCGCGGGCAGATCATCAGGGAGGATTATGACTGGGAGGGCGACAAACCCCTGGAGGTTCCTCTCAGGGATCTGACCATCTATGAGATGCATGTCAGGGGTTTTACGCAGGATCCGTCCAGCGGTGTCAAGTACCGCGGAACATACGCCGGAATCGTGGAAAAAATCCCCTACCTGAAATCCCTTGGGATCAACTGCATCGAACTGATGCCGGTTTTTTCCTTCGATGAACTCGAATATTCCCGGGACAAAAACAGGCAGAAACTATTCAATTACTGGGGTTATTCGACGCTGTGTTTCTTTGCGCCCAAGGCCGGCTACGCGGCGGCGGGTCCCTTCGGAATGGAAGCAGATGAGTTTAAGCGTCTGGTCAAAAAACTCCATGAAAACGGAATTTCTATCATTCTCGACGTTGTTTTCAATCACACCGCAGAGGGGAACGAATACGGTCCGACAATCTCCTACAAAGGAATCGACAACCGGACCTACTACCTGCTGACACCCGAAGGCGGCTACAATGATTTCAGCGGCTGCGGAAACACGATGAACTGCAACAATGCCGTGGTCCGAAACCATATCCTGGACTGCCTTCGCTACTGGGTCTCCTCCTATCATATAGACGGATTCCGTTTCGATCTCGCATCGATCCTGACGCGGGACAAGAATGGCCGTCCCATGATGTCGCCGCCTCTCATCGATACCCTCGCCCACGATGCCGTCCTGGGCAGCACCATCCTGATCGCGGAGGCCTGGGACGCCGGCGGACTGTACCAGGTGGGCAGTTTCCCCTCCTGGCATCGCTGGTCGGAATGGAACGGAAAATACCGCGACTGCGCAAGGCGCTTTATCAAGGGAGACGCAGGCTGCGCACCGGAGCTCTTGCAGCGGATCGCAGGTTCACAGGACCTCTACCCCAAACGGGGGCCTGCTGCTTCCATCAATTTCATCACCTGCCACGACGGTTTCACACTGTACGACCTCGTCTCTTATAACAATAAGCACAACGAGGCAAACTGCGAGGATAACCGGGACGGCTCCAATGACAACGACAGCTGGAACTGCGGCACAGAGGGCGAAACGAACGACCCTGACATCCTTGCTCTGCGCATGCGGCAGATCCGCAACTTCTACACTCTCCTGCTTCTGAGCCGGGGAGTTCCCATGCTGCTCGCAGGCGATGAATTTGCCAACACACAGCATGGCAATAACAATGCCTACTGTCAGGACAACGAAACATCCTGGCTCAACTGGGACCAGCTCGAAAAAGGCAGGGACCTGTTCACCTATGTACAGACACTCCTGGCACTGCGCGCCGCCCACCCCGTTCTGCGCGCACCGGATTTTGACAGCGCAATAAACAGCACCGGCTTTCCGGAGCTCTCCTTCCACTCCCTGACTCCCTGGGAGGTCGATACAAATGCTCCTGCTCTTTCCTTCGCTGTTCTGTACGCGGAGGACCATGTCAAATACAAAACCGAAAAGGATACCTTCCTCTACGTTCTGATCAATGCCCACTGGGAGGAACACACCTTTACCCTGCCCCAACTTCCCAAAGGGCAGAAATGGCATCTCGTCTGTGACTCAAAAGGAATCACTTTCCCCGCAGGAAAAGAGACACCTCTTTTGATCTGCCATCAGTTTACACTAGGCCCCCGTGAGAGCGCCGTCCTGATTTCCCGCTGACAGGAGGACTGAATATGGACAACCCCGGAAAAAACAAAAGAAACAGGTCTCTGGACACGACCCATATGCAGGAAATGCTCAAGGGCGACAGTTTTCCCCAGGACTGGGAAGATTTTCTGGACGATGATATCCGGAACTTTTTCGATATATTGCTGAATGAGACAGGAATGAAGAAGAGCGAGATCATCCGCAGGGCCAACCTGTCCAGGGTCTACGGATATCAGCTCATGGAAGGACGCAGACGCGGGAAAAGAGATTATTATATCCTGATCGCTCTGGCCATGTCCCTGGATCTGAAGAACACCCAGCGCATGCTGTCGGTGACTCATTGCGGTGCGCTTCATCCTCTGATCAAAAGGGACGCGGCTGTGATCTTCGCGATCAACCACGGATATGACATAGAAAAAACCTATTCCTTCATGCTCTCCCTGGGGCTGCAGCCCCTCGAAGACGGCACGGGAGAATAAACGTTAATGTACATGCCCGCTGACTGCCTGTACATGTGACGAATAAACAGCACGGAAAACCATGGGAGGTTATCGTGACAAAAAGCAGAAAAACAGCAGGCCTCCTGCCTGCAGCCATGGCTATAGTTATGGTCCTCATACTTACGATGACGGGATGCAGCCGGACTGCGCAGACCGCCCCCGCCCCGCCGAAAATCGCCTCGCGCTCATCAGCTGCCGGTTTTCTCGTCTCAAAGGCGGAGGAGAGCGGAGGTTTTATCGGGATTCCTGTCCTGAGAGAAAAAGCCTCCGAATATGCATATCTTTACGACAATGCACTTGCGGTGATCATCATGTCCCGGGCAGGTGAACAAAGTACTGCGGAGATGATCGCGGACGCCATTGTGTTCGCGCAGTCGCATGACCGGACCTTCAAGGACGGGCGCCTCCGCAATGTCTACATCGCCGGCGATCCCCGGAGCGACTCCGGAAGGACCCTGACCCCCGGAAACGTGACGATCAGGCTTCCGGGATTCTGGGAAGACGGAAAATGGCAGGAGGAGCTCTTCACCGTCTCCACTTCCACGGGAAATATGGCATGGGCAGTCACCGCGCTCTGCGCGGCGGCGGAAAATGCCTCCGATGAAAAGAGAACCGAGTACCTGAACGCAGCAATGAACGCTGCGGATTTTGTCCTCACACTCAAATCCGACAACGGGGGCTTTAATGCGGGTTACGAGGGATGGGATGACGATCAGACCATGGTCGGATATCAGTCTACAGAGCACAACATCGCACTTGCCTATGCTTTCGATGCGCTGTCCGCGGCGGTTGCCGGGAGTGACCCTGCCAAAGCGGAGGCTTACGCAGATGCGGCAAAATATGCCAAAGACTTTGTATTCTCCATGTACGACAAAAAGCTCCACTGCTTCTATACAGGTACAAAAGCGGACGGCAAAACCGTCAGTGACGGCGTGATCCCCCTGGACACAAACAGTCTTTCGATCCTGGCCTTCGGAGAGGAGCTGGAGAACACCTTCCAGATTGTATCTTTTGTGGAAGATCGCATGGCGGTCGGAGACGGCTTTGATTTCAGCGCCGGCGACCTGGACGGAATCTGGAATGAAGGAACAGCCCAGATGGCGGTCTGTTACAAGATATTGGAAAACACGGAAAAATACGAAACCGTCATGGCCTACCTGAAGACACAGACCAATGCGGACGGCTGCATTCCCGCTGCAGACAGAGACGGCGTCTCGACCGGATTTGTGATCGACGGAACAGACACTTTGTGGGAATATGACAATACCCTGAGCATCGGCGCAACCTGCTGGCTCGCTTTCGCGCAGTTGGGGATCAACCCCTTTACCCCCCTTTCGAAGTGACATCATACACTGTGCCGGCTCGCTTTCGCACAGACGGGGATCAACCCCTTTACCACTCTTTCGAAGTGACACCATACACTGAGCCGGCTCGCTTTCGCGCAACCGGGGATCGACCCCTTCGGCGCAGTTTCGGAATAATGGCTGATGCCGGAAGGCTGCTCCCGCTGTCTTCAGACAGAGGGCTTCCGCCTGTAACAGGCGAAAGGTAAATCTATGAAAAACAGACGGAGAAAAGAACGAAGAAAAATACCGGAGGCGCTTGGAAACCGGGCGTGCAGTGTCTGGCTGTACGTCCTTGTTCTCGTTTTTGACGCTTCCGCACACGGTCTTCTCCTCTATTCATATGGTTTTTCTTTTTACACCTTCCTGCACCTGTTTCTTTCGTTTATTTTCTTTATCTACCCTCTCTACTATCTTGCGGACATTCTGTGGTCGCTGCGTCCTTCGGTCTGCGGGATCCTGTCGGGCGAAATCGCTGTCAACCGCAAATATTATATGAACACTGTCCGCAGGGAGGTCTCCCGGGAGGACCTGCTGCCGGTCACGATCAATATCCCCGTCTATCTGGAGAACAATGAAGTCATTTTCCAGACGGTCAGAGATGCTCTTGCAGCCGCAGAAAGATACCGCAGCTTCAGCGGCGCAGCGGCCAATGTCGTTGTCTCCGACGATGGCATCGCGCCCCTTCTGCAGGGATGCTGTGACACCGAGACAGCAGATCTGCTGTTAAATTCCCTCACCTGCGCAAGCGCCGCAGCCAAAAAGCTTTCGAAAAAGGAAGAGAAGGCCGCAGAGCGCATCCGTTTTTACAGAGAGAACGGGGCAGCCTTCGTGGTGCGTCCGGCGCAGAACCGCCCCGGTCTGTTTAAAAAAGCCTCCAACATGAATTACACGCTGCGTCTGAGCAAGGCCGTCTCGGAAGGCGGCAGCCTCGGAACGCTCACGGGAAAGGGCGGAGCTTTTGAGAAAGGATATGCGGAAGGTGATTTTCACATCCATGATATCATTCTCCTTTTGGACAAGGATTCGGGCGTAAAGGAAAGGATCATCGAGGCGGTCGTTCCCGAGTTCGGCCATGACCGCAAGCTCGCCTATGTGCAGTGCGCCACAGTCGCCAGAAACCTGCGCGAAAATTACTATACCTATGCTACGGGGCACCAGATCAACAATCTCTTTCACAACATCTGGCCGTGCAAGGCCCTGCAGGGTTTTTTTGTGCCCCTGGTCGGGCACAATGTTTTCATCAAAAAAAGCCTTCTGGAAAAAAGCGGTCTGTGGTCGGAAGACCGCGTCTCCGAAGACTATGATAAGGCGATCAGCTTCTACTGCAGCGGCTTTCACGGAAAATATGCCCAGCTGCGCGGGCTTGAATTCGAGGAATCCGCCAGCCGCACTTTTACCGAGGAGACCCGCAAACAGCACAGATATTCCTACGGCCTTTTTGAGATGATTTTTGACGGGACTGTTTTCAGCAAAAGGATGCGCGGCTGCGACAGGCTCTATATGCTGATGTATTTCTGCTCTGTCATCAACATGGTCCTGCTGCTTCCCACAGTACTGACGGAGAGCTATTTCGGCAACATCCATCTGCTCTGGGCGGGCTTTCTTCTGTGCATGGCTTGTTTCATTATCCCTCCCCTGCTGCGGGATCTGGTGATGCACAGACGCATCCCCGATGAAATCCTTCAGACTGTCCCCTATACGCTGGTGATCGCAGTCTCCTTCGTCGGACACTCCTACTCATTTTTATCGGGCGGATGCAGGTATCTTGCCAACAAGATAAAAAAGATCACTGCGCCGTTTCCGTCCACAAGTGTGGATGATCTGGACTACTGCTTCCGGGGAGGACTTCGGATCCTCTTTGATTATATCCGGAAAAATATCCTCTTCCTTCCGATCGCGTTTATGTGCATCGACAGAGGTGTTTTTCTGATCACCAGAAAAGGACTGGAGCCCGTGACGACTCTCACTTACGGATACATCCTGTTCTGTGCAGTATTTGTCCCTGTATTGCTGACACCGCAGCTTTTTGCAGGCCCCCTGCGTAAAAAGACAGCCGCAGGAATCCCGGAGGTAGAAGGGATGAAACAAAAAACAGGCGGAATGCCTGAAAGCAGCCGCGGAGCTGCTTTCTACGGCAGTGAAAGAATCATGTCGCCCGTCATCATTGAACAGGACGAAACACAGAGTACGACCGGAAGCGATATCGAGCAGTTCCTGGCCGATTATCAGGAGTCTCTCAAAGCCCTGCTGCCCGAGGCGGATATTCCGGAAAGGCTCCTTGCGGATTACGAAATTGAAAGCTGTATCCGCAAAGATCCGGAAGGCCGCAAGGAACTGTATATCCTGCGCCGCAGATCGGACGGCAAGCCGGCATTTCTCCGTGTCACCAAAGACTATGCCGAGGAAGATGCTCTTGAAGAAGCTTTCCTGCTCGACCGTCTCGATCATCCCGGCATACCCAAAGTATTTGATGCTTTTGAGCAGAATGGAAAACACTGTCTTGTCCGTGAATATGTGGAAGGACGTACCCTCTACGATATCGTGTCCGAAAAAGGCGTCCTCAGTGCAGAGGATATTCTGGGCATTGCATTGAAGCTCGGAGAGATCCTGCAGTATCTGCATAATCAGACTCCCCCGGTCATCCACCGGGATATCAAACCGCAGAATATCGTCGTCGGAAAAGACGGCAGCATCCATCTGATCGATTTCGGTATTGCCAGAGAGCATAAACTGAGGCGCCGCCAGGATACCGCTGTGGTGCTGACGCTGGATTATGCCTCTCCGGAACAGTACGGCTTTGAGCAGACAACACCTCTGTCCGACATCTACTCTCTGGGTGTTGTGCTCCTGTATCTGGCAACCGGACGCACCGTGCGTGCCGATCTGGAAGCCCAGATTGTCAACAACAGACTACGGGAACTGATCGAACAATGTATCGCCTTTAACCCCAAGGCCAGAATCCAGAGCGCGGAGCAGATCTGCGCCTATATCCGGCGGGATGACAGCCGGAACGTCCGCAGGCGAAGATACCGCATGGCAGCAGCAGGAATTACGGCGGCTGCCCTTATTCTGGCGGCTGCCTCCTTTCAGGCAGGCTATATGGTCGAGAGCGCCGATATACGGACCGGCAGCTATGACCGCGGATACAGCGCGGGCTATACGGACGGATATGACTCCCGCCCCGTGTTCCGCAGGACGGAAAACACGCAGACCGATCTGCCCGAGGGCACTGTGTCTGAAAACATGGCAGTCCCGGGAGGCGCATTTGCGGCGGAAAACGACGGCCTCATTTTCTATATCGCAGACGGCGGTATCTGGAGCATGTCCGCTAACGGGACGGATGCAAAGCTCCTGGTGGAGGACAGTAAGGCTCAATCCATCAGCTGCGCGAACGGCTGGATCTACTATACCTCCGGAGATGATATCTGCCAGTCCGCTGTCTACGAAGACAGAAAAGATGTTTTAACCAGGGAAAAGGATAGCAGACTGTATACCGCTGAAGACCGTTTTTATATCCTGACAGAAAATGGTCTGTCCCTGCTGGATCCCAAGACCGGGAAAAGATCAGCGGTCAAAGCTCTCTCGGACTGTATAGCCCTGTACACAGACGAAAACTATCTGTATTTTATTTCCGGCAGCAGACAGGGACTGTATCGATGTGAATATGACGGGAAACACGTGGAAAAGCTTCTGGACGACTCCTGTCAGAGTATCTGCAGATCCGGGGACGATCTGATCTGTTCCGTCGAAAAAGACGGTGCTGCGTCCCTGGTCCTTTTGAACACGGAAACAAAGGAAACACAGCTGCTCCTGGAGACAAAGGCCGCTATGCTCAACAGAGCGGAAAACAGCATTTGTTATCTTGATCTTTCCAACAATGCCATCATGTGCTGTTCACCCGACGGACGGATCCGGGAGCGTGTCTCCGCCAACCGCGCCGCGGATCTCAATGTTGCCGGCGGCTGGATCTTTTACCATAACGAAGGGGATGACGGCCGGCTCTGGTGCGTCCGGACCGACGGCTCCAACGACCATCCTCTGCCTTCCGGGAGGTAACGGAAAATGACCCGAAAACTACGGTTCAAATGGCCGGACCAGAATGAGCGCACAATCTCTGACATCGTTGAAAACGACGGGACAATGCGCAGCAGAGAGGTCCTCTATATCATCGAAAAGCTGTGCACACTTGTCCGGATGCCGGACAAGGGCAATAAAGAAAGTGCGTGGAATTCTGAAACTGCAGGATTTGCAGCTCCTGCAGCTGGTTCAGATTCTGCGGAATTGACAGCTGCTGCTGCCTTACCGGATCCTGCCGGCCCCGCATCTGCTTTCACGTATTCGGATAGTGCGAAAGGTGCGGAGCATCCGGGCAATCCCGAGACTAAAACCGGTTGTACTGCATACATCCATCCGGACAACATACTGGTGAGCCGGACAGGAGAAGTCATCATTGCAGATAAACATATCCCGGCCACTGCTGCAGAGCCTTACCTACCGCCGGAACTGGATCTTCGTGAATATTCAAGACCCGCCGCCAGAGTATATTCACTGGGCATGCTCATGCTGTTCATGTCCACGGGACAGAGCAAAAAAGACGAGGAATCCGCCGCCCAGGTCAGACCGGCACTTCTTAGTCTTGTAAAGGGCTGCACTGCCTTCGATCCCAATGAACGCTTTCGGGATCCGGAGGCGCTTCTGGAGGCTGTCAGACGCCGGACCGGCATCAAAAAAAGGCTGCTTCCCCTGCTGATCACAGTCGCTGCAGCCTGTCTGGCCGGCATCATTTTTTTCTTGTCCTGGCAGAAAGGAATTGAACGCGGACATGCCGAAGGGGAGAGATCCGGTTACACGCCCGGCTTTTCCGAGGGATTTCAGCAGGGCTTCTCCGATGCGCCGGGAATCAGCATTCACGGCGGCTCCCCTGAAAACAACAGCGGTAATCTCCCTGGCAACTACTCCCCTGAAGGCGGGGCTTTTGCGGTCTCCGACGGGAATGCTGTCTACTATATTTCCGGAGATAGAATCTCCCTTATGGATCCTTATACAAAAGACTTGGAAATACTGGCGGAAGTTCCGGGTGTGTATGATCTGCAGTACTATGATGGGAAGCTCTATTTCTGCACCGGCGAAAAGGTCGGTTATCTGGATCCCGAGACCCGAAAGGAAGGCACTGTCTGCAGTTCCCCTGGCGGAAGGCTCTATATCTTTGAAGACAATTTCTACCTCTATGACAATGAAGGAACCCGTTACCTCTACCGCATCGATCCCGCACAGGGAGAGATGACACAGCTCAACGGTACTATGGAATATCGCTGCCTGCAGATTGTTGAGGATACCCTCTATTACATTTCCCCCGAAAAAGGCAGCAGTATCTGCCGCAGCGATCTCGACGGCGGCAACGAGAGCGTGATCAGCAGCAGTTCTTTTGAAGATCTGTGCATCTGTCAGAACACGATCTACGCTTCCACCGGCGAAAAACTGGTCCGCATGGATCTCAACGGAGGAAATCTGGAGCCCCTGGTCCAGGGCACCATACACCATCTCAACGTCACTGACGGAGGTATCTTTTATACCTCCGGAAACGGCGAAAGACTGGAATGGCTGTCTCCCGACTCAAAAACACAGTACACCATCATACCTTCCTCCACCGGTGACTTCAATGTGGCCGGTGACTGGATCTTCTACATCAACAAGGAGGATGAAAACCGGCTCTGGCGCGTCCGTGCGGGAGGTACAGACAACATCCGTCTGACACCCTGAACAGGTCTGAACCGGCCTGCAGCGCTTGTGCAGGCTGAAAAACTCTTGCGCACACCCTCAGCAGCACAGTACGCTCTGCGTACATGCACTGCAGCTCAGCACGCTCTGAGCACACCCATAGCTGCCCAATGCACCTGAATGCACCAAGAGCAGCTGAACACATCCGGGCACACCCGCAGCATGCGGCAGATCACAATTTCGATCTGCCGCTTTTCTTTTTTTCAAATGTATGCGTTGCGCAGACAATCCACATTCCGGGTCCCCCTATAATGTGATTGTAAGCAAAAACAATGAAGATAAACACGCTCAGGTTTGAGGACTTAAAACCGCCGCTGAGATATTCCCTGTTTATCTGGTTTTCGACTCGCTTGCTGTTATAAAACAGCAGAATCCAATAGATGGCTTTCAAAAAAAGGAGGAAAATTATGAAAAAAGCTCTTGCAGTAATCCTTGTCCTGGTCTGCATCGGACTCTCTGTCCTTTGGATCATTCACGACCCGGGATTTTCCGCAGTATTCAGCCGCTCCGTGATCTTTATCGGTTTTATCCCGATTCCGGGCCTGCTCTTCGGCCTCCTGATCCAGCTGATTCCCGCCATTCTGGGCTTTGTAGGAGCCGGTTCTCTCTGGAACTCATGATGGCGCAGGTTCCCGGCAGGGACAGATTCAACTCTGCCTGAACGACATGATACCGTCCGCGGAGACGGTTTTTCCCCCAATCATTCATAACGGAAAGGAGAAAAAATGAAATCAAGTTTACGACCGGAGCATTTTGATAACGGACGCAATTTCAAAAAAGAGGACTTTGACGCCTACCTGAGGGCCTCGGAAGAGCTTTCAAAATCGGCGGGCATCAAATATCTTGCCTGCGTCCTGGGCGGTGTGATCATCAGCTTCTTCTTTTCAAAAGGCATAGGAGGCTTTGCCGGAAACATCCTGGCAATTGTATGCATCTTCGGAGGCATGATCGCGGGTATGTTTTCCAACCTGAGCGTAGGCAGACAGCTCAAGGTATATACAGACAGACTCGGAATTTCAAACGCAGATGTTGCCAAAGCACGCAAACATTTAAAGCAGGGAACGACAGCCTGGACCGCTGAGCCCGTCACCTTTGCAAAAAATCCCGCTGCCCCAGCGCAGCGCCCTGCTGCCCCTGCTCCCACGGCGCAGTTTTCCGCCCCGGGCGTGCTGCTGGTCCGTTTCAGTATCGAAAAGCTCAATGAAAAGAGCGGTGTCTACGGATATGTCTCCGGTGAACTGATTGGCAAAGCCGTTCCCGCCGACCTTCTGGAAGGCATGACCATCAGCGACGGCGACTCCGCGGCGACACTTTCCGGTCGGGAATATGTCTGCATCGTCTCGATCGCCTCTCCGGACAGCCGTATTCTGAAAGAAAAGATCGAGCCTCTGATCCTTGCAAGCGAAGAAATCAGGGCCTGCGGCGCAGCCCCGCTCACACAGATCTGCGCCGGCACAAGAGAGCCCCTGGTTGTGGACGGAGTCGTCAGAAACGGCCAGATCGTCGGAAACGGCGGATGGTGCGCATCCGGTTTCATGGGTGCATGGAAGGCGGCTTCCTGATCATCCCGGTTTAATTACTAAATTACCGGCAAAAATACCCAAACACCGATGAAAGCACCGACAAAAACACAAGATCACCGGAAGATATACAGAAAACGAAAAAACTAAAGATTCAAGTAAAAGGAGTTAGCTCATGAAGAAAATAATTGCGTTGCTGATGACAGCCATGCTCTGTCTGGCTCTTCTCTCCGGATGCGGAGGAAGCACACAGAGCAGCACCAGCGATAAAAACAGTGAAAGCGCTGAAAACAGCGTAAGTAAAGACAGCAAAGTAACAGCAGAAGACAGTACCGATGAAATGAGTGAAGCAGTTTCTGACACAAGCACTGCCGCAGACAGCGAAGAAGCTGCCGCAGGCACTGCCGGCAGCACAAGTGAGGAAACGGCGGCTGCAGATACCGCCGGCGGAAAGGGATCTGCTGACGCAATGAAGGCCGTCATCGACAAACTTGGAATCGGCGGCCCTGTAGAAGATAAAGATAACGCAATGGGAATGCACCTTACAACTGTCAAACTGGATGACGACGGCGACATCTACGTCCAGTGGGATTTTGACAATGAAGCCATGCGGTCCAATCTCATGATTGCCTGGAGCAAGGTCACACTGGTCGATCCGGACGATATCCACAACACCTACCAGGTATTTACAAGGACTGAAGAAGACAAGATTAGTATTCCCCTCAAAGCAGGTGACATGATCAACGTATTGGACTTTGTGCATATTATCAGAAACGATTTTGAAACCGAATCCGATGTGTATATCCTGTATTTTGACGGATCCGAAGGCTGGGCCCCGGATGAGGTCTACACTGCTCCCCAGGTCTTCATCATAGGGGAAGGAGAAAACGGCCCCGAGGCCTACGAAACCACACCCAGATACGCTCCGGAAGACATGATCACAGCTGTCCGCGAAAACACAGCAACAGCAGCAGAATAAATTGACATCGGAATTGACATCGGAACGGTTCTTTTGACGCTTTATCCCTTCCCCCTTCTATCCTGAAACCGGGGAGGAAAATGAAGCTGTAAAACAGCCGGTATCACAAATCATTGAACAAACAAATGAGCTGCTGCATATTCATTGTGATATGCAGCAGCTCTATTTTCATTTATTCACTGGTATCTAAAAATTACCACCATCTAAAATGAGACAGCCAGTTTCTCTCCGAACACCCCTGTATTTAAAGGATTTTTGGGGATGTCCCGTCATTTTTATTTGTAATCCTGCGCTTTTCTATCCGATTTATCGTTCCATTCTTCCCACTCGTCCCGTCTCAACGGCGATCAGGCCTCCAACACTGTCCCCTACAGAAAGAAAAGTTCCCACTGCAGTCTTATAGTCTGTCAGAAAGTCGGATAGCCAGGCCCGGAAAGACTTGGCTGGACACCGCATCATCAAAGGAATACAGGTCTGCGTCTTCCCTCCCGCTTTCAAACACATACACCATGACCGTCCTGTTCACGGGATTGATGATCCAGTATTCGCGCACACCCGCCTCCCTGTACAGAAACAGCTTCAGGCCATAGTCGATCTTCTGTGTGGATTTGGAAATCACTTCCACCACCCAGTCCGGTGCGCCGAAACACCCGTCATCTTTCCTTTTATCCGGATCACAGACAATCGTCAGATCAGGAATCACATACGTGGAATTATCTCCGTGCAGATACACTCCATAGGGCGGAAAAAACACTCTGCAATCCCCACCTCTTCCACGGATATGATTGACTATGTCAAAGTATACTTCTCCTGAGATTTCCTGGTGTACAGCCTTGGGAGTCCCTTTAAAGTACAGCTTCCCTCCGATCAGCTCTGCAATCACCCCTTCCGGAAGCGAATAGATGTCCTTGATCGTATAGATCCTGTCGTCATACATGGCTCCCTCAAAATCCGGCTTGTACCGGTATTCCAGTTCTGCCGCCGACTCATGTGCAGAGGCCTTAAAATCGTCCTCTTCATGATGCAATAACTTTCTGTAATCCATTTTCGCCCTCCGCAAAATATGTATATTCGGTATATTTCATATTAATTGATTTACCATTATACTCTATCTTTATAAAAAATCAAGGCCTTACGGAGATCGTCTTGTTCTTTCAGAACCCTTTCAGACCCCAAACAGGGAAGAGACGGCCCGTGTCCGCCGTAAGGCAAAAAATTACATTACACGGGCCGCGTCATAAAAAAAGATCCTGATGAGTCACATTGGACTCACCAGAATCGCGTTTGCGGTTAAAACCCTATACAATCTCTTTACACCACCTCGGGTAAATCATCAGATTCTATTTTCATAGTTATCGGCCTCTGTCAGTTTCATTCTGACGCCGTTGAGGATGATATACCCCTGTTCCGGGTCTTCGTGGGGAATAAACCTGGGCGTGTCAAATTCCTCATGCTTATGGCCATAGCGCCGGCAGGAAATATCCTGGTCCTTCGGTACGCGGTGGCCGTCCGAGGCCATGGGGCTTCTGCCGGAAGTTCTGTTTGCACTGCTGCGCGAAGCTGTATTTCCGGAGCCCTTTGTTTTTTTGGAGTTTACAAGGCGGACAAAGACGAAAAAGAACAGGATAAGGTAAACCAGTGCTCCAGCCATTTCGATTCCTCCTTACTTCTTGAATAACATAATGTTTACAGGGAAGTCACAAATCTTGACCCTGCGGATCGCTGTTTTTTCCACTCAGGATTCCGGAATCTTGTCCCGGTGGACTGCTGCTTTTTCCACTCAGGATTCCGGAATCTTGTCCCGGTGGACTGCTGCTTTTTCACTCAGGATTCCGAAATTTCATACAGTGACTTACGAAGTGCCGTCTCTATCTCCTCTTGTGTCGACTGGACGGAACCCTGGACCATGGCAGGTTTTCCGCCGCCCCGGGCGCCGCAGTATTTTTTCAGGCAGGCGTTCAGAGCGCGGGCGTCGTCTGTGCCGGTTGCCCCTATGATATAGCGATAGCCTGTCTCGTCATTGCCGGCGAAAACGCCGCAATAGCCGGGATGCCTTTCACACAATGTGTTGACAAGCCTGCGCTGGGCCACATTGCCTATGCCGGCGCTGCTGCCGTCAGCCCCTTCCGTGAACAGGAATACGTCCTGCTGATCCGCGGGCACGGAGGCTGCAAGGGCATCTGTGACGGCCGACTCAAGGGCGGCTTCGCGCTGGCGCAGTCTTTCATTCTCGTCAAGAATCCGGGAAGTACCTGCCGCGATCTCTTCCCGGGGCATGTTGGTCAGGTGGGAGACGTCCTCTGCTGCCTTCTGCAGGGTCTGCATATAGGCGAGAGCACGGCTGCCGCAGAGGATGGTCAGGCGGATGCCGCTGCGCTCGCGCAGGGTCCGGATGACTTTGATCAGACCGATCTCTCCGGTCTTTCTGACATGGGGCGCGCAGCAGGCGCACATGTCCACGCCGGGAATCTCCACAAGGCGAAGCGGGCCGTCGATCTCTTTTTTGCTGCGGTATTCGATGGCCTGCAGCTCTTCCGGCTCCGGATACCAGCCCCGGATCTCCCTGTTGTCCCAGACGACACGGTTGGCGGTCTGTTCAAGCCAGAGGATATCACCGTCAGTCAGAGGACCGTTGAAATCCAGGGTCACTGTGTTGTCACTCAGGTGAAAACCCACATTGTCATACCCGAAACGGTTGTGCACAAGTCCGGAGAGTATGTGCTCACCCGAGTGGTTCTGCATATTGGAGAAGCGGTGCGCGAAGTCGACCTGACCGCGCACATTCTGTCCTGCTTTGAAGGGCGGCTGCCCGTCCTCTGTCTTTCCGGCTTTCACACTGTGCCGGATCACATTTCCGTCCAGCTGCACATCGATCACGGGGCAGCCATCGATCGTCCCGGTATCCGGTGTCTGCCCGCCCTCTTCAGGGAAAAACAAAGTCCTGTCCAGAACAATTTCCCAGTGGCTGGACTTCTTTTTTTCAATCAGTTCCGCACTGAGCACAGACGCCGTAAAGTCCGTGGCATATGCATCAATGTCAAACAGTTTATCAGTTTCCGGGATCGTAAGCATAAAATGAAAGCCACCTTATATCTCTTTACTATCAGGACTCGTCTCCGGGTCATGTGTGATGATGAATAAACAGTTGTTATTAAAAAAAGTATTGCTGCCGCATTTGTTCATTTACATCTCTTCGCTGCGCCCTGCCTTGTTAGCGCCCATGCGCAGATATGCGTTGATGAAACGGTCAATGTCCCCGTCCAGGACCGCGCCGGTGTTGGAGGTCTCCTCCTGGGTGCGGGTATCCTTGACCAGGGTGTAGGGCTGCAGGACATAAGAGCGGATCTGGCTGCCCCAGGCAATGTCCTTGACCTCGCCGCGGATTCCTGCAAGCTTGGCCTCTTCCTCTTCTTTTTTCAGCATATAGAGCTTGGCCTTGAGCATCTGCATAGCCTTGTCCTTGTTCTGGAACTGGGACCGCTCATTCTGGCAGGTCACGACCACACCGGTGGGGAAGTGGGTGATACGGATCGCGGAGGAAGTCTTGTTGATGTGCTGTCCGCCGGCGCCGCTGGAGCGATACGTGTCAATGCGGATATCGTCGGGATTGATAACGATATCGATATCTTTTTCAATATCAGGCATGACATCGCAGGAAACAAAGGATGTCTGGCGCTTGCCCTGGGCATTGAAGGGCGAAATGCGGACCAGCCTGTGTACGCCGCGCTCGGATTTAAGATAGCCGTAGGCATTGGGACCGCTGATCTGGAAGTCCACGGACTTGATGCCGGCTTCGTCGCCGTCGATAAAGTTCATGACGTCGACCTTGAAGCCCTTGCGGTCCGCCCAGCGGGTGTACATGCGGTAGAGCATGGAGCACCAGTCGCAGCTCTCTGTACCGCCTGCGCCTGCGTTCAGGGACATGATCGCGTTGGAATCATCATATTCGCCTGTCAGAAGAGTTGCCAGACGCATCTCCTCAAGCTTGTTTTCAAACTCATCCAGCTCCTCGCGGACACCGTCGACGACAGATTCGTCGTTCTCCTCGTTGCCCATCTCGATCAGCATGAGGATGTCCTCATACTGGCTCTCGATATGCTCGGCGTCCTCGACCGTAGTCTGCAGGTCCTTGAGCTGTTTCATCTTCTTGTTGGCGACATCGGCGTTGGACCAGAAATCCGGTGCCTCCGACTCGCGCTGCAGCTCCTCAATGCGCTGCTTCTTGTATTCGAGATCCAGAGAATGAAGGACCTCGTGCATGGTGTCTTCATACTGCTGGATTTCAGTCTTCATCTGATCCAGTTGTAGCATATATTTTCGTCTCCTTCTGAGGTTTCTATATCTTATGCGGGACATGGATGAGTCACTGGGGACGGTTCTGTCTTCTGCTGTCTCCCAATTCGTCTTACAGGCTCATTCCCGGTCTGCCGTGGCAGTTTTTGTACTTTTTGCCGCTGCCGCAGGGGCAGGGGTCGTTGGGGTAGATCTTCTTATCTGTGCGGCGCTTGGGCTGTTTGACGGCTGTGTCGTCTTTGTTGGTGCCGGTGGCTTTGGCGACTTCCTCGCGCTCGACCTTCTGCTCGACTTTGACGTGGAAGAGGACACGGACGGTCTCTTCCATGATGTTGCGGGTCATCTCGTTGAACATGTCATAGCCGGCCATCTTGTACTCTACAAGGGGATCGTGGTTGCCGTAGGCCTGCAGTCCGATACTCTGGCGGAGCTGTTCCATATCGTCGATGTGATCCATCCACTTGCGGTCGACGACCTTGAGGATGACGACGCGCTCAAGTTCACGCACAGCCTCGGGCTCGGGGAACTCGGCTTCCTTGGACTCGTAGAGAGCTGCCGCCTCTTCCTTGAGCTGCTGTTTGAGACCGTCGCGGGTACGCTCACGGATGCGTCCGCGGTTGACGACCTGGAGCGGGATGGTGGGCAGCAGGAGCTCGTTGAGTTCGGTGAGGTTCCAGTCATCGCTGTCGATATCATCGCTGATACAGGTGTCCACAGTGCTGTCGACAAAGTCCGTGATCATGTTGAAGACGCTGTCGCGCATGCTCTTGCCGTCAAGGACTTCACGGCGCTGCGCATAGATGATCTCTCGCTGCTCATTCATAACCTGGTCATAATCAAGCAGGTTTTTACGAATACCGAAGTTGTTGTTCTCGATCTTCTTCTGTGCTCCCTCAATGGCCTTGGAGAGGGATTTGTGGGTGATTTCCTGATCTTCCTCGATCTTGAGGGCGTTGAACAGAGCGATCATACGGTCGGAGCCGAACAGGCGCATGAGGTCATCTTCAAGGGAGATGTAGAAACGGGATTCACCGGGATCTCCCTGACGTCCGCTTCGGCCTCGCAGCTGATTATCGATACGGCGGGACTCGTGGCGCTCTGTACCGATGATCTTGAGACCGCCTGCCGCACGGGCTTCTTCATCGAGCTTGATATCAGTACCGCGGCCTGCCATGTTGGTCGCGATGGTGACGGCACCGTGGCGGCCTGCCTCAGCGACGATCTCTGCCTCCATCTCATGGAACTTGGCGTTCAGGACGTTATGAGGGATGCCCGCTTTCTTGAGCATCCTGGAGACCTCCTCAGAGACCTGGATGGTGATCGTACCGACCAGGACGGGCTGCCCCTTCTCATAAGCTTCCCTGACTGCGTTCACGACAGCGCGGAATTTTTCTTTCTTTGTCTTGTAAACAGCGTCCTGCTCATCGACACGGATGACGGGACGGTTGGTGGGAATCTCGATGACATCCATGCCGTAGATCTCACGGAACTCGCGCTCCTCCGTCAGGGCTGTACCGGTCATGCCGCACTTTTTGTCGAATTTATTGAAAAAGTTCTGGAAGGTGATCGTCGCAAGGGTCCTGCTCTCACGCTTGACCTTGACGTGCTCCTTTGCCTCGATCGCCTGGTGCAGACCGTCGGAGTAACGGCGTCCGGGCATAACACGGCCGGTGAACTCATCGACGATCAGGACCTGGTCGTCCTTGACGATGTAGTCGTGGTCACGGTGCATGAGGTTGTGGGCGCGCAGAGCCAGAATGATACAGTGCTGAATCTCGAGGTTTTCGGGATCAGCCAGGTTCTCTATACGGAAAAATCTCTCTACCTTAGCGACACCCTCTGCCGTCAGGTTGACAAGCTTGTCCTTCTCGTTGACGATGAAATCTCCGGTCTCTTCGCGCTCGATACCCATGATCGCATCGATCTTGGAGAGGTCCTCGACGTCCTGACCGCGCTTCATCTGGCCGGCGAGAATATCGCAGGCCTCATAAATCTTGGTGGACTTGCCGCTCTGGCCGGAAATGATCAGCGGAGTTCTCGCTTCATCAATGAGGACGGAGTCGACCTCGTCGATGATGGCGTAATGGAGCTCACGGATAACGAGCTGTTCCTTGTAGATGGACATATTGTCACGCAGGTAGTCAAAGCCCAGCTCATTATTGGTCACATAGGTGATATCGCATGCATAGGCCGCCTGGCGCTCCTTGGGAGTCATGCTGTTGAGAACGACACCGACAGTCATTCCCATGAAACGATAGACCTGGCCCATCCACTCGGCATCACGCTTTGCCAGATAGTCGTTGACTGTGACGATATGGACGCCGCGGCCTTCAAGGGCATTGAGGTATGCGGGCATGGTCGCGACCAGCGTCTTACCTTCACCGGTACGCATTTCGGCAATGCGGCCCTGGTGCAGGATAATACCGCCGATCAGCTGCACGCGGAAAGGCTCCATATCGAGCGCGCGGCGGGCACCCTCGCGGACAGCCGCATAGGCCTCGACAAGAAGGTCATCCAGGGTCTCGCCGTCCTGGAATCTTTTTCTGAACTCTTCGGTTTTTCCACGCAGCTCCTCATCACTCAAAGCCTGCATCTGCGGACGGAGCGCCTCGATTTTATCTACCAGCGGGCGGATCCTCTTGACTTCTCTCTCGCTGTGTGTCCCGAAAAGTTTGTCTGTTAATCTGGACATATTATTCCTCTCAATATATTGTTTTAAGTCTTATTTTTTGGACCTGAAATAACGTGTATACAGAATCAATCATAGCATAGTTCTGTTAAAAAGAACATACCGCGGTCACAGGCGGCTCAGATTATTCAGTATTTTATAAAGAAGTGTGTGCATCGTCTGAGCCTCTTCCTGAGTCAGCTCGACACAGCATGCCATCTGTGACGGAACAGCCATAGCCCGCTCACGCAGCTTCATGCCCTCTTCCGTGATGGTCACCTCCAGATTGCGCTCGTCTGTTCTGGAACGCCCCCTGTGGATATAGCCCTTTGCCTCAAGCTTTTTAAGAACCGGCGTAAGAGTCCCCGAGTCGAGAAACAGACACTTCCCCAGCTCCTTGACATTCATCTCCGAATGTTCCCACATGGCCATCATTGTGATGTACTGCGTATATGTCAGATCCAGTTCATCCAGCATGGGCTTGTATCTGCGGATGATTTCCTTGGAACATGCATACAGCGGAAAACACAGCTGATGGTCCAGGAGCAGGCAGTCGTACTTATGATCAGCTTCCGCCATTATAACCCTCCATCATGAATATAGTTTTTCTGTAAAATATCTATTTTGTTAACAATCATAAAAAAGCTGAAAAAACAGCGAAATCAAACAATTAAATTTAACACAATCGAATTCTTTTGTCCAGTTTATTTCAGCCGATAATAGGGCAGAGGCGGCCATGCCGCCCTCTGCCCCGGCCTGCCCGTGTCCGCCGCAAGGCGGAAAATGCATTGCACGGGCCGTGTCATAAAAAAGGAGCCGCCGCAGCAGCGGCAGCTCCCGATCTGTCTCCTTTATGTCTGATGATACCCCCCGGTCTGTCGATCACTATTGCGGGGAAGTGTTATCTCTGTTTTACGGTGTGTAGGTAAACTCTTTTTCGGCAACAACTACCGGAGTGCTCTTTGTCTTGTCGTAGACCTTGAGCTTTCCTTTAATTGTCGTGATTTCTCCGGAATTAATTCCCAGGTCTTCGAGATTGGCATTCAGGAAAATGACATCTGAATAACCAAGCGCTCCCGGAAATACCGATTCCTCATAGGATGTACTCACCGCAATATCATTGATCGTCACGTCGCTCCAGACAAAATTCAATGTTCCGCCGGATCTGTTTTCCAGATAACAGTTGACGGCCAGTCCCCGTGTATCCTCAGGATCAATTCCCTGAATAATAAACGCACAGGAAGCGTCATCATTTACAATCAGCTCATTTTCCGCAGGAGTTCTGGCAGGAGCCTTGACTTCTTCTGCCTTTTTCCCCGTCGGATAAGCCGTTGCCTTGATCCCCCTCTGGATAATCTTATCAGTGATCGCATCGGTGATCCTCATCTGCAGGATCATCTCATCAACAGAGGAAAGCCCTGCTTTGGCAAGTTCTGCGGGACTGACAACCATCTCGCTGTCCAGTGTTTCCCTGGAATCCAGAGAGACAGCCCAATCCGGGTGGAAGATATATTTATTGAGAACGCACTTGTCCTCACTGATCACGATCGAATCCCGTGTCTTGTTCTCGCAGCGGAAATAAACGGTGAAACCGGTCATATCTGCCTTGTATCCGACCACAACAACAGAAGCTGTCTCCGTGTCCATGATCTTCGTCTCCTTATCGGAGTAGACGACACTTTCATCCAGCACCCCGTCCTGATAGCCGAGCAGCGCATTGATCTCGTCCCCTGTCGTCCGCTCGCAGATCATATCGCCGCCGTCGGCATTGGTGATCGTGAGCACATCCCCTTCAATCTTGTAAGTGAGCCAGCTGTCCTCCAATGTAATCCCGTAGGCGTTCCACCAGCCTTCCATCTCATCCCCGAAGAGAGAAAATTTCACAGTACCGTTCTCACGGAATTTGAGATACATGACAGAGCCGAGCTGTTCATAGGTCTCCAGGTCCTCTCTGGACATGACATTCTTTTCACCGGCAATCTCGACCAGCTTCCAATAACCCACAATGCTGTCTGACTCTTCCGCATTTACCTTGATACCGCCCGCAAAGGTCATAGATACCAGGATAAAAGCCAAAAACAGGTTTAATAGTTTCCTCATTTTTTCTCTCCTCACTTTTACGGCTGATAGGTGAACTCCACATCAGCAACAACATTCAGTTCACTGTCATATACCTTAAGCCTTGCCCGGACCGATTTTATCTCATCAGTTTTGATTCCGCTCTGTTCGAGACCGTTCTGCATAAACAAGGCATCCGCAAATCCTCTTGTTCCGGGCAGTAATTTCTGCGCGAACAAGCCGGTCACATCCTGATCATTCAGATACTCCTCGGACCACATGAATGTCAGCGTATCTTCGGTTTTGTTTTCGCAATAGCAGTTGACCGCATATCCGAGAGCATGGTTGGCCGCCGCACCTTCAATGATAAATGAACAATACTCATTATCAACAACAACCTTTTCGTTCTCCGCCGGCGCTCTTTCCGCCGCCTTGATCTCTTCCGGTTTCTTTCCGGTAGGATAGACCGCAGTCACTGCTCCCTCCTCAAAGGTAGTCCAATCCTCTGCATTGATGGCCTTTATTTCCAGGATCATCTCATCAACTGCGGAAATACCGCATTTTTCAAGAGCAAAAATACTGAATGTCATTTCGGAATCCTTGCTCTCGTTTCCCTCCAGAGAAATCGCCCATGGCTGACTGATCGCATATTTATTCAGGACGCACGTGACCGCACTGAGCATGATCCGGTGATCTGTTTTGTTCTCACATTTGAGAGACACAGTAAAACCTTTCTTATCGGCTTTATACCCTGTAATAATGAGGGATGCCTCGTCTATATTCAGGATAGTCTGCTCCTCTTCCGTATAGGAAACTGTTTCGTCCAGAACGCCCTCTTTATATCCCTGGATAGAATCCAGTTCCTCCTTTGATGACCGGTCGAAAAGCATTTCGTCGCCATTGGGATTCTGAAGCGAGAGGGTATCGCCGCTTATCGTGTACGGGATCGATTCGCCCTCAACCGTGAGATTATCCGCATCCCAGATCCCGTCTATCTCCTCCTGGAATAAAGACATCATGAATGACCCGTCCTCCCGCATTTCCAGATAGACAATAACCTGCCCCAGGGATTCATACTGCTGTACATCTTCTTTTGATACAGGATTCTCACCTGTCAGCTCAGCCAGCTTCCAGATCCCGACAGGGCCTTCAGTCTTTGCTGCCCCGTCATCCGTATCCGTCTTTTCAACAGCAGCTCCGTCCGCCGCTGCAGTTCCGTACAAGGCTGCTGCGTTTACCCGTAAACTTCCTCCGCAGATCAGACATACAAGGATCAGGGACAGCAGCAGTTTCTTTACACTCATTATTGATCTATTTATTGATCTCTTCATCGTTCGCACCTCCCGTTGATTCAAGACCCGCCCGTGAGTCTTGCGTGCCTGTCCCATGACTGTTATGAAGCGGTCTTTGTCACTTCAAGTTTTTTGTTTCTTCATATTATCTGAAGACACGGGAACAGCACAATGAAAAACAAATCATTACAACAGAAAAAACCTTATACAACAGTGTCCATGGTGCCGGAACGACCTATAAAGCAGGCGTCCATTCTTCTGATTGTTTTTCCATACACTTACATTATACCGAAATACTCCGCTATTTAAAAGACCAGCCCGCATATGCGGGCTGGTCTAAAAGTGAATCCTGTTAAATTGTTCTCCGTTTTCTCCACAGCAGCAATCCTGCTCCGGCAATCAGCAAAGAGCCAAGGATCGTGAAGATCCCTGTTCCAGGTCCTCCTGTGTGGGGAAGGGCTGCGCCGGGTTCATTTTTAATAGTAAACTTTGCATTTTGAGCTTCTGATCCTTCAATGTTATTTTCTGGATCTGCGTTTACTTCATCTTTTGCGGCTTGGAATGAAATCCATTGATCTTCCTCTTCCATAGGCTCCCACTCAGACGGTTTCTTTTCGGGATCTTTTTCAAGCCTGATAACCACTCCTTTCTCCACCTTGAAATAAGCAATCGCATCTGTTGCCAGAACATATCCATCGGGAGCTGTTTTTTCGGAGATTTCATAGTATCCTGCCGTAAGATTCGTAAATGATGTCTTTCCGGTAGTCTCTGCTGTCGGCTCGGAATCCCTCTGAATTATTCCATGGTCATCCTGCTTATAAACAGGACTGCCTGAAATCGGTACCTTTGTTTCATCGATTTCTTTAAGAGTAAACACGGCACCCTCCAGGTACTTATTTACAGCAGTCTTATCAACCTTGAAAACATCCAGATCAACAGAAGCCTGCGTATAGATATTCTCTATTTCAGCATTGTTAAAGGTCTCCTCATTGTTATACCTTATCTGGAATACCGCTTCCTGGCTGGACTGATTGTGCCCTATAGTAACAACATTACCGACATTCTCGACATTCTCAATAGTGATCCATTCCTTATGATAATAGAATTCATTCGGATACAGGGCGGGCTTGTATATCAAGATTGCCAAGATCTATGACCGGTACACAGGCTACCGGAAGGAATATGCCGTGATCGGGGAAGTCCTGACCTATTCACAGTTTCGGAAACAGCTCATGCACTCGGACATCATGATCCAGTCCAATGTGCAGCACAAGTTTAAGGGCAAGAAAAGTAGCCGGGAAATAACGACGGCGCTGTTTCTCCTTCGGTGTCTGGAGGTCGGGTTATCGCTTTCGGATCTCGACCTTCTCACCATCGGAATGGTGCTGGATATCTGGACGGAGAAGGGGAATGACGGCGAAAAATATGAAACGCAGGCAGAGATAAGGGAAGCAAATCAGCATGACTTTGATGTTTTTGAGAATGAAAAATCCCGCCAGACCGTTGGCCTTGCGGGATCATTTTTATTCGATGCCTGTCTGAATGATGTGCTCTACATCGCGCCCGCTGTAAAAGATACGGACGATTTTGACACTTCCTTCGTTGTTATCAACCAGATAATAAACAGTGAAATTGTCTACCGGGAGAAAGCGCATCCCCATGGAGGCCCATGGTTCCCAGTCTACGGTTGTATGTCCTTCGGGGAAAAGGTCAAGAGAGCGGATGGCTTTCCGAATCCGGTTAACCTGGCCTTCGGCATTTTCCGGGGCGAGCTTCTCGAAAGCAATATAGGAATAGATGGCCCGTAGGTCATCGAGCGATTCCGGGGAGTAAATGATTTGATATGTCATATGCCAAACTCCTTCTGGAGCATGACATCCACTTCATCCGCAGAATAGCCCTTCCCGGCCTTCAGGGATTCCACTCCCTTCATGAGTTCAGCATCAAGTTCAGCGCGTGAAAGAGCACCGGCTGCCACTGGCTTTGGTGTCGGAATACGCACATCAAATGGGATGCCATTATGCAGAACGATCTGGCTGTAAAGCATCTGGATGGCTCCGGTGGGTGTGATGCCGAGCTTGGCGAGAATACTCTCCGCGTTGTCCTTCAGAGAGGTATCGATTCTTGCATATACAGGGGATGTGTTTGCCATAGTCATTCACCTTCCTTTCAAGGGTAGTATATCGCTAAATGCTTGCAAATGCAAGCAAATAACAACACTACATGATGGAGAAGAGAACATGGAAATCATCTGCAATAAATGCCAGTATGCTCCTTTACCGACAGGCTCATGGTGCAGATATGGGCCTTCGCCGGATCGAGCGCCGCCTTCTCTTCCATGCGGTATACTGCGTCCGGTGCGGTCTCATAGTCAAAAGAGACGAGATCATGACCCGCCAGGTATTCCCGGACTGCTCCGATCTCCGTCACACATTTATAATCAGTACTCATAGCATTCTCCTTGTAAGCGGGTACCCCGGAGGAGGTTACCCTCCCCCGGAAAACCTCTGGTGCTAAGTTCAGCGTTAATACAGTGTCAATTCAGTGCTTCTACGATCTCACCGGTCTCCGGGTCAACGAACGGAATATCATCATCCGCGATCATGGCCGGGGACAGGTTGGCAGCATACGCCTTGCAGGTCTCCACAACACCGGACAGTGCTGTGATTTCTTCCGGAGACAGCACTCTCTCAAAGTTAAACACCGCCTGCGAATAGGCAATGCCCGCCGAGCTGGTCGCCTTCTTCAGGGAAATCCTTGTCACGATCTGGGAGAGCTTTTTGCCCTTGGTCAGCTGGTGCTTCACATAGTTCATGAAGCTCTGATTCCGCCATGGCGTCAGACAGGGCCTTGTCCAGTTCATCGATCCAGGCATTCACTTCCTTGACCTGCGCCTCCAGATCCTTCTTGTGTTCCTTCGCGGCTTTCAGTTCATCCGCCATCTCAAAAATCTGTTTGTTATCCATGGATATATTTCTCCTTCCTGGTACAATCCGAAAAAGTACGTGGTTTCTGTTTGTGGTTTCTATACAGGTGAATCATTTGAACGGCTGCCGTCCGGCGCGGTAATCATCCACCAGCATCTTGGCCAGGTTCTGTTTGTCACGCAGCGCCTTGAGCACTTTTCCGTCGATGCTGTTCCTTACAACCAGGTAAATGTACAGGCAGTTATTCTTCTGGCCCGCACGGTGAATCCGGCTCTTGGCCTGATCGAAATTACTCATGCTGTAATCACAGGAGTAGAAAACCATCGTGCTCGCCGCCGTCAGCGTCAGGCCCATGCCCGCAGCCTGTATCTGGCCGATAAAGATCATGCAGTCCGGATCATTCTGGAACCGGGATACCTGATCGGCACATCATCCATCCGGAAATACCTGCACGCTTTTGTGGCTGCTTCGACATCGTTCTTCGCTCCCTTCCCTGCGGGAGTCATTACATATTTGAATTCCATAATTCTGTCCTTTCTGAGGCCGCGCCTCTGTGTTCTTTTTATTATTGCGTCTATTTGTCGTGGAATTTATAGGTTCCACTTAGTCCAAAAAAAAAATAATTCTTCCATCGGGATATCAGGAAATGCTCTGATTAATCCTCCGATACATTTCTTCCCGCCGACTCTCTTCCCACGAAGTAATCGGCTGACCTCCATCCTCGAAACGCCCATTTTCATTGCCAGTTGACTGCCACTCCAATGCCGGTTCTGAAGTTCGGTTTTTATTCATTGTATGTTCGGTCTCATTTTCTCCCTCCCTTCCTTGACACCTATAGGTTCCACTTCGCTTAAAAAAATAAGACTCTGCTGCAGCTCGTCAATTTGTGGAACTCATCAGTTCCGGATGTATAATATCACCTTTAGGTTCCAATTACAAGTGCTTTTCAAAATTTCTGTTGCTTTTAGGTTACACAAATGCTATAATAGCAGAGAAGATAGACGGGAGGTGCGATATGAGCGATTTAGGTGATCTGATTAAGGCTCTTAGGCTCGGAAAAGAATTCTCTATCCGGAAGCTTGCAGAATTATCTGATGTGAGCCATACCGAAGTGAAACGAATAGAAGATGGCGTACGTGAACATCCGTCGCCGCAAGTGCTCCGCGCCATTGCCAAGGCACTAAATACTCCTTACGCAGATCTCATGACTGCCGCAGGATATATTGACGAAGATCCGGAAGAGACTACTGCCGTTGCAGGCATTAAAGATGCTGATGATCTGAGCCAAGAAGAGCTTGCAAAGGTTAACGAATACATTGCATTTTTGAAATCTCAGAGAAAATAAGATGAGGTGCCGCGTGGCACCTCTCTTTAATATGGTCTGATTGGAATACGGACAAACTGTACTGCAGGAAATCTGTTTTTAGCTTCCGCCACTATTCTGTCATATAGATGCAGGGACTGGGTCAGATCCTCTATGGTAATTGCAAGAGCGTAATCAATATTCTCATCGTCCTTTACGTCGTACCGGGTATATAGCTGAAGCCAAACCTCCCAGTCGCCACTGTGAAAACTAGAAAATGACTGTTCAAAATGATAGCAGGTATCCCACTCTTTTCTTCCATCAATTTCCTTTGGATTCTTCGTTTCCTGCGTGCCGTTCCTGTTTATAGAGTGAAGCGATGCATAGACGTAGGCTCCAAGATAGTCCTCACCCTTATTGTTATCGATGGGAGCCTGTGTAACACAGGTGACTGTGATCTTGATTTTTGCGTTACGTTTTCAAGAACCACCCTGATTGCCTGAGACATTTTTTCTTCCGGATCAGGAAAACCGAAGTAGTCTATGTCTTCAAATTTTTTTGTACTTCCTGTATTGTCTCGGTAACTGCCGACACGGTTAATCAGGTTGTTCATTTTCTCTTTGTGAGAAACAACCGTGGCATGTCTGGAATTACGGACATGGGTAATTGTCATTCCTTCATTAGAAATGAATTCCCTTAGTGTCTTATCAGAAAACTTCAATCCCTCTGGAAGCACCACCTCAAAGATACGAATGTCTTCATCTCGCAAGGAATCTCCACTCTGAACACGCGTGTACGCATCCACGATATCTCGCAGGCCATCTGAAAGCTTTGACCCATGTTCAAACCGGTCGACGCCCCTATCCTTTGATCTTGCAGTCAGTGTATAATCGACATATTCAACTTCCTCTTCGGGAATCAGCAGATGTGGACGGTAATCTTCTGCCATTATTACTCCGCCTCCTCACTGCCATTGAGTTTATTCAGCTGGTAACTCAGTGTGTTATGCTTCATCCCGACTGCCTTCGCAAGTGCTCTGACACTCACTCCTTTTTCATGTAACTCCGCAGCAGCGTCAAGGATACCGGCACCGCTTGCATTATTTGTCATCTGCTGAATCAGTAGCTCTATCATGACATCCATAGTAACAGGAGCATCCGTAGTCACATATCTTTTGGCGGCAGACATCACCAGTTCTTGTATTTGTGCGGCGCTCCTTCCTGCTGTAAGGTCAGTGAGTTTATTGATGTTGACTGAATGCTCGACTTTATACTCATCCAGCCATTTTCTGATTAGTGTTTTTCTTTGCTCATCCCCGGGATTGTCAATCGTGATAACATGATTAAATCTCCGCCAGATAGCAGGATCAAGAAGATGCTCATGATTTGTTGCCGCAATCAGAAATACCGAAGATGACATATTATCAAAGTTCTGGAGCAGGGCTGTCACAACCCGCTTCAGTTCTCCCATCTCATGACCGTCATCGCGTTTCTTTGCGATTGCATCAAACTCATCCAAAAACAAAACAATATTCTGTGAGTTCACACTTGAAAAAATTCGACGCAGATTGACACTTGTCTGTCCAAGGTAAGAAGAAACAAGACCGTCAATCCGAACATAAGCCATAGGCAGGTTTAGTTCATGTGCAATTGCAAATGCAGTCATGGTCTTACCACATCCCGGAGGCCCGCAGAGCAGCATTCGGTTTGCAGGCGGCAGATGATGCTCTGCCAGTTTTGCATTATTGTTCTGTTCTTTTAATACCTGCCGGATCAGCCGTTTCTGGTTTTCGGGCAGAACAACGTCTTCAAGGCTGGTCTTTGGATATATAATGTCATATAGTTCAAGGAAGCTATCTTTATCTCTCGGGGCAACAGCAATGCTGCCAGCCGATTGAGCCGCATACCCCATAGGTTCTAATGTAGAAACCTCTGGTTTTTTTATAACAGTTGCTTTTTTCCCTTGATAAGCAGACAGAAGAAGATTGGAAACACGTGAATTGCCCTTCTTTTCTTCATCAGCTGCAAGAGCCTCAACAGCCGTTTTAAAATCGGCTTCGCTACCAGCACAGTGTGCTGAAATGATTTTTGCGATCAGCTCCGCTTTCATTTCTCACCAATCCCTTCTCCAATATAATTTGTGTAACTTATAGTTTACACTTTTTAGATGAAAAAGTCAATTTATGTTCCATTATTTTCGAACACCTTTGAACAAATAGCACTTTTCTTTGCTCATTAAAGGAACCCCGGGTATTCCGAGGTTCCAATTTCACTATAATCTGTATTCTGGAAACAAATATTAATCCATTGGCTTAATCATAGACTCGATCGTACTAATTTCATCGGCGGTAAGCTTATACTTTTCGTACAAATCCTTATCAGTCCACGCGCGGCTAAAATCTTGCATAGGTACAAATATATATGAAGCTTTTGTCACCATTATTGATGAGCACGCCTGCAGGATAAGAAAACGTGCAAATTTGGTTTTAAGATATAGATATAACCTTCCCGTTGCTGCCAGTGATCAAATATTCTGTGATCGGGTTTCCGGCAGCGTAAGCATCCCCGAGATCCTTATAATCATCTGTTCCCCACAGAATATTCTTCCTTGTTGTCCTATCAAAGAGAAGGGTCGCCAGCAGGTCGCGGTTCAATTGATTGATGTCGTCCTCATTGACGTCAAGAACTATATTGTCCTGCACGTGCACCCCTCCTCAAAATTCGTTGATATCTATCCCGGCCTTGAGCAGTCTCTCATACCGCTCATTTGACATGACAACCACGATGGGCTTTCCATGTTTGCAAACGAATCCCGTATCATCTGTTTTCGACACTGACGTTAGTATTCTTGATGCCTGTCCGCGCAGGAAATCAGCCATATTAAAATGCCGCATAGGCGTAATACTCTTTCTTTTTTCAGTCATTTTTCTTACTCCTCAACTGCGTACAAACCACCAAATATACTATACCCCCCAAAAAAAAGAAAAGCCAGCCACCGAAGTGACTGACTTCTCTGTTAACCTTGTTTTAAATCAATCTCCGTCTCCTCCACAGCAGTACGCCCGCTCCAAGGATCAGGATACTGCCAAGAATTGTGAAGAGCCGTGTACCGGGGCCGCCGGTGTTGGGAAGGGCAGCGCCGGGTTCGTTTTCTATGACAAACTTCGCATTCTTAGCTGCAGTACCTTGTTCTGTATCTTCCGCAACAGCAGCTTCAAAGTCTACTAATTCGCCGCTTCCTTTTCCTGACTTGGTTGTCCAAGTAGACGGCTTCCCATCTCCTTTTACCAGCCATGTAACCACACCGCTTTCGACCTTGAAATAAGTTGCCATTTCATCAGTCAGGACATATCCGGCAGGTGCAGTTTTTTCCGTTAACTCATAGTAGCCATTTGTCAGATTGTCAAATGATGTCATGCCGGTTGTTGCAGCAGTCGGTTCAGAATCCCTTGGGGAAGTCCCGTCCTCTGTTGCATAAGTACCGTTTATCGGATCCGCATCTTTAATTTTGCGAAGTGTAAAGACAGCACCTGGCAGCTTAACGCTTGTATCGTCCTTTTCAACCTTCTCGATATCAATAGTAATCGGGATTTCAGTGTAATTATTCTCGAGAACAAAGCTGTTCTGGACCGTTTCCGAAATATAATTGATATCTACCCTGACTTCATGACTCGATGCGTTATGCGGGACTTCGACATTATTTCCATTAAAGAATATGGTTCTACCGCCATAAGAGAAACGGTCTCCCTGAATCTCATGGCTGAAATATACAAATGTCGTTTCCCATGTTGCATTTGCGTCAGGATCTCCCGGTATCTTGCCTCCGTTGTTAGTAATCAGATCCTCGATTGCATTTCTCGTAGCCATACTCAATGACTTCTGTGATACAACTACAGTCACGCCTGTTGTCGACCGTACAAGAAGTATTTGATTACCTGTGACAGGGAATATTTTCCTTTTGTCAGAAGTTGTATAGTCACTCCAGAAATTTACCATTGAAATTTCAGGCTGCAGAACAACAATTCCTTCCGGTGATGACGGATCTTCAACTGTTGTACCATTAATCTTTGTAACACGTGTATATCCGCCAATATCATAATTGCTTTCGTTTACACTGAAGTCCGTTGCATTCACCGGTATATGTGTTATCCGCCAGTGCCAGGTCAAATCATTATTCGATTTCGTACACGTAACATGTCCTTCTGTTGAACTATTCAGTGTAATTGTTACCGGTGTATCAGACCCCGGCACTTTATAACTAAGAGTGACATGGAAATCAGATGGAATCTGGCTGGCATCTGTAATGCCGGAGAACTTCTTCTCCAGTTCAATTGCCTGTTCATCCGGATCGTTGCTTTCATCTTTATTGTTGACGAATTCCGCAGTTGCCGGACTGGATGCAGTGCTGCTCTCTGTAACCACAACATGAATACGGTTAGCATCCGGCGTTACACCTGTCTGGCTTGGAGTCTGTTCTTCTATCCAGTAATCTCCTACCGGTAATTGCACTGTCCCACTTGACTGAGCTGCGCCATCATTGCCAATGGTTACTGTTAACGTCAAGTCTGATTCCGTCTCCCCGTTTTTAACCTTATAGGGAATAGAGCAGTTTTCATCTGTATATACTTTGAATTCATACGTTCCAGCAAGAGCAGCCTTTTTGTCATCCGGAACAGGAGAGATACCGTTAAATGTAACAGACTTATCAATACGCAGATAGCCTGTCGGAACCGTATTGGTAACTGTAAGAACCTGTGCCGCCCCATCCATTGTCACTTCATTTGAGATGGTGATCTGCGTGCCTTCCGGCATGCCGGTTTCGTTGACCTGAGCGATATAGTAGACATACGGGCCATACTCATTGTCTGCATACAGGTCGCCGATGGAGCCTGTCCATGTATTGCCGGACAGCGTGATCTTACCCGGGTCAGCCGCATATTCGGCGTCAAGCTCGTACACGGTATCCTTGGGCGGAACCGGCAGCGTCGGCGCCGGAGCAGTCTGTGAGAGGACATTCGCCGCCGCTCTTGCAGGCGATGCCATCATCATTCTGCCTGCGGAATTCGTGCTGACAGGGTTGGCTCCATTAATAGTGGGATTAACAAACCAATCGTAATCTTTCGTCCAGCTATTTGCGTCATTATCGGATTCTTTTGTCCTGATATAAATATCAATATCCTGATTCAAAGTGAACTGTTCAGTTCTTCCTGTCTGGTTCCATTGTCCATTTTGTTCAATCTGGAAGTCCTTAAAAGTACTGTTATCAAAGGAATACTGAAAACGTCTTCCCCTGGCCCAACTATCATTTTTATAGGACCCTCGCAGATATAAGGAACTGTTCGCCGGGTAGTATTTGGCTGCAACCCAGGTATTCACATTAACTTTTTTGTCCAGACTGTAAATGGTTACCTTGTACGCATTTCTTGTAAATGTACTCTGCGAAAACCTGACGTCCACGCTTCCTTTCTTCGGCACTATTGCAGTCTGCGTTCCGCTTCCGTTATTGGTATTATAATGAGATATTCCTGCAACCGTCTTTGTCACGGTATACTGGACACCCGCCGGCAGATTCGGAACACTGATCTCGATATCCTTCGACGTGTCCGCGTATGACTTGCGGATCGTATTCGAATAATTGTCCGGACCCGTGATCGTATAGGTGACGTTGTAATTGCTGCCCGTGGGAAGCCCTGTATAGGAATCCCTGATGACGAGCGTTCCCTTGCCCTGCGCGTTCGGATCTTCGACAAGCCTGTATCTGCCAAGGACGATCTCTATGGCTGCGCCGTCCGGTATGATACCGTTCTCCCAGACCTTTTCCACATCCACGCTGATCTTCTTCGGCTCATTGGTTACAGGATTCACCTCCGCGCCGTTAATGAGCGGACGGGAGGTTGTGTCTTTCGCAACATGTACGGTAAATATCTCCTCCGGATCCTTTGCCGCATATCCTTCAGGGAATGTTGTCTCCTTCACATAGTAGTCCCCTGTCGGGATCGCATAGAAGTTAACGACGCCATCCTCTCCGGATGTCGCTGTTACAGGCACATTACCAATCAGGAGCGGGGTTGTGCAGGCGGGATCCGTATACAGAGTGAATACCGCGCCTTCCAGTTTGAGGCTCTGATTCAGCGCGCTTACCTTATCGAACGTGACTGCGCCCGCTTCCTTGGTCGTGGTAAGGGGAAGGTTGAATTCGATCTTGCAGTTGGAGTCGCAGCCGCCCCGCTCGATCCAGAACACCTTCATCTCATGGAGCTTATGCGGATCGTAGGTCTTGCCGGCCTTTCGGAACATCTCCTCTATCGTCGTACTTGCTCCGGCTATAGCACTTGAACTGACGCCATCCGTCTCAACGGCGGCGTCTACCGTGACTTCGCCTGTCGTGAAATTGATCTTGCCGTTCAGCGGCTGATGCACACCGCCGATATCCAGCACCAGCACATCGTCAATGTATACCCACAGGTCATCGTCTCCGGAGAATTCGAATTCAATATCGTTCCCGTAGGAATCTTTTCCGGCTTCCGGCATTCTGAAATGCGCATCCAGGGACATGCCGTTATGATGGTTCATCCTGTAATGCTGGCCGTTTGATTTCCTCTGATCATTCTCGCTGATATTCGGATTCAGATAGAGCCTGTTGTTATCATACAGGCCTTTCATATCCGAATAGGAATCAAACGGGAAGAAGCCTACCGCTTTGTCATTCTTCGCATACTGTTTGTCGGCTCCGCTGTTCTGCTCCAGCGTCCCGTCGTAGACCGTGAAATTCCCGGTAGTCTTATTGAACTCCGCATAATGCTTATTGCTGTCATAGGAATATTTATCACCGATCTTCTCAAACAGGTGGTTTGCCGTATATGACTTTGTGTCATTCGCTGTTCCGTCAAACAGGTATGCCAGGCTGTCATTTGTAGCGTTTCCGTTCTGATCTACAGCAAGTTCCGGATAACCGCCCACGAGGTTATTCTTCACGATGCCCTGCAGTGCGCGGATATTGTCGCCCAATCCGGTGAAATCATTGATTCCGGGAGCAGTTTGATTACTGTCTGAGCCCCATCCGAGGAACCAGAATTTCTTTCCTGTATTAACACTGGTATTGTATGATGAGCCCAGAGTATCCCCGTATATCCTGTTTCCCTCTTTGTCCAGGTCCCCGGTTGTTCCCGGCGTGGCAATGTAGTCATAGTCAAAGAGCTTAAGTTCTATACCCTCCGCGTTGTTGTCAACAGTTGTTATGGTGCCGGGCGTATTGGTACTCATATCGAAGGGCTTGCACAGAGTAAACTTCTCATTCGAATCATTGCTGCCGTTTCCCCAGATCCCAAAGCCGTTGTTTCCGCCATACAGGTTGATCGCGTTATGAAGGCCTTCGTCCAGGCAGAGGCGGACATGATCATTATCCCCCGGCGTCACGTCCGCATACAGGATCGTGGGTTCATTCGAAAGCGAGAACCTGCCGTTCTCATAGTGAAGATACTGTCCGTTATTTGCCTTCAGTTTGAACTGATTGCCGGATCCCTTGATATATTCGAATGTCCACTTGATCGAGTTTACATTGTCGCAGAAATAAACCTCTTCATTGACCGTTTCGCCCAGATAATTGATATTCGTCTGGCGGGATGTGAACCTGCCATCACCGCGTACATTTACATCCAGTGCGTAGCCGCTGGTTTTCGCATTGTTCGCGATGATCAGGGCAAATGTCTTCCCGTCCACCGTACTGGCGAAGTTGGAGTCCGTCACCTTGATCACGAAGACCTCACCGGTTTTCATAGTGACGGTCAGTGTTTCTTCCGTGTCGAACGGATGCTCACTGATCAGGACCCAGTCTCCGCCCTCAATGACCTGTGCATTGATCGCGTCGATCTGTTCCTTCGTAAGGTCTGCGCTGTACTCCACTTCCAGAGCCCGGTCGGCTTTGATCTGACCAACCGTGGTATCCGTGTCAACTTTGCAGACGTCGGCCAGCAGCGGATTCGAGAATTCGATATTCTGCACGCATGCTGTGAATTGTTTCGTTCTGTCGCTGACTGCCACCTCATTCAGCCGGATGGCCTCGTCTGCGATGGAAGCTGCTTCCTCCGGGCCATTTGCTGTATCAGCCAGGCTGCCTGCGGTTTCATCGTCAGTTTCCGATGCCGCGAGGTTCAGCACCTCTGCCAGATGCTCAAAGCTCACAAACCCGCCGCCCGGGATACTGAAATCATACGTTTTCCCGTCCACTTCCCAATGGAAGTCCACTGTGTACACAACACCGTAAATAGAGAAGGACTCCGCCTCAAACCTGATCTCGGTGGTTTCACCGCCTTCAGATTCACCTTTGGATTCTTTGCTGGAATCCGTATTGGTGTCTTTGCCGGAAGCTGCATCTGATTCCGAAGCACCGTTTTCAACATCCGTTTCACCGGCAGATGCCGTCGCCTCAATCTGCTCCACACCTTCCTCCGCAAAATGCAGGACAGTTGGATCAGAATTCTGTTCCCCCTTGGATCCGGACTCAGACCCGGAAGAATCTGGTGAAAGGTCCGCAATCTGGATATTGACACTCACAGGTGCTGCAGGCTCTATCTTCTGCCTTGTACCATCCTCATTTTCTACCTGGATCTCAATATCAAAGAATCTGGATGACCTGGAATCTACAGTGGATTTAACTTCTACGGACTCATCTACATGCTGCTGCGCCTGCGCAAGGCATGCCTCATAAGCCTCTTTGTCTGTCTCTGCAGTAATCTCGCGGACAGACAGAGAGGCGTTTTCGGGAATCTTCGCTTCTTCTGAATAATCCAGTGTAATCTTGTATCCGTCACCTTCCGCAGTCAGTGTGCCTGACTGGTACTCCTCTTTTTCTTCCTCTTTCTCTTCTTCAGAAACAGTTATTTCTTTCTTTTCTATCTGCTTCAGGGTGCACCTGATCTCTTGAATATCTTCGTCTTTATCTTCGGATACGAAGAGAATATCCGCGGTCTTTTCTATAGTAATTACAGTAATATTGGAAGAGTTCTCATCTGCAGATACACTTTCTGCTTCATTGTCAGGTTTATAGTCTGCCCCCTGATCCGTCTCCTCCGATTCGTCCTGGATTATTTCCTGAGTATCTTCCTGTACTTCCTCTTGGGTCTCTTCCTGTTTTTCTTCCTCGATCCAGTCAATCTGGTCCAGCCTGAAATCGCATGCGAACCAGCCGGTGACTTTCTCGCCGGCTGAAAGGGGATTTTGCTCCGCGTCATATGTCTTCTGGTTCTTCTCAATTGTGTAAGGAACAAAGGTGAAGATCAGGTCCTGGCCGATATACTGATCACCCCTGTAAACGTTTTCCGCTCTGACGACCGCGCTGATGTATTCCTGTGCACCGCCCCCGGGCCTTTCGTCCGGAGTGCGGTCACCTTCAATCGCTTCCGCACCGAGGTACATCTGGTATTGAGGATCGGACTCGGCGAATCCAGCTGTAATACCGTTCTCGTTTTTGCTGATTGCTCTGATCTGATCGTCCGTCAGATGGATATTTCCGGGCAGGCGATACCTGGCTGTCGGGTTGGTCTCGTTGAGACTTCCGGCAGGAATCGAATAAGGCAGATACATTCTGACCAGATCAGTCGATGCCAGTTCTGTGTCATCCCTGACCTTCTGCCAGTCAGTAATCTCCGCACTATTGGAGGGAACTTCCTGTCCCTCTTCTGCATGAAAATAATAGAAGCCTGTTTTCTTGCCAAGCACAGCCTCCATATTTATAGGTTCCAGTTCCGGGACAAAGCCCTCGGGCAAAACTTCTTCTGCAGCTGCCTCCGCAGTGGCGGCAATACTCTCTGTCACTGCGTCATCACTGCCGGGAGCAGGCTCTTGGGGCAGAACTTCAGAAGAACTACCGTTCCCTGTGTTCCCGTTTAGATCGTCTGCTCCTCCGTCCTCTGTATAGCATTTTTCACTGTGCGTATGCACCTCTTTACCGCATACAAGAACTTTCTCATAACATGCGTCCGTATGATGGTGCCCTTCACTCTCCTGCAGTCCGCAGGTCAGTGTCTTCACTTCGCTGTAACAGGAGTCATCATGGGAATGTTCCGAAATCTGGCAGATCAGATTCCCTTCCTCATCGTAACACCCGTCCTCCGCAGAGTGCTGATGCTCTTCCAGCCCGCATTTCAGCTCTCTCGTCACAGTATAGCAGCTGTCATCGTGCTGATGGCCATCGCTCTCCTCCCGGCCGCAGATCAGAATTTCTTCATAGCAGCTGTCATCGTGCTGATGCTCCTCTATACCGCATGATGCTGTTTTTTCAAGCGTGATTGCCGGAAGAACCAACGCATAGGTGGTGATAAAAACAACGATCGCCGCTGTCAGAGATACAGTTCGAGTGAAGAACACTTTTATCCTTTTGTTTCTCAGGATTTCTCTTATTTTTTCCAGTAGTCTCTGCATATTCAAATATCCTTCCGACCCAAATGCTGTCTATAATGTCGTTTCCAGGCTGCAATAAATCGTCCAAATCGTGACGGTGCATGCCGGAGCGCATATGTCGACCTTCTTCCATTAACAGTGTATACGCAAAAAAAAGCCACGGGCGAGCCATCTGTATTGTCTCAGCCCCAGACCTTATTGCCGATTTTATCCGATATATCCTGGATTTTTGATGCTGATATAGTGAAAGCAACAAATTTCACTATATATTGTTAAACAATGAACGATTTATCATTTATGAGACTATTTCCATATAAACAATTTAAATTATACAACATTTTGTGTCAAAAAAAACGTCATAATCCTTAAAAGCATTTACGGCATATTACTATTAAATAGTTTTTTTACAGGAACCAAATCAGACAAAAATGAAAATATACACTGCGGGCTGTGCTGGATGTAATACCAACTATTTCCGTACCGTTCACAAAGCTGAAGAACTTTGTATCCAGATCCGGCTGGGTATATTCAGGATCCAGATAGCGATATTTCTTTATCTCATAGTTTCCTGACCCCGGCGATGTCTCCTCTACCACTCCGATAAAGTAGAAGACCTTTGCATCATACATAACGCCGTTATAGACAAAGCCGCCTTCCCGTTTCAGTTCTTCCGGAGCATCAGCCCAGCGTACGCCGTCTGCGTTGACAGCATTGTCCGGGACGACTTCACGCACCATGTACTTATACTGTTTTCCGGCATAGGAGGAAGAGATTTCCTTGTTTCCAAAGTTGATATTACCGTCTTCTGTATTGCCGAGGATCAGCGACCGATACCCTTCCGTCGTCTCCGAAGCCGGTACAGTATTCCAAAGCGGATTATCAAAAGTGCTAGGCTCCTTTGAAGAATCCCATGTAATCGCATCGGGCATGATCGCTTTGACGAACTCAGCTCCCTGGGATGCATAATCCGGATTATCGTATCCGATCAGTTCGAACCTGAACTGATCTCTTCTGAGCCGGGATTCATCCACGTTTGATGTAGCCGGATCATCCTCCCGGTGATAAGACTTATGGGCAGAAAAGTCAGTTGTGGAAATCAGATTGTAATGGATATAAAGGTTCGACTCGCCGCCGCCGTCAGCAACAAGAATACCATCGATATAAACCCATGCATCATCATCACCGGCAAACTCGAACAGCATCGGCATGTAATCGCCGCGGGGGGTCAGCACCTGCCCATCTACAGGAACGGAGAAATCCACATGCATATGCATGCCGAGCCAGTAATTCAGATCATCGAAGGGCCAGAAACCAATCTGACCTTCTGACGATGCCGAACTCGGCTGCTCACTGAGTTTAAACGTCTTATCAGACTGCAGCTTGGCTTTATAATCCATACTCTCATAAGTATAGTAGCCATCAGGATCTACATAATCTGTCTCCGCTGTGATCTCGCGGACAGAAAGGAAGGCATTTTCGGGAATTTCTGCCTCTTCTGTATATTCCAGTGTGATTCTGTATCCGTCACCATCTGCAGCCAGTGTACCGGACTGGAACTCCTGTGCTTCTTCCTCTGTTTTTTCTTCTTCAGGAGCCGGATCTCCTTTTGGTCCACAAGCTTCAGCGTGCGCTTGATCTCCTTGATGTCCTTGTCTTTATTTTCGGTTACAAAGAGGAATTCAGCGGTCTTTTCTACAATTATCACAGTTGTATCGGCAGAACTCTGATCTGCGGATTCATCCGCAGACTCATTTTCAGACTCAACTGCAGACCCATCTCCCGATGCTGTGTCCGATGTGGTTTCGGAATGAGGGGCTGAATCCGAATCAGAATCTAAACTCTGTTCGGTCTCCTCCCGGATTTCTTCCTCGCTCCAGTCGATCTGGTCCAGCCTGAAATCGTATGCGAACCAGCCGGTGACTTCCTCGCCGGCTGAAAGGGGATTTTGCTCCGCGTCATATGTCGCCTGGTTCTTTTCTATCGTATAGGGGATAAATGTAAAGATCAGGTCCTGTCCGATATACTTGTCTTTCTCATAAACATTCTCCGCCCTGACGACAGCACTGATGTATTCCAGCTTTCCCTCCTGCAGGAGTTCGTCGGGTGTCCGGTCGCCTTCGACTGCCTCCACACCGAGATACTTCCGGTATTCCGGATCGGACTCATCAAAAGCGGCGGTGATGCCATTCTCATTTTTATTGATCGCTTTGATCTGGTCGTCCGTCAGCTGGATATTTCCGGGCAGGCGGTATCTGGCGACCGGGTTGGTCCCATTTAAGCTTCCTGCCGGGAGCGAATAGAACAGGTACATCCTGACCAAATCGGTCGATGCAAGTTCGGTATCTTTTTCCACATGCTTCCAGTCTGAAATAACTGAACTGTCTGCAGGGACCTCTTCTCCATCTTCCGCATGGAAATAATAGAAGTCTGTGCTTTGGTCGAGCACAGCTTCCATGTTCAGAGGGGCCAGTTCCGGAACATAGGGTTCTGAAATGACATCCTCTCAGAGACCGCAGCGGTCTCACCGGTCTCAGCACCCTGCGCCTCTTGTGCTGTATCACCCTGCGCATTTGATGCCTCATCCCCTGATGCTTTAGATCCATCTTCTTTATAACATTCTTCACTATGTGTATGCGCTTAATTTCCGCAGACAAGGACTTTTTCGTAACAGGCGTCTGTATGATGATGCCCGTCACTCTCTTCCTGGCCGCAGACAAGAGTTTTTATTTCCCTGTAACAGGAATCATCATGCACATGCTCGGCAAACTCGCAAATCAGATTTCCATCAGCATCAAAACATCCATTGTCGACAGAATGCTGATGTTCAGGGGTCTCACAGATTAGTTCCCTGCTCACCTCATAGCAGCTGTCATCATGATGATGACCATCGCTCTCTTCCTGGCCGCAGATCAGTCTTTCCTCATAGCATTCCTCGCTGTGCTGGTGCTCCTCGATTCCGCAGGATGCATTCAGTTCGAGCGTGATTGCCGGCAGGATCAATGCATAAGTTGTAATAAACACAACAACAGCAGAAAACACCGATATCAATCTCATTAAAAGCTTTCTCGTGCGGTTTTTTCTCAAAGTTTCTCTAACTTTACTAAGCAAGACTTTCATGTCGGATTTTCCTCCGCTATGCCAGAGTCCTTTAATGCCTTAATATTCTAGTGTAGCGTCTCAATCATTATTGTAGTTAAAACTTCTAAAATATTAGCATGGGCCATACTTGCTTCTACTTACAGCACATGCTGTTGATCCTATTACGGTAACCGTTGATGAATTCTCAATCATGCATGCAGTATGGGCACAGTGTCTCCCTGACATTGCACTTTTAACCTTGGTTTATGCTAGTACATCTTTTGGGTTTTTTTGATAACGTCTTGCGTCGCGTTCCTTTCGAAACTTGTCGATATCCGGATATAAGCTTTTCAGCTTTATTCGGGAATTGTCAGCTGTGAACTTCCAGTTAATCGGAGAAGGATTTTCGTTGTAGGCATCATTCCATGACTTGAGTTCATTGCTCAATTCATCAATTCCCTGGATACGACGATCAAGACATTCGCGTGTCATTATGTTTATGCCAATTTCCGCTATATCAAGCCAGCTGCCATGTTTAGGCGTGTAATGGACCTCAAGTTTCCTTGCAATGCGCCTTGCTTCCTCCGGCGGGAATACTTTATAGAGTGAGGCAATATTATGAGTGTTGAGGTTGTCCATCACAAGAACGATCTTTTCTGCTTCCGGTTCGACCTCATCGACAAGAAACCTGATCTTTTCTGCCCAGTCTACGGCTGTGCGTGTAGGTTCCACCGCATGCTCTATTCTTCCGGTGTGGGGCTGGATAAAGCAGAAAATGCTTACTGTCCCGTTGCGTTTGTAATCAGAGTCATATTTTGCGATGTCCCCAGGTCGCATAGGCAGCGGCTCCCTTCCTTCTCCAAGAAGTTGGAATGGCTTCTCATCCATGCACCACAACGGATATCTGGGGTCATAAGGGCGCTGATAGACTTCGAGCATGTCTTCCATATGGGCAACAAAATCAGCATCTTCTTTAGGCGGGATGCACCAGTATTCGCTTAAATGAGGGCGCAGGTTATTTCTCCTGAGTACCCTGCCGATCGTAGCGCGGCTCAAGGGCTCTTCAAGGATCACTGCCATTTCCTGCGTCAGAAGGGACAGCGTCCACCTGACACGGCCCGCAGGCGCAGCAGTGCATGCTGTCGCAATGATCTTTGCTTTCTGCATCGCCAGTTGCTTTCAGCCTGGCTGTATTGGATCTCTCGCTTCTGTGAGGCGTGACGGCTTTTTCCAGCCCTTCGCTGCAATATGTTTTCAGTGTTGAAATAACAGTGCACACACTTGTGCCCGCTGCTGACGCAATTTCCTTATAGGTCCGGGCCCTTCCGCAACGCTTTTCATCTGCTTCAAGGATGATCGAATAACGGATCCGCCTATTGGACGAAGATGCCCTGCGCTGCAGCCGTTTTATGATCTTCCGTTCCTTCTGGCTAAGAAGGACACGGTACTCTCTCTGGCGAGCCATGTATGTCACCCCTCTCTCCGGAGCAAAAAACAGCAAGGTACTAAAGTACGCAGTTCATTGGATTTCGGAAAGAAGGTTGTCGAGTTCAGCACTTATGCTCTGAAACTCCAGAGACAGCTTTTCAAAAGATTCTTCTGCTGATTTTAGTCTTGATGAAAGAGCCTTTACTTCTGAGATTGTTTTCGCATATTTGGCACGGTCCTGACCATCTGATTTCACAGCTGATGATTCTGTTGGATCTCTTCTGGGCCTGCCACGTTTTCCGTTGGGAATAATCTCATCAGTTTCGGGGTCAAATTTACCTATGCAGCTCTTTTTTTGTACCTTCTTCTGGGTTTTCTCATCCCAGACATAAGAAGTTTCATAAGCATAGTAGGTATTTGTGTGCTTGTTGTAAGAACGTGTTATCGCCATGGCAACCTCCATATGCGCTAAATAAATCCTTATTTTATTTTAGCACATATAGAGTTGTAAAGCAACTATATTAGCATATTTAGTTATAAAAATGATTGAGACGTTACACTATATCACAAAGTAATTACTTTTCCATTTACCAAATGCAACTCTGTTCGACCTTTCGTTAATCTTCGCTAACCCCTCCCCAAAAGAAAAGCCAGCCACCGAGGTGACTGACTTCTCTGTTAACCTTGTTTTAAATCAATCTCCGTCTCCTCCACAGCAGTACGCCCGCTCCAAGGATCAGGATGCTGCCTAAGATCGTGAAGAGACGTGTGCCGGGGCCACCGGTATGGGGGAGTTCGGCGCCGGGTGTATTACCATACTTGAGAAGTTTTATCTCATTATCGGTATCATCAATAATGACTGTACTGCTTTGATTATTTTCGACTGCGACTATCTCCCCATTGGAATTAATCTCCAACAGCTGGATTTCGTATCTGTTATTCTGATCATTTCGCACCACTCGGAAGATTGGATCGCTTTCCGCTTTAATATATCCGTCAGGATATGCTGTCTCAACAAGCTTGTAATAACCAGGCGCAATCCCGATGAACCTGAATTTTCCGGGATCATCTTCTTTTTCGGACGCTGTCTTCTGTCCCTCCGTTCCCCAGGATGTGTCCAAACCGCCGCGATAGTCAGCATTCGCATATTTTTCCAACCGGAAGGCTGCTCCGGGCAGCAGATCAGGCTCAGTTGCGTTCAGATCTTCCACATCAACTTTTAGTATATCCAGTTTAAGCTGTCTCTGATTTCTGAATTCCACTTCTGTTTTGCCGCCACTGGAACGCACAGCACCGGTAATCTCGGGATCATCCGGGTACCGAACAGTATTAGACGTGTTGCCGGCTTCTTTTGCATCAACAAACTCATAGCCTTCCGTCGGTTTCTCCCTGATGGTGTAAGTGGTTCCGCCGGGAACATTAGTGATGGTCCAGGTCTCCTTCGCATTGATCTTAATCTCCGCTTTTACTATGTTCAGCGGATGTTCCGTATCAGGGATCATCTGATTACCTGAATAACCATCGCGCAAGCCATTGAGGTAGTTTCCTCCTATGCAGGCAGTCAATTCATTTACATAGAGAATATCTCCGTTTTCAAGCGGTTCATCCCGATGATAATAATAGATAATATCTGGTGCTTCACCTTCACGATGTACTCCATACCAGGGGATATTCTGCGCATCCGGGTCAGCTTCTATTACCGGATCTCCGTGCTCGTCAACAACCGGATTTCCCTGGTCATCTACTTTCTGTCTTGTTCCATTATAGAACGGTCCCGGATCGGAATTGTTTTCCAGCGTAACGATAAAGTCAAATACTTCAGTATTATCATTTTCTACGTTTCCAACCGGATCCAGTACTGTCTTCTTCATATCCAGTTCACCGCGAAGAATATTCCTTCCCTGCAGTGAAGAAAGAACTTCCCCGGTATCTGTCAGAATACCGACCGTCTTGCCGCTGATAGTTTTATACTCCACCTTTACATTCTGCGGCTCTCCATTGACCAGCATGGGATGATACACTTCTGTTTCAAAATCAAAACGATAATCCAATGTAGGTTCATCAATCAAATAATCATGACCCGTCTCAAGAACATAATACAGGATCTCGCCATCTGAAGAAGCTTCTTCCATGCTGGAATAAACAGGAATATATCTGGGATCATCCAAAAATATATTGTGCTCCTGCGCATAACCCGGAGAAAGCATCAACCCGACTGAAATATCAAGATCTTTTCTCCACTTCCTGCCAACCTGATAGGTGATATTCTGCACCGTGACTGGACTGGTGGCATCTGCCCAGTTGAAATCATTAAGAGCTTCATCAAATCCCAATTTAACCTGAGCAAAACTTTCAGGATCATTAGGATTATCGACCTGATTAATCACGAAAGTGATATTCTTATGCGCATCAATCACTTTACCGGTTGTAGTGTCATACAGGAATGCAACCATCTCCTCCGGACGATTTCCGAGCTGCCATTCCTTTTCAACATTAAAGGCTGAGTTGGTCAGCGTCATGTTCTTGTCCGGCGGATTGAAAGCATTGATCACTTCGGTTACAACTGTTTTGGTCCAGGTAGTGCCGTCAGGATTCAGCGTATATGTGGTTGTCGTTTTGACCTTCGGCCAGTCGTCCTCTCCGGGCTCTTTTATTATCGGCGTATCAACAGTTACATCGGGCGGAAGTTCTGTGACTGTCTCGCTCTCCGTTTTCTTATAGCTGGTCTCATTTACCACATTTCCACTGCCATCCGGACCGCTGATCGGATTAGTGACAACTTCATATTTTCCGGTAGTTTCATTGTACTTAAAACAGGATCTGTCAGCTTCAGGGATATGATCCAGTGTAATAAACCCGTTATTCAGCTGAGTCACATAGTCGTATGCCTGCTGTGTAGGCCATACCGTAAAACTTACAGTATAAGTGACCCCGTCTTCCAGCATGAGTACATTATTATTCTTATCTTTGCTCAGATCCCAGTGAACACCGGTATTGTCATAGGTGGCTAATGGTGCATCCGTCCATGTCTGGCCTGACTCACCGTATTGTCCGCCCGATCGGGTATACTTGAATCCTTTGGCTTCACCATTGGAATTGGAGATACCTGCTCTTGTCAGGGAAGTAATGCTGTCGTTCATCACAACATCGGTAATGCCAAGCTGACTGCTGATTGCATGCAGAATCTTGGTGAACGCGTTGGTCATGTCTGTAGCATTGCGCGCATCGAAGAAATTCTTTCCTGTCAGATTTTCAGTTTTATTGTAGCCGTACTTTACCAGATTATGAAGAAGCTGCGTACATTGTTCTCCATTGTACGACGCATCATCTCCATAAGCGAACACGGAATAGAAACGGAGTCCTTCCCGGACGATCTGTCTCGCTTCATCATTGGCAGTCTCCCGGCTGAGATACGGATGGAAATATTTCCAGCCATCGGTACTGCTCGGGTTGTTGCTCGCTACCGACTGATGAAAGTTCGTATACTGGGACGGTTCACCATCTGTAAAGAAGATCACAAAGGTAGGATCATTATCCTGATCTTTCTTTGCTTTTGCAGTTGTATACGCTTTCTGAAGTGCGTCTTCCCAGTTCGTACCTTTGTGCGTATACAGCTGCCCAAGCGCTGTATCAAATTGAGATTCTGTAGTCATCCATTGGTTTGACAGATCAAGATCATGGGTAGAACCATCGAAACTGAACATAGCCACTTCGACAGTATCTGTCGGTGCTTGACCTTCCTGGCCGTTACCGTTAAGAGCAAAAAGCCTATCAGTAAATGCCTCAATCTGCCCTTTTGTCTCCTGAATACGGTTTTTACCAGCGGTATAACCATCCTTTGTCATACTCGATGAGGTATCCACCACCAGCAGTACATTTGCCCTGGGATACTCTGTATTATTCAATGCATGACCTGTTACACTCAATGACAATGTATATGTTCCGTCTCCGTTCGGTTCCAGTTTTTTCTTGAAATTCGGATCGTTTTCAGAAGGCTGGCTGCCGCCACTGCCTTCACCGCCGGAACCACTGCCAGAACCGGAGCCACTATCACCGGACGTGGGTTTCGGATCCAGAATAACATAGACATCCTTGTTACCTGCTGCAGCATACTCTACCGTTATTGCATTATTGTTATTTGTGGCATAAGGATATGTCCAAGCGGAAATGGCTTGATCAAATCTATACGTTTCAAGCGATACTCCATTACCACTACCGTCTTTATAACTGTCATTACCTTTGTATGATTTAAAGCTTAATTGCGTTCCATTGGATGTAAACGTCGAATCAATCACCAATCCATTCTGATTGTAATTTGATCCGGTCCAATGGGAGTCTGTACTGGTCTTCGCAAGATGTGCATTTGCATAGGTATATCCGGATAGGGAGAACTCCGTTTCCAAGTTAACGGTACCGGAGGTTCCTTTCCAGTTATATGGAATTTCAAATGTACCATCAGCGTTCTTCGTGACAAAACTGCTGTTTTCCCCAGTATATTGCACATCTTCCAGCGGATACCCGTCACGGTCTACGAAGTGCACCGTGACATGTGGACGGATCTCCGTTCCAAGTTCATATAACGTGAAGAATTCATAATCACGGATGCCATCATAGGTACCAAATCCATGTGTGCTGTTATTGTCGAACAGATCAAGAGAACGCTCTGAATCTGTACGATAGAATCTGTAACGTGTATGATCGCCATTGATCACAATTCTCAGATCCTGCGGAGTAGTATCCACATAGGTTCTTCCACCATTAGAATTTGCGATGTGCAGATAATTTGTAACGCCATTGATTTCTGTAGCTACCTGATAGTAATACTGACCGGCAGCAGGATTCCAGTAACGATGGATCTGCCAGACCGGCAGACTGTCTTCTGTCGTAGAAATTGTATTTCCGTTAATTGTTACAGGGATTCCCTTCAGATTCTGTGTATAATTAAACGTCGTGTTCTGTTCAGGCGAAACTGCAACATTATTGCAGACAAGTACGAAGTCCTTATTCAGGATGTCATCAACAGTTCCGCTGGCTGTGGATACGATTGAATATACCGAAAACTCATCCGTAACGAACGACAGGTCTGTTACAGATATATCTTCTGTTTCCCCGGTACTACCTTTCAGATCCATAAGTTCCATACCGTCTTTTGCAAAGTGAACGACCTGCAGATCCGATTGAGCATTTACCGGAACATTCGCAAGTGATATCTGTACGAAGACCTCCGCCTTCGGTTCTACCTTCTGTCCTCCTGACTGGATTTCGATGTCAAAGAAACGGACATAAGCAGGATCATCTGCTGCATAAACCGGTTTCGCGGACCAGGCAGCTGCTGCACCTTCCGGTATTGCATCCTGCATCGACTCTTCATCAGCATCATCGTCATCGGACACTCTGGCAGCATCCGGCTTTTCAACTCTGCCCACTGTCTTTTGCAGGTAATCCTCAAACCGCGCGTCGGTATCGGTGATCTCGGTGACCTTGAGTTCTGCATCCTCAGGAATCTGTGCCGCGTCATCATAGGTCACAGTGATGACATAATCCTGCCCATCTGCGGTAATCACATGGGCAAAAATCTGTGCATCCGTCATTTTTACCGTCCACTGATCACCATTCTTCATGGTGATCGTCAAGCTTTCTTCGCTTTTAAACGGATGTACACTGATTATAGCCCAGTCTCCGGCTTCTACCGTCTGTGCATTGATCTCAGCGATCTGCTCTTCCGTCAAATTTGCACTGTATTCAACTTTAAGGTTATTGTCTTCCTTCAGTTCGCCAACGGCAGCTTCTTCATAAACCTTCCCAACCCATACCAGTTCCGGATTGGAAAACTCCACATGCTCCACATCCGTCACAAACTTTCTAGTCGCTTCACTGACTTCTGCATCGTTCAGCTTGATGGACTCGTCATATGCACCGGAAGCCGTCTGCTCGCTCGCTTCAATATCAACTCTCTCATCAGCATCATTTTCAGAAGATACTGATACGTTATTATCATCGAAATCAGTATTTGTATTACTTACTTCTATACCCAGCATTTCCACAAGGTGTTCAAGTGAAACAAACCCACCGCCCGGGATGCTGAAATCAAAGGTCCGTCCGCTGATCTCATAATGGAAATCCACCGTATACACTACGCCGTAAATTGAAAACGACTCAGCCTCAAAGCTGATCTCTGTGGTCTCTCCGCCTTCAGAAGCGGCATCATCTTTTTGACCGGAATCCGAGGCGGATTCAATCTGCTCTACGCCATCCTCCGCAAAATGAAGGACAGTGGGGTCAGTATTCTGCGCCTCTTTGGATGCATCCGCAGAGTCAGAAGAATCGGCAGGAGCATCCTCAATCTGAATATTTACGCTCACAGGTGCCGCGGGTTCAATCTTACGGGATGTTCCGTCTTCTTCTGTCACAATGATCTCAATATCAAAGAAACGGGATGCCTGGGTATCAATTTCCGTTCTTTCGTCTCCCGACTCCGAAACGTGCTCCCTGGCCTGCTCAAGGCATGACTCATAGGCTTCTTCATCCGTTTCAGTAGTGATCTCACGCACCGAGAGTGCAGCACCTTCAGGAATCTTTGCATCTTCCGTATAATCCAGTCTGATCCTGTAGCCGTCGCCTTCTGCTGTCAGTGTACCGGATTTGAATTCCTGTACTTCCTCTTCCTGAGTATCTTCCTGAGAATCTTCCGCCGGTAGATCAATGATTGTCTTTTCAACCTGCTTCAGAGAACGGCGGATCTCCTTAATGTTCTCCCTTTCATTCTTCTCCGCAAAAATAACATCCGCGGTCTTAATAATGGTCTTTTCAGCTTTTTTCACTGCGGGAAGAGTTTCTGCTGTCTCGCCCTCTTCCGCAGCCTGAACGGATTCTTCTGCCGGCAGATCTTCCGCCAGCACATCCTCTGCCGATTCATCTTTCGTCAGCTCATCTTCATCTTCCGGAGCAGCATCCTGCCCGGTCTCTTCTTTTCCGGTCTCATTTTCCGGATCAATGTCAGAATCGGAAGCATCTGCGAGATCAGATTCATCTTCTTCCGGAATGACTTCCTGAATAGTTTCTTCCTCCTCCCAGTCGATCTGGTCCAGATTAAAATCGCATGCAAACCAGCCGGTGACTGTTTCGCCGGCTGAAAGGGGATTTTGCTCCGCGTCATAGGTTGTCTGGTTTTTTTCGATCGTATAGGGAATGAATGTAAAGATCAGGTCCTGTCCAAGGTAGCTGCCGTCCTCATAGACATTCTCTGCCCTGACCACAGCACTGATATATTCCAGCGCGCCGTCCTGAAGGAGTTCATCCGGAGCACGGTCACCTTCTACTGCCTCAGCGCCCAGGTACTTCCGGTATTCAGGATCGGACTCAGAGAATCCCGCCGTAATGCCGTTTTCATTTTTATTGATCGCGTCAATCTGATCATCTGTCAGATGTATATTTTCGGGCAGACGATATCTGGCAGTCGGATTGGTCTCATTGAGGCTTCCTGCCGGAATGGAATAAGCCAGATACATTTTGACTAAATCAGTCGATGCAAGCTCTGTATCTTTTTCAATCGGTCTCCAGTCATAGATAAACGCGCTGTCTGCCGGGATCTCTTCCCCTTCTTCCGCATGGAAATAATAGAAGTCTGTGTTTTTAGTAAGCACAGCTTCCATATTCAGAGGATCCAGTTCCGGAATATACGGCTCTGCATAGACAGCCTCTTCAGCCGCCGCAGCGGTCTCGTCGGTCTCAGCGCTCTGAGTCTCTGATGTCAATTCAACCTGCTCTGTATCACTCTGCGCACTTGATGCTGCATCCTCTGATTCTTCAGAGCCTTCATTTTTATAGCACGCTTCACTGTGTGTATGCACTTCTTTTCCGCAGACAAGGACTTTCTCGTAACAGGCGTCCGTATGATGATGCCCGTCACTCTCTTCCATTCCGCAGACCAGAGTTTTTACCTCTCTGTAGCAGGAATCGCCGTGCACATGCTCGGAGAGCTCACAGATCAGATTTCCGTCTGCGTCAAAACACCCATTGTCGGCAGAATGCTGATGTTCAGGAATCTCACAGTCAAGTTCCCAGCTCACCTCATAGCAGCTGTCATCATGATGATGGCCATCGCTCTCTTCCTGGCCGCAGATCAGCCTTTCTTCATAGCATTCATCACCGTGCTGGTGCTCTTCAATTCCGCAGGTCGCATTCAACTCAAGCGTGATTGCCGGCAGGATCAGTGCATAAGTCGTGATAAATACAACGAACGCTGAAAATAGTGAGACAAATCTTGCCAGAATCTTTCGCGTGTGCTTTTTTCTCAATGTTTCTCTGACTTTATTAAGCGAGTCTTTCATGTCGGATTTCCCTCCCCTATGCCAGAGTCTTTAAATGTCTTTCATTTCAAGCAAAATCACAGAGCTCAAGCGCCTTCTACTCGTGCCTTGCCTTTCCGGCACGGTGCATATATTGTTTATCCTTCTCAGATTGTTTATCATACTCAGACTGAAGTTCAGTCTGTGCTTTTATCCATGCATCATGCAGCCATACAGTATATGCAGCCTATGGCACAAATGCAGAAAATGGCATACTAAAACTATCATAGCTTCAGTCTACAATATTGCCTGTCACATAAAACGTCAAATCAAGTAATAATAAAGCGTCGGATATTTTTTGATAATCCGATAATAATTTGATTATTGCATTTAAAAATATGTTTTTATAAAACTATTTATGAAGCGTATAAATCCCGGAATGAAATATGATTCCGAATCCCCGCCCGACTGTTGACTATATAAGTCATTTCTCTTATATGATCCTCCGTCCTACCATCTGCCGGTTTTCCTGACATTAAAGAAACAGGATATAAACGGCAATATGGAATGCTGTGCAGTTCATATTCTCCCTCTACCCTCCCGCAGGCTTCCGTTGGCATTCAGGCAAAAGAACCTTACGGCGGCCTTGCGATAAAAAAGAGTCTCGTTTGAGAGACTCTCGTGCCGCACGCGGTCGCCTCAGCGACATAATTCCTTGCGCGCGAGTGCTGCATCCAACACACCTTCGGTGTGTCGGAGTGTTTTAACTCATAGGAAATCGCAATTTCCTATGAGTTAAAAAAAGCATCGGGACAATTCGATGCTTTTTTGACATACTGAAGTTATTGCATGGTCTTTTTCTTATTTCCGACCGTGGCATTTCTTGTATTTTTTGCCTGACCCGCACGGACACGGGTCATTGGGCATGATCTTTTTAGCAGCTCTTTTGTATGTCACCCCGCCCTCTGCAATGTAGACCGGCTGCTTTTGGGCTCCCCTCAGGTCCTTATAGGACCGCTCCAGTTCCCTGCTGATTACTTCTCTGTCGGCATTTACCAGCTTTTCCTCTTCGAGACGATCCAGAATATTCTCTCTCATTTTCTCAGGGCCGAGGTTCTGCAGCTGGTCAAGGAATGTCACAGCGCATGCATAGGAATGGGGATACTTTTCCGCGGCATACAGGAACATTTCCGCATATTCGCCGGCACACATGGACATATACCACTCATGCGCCAATTGTGCAGCGAGGGCTGTATTGCTTTTGCTGTCACTGCCATGAGTATCACTGCTTTCCGCAGACAGGAAAGACTCCATAAAGGCGTCAATATTATTGTCTTCGTGGTAGCGGTAAGATTCCTCCGCTCGATAGGCACTTTCTATAATGCTGTATCTCGGGCTGTCCACCAGATATCCCGCCTGCTCCACATCCCTCACGAATTTTACAAACATATATCGGAATGTCGGAACAGTGAGAAGCGTGCTCCAATAAGCAATATTGCCTGCCAGGTGCTCCTTCATCTCCGGGGTCATCTCCGCTTTTTCCAGAAAACTCTCGTAGGAATTGAGATCCGCGGAAAGCTCCGCGTGGTAAAGTGCAGCATCCAGATAAATCAGGTTGTTAAAGCAGCCGTCCAGAATTTCCTGAGACGCCATCTCCCCGGTCTTCTCCCACCTCGTGACCTCTGCCCGGAAGGAATCCCGGGCTTTCTGCCGGTTTCCCGTATTCTGATAGCAGTTGCCGAGGATGGTGTAATAGAAGGGATGATAGTCCGCTTCCGGATCCGCTTTCTGCAGTTCTCTGAGCGCTTCATGATATCTGCCGAGAGCATGAAGGGCAATCCCATGCTCTATACGTTCGTAATTCCGCTCAGGCTCTTTCTCCAACAGCCCCCGCAGGGTCTGCTCCGCTTCTGTGTATTTTCTCTGCGACATCTGTGCTCTCCCGAGAAGGGCAAGGGCTTCTGCATTCCCCGGATTTTTCTCAAGTATATCATCGCAGAGTTTCTCCATTTCTTGGTACTTTTCTTCATATTCACAATAAAGCACCTGACGGATCGACTCGCGGGTCACAAGCGGAAGCTGTGCAGTATATTCGTCAACCGCCTGGACAAATTCATTGAATTCAGGTTTTACGATCACATGGTTCTTTGTATCTGACATATTTACTCATACTTCGCAGCCTAAAAACTGCAGATAACCCTTACAAATACTGCCTGTGACAGGTGAAAATAGTTTCACCCTACCTGCGGAGCAGTAAATCTGCACCTCCAGGCCTCAGGAAGCTTACTGATGAACACACAGACCAGTTCGTTGATCTGGTCTTCGGTGGCACCAAAGCAAACGCGAATACTTTCGAGGAGCGTGTCGATGATCAGGATTACAGCGCAGTCCATCATCTTGTTGATGACTTCCCGTTGAATCCCGTACATGATCTCTTCAATTCCACGCTCATCGGTATTTTCAAAACGGGTAACGGCCAGTATCATATATCGAATCGCTACAATCACCATATGTGCGGTAATAGCATCGTAGCTTGTGCTGTGGCATTCCGTTCGAAGCTTCAGATATCCCTTTGCAATCGAAAAATAGACCTCATGATTTTATGCGAAAGTTCGTATAAGCCTGTTTATGCGAACCCTGCTCTTATACGAACTTTCGTGGCAGCCCCCCTGAAAATATCGCTATTCCAATCTGAAATAGTTCGCATAAAACTTTATTTCGTGTACCATGTTAGCATATATGTTGCGTCGTACAAGAGGAACCGGATTGTATCGTGATGGCGTGGATTTTGCAGCAATATCGGTTCTCTTAGGCCATGCCGATATGAAAACTACGAGGGATCATTACACAACGCCTTCACTGGAACAGCTGAGAGAGATTGCAAACAAAAGAACAGGTACTATAACGGAAGAACAGCCGTTATGACCAGATGACGAGGACGAAATAACACGGATGCTTGGACTCGATTAGGGTTTTATACGAACTTCTGCTGGCAGGAATGTCGGTATTCACAGGGTTTCTGCCACGAAAGTTCGTATAAGAGCAGGGTTCGCATAAACAAGCTTATGCGAAAGTTCGTATAAGCTTGTGAGGTATATTTTTCAGTTGCAAAAGGATATCTCAAGCTGCGCACTGAATGCCACAGCACAAGCTACGATGCAATTACCGCCCATATGGTGATCGTGGCTGTAAGATATATGATCCTGGCTATAGCTCGCTTCGAAAATACTGATACCCGAGGTATTGAGGAGATCATGTACGGGATACAACGCGAAATCATCAACAAGATGATGGACTGCGCCATTATCCTGATCATTGATGCTTTCCTTGACAGTGTCCGTGAGTGCTTCGGAGCTACAGAAGCTCAAATCAATGAGCTGGTCTGCTCGTTCATCAGTAAGCTGCCAGAGGTCTGGAGGAGCCGATTTACGCTTCCAAAGGCCATCTGAACTATTTTCACTCTGTTTAGCCAGTAAATAAAAGGGTCATATGCAGTTTTTAGGCTGCGAAGTATGAGAATATTCCTATCACACTATCTCGATTACAACTTCACTATACCTCTATTGTTTTTTATCCAGCCTTTGAGCTGGAAGTGTTTACCAACGGTTTCCTTCTGGCAGCCAGTAAATATCCCCTATAATATGGTCCCCTTCATAGACAAACACTGCTTCCCAATCACTCCATCTTATAGTCGAAAAGTCTCTTGCATGGATTTCTTTCTCCGCATCTACTAACCATACGAGTTTCCAGCCTGTTTTTGATAAAAAGCGATCCAGAATATCTTTTCGTACAACAACGCCGTTTACTTTCTGAGTAAGATTAGTATCAAATGCTGCCAGTTTTCCTTCCGCATCAAAGAAGAAACCATCCGCATCCATTTGCCGGAGCCCCATTGTTTCAATCAGCATTGCGCAAGGAAAGCTTCTTGAGATAGCTTCTTCCTTTGTTGCATCATATTCTTCTTCCCAGAGAAGTTCCGTAGTTGTATGAAGAATTTTCCCAATCTCCAATTCAAATTCACGCTGTATGGTTTCTTTTTTACACCTAATCTCATGAATTGGAAGTTTTTCTTCTTCATCCTCTTCTATCAATTCAACGTCTTCAGATACGTTTTCATCTTCTTCTGAAATACCATACCTGCGCAGAAGGGCTTCAAATGCAGAATAATCTGGTACTTGTACCGTTTCAGTGATGGTTTCCTTCTCGTCGTTTTTCAGATGCACATTTACCCATGCATATTCTTCAAACTGTTTACAGCTTGGGGACCAGGGATATTCTCGGTTGAAGACAGCGTATGTTTCATGATGGGATGCTATATCATTTGAAATTACCGGTATCCCCTTTTCAACGCATTTCAAAAAAGCATTAGCCTGTTCCGGCGTCATAAAGTAGGCATATAACCAGCTCCATACAGATAACTTTTCAATGTCAAGGTTTTTACAACCGGTATCGCAATACTTTGTAAGGGATACCCATTGCTGCCCGCTGTCATCGTTTAAGATTAGAGTATCCTTTAAATCTTTATAGAATACACCTTTTTGTTCAATCCAAGCTTCACTCAACTTTGGAGTGGAAATATCAGAAGTCTTATTCTCCTGAATACCTTTTGCACGATGTTCATCTAAAGTCTTAAAGACCGGAGCGTCATCACATACCATAAACCTTGAGTTAAGAGTGGGATCAAAATCTCTAACATAAGGATCCCATGCGCCTTCAAATTTCACTTCACCAACCGAAGGATAGTTCCAACGATCAATCATCTTGCAATGATCAGACACCCGTGCAAGTATCTCATACAATGTTATCCACTGATATTTTTTCCCGATTCTCTCTGTCTTAACTGTCAGATGCCGATCATAGCCTCTAACGTTCCTATCATGATCACCAAATAGATCTTCACTAAATCCAAGATCATTAATAATGTGATAGAGTGCATAGTTGTACATTTTATATATATCGACATCGAAACTTGATAGTTTGCTTTGGAAGACATACCGACCGAAATCACCATATCCACCCATTTTCTCAATTCGCATGGACATAACCAGCCTCAGCATCGCCCCATCGTAATCTATGTCTTGATAATGCTGATCGTCAATATCCGGTATCGGATCGGAATTAAACGGGGGAACAATCTTTTCCCGTTCAATAATCCCGCTATAGCCGGGCTCCTCTGTCAGGAACTTCTCTATAATCAATCTTGCATAATCTCGGAGCAGAATATCAGGATAAACCTTATCCTGCTTAAACACATTTTCATAAACGCATTCAGCAAGTTCCTTCAGACTTCCGGCTTTTCTCTTACAACAAGCTCCAAAAATCACGCCATAAAGTCTTTGAACCACATACGGGTCATTTACGTTTTTAAACTTCTCCAGAAGCGGTTTGCATAGGCCGAAATTTTCTTTCAATATTTCTATCATGGCCTTAGATGTATAATCCCTCAGCCATCGATTAGTTGATGTTAGTATCCAGGCAAAAAGCATAAGCAGCAATTCGACCTGTTTCTCATTTTTAACCTCCAGCTTTTCACCTCGGTCATACATTTGAATCAACTGTACAACCCGGTCAGAATCATCCCAAGTAAGTCTATTAACATAGACTGTCCATAGATAATCTCTGCGGTTCATCTTATAACGTGATAGAAACACATGTAAGAAGTTAGCATTGAATGGATGAGATACCTTAACACTATTTCCAATCAGCATCGGCCATAAGTCTTCAGGTCCCCACGGATATTTATTGAGAAGTTCTGTGAAAGCATCTCTGGAAATCCCTCGTGTTTTGCGCCATTCGAATGACTTAACATATCTCGAGAAGATATCCCTTCGATCATCGTCCTCAGTTAGTGCATCTATGACATCAATACATTCTTCTCCGTATTTATCTGCATACAGGACACAAGCATTCACAAATAGATCAACGTTCCAAGAGAAGCCCAGTTTATTACCCTCTATTCCAAGAACCTTTGCAGAGAGATATTTTCTTACTTCATCCTTTGTACTGCACATATCCATAATAGCTTTTGCGCAGTAATAATCATTCATCTGATCATATGCAAAATACAGCTTTTCCACATTGTTACATGTGGAATCATGTAATATATTCTCTTTTATTAGGCACGAAATATATGGTGGTGGAGTTAAGCCATATTCTGTCCAGTAACTTAGTTTTAATAGCTCTGCCTTTGAAATCGTCCGCTCGTCATGAGTTACTAAGTACTCAGCAATTTGTGCAATCAAAGGTCTAAGCAAATCATCATTCGCACTATAACCCAATTTTCTAAGATTGTCTTCAAGGGAAGAAAAAATATTTGCATTTGCCTTTTCAATCAACCGTTCATAAAGAGTTGGTAAGCTCACCTCTTCCCCATTATATGTTTTGCAATATAATGTCAGGAAAAGAGGATTCGACATTTCATATCCAAAATACTCAAGCGGAGTAAACGGAATATTATAGTGATTAAGAAACTCCCGAATAGCTGCAATGCTATTATCCTCAAAACCACGATGATATATTCTTACGATATCATCTTTTCCACTGATCATAGAATCGGGAAGTACTATCTTTTCATATTCAGGTCTGTAAGAAACCACCAACCTGACCATAGGTGCTTTCTTTATCTTATCAACAATCAATGGAAGACCGTTCTTCCATAATTTTCTATTCCAGGTCTCATTAAGGGCATCAATAAAAACAGGAACTATGCAATCATTTTTTTCACCAATAGTTTCCAGAACATCTATTAACTCTTCAAAGCTAAAGTCAATTCTTAGATTATTAGTAATCTGTTCCTGAATCGGATTATCCGTAAAATAAATATCTGCTACCAGTAATAATGCTGATCTATTCGCATCGAGCAATGTTTTTGTTTTAGTGGCTAATAGTTGTGACTTACCTGTTCCAGCCCTTCCACTAAGAAGTATTATCTGACCTTGAAGAAGCGAGCGTTCCCTATCAGTAATAGTGATTATTTCAGGCAGATCTATAAGTATAGTAAGATCATTTATTTGGCGTCCAATATCATGCGCCTTCTCAAATGCCTTTCTTTTCTCTTCCTTGCTCTCAGCTTTATTATAAGCATAGTCATATGCTTCTTCTTGTTGGCTTTTAAGGTGCTTTACCGCTTCATCAAATTTGTCAAATTTGACTTGAATCTGCTGTTTTACTATGTCCTCCCATTTCAAAGCAGTGTACAGAGATTCAGTATCTACATCTGATAAGCCTAAGACCACTTCACGCAGCTCATATAAGTAGGCCCTGTACTGATCTCGCTTCCAATACAGTTTATCTATCTCTTCCAAAAGAATCTTCTTCTTTGCATTTAGATATTCCGCCGCTCTCTGATCGTGTACAAAAAGTGAAAGCTCATCCAAAAATTCCGTTTCAACATTGAATCCTCTGTTATACCGTTCTCCCAGATCATCATACATGTGGGTAGCATGTGCATCAAACCATTCGCTATTAATCGTGTGCTTACCGAAATAATAAAGTCCCATGTAAGGGTACTTGTTAATGACAAGATCAAGAATAGCTGTATCTGTTATCAACTGAAGCTCAATATTGTGGTTCTTCAACAGATTTACGGTATCCACAAAGGTCTTAGCCGTGCTTGTGATTGGCTTATTACAAAAGAGGTAGATAAGGTCAACACGTCCAACTTTTCCGGTGTAATAAGCTACAGTCTTATCGGCGGATTCCTTAATTTGAGCGTATTTGACTTTGTCGTCAAAGAACTTCGCCTGAAAGCCTATCCACAGTTGCCGTTTTTCATCATAGATAGGCTCTGTCTCAAGCCCGTAATTATTCGGATTTGAATGTAGATATTTGAACTGCTTATTCTCGGAAAGGTTCTCATTTGCAAATAACTGGCGGCAGAGATCTTCAAACTTAAAACGAACTCCACGAGAATCCTGGTTGAATGTTCTAAAACTATCCCAGTTGATTTGCATAATATTCTAACCTCCTTTCCGTACAGTATGTTTTTGTTTTAGTGTGGTCCAGGGGTACGAGCCCTAGGAGAATGTCCTATATGTTTAACGCCTTCTGTTTCCTTAACCTTGTCCATGATTGCTCTCGCGGTTACGAACCACACAAACTCCTGTAGGGAATCCCGCCTGAACCATCATAAGTGTGTTTGTAATCGCCATAAGCATTCTTCCTCCGTCAATCTTTATATGTTTAGCCACAGCTTTTATCTTTTCAGATATTCTCAGTGGTGACTTTGGCTCATGCCGTCGTTCAATCACACACAGCCAATTTACCAGTAGACAAACGTATAGCTTGTTTTAGTTGTTCCTCGCTTGAATATTCCGAGCTCCGTAACACCGCAGTCCGGGGTTAAGGAAACCGCCATTCCGGTGTACTGGAAACCGCAACTTCATCTTCTTAGAATAAAGAAATGCGCCATTGGCGTAAATATATTCTACCAGCATCTGCAGAAGCAGAAGCACCAGCACCAACAAATAATACAAGCTGTCGCTCCCGCATGGCATTTCTTATTAAACGCTTTGTTTCAGTATATTTCTTTTCTCCGTAATCTGTTGCTTGCATATGCATTTTATCTTCCTGTCAATGACGGAATCTTCCCCTCATTGTATATTCCTCTGTCGATCTGTTGATCAATTCCCTATAGTCATTTTCAACTACCAGGAAATGTTCTTATATTCAGATTCGCACCTTTATTTCGCACTTACATACATTCATCAGATTTGTTATTATCCATTATACACATACACCCCTGCAGTTTCCAGTTGGAATCACATGGCCAAACTTACTACAATTCTATCGTCATTCAAAATACTATCACTTATATGAATTTTGGTGTTTTAAAACAGGCGCGTGTCAATAATCTGCCCATTAACACGCGTCTCTGTGTACTTTGTTTCTTACTCCTCCTGCTCCTTCACTCTCACCTTGAGATCCTTGGTGGCGGTTTCGCCGTCAATCTCACTTTTCAGGCTGTAGGTGACGGTATAGCGGCCGTCCTGCTTCATATTCAGGTCGCCGGAGAGGCGGACGTGGTAGGTCATGTCCTTGCCGTTTCTGTCCAAAGCGTTCTCGATATATTTCCTGTAGTCGAACTCGTCGCCGACTTTGAGGCGCACCTTCTCGTCAGTGAGTTCGAGGATCGGGCCTTTGTCCGGCAGGTTGTCGGGGATCTCGTATTCCTCCTGCTCATAGGTGTTTGCGGCAGCAAGAGCTTCCGCATTCGCCGCCTCGGGCTGCTTTGCAAAAAAGATCAGAAAGGCGAGTACGATTGCGTTTACCACAGTCAGGATTATCAAGACCGATTTCATAATGGGTTTGTTCTGATAATCAAAAAAGTCAATAAAGTTCATCTCTTTGTGCTCCTGCGCCCCCAGGTGAAATAACGATGCCCTGGCGGGACTGTATTGTCTCTACGAAGTTAGCGACCTGCAGCAGGTTGCTCATGGTGCCGGTATCAAGCCAGGCGAAGCCTCTGCCCAGCAGCTGGACATCGTGCAATCCGTCCTTAAGATACATTTCATTCAGTGTGGTGATCTCAAGTTCTCCGCAAGCAGAGGGCTTTACCTGATTTGCTCGTGCGCTCACACCCGCCGGGTAGAAATAAAGGCCTGTCACAGCGTAGTTGCTCTTAGGTTCTTGAGGCTTCTCTTCAATACTCTATACTTAAACTATCAAGTTTACAAAGGAGGCTGCCATGCTGGACAAAACACAGATGCAGCCTGTTTCGCTATTCACCGTTAGCTCTCGTAAGAACCGCTTTACAGTCGTCATTTTCTCCAATATCTATTCCACGCTTGCAGTCAACATTTTTCATATGCAAACAATAGGCATGCTCAATAATCAAGTTATCCTGCGAAAAGCCTCTATTCTCATCCTTCATTCCGATAGGTATCAATGTATATTGGTGGAACTTCTTGGCCTGTCTCAGGAATCCTTCTCTAAAGATACTGCCATTCATTTCATCAACCCAAATATACCTGCTAATAAAGGTAAGCAACAGATGCTCCTCTTCAATCCCAGATTCCATAGCGCGTTTAACAGCTGCGTCAGCATTAACCCCTATATGCACAAAGTAGCCTTTTCCAAAGCTTTTCTCTGGGTCAAAATTGACGTAACAATCTTTAGGCAATGGTGGAACGATATACGTGATTTTCATGTAGTCATCTGGGGACTTATCCTCATAATTCTTCATCCACTCCTTAAATATTTCTTTTGCAGCTTCATAATCTCTATATAAGAACCCTACAACCGGCGGAGCAGAATCGTCAGGCGAAAGCATATATACAACACCCTTCCACCTTGCCGCATCCCATAATTCTAGGTTTATGGGAGTTGAGAAGAACATTGTACGTCCCTTCTTTTCAGGGAGAGGTTCATACTTTGTTTCGTCAACTTCTCCCAGACTTGGCTTCTGATATTTGGGGATATTAAGGATGTGACGCCAAAGCCCCTGATATCCTTCCTCAGTTCCAATATTGTAGTGAGTATAAGGTTTCAGTGGTTGCAGGACATACTGCTTATCATCCTCGTTCCAGAAAACAGGAATAAACTTGGAAGTATTACAATGCTCATCATAGAGCATCTGGTAAACCATATTCACTTCCCAAATAACGCCCTTTCCATTGCTATTATAGATTTTGTTCCAGTAGGACTCGCTGCACACTACAATAATGTAATCTGAATTAAGGATCTGCTTTTCCATCCATCGAGGCCATCCTTCAAACGGCACTGGATTATAAAGATCGATATCAGCATCAATTCCATCTGATCGAAGTTTATTAGCGAAAGAGAGCATTTTTTGCTCGAATATATTGTCTACATGACTATATGAAATGAAAACTTTAGGGCTTTTTGGCATGGTGACATTCCCTCATAACAAACTGTACTCAGATGATTGGATTTATAGGTTAAGCATCAATGGTTTTAGCAATTTTGCAAACGATGAGATATGACGATCATTCAGAACATGAGAAGCCGCATTGCTCGAATAATCTATAGCTGTGATGCCTTCCATATTGTCATACTTACCTAGTTCTTCCTTTTTTAATGTAGCTGTGAAGATAATCTGATTAGACAGCTCAGTGAACTTAGATAGCACAACGCTTTCTTTTTCTGTAGACAACTCACCATCTCGGAAAAAGTCCATCATCACAGGATAATGGTGACCTAGAATGGTTGCCATTGCATACAGCTTTGACAGATAAAACTCCGTCTCTTCGCATCCAGAATAAGTGCTGCCTTTCTTTGAAAATAAATCTGTAAAGATTAACGAACCATCTGGGTCAACTTCTTTATAGAATGAATTCATGGTAGCTATCAAACACGCTCTCAACTCATCACGCTTCTCTTGATCAACTTCGCTCTTTTGTTTTTTTGCTTTCTGGTCAGCTTTTAATAGCTTTATTTCCTTATCTATTTCTGCAATTCTTGTATCTGCATCAGTAATTTCAGCGACGCCGTTTTTGTACATCAATATCGATTCCAAATCAATTTCTTCTTCCCTAAGCAGCTTTTGGAGCTGTCTTTGTAACGAATTAATTTGAGCTGTACAATTATCAATTTCTTCTTGATATGCATCAATTTTATCTTGTATAGACTCAGTTATATTTCTACGCATATCAACATCAGAAATATCAAATGTGTAGGCTTTGTCACCAGAAGAATAACCTATCTTTTTGGATCCGCAATCAAGACAATATAAATCTCCTGATTCAGGTGTTCGATTAAGGGCTCGTATCTCTTTTAACGTCTTTTCATTAATTGTCTTTCTCTGCAGGGCTCTATTTCGGCTCTTCGTTGCTTCAAGAATCGCTTCTCTGACTTTCTCTATCTTTTTAACCTTCTCACTGAAAGCATCATTATTCTGCCTTTGAGATATGAGCTCCATAGTTGGAGTGTTCTTTTTTAATATTGAATTTTTTGAAAGCAATACCTTTTTTTCTTCAATGAGCATTGCAATTTTTTCTTTAATGAAATCTGGATCATATTCGACAACTGTGGTACTCCCCACCCCCATTAAGGCATATATCATATTCCAGAAGTCATCTTTCTTGTAGTAATTGTCATTAAAAATTGAAGAGGTATTCTTATTATCCTGTCCAACAAAAAAGATTTGATAAAGCAGAACAGGATCAACCATTCTAATTGAATTGTCTTTCACAATTTCCGGAAAAACAAAACCTCTTCTTGAAAAGTAACGTTTTAATTCCGAAACAGAGTCCAAAATAGATATGCCGTCGTCCGCCTTTACAACAAATGAGTCGCCTTTACGACATGAAATAACTTCATTCCCATTATCAAGTTCCACCTCAACATAATGATAATAATTCTTATAGGGAAAAGACGAAGGAAATATTGCTTCATTTCCAATCGCATACAACGCCGATTGCATAACTATCGTCTTTCCCTTATTATTATCATCACTAAATATGATATTAAATCCTGATGACAATCTGTTCTCAACGAAAGAGCCGCTTGCATCTCCGAACGCTATTGTTTTTATAATCATAGCAACGCCTCCTTCATCACCGATATTAGATACTGTACTGTAAGAATATCGAGTCGAGGATTGTAAACAACTGGATTATCTTTAATCAACTCGAATGTTTTCTTTGTGCTCAGTTTTGGGTTTTCTTCAATGATTTTGCATATTAAATCCAGCAAATCCCAGAACTCCTCTGCAAATGTTTGATCAAACAACAATGCGGCAAGCCTCAGCTGACAGTCTTCCACTGTATCCTTCATCGTTTGAGGATCCTGATTCTTTATCACGGGAATGAAATATACTGGTATCCCATATTTAATGACATCTCGATTAACTATAGTATTTAAAGCCATCAGTCTGATGTTTTTTGATTTCAGAACTCTGTTGTAAGCATATACTTCACTGAGGCTATTAATAACTTCACCTTCAACATTTTCGTTCTTTAGCTCAGATTGTTTGTTTCGAATATTTTTAAAGATTCCTTCAAGGACTTCATCATTCTGAATAAACTTTGGGTTAATGGTAATAATCTTCTTAATATACTCGGCCTTTGACTTGTCATCAATCACAAAGTTGACTTGCGACAGAAAAGATGCAATATTTTCTTCTGTCACCCATCGAGGATCAATATACTCTTTTTTACTTGCCTCATCCGCCAAACCATCTTTAACACTTTTTAAAGCTTTTGGTTTAATGTTTTCGATTCCGAATGTCATCAATGATGTGTCCATACGGAATGTATCTGGCACCTCAGCCATAAATAAAATAAGATGGTCGAATTGGAGATCTGACATGTAATTCTTAAACAGAGTTACCAATTCTCGTCCTATCGTTTTTGCGCTTCCCCCCTTGGTCCCTTTAGACTGAACATCCCACGCTTTATCTGCAAAGCTATTAAGACCAGTTACATCATTAAAGAAATCTATTGCAAAACTGAATATTTCGTGACTATCATCTCGGCAACTCATCAGATAGAGCATGGCCTTTGTTTCGTAGTCGGCTCCCTTGCCTCTTACTTTTTCTGTTGATTGAACCGTATATGCCATGTCACCTTCATCCTTTATCTTGATAGTTCTGTCATATCAATTGCATCAAGTATTCTTATTTATTCTTCAGTCAATACTTCACTTTCCCTTCAGCCACAGCCTTTAAATACTCGCCATATAGGCTCTTTCCATAAGCCTTCGCGCTCTCCAACAGCTTTTCTTTTTCTATGAACCCATTGATATAAGCATTTTCCTCAGGAGCGCTTATTGTAATCCCCTGCCTGCTCTGAATCATCTCCACAAACTCCGCCGCCTGGAGAAAACTCTGCATTGCGCCTGTATCTAACCTTGCAAAGCCCCTGCCTTGCAGTTGCACATCCAGAAGGCCATCTTTCAAATGCAAACGTCAAGCACTTTTTTACATCATGGTGGCAAAATCATCTTACCGCCTACACTTTCAAATACATTTTATTCAGCGTGGTGATCTCAAGTTCTCCGCGAGCCGAGAGCTTCTCCTGATTGGTTCTTGCGCTCACATCCATCAGATAGAAATAATGGCCTGTCACAGCGTAGTTGCTCTAAGGCTCCTGAGGATTCTCTTCTATACTGGTAACCCTGCCATTCTCATGAAAAGCCACCACGCCGAAACGCTCATGGTCGGGTACTTAATAGTCGAAGACCGTAACTGTGCCAGAACCGCAGAGAATTACCCTTTTTCAACTTCACCGTAGCAATCCTCGGTCCGAAGCGTCATGTCGATCTGGCACATACAATCCTAATATCATTAGTTTTCTTCGTACTTCCCTTCAAATATTTATAGCAAATATCTCAGTCCTTATCCAGCCCTTTTTCTTCCCGATACTTCTTTCGAGAATTAAAAAAGTAAATGCTACTATCAGGACTATCAGTTGCGTTTACCTTCGCACAAGTTGCATTTAATCTTTCACACGCATAATCCTGTTTTACCTGTAATAACACTGCAGCCTCTTTTTGCGGGTAAGCACCCTGCGTCCCCCGGACGCATGGCAGGCTTTTGGGGACGGCCGGGGTTCGGGGCAGAGCCCCGCGCAACCTGTACCTGACCGCTAAAGTGAGCTGATACGGACTTCCCGCGTACAATAGATGTGCGAAACCGAAGTCGTGGAATAACCACGGTGACGAACTTTTGTGAGGAGCGTGGCTTATGCCGCGAAAGCCCCTTGACTGACACATAGTATCAGCGGCCCTTCAGCCTGTTTCTGTACGGTGTGCGTTTGAGCGGGGGTGGGGCCTCTATGTCTGGGTTTGACTGTTGACTGCAGGGGTGGGCGAAAACGCACACGGACTTTTCTACTGTTGAAATCCTTCTTCCTTTGGTGGTATGTTCATATCTCCTTCTGACAGCAGTGGAAGGAGACAGATATGAGCAGGCTTATATCCGGTAACCAGAAACATCTGACACTCAAAGACAGGATCTTCATTGAAAACTCGCTGAATGAAGGGCGTTCCTTCAAGGAGATCTCCCGCTATCTGTGCAAGGATCCGTCCACAATCTCCAGGGAAGTCAAAAACCACAGGCTTTCCGACTGGCACCATAAAGGCACCTTCTACAATGCACATCACTTCTGCATACACAGATATCACTGCCCAAAAAGACTTCTTTTGAGTTCCTGACACAGTGGGATGTCAACCTAATCGTGAACCATATCAATTCCACTCCCAGAAAAAGCCCCGATGAAAAAACACCTTTTGAGACGGCGCGGGAGTCACTGGGTGAAGAAGTCCTGAAAAAATATCAGCTTAGGCCGATCCCTCCCGATGAGGTGAACCTGACGCCTAAGCTGATACGATACAGCGTAAGTGCCTAATATTAGGCACTTACCTTTTTTAGGTATCGGATATCTCCCCAAGGGGTACAAAAAGTTGCTAAAACATACCCGTATTCTACCTTTCGAATATTCCTTTCCCCAAATGACACTTCTTGAACTTCTTCCCGCTTCCACAAGGGCAAGGATCATTTCTTTCCGGTTTAAACTGTCGATAGCCTTCAAGATATCGTTTCAGTTCTGGCTTCTTCATCTTATATTCTACAGCAAGTTGCCAGGCTGGCCCGGCGGCTTCCGGAGGTAAACTCGTATAATATTCATATCCCCTATCGTTTCTATGAAGAAGATCATGAAGTGCAAAGCCATATGCATAAGCATCCTGCTCGATAAGCTGAGAAAGATTCTGGGTTTGAGATGAATGGTCTCCCTCGTTGTGGGTATAATTACCAAAGCTTGTCATCCACGCCTTAATGGTCTGTGGCGGCTCCTGGGTTGATTCTCCTCGTTCCAACTGCATAATCTGAACGAACTGGTTAGCATGGCGCAGTTCATGCAGCATGAAAAACTGAATGTCATCGTAATGATCATCAATCCTGTCATAAACCCAATCACGGTTGAAAACAATCATAATTCTCCCATGATCGCAATTTGTGAACGAAGGACATAAAGGATGGTGGAAGCGTTCCTCTGAATAATTCTCCATCCTCACAGCGAGTGGCGTCGGCAATTCAAAGAACTGGCCGGCAAACAATGCGCAATCTCTAAAAAGCTCATTTGCCTTTGCTTCCTTTATATTATCTATCTGAGGCATTATACATTTATTCTCCATTTGATTCATGGCGAGGAAGTGTGCTTACCTCATCCAAATGGTTGTAGGTTCTCACCCCTTTGGCCTTTTGCTACGCGATAAAACTGGCATTATCACTCATACCTCTGCACCCCAGAAATGTCAGCTTGATAAATCTTCTTTGTTTTACAGACAATGCCTACACTATATCGTGCCCGGGTCAATGCAACATAAAACTTCGCCCTAGCCTCTTGAGAAAGGTTTTGACCATGATCTGAAACCCATTTCAGCATGTCCGTTGTAGGATAAATCAGCACTCTTTCAAACGTTGTTCCCTTTGCTTCGCCCATATTGAGTACTGGAGCCCCAGGTTTTACTTTTGTAGTCACATTCCATCTCAGCTGAACAGGATGTATTCTTTCGAGATAGTCGTCGACATCTTCTTTTCTTACGAGAAACACACCGTCATGCAGTGAATCTTCATATGCAGTCCTTGACTCTACCGGTGGAAATTCATCATAAAGCAAAGATGAAAATGAGCACAGTTCTGGTCTGCATCGATAGGATCTGTTCAGAGTTTTATAATCAATCGAGCAATCTGTATCCCCGCACTTATCACTAATATATGCATCTATTTTGCCTGTGTTATACGGCTGGTTCTTCTTTTCCCAATGTGTTCTGAATATGAATTGGCGCGGATCACCAGTCATGACAATTTCAGCACGAGTCTGATGCAGGAGGCGATTGACAATTTCAAGATCATACCCAGCCAAATCTTGTACTTCATCGATATAGATTCTGTCATAACAGCCGGTTATCCGATTGACAACTTCTCCACCTGAAGCATCGTCACATTGGCAAACATAATTTGCTAATTTGTCTGAATATATCTGGCCCGATGACGTCATATAGAATTCATATTGCCTGCTATTTGTCCACCGTGGGGCACCTTCAGCTTGACTGTTTACCAACAGCATACCACTTATCCTCGGTGCAGGTTTATTATTAGAAAAGCACAGGCTCCTCCGAAATGGCCTTGCTCCGTGCTGGATGAGGAATGTATCCCATGGCAGGACTTCTATATTTCCGGGAACAACTCCGTGATTCAGTTCGCGTATTTTAGCTTTAATTTCCTCTGAGTTTCTGATTGTATAAGTTGTTATCAACGTATATCCTGAGCGACTTAATGCACGCTCTACAAGAAATGTTGTTTTTCCCGCGCCCGCCCCTGCTATCATCAAGTGATGTCGTGAATCATCCGCAAAGCCTGGGCACACATGTACGCTCATAAAAATGCCTCCTGGATATAAGCGGTAGTGTATAGTTCACCACACATTTATTGTTTAAAATCCTTTATTTTACGGGAGATCCAAATAAAAAGAGCATTGACCTCCCTTTTTGGTATAATGTC